>NZ_QGLR01000011.1:0-57104 GCF_003202655.1 Gilliamella apicola | reverse complement strand
TCAAACAAATCATTACGTTGATAAACCTTATTACCATTAAACTCTATAGGATCTTTGCTCCAATATTTTCGCTCTTGCCCAAAATATTTTGCTGCATCAGCCTGTGTTGCACTATTCGTTCCCTTTCCAGCGTCTAATTTGCTGAAAAAAAGTTAAGCTGACCTATACGGCGGTGCGCTGGTTACTTTTTTGACGGTTGATGAATAGTGATAGATCGATCTTGTGGTGAGTCGTATAACTATTAGTATCCATACGTGTTATGTTGTCCCCCACCATAGCTAACTCACCGCCCGCATGAATTATACCACTATAGGGACTGGACATATCGCCTTTCGCCTGTATGAGTTCGTTTAGGGGATTTAATACAGAGTAAATTATCCACTTATTCAATACGGGATTTTTCATTAAGAAAATAATATTTATTAAAAAGATGGCTAACATTATTAATAACATATTATTTCCTTATATTTTCAGCGGTAATCTTAAGTAAGCTAAACTCCCAGTTTTTAAGCTGGGATCATTCACTACTTATGAATAACGCTCTCTTAGCTTCGACATATAGTGCTCTATTGATGCCTTATCCTTAGGGTGGGCGTCAATATAACTATCCGATATTACTTGCATAAGTTCAACAAAGTGTTGAGGCGTTAACTCAGAACTATCCATTTCACCAACATAAAAATCTACGTTCTTAAAATCATCAGGGCTATCATAATCTTGGTCTAAGGCATATCCTAATCCTTCATGCACATCACAACCGATACCTCTTGATGCATCATATATAAATTGTAGAAAATTCATCTTTTCTTCGTTATACATTGTTTCAAGTAAATAATATAAATCTACTCCACCGTTTTCGATAATATATTTTTCAACTTTACTTAACCATTCTATTTTATTGCTCATTTAGAATTCCTTGGAGGCATTGTAATATAAGCATTACTCACCTTTCCTGTTTTTGCATCTCTTGTTACCTGAAACCAATAACCATCAACTTTTACTGAATATTCTCTCTTGTTTGGATTTGATAAAAAATAACTTTCTGATTGCTTTGCCGCCTTATTTGACATATCAGCTACTTTTGAATCCGATAGTATAGCCGGATCATAAGTTGTTTTTGCCGCTTCTTTCTTATACCCTACAATCTGACCTGCATTTGGACCATTTCCGGCTTTAGCTGGAAGCTGATATTGGTACTCAATTAAACCAGGGTAATTTTTATCTGTAACTTTGAGATTAATTTTAGCTCCTAATATTTCGGCTGACTCTAAAAAAGCATCTTGTTTATGAGCTCCGGAGATATTATCTTTCTTTTTATTTAGCACACCAAGTTGAGTGTTATGTTGAGTTACATCAGCTATAAAGTTATTTGATGTTAACTGATTAGTAGCCCCAGCCGTCCCCTTTCCAGCTTCCGTTCCCGGACAGAGTTCATTTAACCCTAAAGGGGCTATCCAAGTGATTGGATTAGCCTAGGCATTTTCACCCTCTGCTAAACCAATCGGGTCTTGACTAATGTAACGCGCATAGTGCGGATCATAGTAACGGTGGCGATTATAATGCAATCCCGATTCTTCATCAAAATATTGTCTCGGTAGTCGCCGCGGTTGGGGTACCGTTTGATAGTCAATCGTTAAGTTACTATAAGACTTATACACCGCACTCCATACAATCTCCCTCTGAGCCGTCAATAACTCCTGCTGTGTCCTCAGTCGTAGTAAATCTCACCACCCCGTCGCCGACCATTAATTTGTGCCAATGGACTAAAGCCATGACTATCAGGTGTATACACATAACTTCGACACCGATAGTTGTTCGCCTTATCACGTTCATTATTGACCACAGACGGGGGGAAATTGGCATCATCAGCATGACATTCAGTAAGTAGTTTATCATCAAGCCAAAAGAATAGGGTTTTATCACCGGTTTGCATATCCGTTTTACTAATCCGCCGTCCAAGGGCATCATAAGTATAACAATAACTACTGACAACCGTTTCATGAAATTGCGGGTCATGCGCATCATGGTAATGACGGATTTTCTTAAACTCGATTAATCGATGCTGACCATCCCAAGTAAAGCTGTGCTCGGTATGCTGGCGTTTACTACGACACTCACGAATCAGATTACCAAATTCATCATACTGATAATGTCGGTCAGCCCATAACATTAAACGGTTAGCGTGAATCGCATTGGCCGCCGGTTGACCATCCACATGCTGCGCGTTATCCTGAGGAGTAGGCTCGTCATCCTGGCGTGATGTTTTCGCGCGTGACACTCAAATTATAATTGATGTAGTGTTGCCCTATTGTTGAAGTTTGTTTTTATATTGACTACTAACCCCTTGATACTCCAGCGTAATACGACCACATTTATCATATTGCCACACCAATGGCCATTGTCCATCATCAATCTCCGATAAACGCCCGAACCCATCCATAAACTAACTTACCAGAAGTTAACTATGGCTAAGGCACATTCTACGCTAAAAAACACCATTACTAAAACCAGAACGGTAAAACCACGGACAAAGCGCAGCTTAATGGTCGGTTACAGCCCTAATGGCAGGCAACCTAACCCCAAACCACAGTTGACCATTAAGGGGCGCTAGCTGGAGCTGATGGGCTTTTATGCCGGACAGGCTGTGGTGATTAAACTTGAGCGCAATAAATTAATTATTGAACTTGCTATGCAGATCTAGGAACTTATAAAAATAGGATCCCCGATCAGAGTTACATCGGGGATTTAACAAGTTATTTATTGGGGTTTATATATAAATATCGATTATCTAAATCCAAACCTAATAAATCAACAATATGAAGTACTTTTTGATATTCATCTTCACTAATTTTCACATCAAAATCTGCAATATGATCACATAATGTTTCAAAAGCTAAAACATTTTCTGAATGATTAATGTAATCCAAAGCATAATCTACTAACTCAGGATCTAGCCTATCTTTTATTGAATTACCTAATTCTTTTATATAATCATTAACTAACATAATTATTTGATCCTTTTTTTTATTTTTTACTTATTGGTTTGTAATTTGGCGGAACTGGTGCACGTTAGGAAATGCCGTTATTATCTTTTGATAACCTCGCTAGTAGATATGGTTTTAATATTCATATTTGATAAGTGTAATTCTAATTGCTTCAATGCATCAGTTGATTGTGAACGATAACGACCTAACTGATTATTTATTAATAATGTTCCATCAGCTCCCATTACTACCGTTCAGCCAGTCATCATCGATGCGCAACAGGGGCTGTTGATTATCAAAATTGAGGGGCAACGCTAGAATGTAATAAAAAACTTCCCACCATAATCCGGAAAGTTTTTAAAATTTACGTCCAGATCTCCTGACCATCTGGGGGAAACCATACCAATCCAGCAGGACATTTGGCTAGAAACCATAAACCGATATCATCAAGATCATCCAGTTCATCCTCAGAAGGATAAGTAGGCCATGTGTCCTTAATTGATTGGAGTTGTTGTGCTATAGTTCCTTGAAGAAAATGCCCATTTAATGCTAATTTGATATGCTCTTCTTTCATTAATTTTTCTAATATTTTAAAAAAAATACCCTTTCTGATTTCGTAGGGTTCATTCATATCTTTCATGCTAACATCAACGCTTTGCCATATATTACCCATCGAATAACCATAAGAGTATTTTAATATTTGATTATATATTTTTTCATAATTTATCATTGAAATGTCATCTCCACAGGGCGTCCTTATCAAAAACCCACCTATCAAAATATTTATATGGTTTTATAATATTAATTGAGTTCATATATTTTTCTTTAATGGAAACATTCGTAAAATATTCATCAGTGCGAAGAGAGTTTTGGCGTTAGGAGTCCAAATTGGTAACTTTTCATAACCTATTAATAGAAAATTAGCGTCGCATTTCAAGTTATTATCAGAAATACCGTCTTTTTTAATATCAATTAACTTCTCGATACTATCTAATTTTAATTGATATACACTATTATTATGATAACTAATGACTTTATCTGTTGTTATAGCTGTCCAGCTCGTCTTATTATTTTCGGAAAATAAAAATAATATCTCATCATCAGAGTCCATATACTCTTTGTGTAATTTGTCAAAAAAATTATCACGTTCTTCGCCTTTTAATCTTGTTTCCGAAAGCAACTTAAATTGATTCGCCTTCCAGAGAAGGCGATCTTTATACCATTCTTTTTTAGTCATATATTATTGTAACGCCTGTCGTTTTTGAGTTTCTACGAACTACTTTACCACCCATGAAAGGTTTACCATCAGCAACTCTCTTTCCAGAAAATCCATAAGTTTTTCGTTTGCAATATATCCTGTATTAACTTCTACTTTCTGTGCTCCCTTTGCTTTTGCATGCTCAACTAATAGCTTACATCTGAATAATTAATTTCACTTGTAATTTTAATTTCTGTTTTAGCTGTACCATCAGTAATATTATTTATATCAACTCCAAGTTTTTTTGCTGACTGAGTTTCCTTTAATACTAGATTAGCTTCACTCGTGCCCTTTCCAGCTTCCGTTCCCGGACAAACTTCATCCAACCCCAATGGGTCTATCCAAGTGATTGGATTAGCCACGTAACTATAGGCATTTTCACCCCCCGCTAAACCAATCGGGTCTTGACTAATGTAACGTGCACAGTGTGGGGCATAGTAACGGTGGCGATTATAATGTAATCCCGATTCTTCATCAAAATATTGTCTCGGCAGTCGCCGCGTTTGGGGTACCGTTTGATAGTCAATCGCTAAGTTACCATAAGACTTATACACCGCACTCCATACAATCTCCCTCTGAGCCATCAATAACTCCTGCAGTGTCCTCAGTCGTAGTAAATCTCACCACCCCGTCGCCGACCATTAATTTGTACCAATGGCCTAAAACCATGACTATAAGGTACATACACATAACTTCGACACCTCAGTTGTTCACCTTATCGTGTTCATTATTGACCACAGACGGGGAAATTGGCATCATCAGCATGACATTCAGTAAGTAGTTTATCATCAAGCCAAAAGAATAGGGTTTTATCACCGGTTTGCATATCCGTTTTACTAATCCGCCGTCCAAGGGCATCATAAGTATAACAATAACTACTGACAACCGTTTCATGGAATTGCGGGTCATGCGCATCATGGTAATGACGGATTTTCTTAAACTCGATTAATCGATGCTGACCATCCCAAGTAAAGCTGTGCTCGGTATGCTGGCGTTTACTACGACACTCACGAATCAGATTACCAAATTCATCATACTGATAATGCCGTCAGCCTATAACATAAAACGGTTAACGTGAATCGCCTTGGCCGCCGGTTGACCATCCACATGCTGCGCGTTATCCTGAGGAGTAGGCTCGTCATCCTGGCGTGATGTTTTCGCGCGTGACACTTCAAATTATTTAAGACTATCAAGTAGTATATCATGACTAAAGAGATTATCCGCCCCATCAAACCGGAACGGTTCATCATATCCTCGGTAACCATTCACATCATCATAACTAGGCTTATCCGATAGGGTCAATCCGGTATAAGGTTTATTACTTGCAGTTGCTATCCGACTCTTTAAGTCAAAAGTAAAGGTCTTAATCCCTTTAAAATTATCTGTTATCTGGGTTAGCTCATTAACAACATTATAATCATAACGGCGTTCAATCGGTTTACTTAAGGTTTGATGAAGTTGTAGAGTTTGTTGACGTAATCGTCCGCACTCGTCAAATTGATGACGACAGGTCAACTCACCCAAACGTCCCATATGGCGACGGATTTCTTGTCCGTGCTCCCATTGATGGCTAGAGCCTTCAATTTTACCAACGGTCAATCGGTAATGATTGGTGCCCTGCAAGGCTGTTGGTTATTAAACTTGGGATACTGGCATAGATGTCAAAATAAGATCCTCTAAGTTTTTAGATAAGGATCTTACTATTTGCTATGCAGATCTAAAAGTAAAACAAGACCCCGCTAGTTAGGCGGGGTCTAAATTAAATCTCTAATTTATTTAATTCTTTTTTTATCCATAAATTATGATTTGATATGATTTTTAGATAGTTTTCATCAGAATAGTACTTATTCGGAGTCATGGTATTATTAACACCTTGAATTATATTTGGACTATTATTGGATTCACCCCACTCATTCCAAAAATTGTTTAGCTCCAATAACCCATACAAACTATCTTCTGGTAAATGATTCATAGATTCTTTTATGGCAAATACAACCCATTTTTTCTTTGAAAGAGTTAAATCAACACTATTCAAATCACAGAGGTTACTAATCATATCAATAACCTCACCGTTCATTTCTGTACAAAAACACAATTCAGAAACGGATATAAAAGAAGCATCATTCAACTCTATAATAGCTAACTGTTCACATGCAAAATCACTAACGTTATTTGGTGATAATGTGCCTATAGGGAGCCCTTTACAGCCTAAATAGATCACTCCCCAATCAACTATTTTGAACTTTTCAAGTTCATTAAATATTTTATTTATCATGGCTTAGATGAGATTCCATTAATTGTTCCATTTGGTGGAAACATACGATGGCTTACACCTCCTAACTTAGGATCTACTATCCATTCAAATCTACCAGAAACACCATTCAGGCTTCCTTCTAATTGATGTAGTGTTGCCCTATTGTTGAAGTTTGTTTTTATATTGACTACTAACCCCTTGATACTCCAGCGTAATACGACCACATTTATCATATTGCCACACCAATGGCCATTGTCCATCTCCGATAAACGCCCGAACCCATCCATAAACTAACTTACCAGAAGTTAACTATGGCTAAGACGCATTCTATGCTAAAAACCACCATGACAAAACTAGAATGGTAAAACCTCGGTTAAAGCACAGCTTAACGGTCGTCTACACCCTCAATGGCGAGCAACCTAACCTAAGACCGCAACTGACCATTAAGACCACTGGTTGGAATACTTCTGCTTTACCACCGGTCAACCAGTCATCTAAAAGCTATCTAGTTAATCGAAGTACGTTAAATGCTCCACACTTATCACATAACATCTGGCGCTCAACTTCAGAAGGATTATTTTCATTTGGAATATCTCTTACTTTCAAATAAACTTTTTGACAAACAGGACAAAGTACTTTTACACTTGGGTCAGTAGCAATACTTTTTCCTGCACCAATCCATCTCATAACTCTTTTATTACTCATATTATTTACTTCCCCAAAACACTAAATACTTTTTATGCAAAATCGAACGCTGCTTTCGTCTCCTTTGTACCTAAAGAACTGGATACACCGCTTGCCGAAGATGATGTATTTAATCGGTATAATTCATGTAGTATTATTTTTTGCAATTCAGCTTGAGACTTAAATGCGTCCTTACCAATAAGCCCTCCCATTTTCGCCATACATTGTCATTCCTGAGGTAGTAGATTAGGCTCGTATTGTATGGTACGACCATTAATAACCCCTGTAACAGGTTGACCTTACGCGTGAACTTACTGAATTTGAGACATTTCTTTTGGCTCTAAAATACCCCGAGCTCCATTAATAATCTTAGTCTCTGTTTGATCAAACCCTTTGTCTTCATCAAAATATTGTCTCGGTAGTCGCAGCGGTTGGGGTACCGTTTGATAATTATTTGCTTTGCGAAAACCAATTTTTATACTTCTCACTGGATAATCAATATAAGAAATCGTTACCCTTAGCATCGATAATATCATGGATACATGTTGGCGCTTTTGGCTGGTTTTATTTATGATATTGCTATTTCAGTAGAAAAATCAAATCCCAATAAGTTGGCGTCTTCAACGCGTTGTTTAAATTTATCTGTCACGAAGATAAAGCCGATATCTTCTTCAATCGAGAATAAATAGTCATCGGTAATATTTTCGGCAATTAAAAATAGTTTTCTGATTATTAAACCATTTGGCCATTCTTCATAAACTGATTTTTCCTTGTCAAAACAACCGGATAAAGGGTTGGTAGGATAATAACCAAAGAATTTTTTACGTTTACTCTCCGTGATAACCGGTAACAACTGCCCGCGTGGCTCTAAAATATCTGCCAGTGCCGTTAATGCCGATTCACTAAACACTAAAAATGGCCCCAAAAAACCGCTGAAATCAAACTGATAATTCTTCTTACCCGAATCACTTCGCACTAATTCAAGTCTAATGGGCTGATAGTCGTCACCAAATGGTTTCCAGCGTTGATCCATAGCCCTTCCCTGAATGCTTTGTTCACCCTTAGGATAATTTTGAATAAATATGCAAGTATTTTCTGATGTTGTTCTTAGTAAATATATTTTTTTCATAATAATCTTGTATACCCTGTTGAGTTTTGTTTTGATTGACGAAGACTATTTGTTCTTGTCTTCGGCGCTTTAATAACACCTATTTTTCTCGTTGAATAATTAGCGCCATTTCATATCATCAGGCGCTTAGTATTGATTATAATATCATGGGTAACTGTTGGCGCTTTTAGGCGGTTTTATTTATGATGTTGGTATTTCAGTAGAAAAATCAAATCCCAATAAGTTAGCGTCTTCAACGCGTTGTTTAAATTTATCTGTCACAAAGACACGGCTCATACCTTCTTCAACTGAGAATAAATAGTCATCGGTAATATTTTGAGCAATCAAAAATGTTTTCTCGATCTTTAAACCTTTTGGATATTCAATATAATCTGATTTCTCCTTGTCAAAACAACCGGATAACGGGTTGGTAGGATAATAACCAAAGAATTTTTTACGTTTACTCTTCGTGATAACCGGTAACAACTGCCCGCGTGGCTCTAAAATATCTGCCAGTGCCGTTAATGCCGATTCACTAAACACTAAAAATGGATTTAAAAAACCGCTGAAATCAAACTGATAATTCTTCTTACCCGAATCACTTCGTCCTAATTCAAGTTTAATCGGTTGGTAGTTGTCACCAAATGGTTTCCAACGTTGATCCATCGCCCTTCCTTGAATGCCTTCCTCATCCTCAGGACAATCATCTTGCATAAAAAAGCTAGTATCTCTTAGTGTTGTTCTTAATAAATATATTTTTGTCATAATAATCTTGTATACTCAGTGGAGTTTTAATTTGCTTGACGAAGACTATTTGTTCTCGTCTTTGGCGTTTTAATAACACCTATTATTTTTATTGTTAGCTAAAAAACACCATTACCGGCGCTGTTTATATCACTACCATACATTGATATTTCCCATTGATTGATTAGCGCCGTTTTATATCATCAGGCGCTTAGTATCGGTGTTGATTATAGTATTATGGCTAGCTGTTGGCGCTTTTGAGTGGTTTTATTTATGATATTGCTATTTCAGTCGAAAAATCAAACCCCAATAAGTTGGCGTCTTCAACGCGTTGTTTAAATTTATCTGTCACAAAGACACCGCTAATAGATTCTTCAATCGAGAATAAATACTCATCGGTAATATTTTCGGCAATTAAAAATAGTTTTCTGATCATTAAACCATTTGGCCATTCATCATAGATTGATTTTTCCTTGTCAAAACAACCGGACAACGGGTTGGTAGGATAATAACCAAAGAATTTTTTACGTTTACTCGCCGTGATAACCGGTAACAACTGCCCGCGTGGCTCTAAAATATCTGCCAGTGCCGTTAATGCCGATTCACTAAACACTAAAAATGGACCCAAAAAACCGCTGAAATCAAACTGATAATTCTTCTTACCCGAATCACTTCGTCCTAATTCAAGTTTAATCGGCTGGTAGTCGTCACCAAATGGTTTCCAGCGTTGACGCACCGCCCTTTGCATAATGCCTCTCTCTTCTTCAGGACAATCTTGCATAAAAAAGCTAGTATCTCTTAGTGTTGTTCTTAATAAATATATTTTTGTCATAATAATCTTGTATACTCAGTGGAGTTTTAATTTGCTTGACGAAGACTATTTGTTCTCGTCTTTGACGTTTTAATAACACCTATTATTTTTATTGTTAGCTAAAAAACACCATTACCGGCGCTGTTTATATCACTACCATACATTGATATTTCCCATTGATTGATTAGCGCCGT
This sequence comes from Gilliamella apicola, assembly GCF_003202655.1. Classification (GTDB taxonomy): domain Bacteria; phylum Pseudomonadota; class Gammaproteobacteria; order Enterobacterales; family Orbaceae; genus Gilliamella; species Gilliamella apicola_R. The sequence continues at coordinate 47,067 of NZ_QGLR01000011.1, read as the reverse complement.
TTTATATCATCAGGCGCTTAGTATCGGTGTTGATTATAGTATTATGGCTAGCTGTTGGCGCTTTTGGCTGGTTTTATTTATGATATTGCTATTTCAGTCGAAAAATCAAACCCCAATAAGTTGGCGTCTTCAACGCGTTGTTTAAATTTATCTGTTACAAACACACGGCTAATAGATTCTTCAATCGAGAATAAATAGTCATCGGTAATATTTTTGGCAATTAAAAATGTTTTCTCTATCATAAGAGCATTTGGGCATTCTTCATAGATTGATTTTTCCTTGTCAAAACAACCGGACAACGGGTTGGTAGGATAATAACCAAAGAATTTTTTACGTTTACTCTCCGTGATAACCGGTAACAACTGCCCGCGTGGCTCTAAAATATCTGCCAGTGCCGTTAATGCCGATTCACTAAACACTAAAAATGGACCCAAAAAACCGCTGAAATCAAACTGATAATTCTTCTTACCAAAATCATTTCGTATTAATTCAAGTTTAATCGGCTGGTAATTGTCACCAAATGGTTTCCAGCGCTGATCCATCGCCCTTCCCATAATGCTTTCTTCGCCCTCAGGATAATCTTGAATAAATGAGCAAGTATTTTTTGATGTTGTTCTCAATAAATATATTTTTTTCATAATAATCTTGTATACCCAGTGGAGTTTTAATTTACTCGACGAAGACCATTTGTTCTCGTCTTCGGTGTTTTAATAACACCTATTTTTCTCGTTGAATAATTAGCGCCATTTCATATCATCAGGCGCTTAGTATCGGTGTTGATTATAATATCATGGGTATCTGTTGGCGCTTTTGGGCGGTTTTATTTATGATATTGATATTTCAGTAGAAAAATCAAACCCCAACAAGTTAGCGTCTTCAACGCGTTGTTTAAATTTATCTGTCACAAAGACAAAGCTGATATCTTCTTCAATCGAGAATAAATACTCATCGGTAATATTTTCGGCAATTAAAAATAGTTTTCTGATTATTAAACCATTTGGCCATTCTTCATAGATTGATTTTTCCTTGTCAAAACAACCGGATAACGGGTTGGTGGGATAATAACCAAAGAATTTTTTACGTTTACTCTCCGTGATAACCGGTAACAACTGCCCGCGTGGCTCTAAAATATCTGCCAGTGCCGTTAATGCCGATTCACTAAACACTAAAAATGGTCTTGAAAAACCACAAAAATCAAACTGATAATTCTTCTTACCAAAATCACTTCGTCCTAATTCAAGTTTAATCGGCTGGTAGTCATCACCAAATGGTTTCCAGCGTTGAGCCATCGCCCTTTCTTGAATGCCTTTCTCGTCCTCAGGACAATCATCTTGCATAAAAAAGCAATTATCTCTTAATGCAGCTTTTAATAAATATATTTTTTTCATAATAATCTTATATACCCAGTGGAGTTTTAATTTGCTTGACGAAGACCATTTGTTCTTGTCTTCAGCGTTTTAATAACACCTATTTTCCCCTATCAATTGATTAAATCTACCTCGCTACTTCAAACAAGGACGTTTTTCCTCAACTGCGATCACTTTATTGATTAGGCTGAGTTATCTTTTTTAGTTTTATTATTGTTCAATGATTGATACAGTTATTCTATCAGGCTTAATAGTAATAAAATCCTTCTCAAAATAAGAAAAATCATAGAATAATTCATCTTCAAAAATCAAATTTGATAATACTAATTTATCTTCAAATAAGTAGCCATTTATAATATGTTGAAATGTATTTCTTTCTCTTTTAATAAAAAAATGTTTATCTTTCGATGTTTCAACTTGCATATCATCGTTAAACCATAAACCCAGTTCTACTAAATAAATGTTTCCCACGCGAAGCGGTACGGGAGAATAGTCAATAAAACAACAAATGTTATATTCTCCAAAAGCGAAAATAACTTCTTCTTCAACATTTTCATCTATAGATATTAACTTTGCATAATATTTCATTTAATAATCAACCTAAATTATTTATATCCCTAAATACTACGAAAATTCATAAAACAATTAAATATTGACCTTTAGAGTTGCTAACTTTTCATATATTTCATAAATATCATGTTTTAATCTCAATACCTCATCTTTTTCAATACCATGAATTGTTCCAAATTCTTCAGCATCAACACAAACTCCAGCATATATTTCGCCAATAATTGAGCGAATGATGTAAAGCTCAGCCTTTGATGATTGTTCATTACTTAATTCAATTAATTTCATTCTATATAATCTTTATTAATTCAAAGCATCTAAATATTGGCGTCCATCTGAAGGTTTAAAACGCCGTTCCGCCATTGTTTGCTTTTGGATCTCTTATGACAACTATTTTTGAAGATTGTTCCCAATATGCCAAGCTATTTGGCCAATATTCCCTCATCTGTTTGAGTATAGCGGTTTCCAATTATCTTATTCTCATCGGATAGCATATTAATACTAGTTTTTGCAGAAACCGCCAATATTTTACCATTTTGTAAATTATTGAGCATGGTCAGCGTTCGACCACCAATCTCTCTGACTAGCCTTGTTTGGACAATAATGCTTTGTTCTTTGTCGCAGAACTGAGTTTAGGTTAGATATTCTTATTAAATTGATGAAAAACTATTTATTTTTTGAATATCAATTAATAACTCACTACTTAATAATGATTTATCTATTTTATTTATAATTATATTAATCTCATTAAAATTAAATGAACATTTTTCTATATCACCTTTAGTTAAAGTGGCTAATGATGAGATTAATTGACCATCATATGAGTCTCCTGCTAAAGGATCTGAAGAAAGAATATTTAAAGCATAGGGTAGAATTTCACAAATAAAAACTTGTTGTCTTATTAATCGTGCAATATCTCCAACTAATAGTTTAGATAATGGAACATCGATGATTTCATTAAACCATTCGTCAAGATAAGACATATTTTGTTTTTTATATTCAATATTTTTTTTATTTAATAACGATCTTAAAGTTATCATATTCCATGTCCTTTTATTGCGGATTCGATTCGTTCAATTGCCTCTAATGCTTTTTGTCTTGCAAATTGATCTGATGGATTATTTACATCTTCGGTTAACTCGCTGACATCTTTACCACTATAAAGGGTGTTAATAATAACTTTACTCGCTAGCTCTCCGCTTACTGCACCAACACCTCCTGACAATGCTGAGTTGTCTTGCAGCTCCGCCACTACTGCACCAAGTATTGCATGGGCAATTAAGTTACCGGCAATATCATCGGTTTGCCATTAGATAGTTGGTTACCGTTCTAGCCTTGGCAAAGGTGTTCTCCTCCCACAACTTACCATTAAAAGCTATTGGCTGAATGAACTGGGGTTCACAACCGGACCGTCTGTCACAATTACCAATAAAAAAGCAGGTAAATTTTTGAGATTGCGAAGTAGATAGAATAGTTGATTAATAATTACTCCAGTTCCGCGATCTTTATCGCAGAACTGAAGAAAAAAATAACAAAATGTTAAGACTGATACAACGGGGAACTTTGCATTTTTGGTTTGATCTCTTCAAACCAAGCTTTGTAAACAAGTTCTTTAGGGTAATGATTATAAAAATTTTCTATCCTTTCAAGATCAACTTCAATCGCTTTTTCGATCTGTTTATAACATTGTATATATTGTTTCTGGGTTAATTCGGAAAAATCGATATTCCCATAAAATAGGTCATAATAAAAATAGACTTTTTTATCTACGCCTATTTGCTGAATATAAGGTCTCCAATAATCAGCAAGAACATCAATAAATGTTGAACCAAATGCAGCAACATTTTTTTCACTAAAAACAAAAGCTCCAGCCATACCTTACCTCAAGATAAAAATTGTTGATGGTTCTAATTTTAAGAGTGTATTTATATAATTATGTAAACCTTGCTGATTTTCCAATGTCAATTTTCTGAAATCTAACTGGACAATATTCGCTTTATTTAAGTGCCCATGTAACCTTTCAATATTATCAATCCAGTTATTATTGAAAAATTTATTCATTTCATCTATTTTTTTGTGTTCCATTAGATGTTGCAAACATAAAATCAATGGTTTACCCAAAAGACCATAAGTCCCATTTAATCCAACATAAAACCTCAATCAATCGAGCGTTAAAGCTTGAGTAAGAGAAACATATTCTGGCTCAACCTTAAGTTTTTCGGAAAAAAGATATACTAATTTCATGGGCGTTTTGGTGTTTTCTAACTTTAATAACATTATTTTTTGCTTTTATTTAACCTTTTCAAAATGAATAATATTTTTATTAAAAATATCTAATCCTTTACCTTTTTCAATTTGAGTTATCATTTGCCCACCTTCAACCTTAAATCTGGTATTGGTATACATCCATTTTCCAGTTTGTGTCGACACATGTTAGGTAATTCTTTTGCCGCAGCTGAATTAGCTGCAATACTTTTTTTCAAACCCAGAAAATGCGCCTCATGTAACAATCAATTTTATTGTTACTCCATAGCATTTTGTGATCAGTAATCTAATACTGGTTAAACAGAGGTTACTATTGTAGATGGCATTATGCCAATATTTGAAAAATACTCTCATATTGTTTTTGCGACATAGTCCGATAAACAATCTCATTTCCATATACATCATATTGTTATACTGGATTTAAGGGAATTTTAGACTGCTTTGCAGGAACACTAACCGCTTGTTCTCCTACATAGGTCGTTTTACTCGTTCTCTTTCCCTATTCAGGATCAGTGTCACTGAAAAAAAGCTAAAACCTACCTAGATTGATAGAGTGCGAAAGGTTTATTTGCAATTGATGAATTGAAAAAGAATTGATGTCATGCATTGCACTATTGATGCTATTGCTTCTATTTAATATAAAACCATCTATGGTATAAAAAACATTACTCTCGATTAATAACACATTAACTTTATAAATATTAATGATATTACTAATTTGCATTTTAATCGCAAAATAATTATCAGATTTTGCATCATCAGAAATCAAAGATAGGAAGTTTAAAATTAATGTAAGTATAATTAATAATATCATGGTTATTTTTTTGTATGTTTAAAATACAATAGGAAGTATTTTAATTAATCTATATAAATTTGCTAATCAACCCATCAAAATAGAACGGTATATGTCATAGTTTTCAACCTCATGACAAACAATATTTACTTTCTCTATACAAGGGTAGTTGAATAGATTATCTTTAATCGTTTGTAAGGCAATTTCTGCTGCTTTATCTTTTGGAAATCTATAAATACCAGTACTTATATTAGGAAATGAAATGGTTGTTACACCATTTTCATAAGCAAGTTTAAAACAATTTATGTAACAATTTTTTAATAATTCAACCTCATTATGACTACCGTCATTCCAACGAGGACCTACGGTATGAATGACATATTTAGCTGGTAGATTACCAGCAGTAGTAATTACAGCTTCCCCCCACTTTACAACTTCCTTGCTTAGCTCGTATTTTTTGACATTCATCTAGAATTTTTTTTCCTCCAGCACGATGAATTGCACCATCAACACCACTTCCTCCTAATAAAGAACTATTTGCGGCATTTACAATTGTATCAACAGGAATTTTAGTAATATCGCCATGAATAATTTCTATTTTATTTTTCATTTAATAATATATCCAAAAATTGCTTAATTGAATCTTCTTGTTTTTGAATTTCGATTGGTTCTAAAAGTACATTCATTACCTGCTTATCAACAAGTAGATCATAAATGTCAATATCTAACCAACCTTTTGACCAGATATCAATACCTGCAATTTTTCCATTTCCTTCAATTACAACTCTTTCTAAACTACCAAAGTCTCCCTTCGGATATGAGCTGTAAGTTAATTTATAGTTACTTAGTTGAGGGGCAATATTATCTTTAAAATAGCGCATATCGATCATATTATTCCTTTTTTATTAAGAATATTGATATTACTGACATTCGGTTTTAATGAACTTCCTTGCTTATTGAGTTGATATTTTTGAAACGGTTTTGCATCATTCCCTAATATTTTATACCAACCATCTTTACCACCTTGAATAATTTTTCTTGTACTATGCATTTGAGCGAGTTCTTCTAGCTTATAGATCATCGATATCATGAATACCAGCGTCCTTTAATTTTTTATATAAAACCTTACTTTTTTGTACAATTTTTCAACACTTTATTTATTTGACAACAAGTTATCCTCAACCGCATTTTTACTACTAATAGCCGCACTGGCATCGCCAAAATTACCACCGCCGGCAGATACCGCCAGACCAGATGCTAGTTGAGATAGTGCGCTGATGATTTGTTCTTCTTCGGTTAACTCGCTGGCATCTTTACCACCATAAAGGGTGTTGATAATTGCTTTACTCGCTAGCTCTCCGCTTACTGCACCAACACCTCCTGATAATGCTGAGTTGCCTTGCAGTTCAGACACTACTGCACCAAGTATTGCATGGGCAATTAAGTTGCCGGCAATATCATCGGTTTGCCATTTACCATCTTCACCCATATGCCCGGTGTGCAGTTTTATCTGCTCAGCCAGCCATGGCGCACTGGCGCCAGCTAGGCCACTGGTGAACTTACGAAGTAAATTTTAGATATAAAAAAATCCCAGTTTTTAGACTGGGATTTTAGTTATTTACCAAAAATCTTAATTCCTAAACGACGGCATTCTCCAATCCAAAAAACAATTCCAGCAGGAATGCCTAAAAAAAAGGCCAATTTAGAGGCAGTATATATATTTTCTGTATAGAATACAAAGTTACCTTTTATAATATAAAAACATAAAGAAATCATAACACTAAAAATCATAATTAATAAAAAAAAGTAAATCGGTATCGCAGTACACAAAAAAATCAAAGCTATATATTTTTTATTTCTTTTCATTATTGTTTTCCTTTAAATGATCGTTTACTATTTTATTAAACAACTCGCTAGTACCAGAATTCGTTAAAGAACCACCCCAAGCAGGAATAGAACTTTCTGTATAATGACCTGTGATCCCCAAAAATCCTCTGTTTGTTTCATGAATATATTTATTAGCAACTGGATTAAACCACGATTGTAATGGGTTTTCTACTAATTTTCCTACGCCATAGCCAACAAATGATGAACTACCACCTATCAAGCCTCCAATAAAGGAGTGGATACCGTCTTATTGATATTTGAATATGAATCGACAGGTAATAAGGCAATAATAAGTCGCCGAAAATAATTTTAGACATCTGGATTTGAAAAACTAGACTAAACGAACTAATTAATACAACGTTAATGTGAAATTAAAATCAGTAATAATATCTATCCCTTTTCCTTAAAACTTTGAGGAAAAGGGAATTAGAGGTAAGCTAAAAACTATGTATTACACATATAAACTAATGAGATTTAATGACAATCAACTGATACTAAATGTAAAAACCTGACGTCTATCATTTTCTATCAAGGTTAATTCTTCTACTATATTAAAAAAATGTTGATCATTCACAATAGTAATAACTCCCTTAACAATAGCCTTCATAGCATAATAAGCATATTTTCCTCCTACTAAAACCCCAAAAGTTTCATCTTGTTCTATTACTTGAGGAATAATATCTTCTGGTAAGGTTATTATCTTTTCAAAATCACCATCATTACTATCACTTAAAAAAGCCATCTCATTTATACCACCTAAAATATAAAAATAAGCTTTTAATTCAATAAAACCATCGATTTTCTTTACAATGGCATCCTCAATTGACAATAACATATCCCCTCGCTATTTTCATTTAGAATTAGTAAAAATTGCCTGTCCTGTGAATTTACTTTTAAATTTAACTATTGGAGTAAAATATTGAAGCCCTTCTGCTGGTTCTCTGACCGAGACAACAGGCTATCCTTTTCTGACCTTTATTCCATCGACAACAACTGCGTGATAGCTTCTATCTAATTTCATCGCTACAATAGCTGAATTTCCATTAGAAGTTAGGGAAAAAAAGTGTTTCTATTGATGCCTTTGAAATAAACCTAGCATTATTTAGACCTTGTTTATTTAAAGCTGAAGCTGAAACCAAATCAGTCATTCGTGCTCCATCAGATCCTATTTTTAAATCAATCCTAAGTTTATTCAGATCATATTCAATAGCTACTGTATCTAATATTATCGCACCTGAATTAGCTAATTGAGATGCAATTATTTCTAATCCCGCAGCAGGCATTGTTTCTGCGCCAACAGTTTACATCCCCCAAATTGCACCTTAATTTGCACATAATATCGGATTAGCTGCACAAGCCTCCATTCCAGATTCTGTAGCTGCAATAACCACACCCAAAGCTATTAATTGTAGCTTACCACCTTCTATTATCATCTCATTATAATTATCTATTCCTTCAGATATAACCTGCTGTTCACAAATTGTATCTTCGTTACATGCCGATTGAGCGGCTTTAACAATAGTTAAACCAACATTATTATCCTCAACCACATTTTTACTACTAATAGCCTCACTGGCATCGCCAAAATTACCACCGCCGGCAGATACCGCCAGACCAGATGCTAGTTGAGATAGAGCGTTGATGATTTGTTCTTCTTCGGTTAATTCGTTGGTATCTTTTTAAGGCGGAGGGGCTATCATTTAGTATTTAATCAATAAACTTTTCTTTCTTCGAAATTAAATAATTTTCCCAGTTTAAATATAATCGATTAATATTTTCTTCGTACGTGTGTTTATTTGGATCATAATCATCAGTACTTGGCATATACCTTACAAAAGATTCTATTTCTTCAGGGTAAGCGAAACTCTCATAAATTTCCTCAACTTTTCCTAATTGATCGTCTAATTTCTCTCGTTTATTAAATAAATCTAATAGAATGATATATAACCATTTATCAGTATGATAAAAACGCTCTTCTTTAACTATATTTTTAAGTAATTTTTCTATCTTAAAGGTTGTCGTTTTATCTATCATTGATAATTCAATTACTGATTCATCATAATTTGATTCTTCAATTACTTTTTTATTTGCATAATTGACCACATCTTTCCATCCCAAAAAATGGTGCTCATAGCCCCATAATAAGTCTTGCCAATTAAGCTTAATATCATTTTTAGTTATATTATAGTTCATAATTATTACCTGTTTATTAAAGGGTAGATTTTGCTACGCTAAGGTCATTGGCAACGCTCTGATGAAATGGTGAGTATTTGATAAAGCATAGTCAACCGATTAATGTTAATCATTCATCACAAATTTTTTTACTATGATATGTTCATCCAATGATTGTTATTTCATAGATACGATATCATCTGAGTATTTGGCAAAACTCAGGCTTATCTCCACTAAATCTAAGTAATAAAAAGAAAAAACACAGATCCCCCCTTCTTGGGGCGAAGAATCTTGATGAACAACTATATTGTATATGGATAACTTATAGAACAATTTACACAAACTAAGGATAAATCTACCCAACCTTGCATCTTTAAATAAAATACCTGATTATCTAGGTTCTTTAATATTTCAAGTTCACCTATATATGCAGGTAAAATATCCTCTTCACCAATATTATTTTGATATTGTAATGTGATAATGTTATTTATATTAATGGTGCAAACCTCTTCGCCATTATCCATATTTAAAATTTCAATAATAGCTTCATTTTTATCTAATTTAATAGAAAAAAACGATAAATTAACGTCAACCAATTTTAAATAATTATCTTTCATATATTATTTATCCTTATTGATAAAATGGTCAGTTGAATGACTTTGATCTTTCAATCTATTAAATTTATATAAAAATCAGAAGCTCATTAACTAAATATTAGTTCCTAAAGGACTGAATATGCTTTCTTATTAAATTTAATTCTTTGTACTGAAACTTCTTTAATGGCATTTTGAAGATTAGATAACATTGTTTGAATTCCTTCAGAAGTACTATGCGATAATCTAATCTATTAAATGTTATATATTGGTTCATATGTTTTATTGCAATTTGATTAATCCAAATAGTTTGACCATTAGTTGTTAATTCAAAAGTCTTAACAATCAATTTTCTTGGCATAGTGGGTTTCGTCGCTTTAACCGAATCTTATATAGTGTTTGTAATTTGATTATTAACTGCAGTACTCGATCCCTTTCCTGCATTAGTGTTTTTAAAAAAGGATATGAGCTACACAAAAATAATTAGATTTTTACTGCTTTGTTACTAGTTAATTAATCTAAATAGATATAGTTTGCCATGATAGTATGATTATTGGTAACCATATGCGTTATATTGTTCACGACCATTACTAACCAAATCCCCTTAAGCTACATTATAATCGAGGCTAAAGATATAACGCTTCGTCTTTATGATTACATTCCAGAAGTTTAAAGCTTAATAAATTACCGACTGATTTAATACGGAATTTCTCATTAAAAAATAATATTTATAAAAATAACAAATTGATAACCTATTATTTCCTTATTTTCAGCTATGACCTAGACAACTTAAACTTCCAGTTTTTAGGGTTGGAGTTAATATTTAATTCTTATACATTTTTGGAAAGTATTCGTTGATTTTATCGTTATCAAACAATCTATCAGTAGTAAAATCAACCGTGTCAGAAGTGGCTACCCCATGTCGAAGTTCTTCTGGAAAATCCTCAATCGAGGCATATATGGTTGGCATTAAATATCTAAAATAATCGCCCATTTTAGTTACTCCCTCATAACCTACCGGGTAATCTTCTCCTTCGATACTGCCTTCAATTCCATGATAAACAAACAATCCCTTTCTTGATGGTAAATTACATTCAACTGGTTTTTGTTGATAATTAGAACGTTGTTGTATAAGTTGTTCAATATCTTTTCTCGTCGCTAAATAATCAAATCTTAAACCGGAATAGAGATCTAATATAGTACAACCACTTTTATTATTAGAGTAATTCTTGAATATTTCTGAGTCTTCCCACATATAATCAGTTAATTGATCTAATAATGATTCTACATTATTGATTGATAAAAGAGCTTTAGGTAAATCACCAAAACAATTATTTACCATCACGGCAACTCGACCAAATTTATCCATTGCAAACCAAGTAAATATTGTTCCAAATTCGGGTTTCCAATCTATATTTAAATTACTCATCTTTATTTACCCTTCGACCATGTTATCTTACAATTTTTGCAAGGTTTTTACTCGTTTTATAAAAATAATTGAGAACTCTATACCGTTTTATTTTCGTTTTGAGCTCTATGATGGCAAAAATATTGATTTGAGAGCACATCTTTCCATATGACATTTTAAATTTTTCAATTCAAGTTGATAAAACTGCTTTATATTTTATAACTAGCTAAATTATCAAGTTCTGAAAAACTTAATTATAATTTTATTCACAGATGATTTCATAAAGTGTATCTGGTGGGGCTTGATATTTTGCAAAATCAGCATGAATAATGTCTCGCATTTCAGTAAACTTTATTTTTTTTATGGTTTCAATTTGATCGCATTCATTTATTGAAACTATCATTTTTGATGCACGAGTAATGGTAATCATGTCAATCAATGTATTAATGAGTATATCTAAACGTTCCTTAGGATCCGGAGGAAAAGCAATATCAGTATCCGGAGCATATTCACAATAATCTATTAAGTAAGTAGCATTAGGATAACCGGGAACATCGCCGATTAAAAAAGTAAATATATTATCATTGGGAATTAAATAGTCAGGATAATTAATTAACCAATCTTTAGAGATTTTTTCTATTCCCAATTGACTATTTTTTATATAGTCAGATAAATTACTTAATTTATTCTGACTTAATATTGGTTCTATATAACCACAAACAAAGCTAGACATATTAACTCTCCTTTTTAGTATTATTTATCTAAAATCCAATCACCTATAGGTTTACCATCTTTATCAATTGTTCTAGAATGGCCTTTATATTTTAATACGTTAAATTTTTCATAATAAGTAATACTTCTAGACTCTTCTGCCTTAAACACTATCACTACACCTTTTATGTCAGCGTTATTAGCGGCAGTAAAATCTATCCACCTTTTCCTGCAACCACCATAATAGGTTGATTATATTTTTTAGATAATAGTTATCTTGATTTGGTTTATTGAGATTTGTTTTGTAAAAATAATTGAGGTGTATGTGCTGTCTTATTGATATTAAGATATGGATGAAGTTGTCATTGTTTGCGGGAATTATGCGTAAAAGAGTTAACTATGGTAAAGGCACACTCTCGCTAAAATCAATCACATGAAAAGCACCAATACAGCTGACCACGGAGCAATTTTATACCTTGTAGATGCCGAACGGCAGGTTTAGCCCCCCCAGAACGCAGCTCACCATTAAGGGGCGCTGGCTGGAGCTGATTTGATGAAGGTTTGGTTATAGCATTTCCGTCCTGCGCTATATTTGTTGTTACACCAGTCCCCTTTCCAAACACTTTTATCGGAAGATCACGATGCAGAACTGAGAAGTAATTCAAAAATGCTAATCTTCTTTTACATATGAATCAAAATAATTAGGATCTTTATCACTCTCAATTAATATTCTTCCACATGAAGGGTATTTATATGATAGCAGAGCTGGAAATAACTGTATAAAACTAATAAAAATATTAATCAATAAGTAATACAAAAAAACCTTTAGCTTTTCCATCTACAACAGTATGTAAAACTTCATCTTGCCAAAAAGGATAAATAGTCTCGCGAAACTCATCCATTATAATACCTTTTTCTTTTGGATAAGAACTCATCATCTGTTCAAAATTTTCAATAATTAATATATATCCATCATATTGATCTATCCATGTTAGATCTCTAATCCAGTCATTGTATGCATCAATACTATTAGTGTTTGTGAAGATATTTTTAGGGATCTTGAAAGCTATAATTATTGCATTCATATAGTCATTAAGTGTACGAATATTTGAACCATCCAGTTTGGCAATATAATAATTTTTTAAATTGTTTTTTTAATAAATTGTTTTTCTTGTCCTTTAGCAATACAAATAGTTTGATTATTCATATTAGTTGTTCTCTATTTAATTAATTTTATGAATGTTTGGTAATAATTGTTTGTATAATTCACTTCCTCTAATTAAACGCTCAGCATCTCTCACTTGACCTACTATTTTATTATTGACATCAAATTCTCTATAAGTAATTGGATTAGCCTTACTATCCACTTTAGGTAATTGATTATCACTATTTTTGAATTTTATACCAGCAGTAGTTCCTAAGGTCTGACCATTAAAATTACCATTCCAACCATTTTTTTCATATTTAGAATATATATTTTGAACATTATCAGGAAGATCATTTAATTTTTCTTCTTTTATTTTACGTTTGGCTTGTTTTTATCATTATCATGAGGATGTAAGCTTACCCCCTCCATCCACCGTGGTTGATTCAGATTGGGTTCCTGCTGATGCTTGACTATCTGAGTTACTATTTGATTCACTTGATAATTGATTAGCCCCTCCGAATCTTTCATAAGTTTTTAATACCGCTTCTTCAAAGTAACTATCTCCAGCAGGATCGACTAATGCTAACCTAATTAAGCTTTGTTGCTCATATGGTAAACCATCTAAAAAGGCTTGTGCCTTCAAGGTACTTAAACCTCTTGCTATTAAGACATCTGCAGCAGTAATGGTAACTGGTTCGCCGAGTGCACTTGGACGAATTACTCGCCAAGCAACCATAGCAATGTGAGCTACCGTATTATTTTCCACCGCATTTTTACCACTACATTTTTACTACGAATAACCGCACTGGTATCACCAAAATTACCACCGCCGGAAGCTACGGCAAGGGCCGAATGCTAGTTGAAACAGTGCGCTGATGGTTTGTTTTTCATCTTCGGTTAACTCGCTGGCATCTTTACCACCATAAAGGGTGTTGATAATTGCTTTACTCGCTAGCTCTCCGCTTACTGCACCAACAACTCCTGATAATGCAGAGTTGCCTTGTAGCTCATCCACTACCGCTCTAAGTATTGCATGGGCAATTAATCGGTTTCCCATTATACCGTTGGCTATCATCCTAACCTTGGTAAAGGTGTTACCGACACACCGCTTATCATTAAAGGCAATTGGCTGAATGAATTTGGATTCACAACAGGACAAACTGTCACTATTACCACTTAAAAAGAAAAGTTAATGATGCACATTTGATAGCACAGCTTTCCATATGGACATTTTAAATTTTTCAATTCAAGTTGAAAAAATTGCTTTATATTTTATAACAAGCTAAATTATCAAGTCCTTAAAAATTTAATTATAATTTTATTCACAGATGATTTCATAAAGTGTATTAGGTGGATTTTGATATTTTGCAAAATCAGCATGAATAACGTCTCGCATTTCAGCGAACTTTATTTTTTTTATGGTTTCTATTTGATTGCACTGAGTCATTGATACAACCATTTTTGACGTATTTGTAATATTGATCATGTCAATTAATGTATTAATAAGAATATCTAAACGCTCTTTAGGGTCTGTAGGGAAATCAATATCAGTATCTGGAGCAAACTCACTATAATCTATTAGATATTCGGCATTAATAGAATTTGGACCATCGGCAATATCAAATATAAACGATTCATTATTTGGTATTAAGTTCGGTGGATAATTGAAGAGTTCTCTTTTATTAATGTCTCGAATATTAAGGCTGCTAGATTTTATGTAATTATTAAATGTACTTTTATAATCTAATTTAGTATTAAGTAATATATAACCATAAACGTCGTTTGACATAATAACTCCTATTTTTTATCTTCAATCCAAGACCTTATTGGCTTACCATCTTTATCAATTTCTCTATAATAGTCTTTATTTTTATATATGTTACCATTGTAATTTATTGATATTAGGATATGAATAAAGTGGTCATAGTTTGCGGCAATTATGTGTAAAAGAGTTAATTATGACTAAGGCACATTCTAAGCTAAAAACCACCATTACTAAAACCAGAACGGTACTCCCCTGCCAATGCGCTGCTTAACAGTCGGTTACAGCCCTAACGGCGGGCACCCCACCCCCAGACCACAACTGACTATTAAAGGATACTGGCTGGAAGTCTCCGGCTTTACTACCGGTCAGACAGTCATCATCGATACGCTGTGAGGGTTGTTGATTATCAGGATTGAGGAGCTGAGATAGGAGTTAAAAGCTAAAATAAAATCCTCACCGATTAGGTGGGGATCATAAATCTAATTAGATAGGTACAGCTTCCTTGGTTCTTAACCATGAGCCTTTTAGTTCATTACATAAATGAGCATCAATAATTTTTTCTATCTCCTGCAAATACTGAATTTTTTCGGGAGCTTCCTTTATTACAAGAGGAACTAATTGATACCAAGCATGTAGTATCCAATCAGGGTTTGTTTCAGCTACTTTTTTAATGTGCTGAAGTAATTTTTTATAACCTAATCCAGATACCGTCGCTTTAATCCAAGGCTTAGCCCCAGAGGCATTTTTTTTTTCTAATCCCATGTCTAAAAACTTTATCAACACACTACGATCCCTAATAACACGCGGGATCAATCTTAGTGAGGATTCTCTAACTACATCAGAATTATGTTTTAACAAAATTTCCATCAAAGCTGAACTTTCATGCTCGGGGAGTTTTCTTAAATAATGAGCTAACTCATTTTCAGCTCTTCCATCAGGAAGCTTATTTATAATATTATTTAGCATTAGGATGCTCCTTAAATTTATCTAATGGTAACCCAGATTGATGAGCATTTTCAGTCTTAAGTTTATAATGACCAGAAGAATTATCAAACTCTTTTAATACACCTCTGGTTCCATCACTCTAGCCAAATCTAATTGAACCAGCATAGTCAACTTGTTGTGCGCCTCTTTATATATCAAAATGACCTGCACGTTCTGTTGAAGATGTTCTGGAGACATATGTTTTTCTATTTGTTGATAAATGATTAGTTCAGTTCTGCGATAAAAATCGCAGAACTGAACTAGTCTTTCCAACCATAGTCATCTTTCATTATTTTATAAAATGCATCACATACATCACTTTCAGAATCATATTCTCCAATATAATTTTTACTGCTCCTTTCAACATAAATTAATTTCCATTTATTGTTTTCGAGTACGATACATAAGCTCATTCCATTTTTAAATCCATTTAAGCTATAAGATATTGATGGTACTTTTTTTTCAATTAAGATTTTTTCTAATGTTTTCAAATCCATTATTTTATTACCTCTTTTATATAACCATTATCTACATACCATTTTATAGCTTTTGATAACTTACATTGCCTTCCCTGACCTAACTGAACCACGATAAAGCTTTACTTTGTGATATATCTTCTAGTGGTTTTATTATTTCATAGACTTCAAAAGGTTTCTCTAATGAAGATGAAGGTATTGCTCGATATTCAAAAGTTGTACCTTCTGAGGATGTATAGTAACCCGTATCATATCCATATCTATCAATCGTTACTTCTGGTTTAAGTGTGTCTTTTTCAACTGGTTCATAAGCTCAACTATTTGGCGGTCATATACCTAAATATTCTTGAACTTTACCCTCTAATTTATTGTATTCCCCAAAAGAGCTAGTATCATTCCCTTTTTGGTTTTCTGTTATATTTTCGACTACATTCTCTTTGGTTGGATCTCTATTTGCACCACCTTATTAAAGATTGCTTAAGTTTGCTATGGGCATTTTCGGTATCACGACTGAGTTCATTAATATCTTTTGTTTGTTTATCTTGGTCTCGAATGATTAACTTACCATCAATATTTGACCTTTTTCCATCGCTTACTTGGTGATGCTCGATGCTGAATCACTGTTTTGGTAAGTCGCCGGCATACCCGGACCGCTGGTACCGCCACTGACCGATACATGAGTGACTTTTTATAATTAAAAAAATCCTAGTTTCTTTGCTGGTACAATATTAATACTAGCAATTATCTGTTTCTTCATATCTTAATCTGATATTAGTAGATGATAAAAGTTCATTTACTTTGTCCAGAAAATTGATACATTCTTGTGGTATTTTATACTGGAAAAAAACTTCTATCAGAAAATCAACTTTTCCCTTAGCTGTTGGAAAACTTTCATATATTTCACCACTTTCAATGAATCTTAAATAACTATTTATCTTTTCTTGTAATAAAAATAAATGATTATTTATTTCATCATTCCATGATAAATGATCTGTTATACCCAAACTAATTACTGATTCATTGTTCTTGAGTATCCCAATCATATCAATTTTATTTGTATCTTCTATTGACATATTATTGATTGCCTTTTATTCATTTGGTCTTATTATTTCAACTTTTGTCGGCGCAATTATTGTTCCACCTTCAAAGTTAGGTTTACCTTCTCCAACGATTACCCCGCCACTTTTTTCTAATTCAGGAAAACCTACTTTCTGATTCTCAGTTAATGGAGCTGTTTGTGAACTTTTGCATTCAATACATGTTATATTTCTTTATTCATCTTTTAACATGATAACGGCTCTAAATGAGGTATCACTTTCAGTTTTAACTGTTATTTCTCTAGCTGATTCAGAGGTTCTATTCGTTTTATATTCATTGTATTTACCTGTTCCCCTAACTCTTTTAAGCTAGTGACAATGTTTAATCTGGTCTGCTCATCCACGTTATTCAAGATAGAAAACTTGATGACTTCCTTCTAAACTATTATAGAGATCAACCGCCTCTTGCCCTTCGGCAATAAACTCTACATCTATCGGAGCAGGTGGATTATTAGGATCTTCGTAGTTCCCTTCTAAAAAGGCTTTATATTGTTCCAGAACATATAAAAGCTGTTCTCTAGTAAGGATCACCTGTTGCTCTTCAACATATTCATTACCAATAAAAACGTAATCGCCGGTAATTAATACCCAATGAGCATTACCAACAGCAAACATGCCGTCCGGTGCTCGACTATTTGCTAAATCGGTTAGATTATTAATCCAGATATTGACTGAGTTAACTGAGTATTGGATTTCATCAAATAGAAAACATGCAATCTCACATACACCGTAACCTTGTTTAGGTGTATATCGAATATTTTCCTCAGGCAACATTCCTGATGGACAGAATCCATCATAAAAATCTATCCAATCAAAATATATTTTTCTATTTTTCATACATTATTTACCCTTATTATAAACCGGCCACGCTGTTGCGCCTGTACCATTAGGTTTTTTGTAATATCCTTCCATTGTTACTCCACTTGAAGACTTTCCTATCCACCTTCCTTTATATTTAGGATGTGGTTTTGAATTTTCAAAAGCACTTTTTATTTCCTTTTCAATTTGACGTTTAGACCAATGCTTAGGGAAGAATGTTGTTTCAGCCTGCTTTTCATACCACTTACCTGTAGCAGGATCTCTGACCGATATATACCCTTTCGTGACACCATTTACATCGGCTTCACCTGTCCACTTATCTACTTTAATATTTGGATCTTTTAAATAATGTCCTCTTGTTCCAACCTTTTTGCCACTTTCATAAGTCTTAATCTCACCATTTAAAATGTGATCGGTATTGATTCTTCAACTTGGGAAGTAGCTCGCATAATTGATAAATAGTTAAACTAATTCTGCGATAGGGCTTGTAGAACTGAGAGTTAATAAGATATATTCATCTATTGTGCTTACTATTATGTTTTCAATTAATTAGTCCAATTGTAGTTTCTTTTCATAATTGCATAGAATTCGCTACAAATTTCATCTTCTGAATTAAAATCACCTATATAGTTTTTACTACCACGATCATTATGAACTAATAGCCATTTTTTATTATCTTGAACAATACAAAGACAATCACCATCTTTAAGTCCATTAAGACTATAGGACATATGGGGAACTTTTTTAACATCTAAAATTTTTTTTAAATCATCTCTATTCATTATTTTATTACCTCTTTTATATAACCATTATCTACATACCATTTTATAGCTTTTGATAACTTACATTGCCTTCCTTGACCTAACTGAACCACGATAAAGCTTTACTTTGTGATATATCTTCTAGTGGTTTTATTATTTCATAGACTTCAAAAGGTTTCTCTAATGAAGATGAAGGTATTGCTCGATATTCAAAAGTTGTACCTTCTGAGGATGTATAGTAACCAGTATCATATCCATACCTATCAATCGTTACTTCTGGTTTAGGTGTGTCTTTTTCAACTGGTCCATAAACTCAACTATTTGGCGGTCATATACCTAAATCTTCTTGAACTTTATCCTCTAATTTTTTGTATTCCCCAAAAGAGCTAGTATCATTCCCTTTTTGGTTTTCTGTTATATTTTCGACTACATTCTCTTTGGTTGGATCTCTATTTGCACCACCTTATTAAAGATTGGCTTAAGTTTGCTATGGGCATTTTCGGTATCATGACTGAGTTCATTAATATCTTGTGTTTGCTTATCTGGGTCTCGAATGATTAACTCACCGTTACTGATTGCCGCATGGGTAATATTCGAGGCCTCATCGTTGTGGTCATAAATGATTGGTTACAGACCCAACGTCTAGCAATTCAACCTTAAACCGCAGCTGACAATTAAAAGTCGCTCGCTGGAAACCTTTGGCTTTACTAATTGTTAGCCAGTAATCATTAATGTCCAACAAGGATTGTTGATTATCGGTAATTGAGGGGCTGAGCTAAGAGGTAAAATAAAATCCCCCACAGGTTAAGTGGGGGGGATTAATTCTATTCCTCATCATCCTCAATCACTGGTATACAAGGCGATAAGAACGGATCTTTTTCTTTTTTAATTTCACCTCTAGCTAAGACAAAAACCTCAAATTCATTAAAAGCATCTTCCGACTCGTCATTTCTAATATATAGTAGTCCATAAGAACCAACTGCTATCTTAGCTACATACTCATAGAGCTTAAAAATATCAATTAATTCCTGAGAAAAATGATTTCTGCATCCACTAACTAATAACTGAGTTACTCTATTTACCTGATGTAATTTTAAAATCCCTAATGAATCATTTATTTTATATTCATTAATAAATACATGTAACTTTTCGAGTACTAAAGAGAGTGCTTTATCATCACTTTCATATGTGGAATCACTTATAGATATCCAACCGTAATATTCAACCATTTAATTACCTTATTATTTTGGGTTAAGAGGTTTAGTATCGATAACAACTTTTACTCCGTAACGGTTACTATATTTATTAAGTTTATTAATTACCGATTCAGACGGTTGCCCCTCAAAGTGATAATATACTGATCTATTTGAATCTTTCGCAGCTTCAAAGGTAGCTTTCATTTGGTCTCTAACACTCTTATTTACTTGCTATAAAGCTGGCTTGATTTGAGCAATGTATATATCACTCATGCTATCAAATTCCCTACCATCATTTGCAAACCTAACTCCTGACTCACCACCTATCCTTTGAGCAAATGCATCTGCTGCATCAGGTTTATTTACTTTAACTAGCCCACCAGAATATTTGTTATTAGATTGAGTAGCAGCTCCAGTCCCCTTTCTAGCATTCTCTAAGCCATTCTCATTTACTATATGCTCATCAAAATTACTGTTTTTATTGTCCTGTTGATTTGCTGCCTGATTATTATTTATATTATCCTTTGTTTCTTTATAATCACCAAATCCTTGCTCAACATTATTTTTACCATACTGATTTTCAAAATATTCTTTGTCTAATTTGTTAACATCAGATAATGCCTCATCCAATTTACCTGCTTTATTAGCATCTGAAATAACTTTATCTAATTTATTGATAAGTTTTTCTGTCTTACCTACATTTCCCAATCCTTTAGACGGTGTAATTATACCAATTAACAATGCCGCTGAATTCTCTAGGGCTATCTGATCACCATCAGCAGCTTTAACAAAATTATCTTTAATTGCATCCCATGCTTGGCCGTTAATGATCGATTATGCAGCGTTCGCTACGGTTTGATTTGCTTTTCTCAGTTGGTTATAGCCTCAACGGCGGGCAACCCAACCCAAGACCACAGCTCATCGTTAAAGGACGCTGGCTTGAGCAGCTTGGCTTTTATGTCGGACAGGCTGTCGTGGTGAAAATTGAGCGCAACAAGTTAATTATTTAACTTGCGATGCAGCTCTAAAAAGCAATAAAAGATCGCCGTTGGTAAAAGCGGGGATTAATGCTTATTCAACAGGTGCTAATGAAACTGCCATTTCTAGCACTATATCTAAATAGATCTTTTCTCCATTAGCCCCACTTCTTTTCAACTCATCACGAGCATAAATAATATTAACTTTGGATCCGACTCTAAAAAGCTTTTTATCATCTTCTTTTATATAGTTATAAATACCTTCTTCACATACTGATCCATCATCTAATAATAAACTGAAGCTGTTATCTATCAATGATGGATCTTGTCCGGCGACATAGGTTCTAGTTATAATTCCTGAAATAAATAGTAAAGGCATTTTATTTTGCTCAATACTATTCCACCATTCTTGGGAGCCAAAAAGACCACTAGTACCTTTAAGACCCATATTAGGTCTTGAATGATCCATTGTGAGAGCTTGAGTTAAAGTGATCTTTTCTGGATTAGCTTGTAACTCTTCAGAAAGAAGATATACCAATTTCATAGGCACTTTTGTATTTTCTAACTTTAATAGCATAATTCTTTACTTTTATTGCACTTTTTCAAAATGGACAATATTATTATTAAAAATTTCCATTCCTTTACCTTGCCCAAGTTGGGTCGTCATTTGCCCACCTTCAACTTTAAAACGGGTATTGGTATCCATCCATTTTCCTGTTTGAGTTGACATACTCGGCAGTTGTTTTGCTGCCTGATTATTATTTATATTATCCTTTGTTTCTTTATAATTTCCACCACCTTGGTGAACGTTTTCTTTTCCATATACTGATTCAAAATAATCTTTATCTAATTTTCCCGTTATATTACTAGTTTTACTTTCATTAGCCGTTAATAATTTGCTTACTTTTAATGCTCTATTTATTATAGATAAAGTAAAATTCCCTTCAAAACCATTAATAATTATCATTATTCCAATGGTTTTACCGGCCATTACTTTAGCTTCTTCATCACTGTAACCAAAACTGTTAAAACTTACTACATATCCATTATAAATAGCACGGAATTAATTTGCTGCTGATGATGTTTTGTTTTGTCTAGTCTGCTCATCCTCTTTATTAAAGACAGGTTTTAGTTTGCTATGGGAATTTTCGGTATCATGACTGAGTTCATTAATATCTTGTGTTTGCTTATCTGGGTCACGAATGATTAGCTCGCCGTCACAAATTGCCGCATGGGTAATAATCGAGGGGGCGTAAATGGTAGATCATAGCCTCAACGGCGGGTAACCCAACCCCAAACCGCAACTCACCATAAAGGGGCACTGGCTGAAGCAACTTGGGTTTTATCCCGGATTACCTGTCACCATTAAGATTGAGCAGAATAAGTTAATTATTGAACTTGCTATGCGGCTCTAAAAGATAATTAAGTCAGATCCCCACTGGGTGGAGATCTGACTATCTACCACCATTTAGGATAATTAGTAAATTCATTTCTGATTAATGAATAAACATCATCAGTAATCTTACTACTATAGGTAGCCGTCATAACGTTTCCTTCTGGATCTTGTCTCTTAACTGACCATGCAAACTCTATAAACTCATGTTTTTTTATTATTTTTATAATAAAAACATCATTCATATCATGTAACACTGCGCTTTCTCTCTTATTAAGTCCTTTAGAGAAAAGATCCCAAACATTACAATCAATCCAAATTTCACCACTGTATGCTAAATGATGAGTAAACTGTTTCATATTAATATCAATTTTAAATTTAATTGATGGTAAATAATTATCTATCTCTATCTCATCAAAAAATATTTTGATAGGATCATTTAAATTAATACTCATTAACACCCCTTTTATTTAACTGGTCGAGTGTGAATTACAGCAGGAAGATCACCTAGTTTTTTAGGTGGTGCTAACTTTAATTCCCAACCATCAATTGTGATTAATTTATTATATTCAATGCCACTTTTTGTAGCTATATTGAGAGCAGCCTGTAAACTATTAAATTGTTTCTCACAGCCTCTGGTGTATAGTTTTTAGCCGTGAACTGAGCATATTCTGCGATATGTTCTGTTCCCTTTCCATAAATCCACATTTTTTGCCCATTACCCATTTTACCATCTTGGGAGTCTTTACCGGCATCTTTATGAATAGTGCGTTCAAGCTCTTTAACCTGTTCTCCTAACTCTTTTAAGCTAGTGACAAAGTTTAATTTGGTCTGCTCATCCTCTTTATTAAAGATTGGTTTGAGTTTGCTATGGGCATTTTCAGTATCATGACTGAGTTCATTAATATCTTGTATTTGTTTATCTTGGTCACGAATGATTAACTCACCGTCACTGATTGCCGCGTGGGCAATATTCGAGGCTTCATCGTTGTGGTCGTAAATGGTTGGTTACAGACCCAACGTCTAGCAATTCAACCTTAAACCGCAACTGACTATTAAACACCGCTGACTGGAAGTCTTCGGCTTTACCACCGGTCAGCTAGTCATCATTGATGCGCAGCAGGGGTTGTTGATTATCAGGATTGGGGGGCTGAGCTAAGAGGTAAAACAAGATCACCCACGGGTTAGGTGGGGATTGCTTTTAAATCGTAACTCACTCTATATTTGCCTTTATCCTTTTATATAAAAATTCATAAAAGTCAATAGCATATTCGCTTCCAGTTCCTTGACCCAAACGAAAAAAAATTGGGCATTCATTTTTATTTTTTTTGTTGTAATTAAAATAAAATTCTTCTCCAAAATCAGTTCTGCTTACAACCACTTCGTTTTTGCCATGAAGATTATCTCTAATATCAATTATATAGTTATAAACAATATCGCCGCCTATAGCACTCTTAAAATCCATTTCATAGATACTAAAAATTTCTTCTCCATTTATATCTCCACCACCATATTCGACAAGAAACCATTTATATGATTCACTAAAAGGAACATGAAGATAACTTTCAGCTTTATTTATCCATTCATTACTTGGAGCATTATTAGAGGAACCGAAATGGACTATGTCACTATTTTCATCAATGAGTTGAACTAGTTCTTTTTTTGTTATTTTTTTCATATTAATTACCTATATGTTGATGCTCTATTTTCCCAATATTGTTTCTTCCATGCATTGAACTCACCTCTATTAATACCTGAGGGGATAGTATTTGGATTTACATGAATAATAGCACTATTTTGTTGATGAAATGACTGTGTAACCTCTGCGATAGGAACACTCGGTTTTTGAGTCATATGATGCAAATTAATGGGCCTACCATCAGTACCTATAGGTGCTAATCCATCAGCCATACGTTCTACATTTGTTCCTGTTACTTTTTGCCCCTTGACCTTCCAAAAGCTTACCGTATTAGGATCAAATAAATCATTACGTTGATACATTTTAATTACCATTAAATTCGGCTAGCTCATTTGCCCAATATTGGCGTTATTGTCCAAAATATTTTGCTGCATCAGCTTGGGTCGCAGCATCTGCTTTGATTACTTGGCTTGTCATCCCCTTTCCAGCATTCGATTTACTGGAAAATTACTAAGCCAAGCTAAATAGTTCTATTGTTAATATATTGCTTGCAATTGGTGACGTTGGAGATATTTATCCAGTGGTACACAATGTAACTATTGATAGCCGAATGTTTTATGTTTTTACCCTCTGTGGGTAACTCATTATCTGTATAAAACAACTCACTGTTAGTACTAAAAATATCACGCTCCCGCAGCATAAACACTTTCAGATAATACAATGCTTCATAAGTTATTAATTCATTAAATATATGATTTTTTGCTGCAAGCAGAAGAGTGTTCAAAAAGATAACTAGCATTAGTAATTCCATATGAGCTCTTTATGTTTTGTCAGCAGTCATATCCTTTTCAGGTTTTGTTCCAATTAAAGGTTATTTGCAATATATTTTGTTAGATTATTTAGGTCATCAAATGCTAGAGAACCAAATTCTGGTTCATACTCAGAAAAGTATTCTTCAGGCAACAGTCCTTTATCTCCTGCTAATGGTGCTATTTCCGTTATGCGAAATGGTCTAATAACCCAGTTTGTTCCTGGTAAATTTTCCCGTTTATGTTCATGAAGTTCCCACTTAATAAAACCCGAATAGTTCCTTATAAGAAGTTTCAATTTATTAATAATTTCTTCTGACTCATTTTCAAATCGAAATGCTACATATGGAGGAACATTTGAACAGTCTTTTATTTCTAATTGATTATTGACTCTTATTTGTGGATATCGCTGATTATAACGTCTCCATTCAAGAGGACTAACCTCTTCGATTATATTTAACAGATTCCCCTCACAGTCAGGTATTTTATATGTAGACATTTTATTTCTTTTCTTTCCTTTCCCATCGGCAACATCTAAAAGTTTTTCTGCAATTTCAGAACAATCTATTCCTGAACATTTAGCTAGGTTTTTAAATCTATCACTAACTAGCGCATCTGCGACGGATTGATTTGGTGGAAATTCAGCAGCGACTACTACGCCAAGTATTCATCAAAGGCAATTGGCTGAATGAACTCAGTTTTACCACAGGTCAATCCATCACCATTATCACTAAAAAAGGAAAATTAATTGTCTAACTTGCGAAGTAGATTGTATTGTTGATAAATAATCAGTTTAGTTCTGCAATAAAGATCAGCAGAGCCGAACTAATACAAATATCAACCAATTTCATATTCAACTACTGTATTAATTGGTAAAACAACCTCATTGACTGATTGTAAAAAATTGATACATTCATCTGGTATTTGGTACTTAAAGTATATTTTTATCAAAAATTTTTCTCTACCTTTAGCTACGGGAAAATACTTATAAATATTCCCACTCTCGATTATACTTATATAACTATTTAATTTTTGTTGTAATTTATATAAGTGAGTCTCATAAGGAAAATCCCATGATAAGTGATCTGTTAAACCTAACTCAACATAATGGCTGTTGTTTTTAGGTATCCCAATCATATCAAGTTTATTTATATCTTCTATTGACATATTATTGATTGCCTTTTATTCATTTGGTCTTATTATTTCAACTTTTGTTAGTGGAATTATTGTTCCGCCTTAAAATCCTGATTTAACTTCCTCAACGATTATCGCGCCACTTTTTTCTAATTCAGGAAAACCTACTTTGTGATTCTCAGTTAATCGAGCTGTTTGTGAACTTTTGCATTCAATACATATTATATTTCCTTGTTCATCTTTTAACATTATATCGACTCTAAATGAGGTGTCACTTTCAGTTTTAATTGATAAGCTTTATCTAACTCTGCTATAGCAACACTGCATTCTGTGGATTTTATGTTGTGGCAAGCTATAATTAAAACTTGGTTTTTATAATAATTTAAGGCATTTAGTGCAGTAATCAAATCTTCTAATTCTTGTTTTCGTTCATCAGAAGCATTTAGTAAGCCTTTCTTGATTAACTCTAATTCAGCTTGTGCATCTTTTCTTTTTTTATCCGCTGATGCACTCAAATAATTATTCTGAGCCGCATTTTTACTACTACTAATAGCTGTACTGGCATCACCAAAATTACCACCGCCGGCAGCTACTGCCAGACCGGATGCTAGTTAAGATAGTGCTCTGAGGATTTGTTTTTCTGCTTCGGTTAAATCTTTGACTTCTTTACCATACAGTTGTTTGCGGATGATATCTGCTGCAACTTCACCTATCACAGCACCGGTTCCACCCGATAGCACTGAGGTATCTTGCAGCTCAGCGACTACTGCACCAAGTATTGCATGGATAACTAACCTCGCGGTTTCGTTATCACCAGCTTGTATCTTTATCTGTTCAGCTAACCATGGTGCACTGGCGCCAGCAAGGCCGCCGGTGATAATTTAATTTGTTAAGTTTATTCCTTAATAGATATGGAATTTTGTTGTTGAGCTTAGCAAGAAAAGCTTATATTAGGTCCATTCTAATGTCCCATCATTTCGAACCCATACTGCTTCAGCAGGGCAAGATTTATCATAAAACCAATAATCATCCATTAAGTGTTGAGAGTCAAACATTTCATCCTCATTGTTAGGAAACGCATCATGAAATATTTTTAGCTGCTCATCAATTGTACCGGTCAACATATGCCCTTTTTTTGCCAATTTAAGATGTCCTTCATTCAATAATCTTTGTACAAAATAAAAAAATAATTCTTTTCTTGTTTGAAAAGGTAATTGATCTCCTGAAAAATTTAATGATGGAATCATATTTGGTGCTATATATGCCCACAATCCAGTAAAAGATTGAAACGCTGCAAATTTAACGATTTCCTCGTATTCTTCTTGCTTAAGTTTATTCATATATAATTTCTACTTTATTTTTTTAGACCACTATATAATCTTGTTAAATTTGGGCTATTTCTAATATCAATAGTCCAACGAGCTCCTGTTTTGTCCACTGAGCTTGATACATTTCTTAATGTAATAGTTGTCCCATCTTGTAATTTAGCTGTATAAATACCATCTCTAGTTTTTGTTAAAGGTTGTCCCGCTATTCTTCTGCATAATTATAGATTTGTCTATCCGTTAAATTTTGGCTTTCATAAATTCTTGTTGTATAACGATTACTTCCAGGTCCTTGTTGGATGGTTTGTCCATCAATTTTTAAATCAGTTTTAGGATTATCCTTATCAAAAACATCTTTTAGTTCATCAAATCTTTCTTGTTGCCTTTGTTTCTGATTATTTTCATTCTTCTTATTATTGTCATCATCAGGCGGTAATATTGGCGCGCCACCTACCGAAGTAGCTTCTGAGTTGTTTAATTCATTATTTGATGATTCATTATAAATCTTGTCCCCCCATGTTTCAGTACCAAACATGATAGGTGCTAATCCTTTTTTTGCTAGAATTTGTGCATCTAACCAAGCTACTTGTTCCGGTGAAAGTTCCTTAATTTTTTCCGGATCTCTACTCTTACCTGCATCCATTGCCTCTTGAATTTGGTCATTTGTTAGGCCAAAGTTAACACCTAATTGTGCAAGACCATTTCGACAGGTTGCATTTTTCATGCAAAACTCATAGCCTTTTTCTAATCCTTTGAGTATAGGTTTGGCCAAACCATTATTTTCCACCGCATTTTTACTACTACTAATAGCCGCACTGGCATCACCAACACTACCACCGCCGGCAGCTACTGCCAGACCGGATGCTAGTTAAGATAGTGCGCTGAGGATTTGTTTTTCTGCTTCGGTTAAATCTTTGACTTCTTTGCCATACAGTTGTTTGCGGATGATATCTGCTGCAACTTCACCTATCACAGCACCGGTTCCACCCGATAGCACTGAGGTATCTTGCAGCTCAGCGACTACTGCACCAAGTATTGCATGGGCAATTAAGTTGCCGGCAATATCATCGGTTTGCCATTTACCATCTTTATCTAGATGCCCAGTGTACAGTTTTATCTGCTCAGCTAGCCATGGCGCACTGGCTAGAGCAGATTAGCTTTTATTCCGGCCTGTCCGTGATTATTAAAGTTGAGCAGAATAAGTTAATTATTGAACTTGCGATACAGATCTAAAAAGTAAAAAGATCCCCCTCGGTTGGCGGGGATAGTGTGCTAACTCAGTAAAAATCTTCTCGTTTGAATTTTTTACCTGTAGGAATAAGATCTTCTTTATCAAAACAATCTATTGTATCTTTATCATGCAATAACACTGCATACCCATACAAAATATCATCTTCCTCACTAACCCCCATAACTACACCTTTCCTCCCAGAATATTGTTTATGCTTGGTAGTAGGAAGAACTTCAACTTCTGAATAAAAATCAATTTTATCTTTCATCGTAATCTCAACTATTTATGCGTTATTTTTCCATCTAAAGATACGTTTAAATGTGAACCATCACGACTTGCCCAACCAAGCTGCGATCTGCCTTTAGATGAAAACTGAACATCCCATTCAAAAGCCTGACCAACTGTACGAGAAGGCCCCTTTACCCATTCGTTTCCGAATTTAACAAGATACCGATTATTAGGGCCTCTAGGTAATGGGTTTGTGGGTGAATATGTCTCTGCTAGTATAAATCTTATCTTCCCTTCTGTTAGTAATTGAACATAGTTTACTTTCCCTTTAATTGACCAAGGTTGAGCAGTGCCCGTAGTACCAGTCGGATTAAATGGAGGTTCATCTACATAATTGAGAACCTTATTTCTTGCTTGTATTGTCCCTACCGTCCCTTTTCCTGCTTCCGTTCCCGAACAAACTTCATTCAACCCTAAAGGATCTATCCGAGAGATTGGGTTAGCCACGTAACTATAGGCATTTTCACCCCCCGCTAAACCAACCGGGTGTTGACTAATGTAACGTGCACAGTGTGGGTCATAGTAACGGTATCGATTATAATGTAATCCCGATTCTTCATCAAAATATTGTCTCGGCAGTCGCAACGGTTGGGGTACCGTTTGATAGTCAATCGCTAAGTTACTATAAGACTTATACACCGCACTCCATACAATCTCCCTCTGAGCCGTCAATAACTCCTGCAGTGTCCTCAGTCGTAGTAAATCTCACCACCCCGTCGCCGACCATTAATTTGTGCCAATGGCCTAAAACCATGACTATAAGGTACATACACATAACTTCGACACCTCAGTTGTTCACTTTATCGTGTTCATTATTGACCACAGACGGGGAAATTGGCATCATCAGCATGACATTCAGTAAGTAGTTTATCATCAAGCCAAAAGAATAGGGTTTTATCACCGGTTTGCATATCCGTTTTACTAATCCGCCGTCCAAGGGCATCATAAGTATAACAATAACTACTGACAACCGTTTCATGGAATTGCGGGTCATGCGCATCATGGTAATGACGGATTTTCTTAAACTCGATTAATCGATGCTGACCATCCCAAGTAAAGCTGTGCTCGGTATGCTGGCGTTTACTACGACACTCACGAATCAGATTACCAAATTCATCATACTGATAATGCCGTCAGCCAGTCATCATCTATGCGCAGCAAGGGTTGTTGGTTATCAGGATTGAGGATCTGAGCTAGGAGTTAAAAGCTAAAACAAAATCCCCGTGGGTTAAGGCGGTGATTAAGGAAAAAACATGAGTAAAAAATTAGATATTCGCCGCTTTATTAATAGCAAATTAATCGAGATAGCTCTAGAAGACCATGGGTAGCATGATTATTGGTAAACATATACGTTATATTATTTTCTATCCTTCTTAACTCAATACCCATAAGTTACATTACCATCGAGGTTAGAGATATCACGCTTCGACTGTTTGATTAGGCTTAGCGTATATCTTTATTTCTTATACATTCTCGGAAAGTATTCGTTGATTTTATCATTATCAAGTAATCTATCATTGGTAAAATCAACCGTGTCAGAAACAGCTATTCCATGGCGGATTTCTTCTGGAAAATCCTCAATTGAGGCATATACAGTTGGCATTAAATATCTAAAGTAATCGCCCATTTTAGTTTTGCCATCATAACCAACAGGGTAATCTTCTCCTTCAACACTACCTTCAATTCCATGATAAACAAAAAAACCTTTTCGTGATGGTAAATTAATTTCACTCAATTCTTTGGGCTGTTTAGCATTTACCCAATCTTCAATTTCTTTTCTAGATTTTGTATTCCTATGAACAAGAGAGGAATACAAATCTAATATTGTTTGACCTCTTTTATTGGGAGGATAGTTAATGAACTTTTCTGATTCTTCCCATTTATATTCATTAAGCTCATCTAATAAGCTTTCAAAATTATCAATTGATAAAAGCGCATTGGGTAACCAGCCCCAACAATTATTGACCATTACTGCAACTCGACCTAATTTATCCATTGCAAACCAAGTAAAAATTGTCCCAAAACCAGGTTCCCAATTTATATTTAATATACTCATATTTATTTATCCTTCGCCCACGTTATCTGGCAATTTTCACATCGAGAAATGAGAGCATTATCAGGGATATGATTTTTACCCTAAACTTCTCAAGGTTTTACTGCATTTGTAAATTTATATTTTTAGGATTAGAACCCATTCGAATTAATTTATCAGCAGCAGACACCTCTGCACAAGCACCTGCTTTATTTTTACAAAAACTAGTAAATTCTCCTATTTTAAAACCTAATTGAGATTCAATGTATTCTATCTCAACTCTGTTGATAGCGTTCGTCTTGAACAATATAAGGTTCGGCAATTTCGTTCCAAACAACCTGTGCCATTTTTTGCCACTCTGTTGGATTTTCCTGTTTTGCTATGTAGTCCCTAATTAATCTTACTGACTGGTTGAATTGTTCTTTATTCAATTCAACAAATGAATAAAATTTTAAATATTCACCTTCTTCTGATTTTATGATTTCATGTAATTGAGGATAATCAGGTAAAAATACGGCATCAAGTAAATCACCAAATGCATCCCAATAACTGCTATTGACAAACCCTCCTGTTCTCTCAAAATTGGATTCCCTTTGTTCTTTATCATTCCAACCAATAAATAAACTTGCACCCATGTTATTACCTCACAATTATAATTTTATCTTGCTGTGTCTTAGGCAGAGTTTTTATATAGTCCATAAATATCTTTTGGTTAGATGGTGTGAGTACTCTAAAATCGACAGGCACAAAGTCAGCTTTTTTAGATGTTCCTGAATAACTATTTTATCATTACCTATACTCATATTTTTCTCATAATACTTATTTAATCCATCAATTTCTTTTTGCGACAACTTATCAGTCGTATAAATAGCATCTATAGTTTTACCTTTATTTGGAACTGCGGTAATTATAAAGCCTGGAGACGTACCCGAAGTTGCACCTTTAGGTGGTGTATAACGCTCCATCTGCTCAAGTTGAGCTGCTAATGCCGCTTCGACAGGTTTTAATTAAGTCTTTACCGGCATCTTTATGAATAATGCGTTCGAGCTCTTTTACCTGTTCGCCTAACTCTTTTAAACTAGTGACAGTTTAATCTGGTCTGCTCATCCTCTTTATTAAAGATTGGTTTTAGTTTGCTATGGGCATTTTCAGTATCATGACTGAGTTCATTGATATCTTGTATTTGCTTACCTGAGTCACGAATGATTAACTCACCGTCACTAATTGCCTCATGGGTAATATTCGAAGCTTCATCGTTGTGGTCATAAATGGTTGGTTGGCCACTGGTCGGTGAAAAAACATTGCTACCAACAACTATTCTAATTGGTTGATTATATTTTTTAGATAATAGTTATTTCGAGTTCGTTTATTGAAGTGTATTTGTAAAGATAAATAGAAAGATGCCAATTTGATAGCACAGCTTTCCATATGAACATTTTAAGTTTTTCAATTCAAGTTGATAAAACTGCTTTATATTTTATAACAAGCTAAATTATCAAGTTCTTAAAAACTTAATTATAATTTTATTCACAGATGATTTCATAAAGTGTATCTGGTGGGGCTTGATATTTTGCAAAATCAGCATGAATAACGTCTCGCATTTCAGCGAACTTTATTTTTTTTATGGTTTCGATTTGATCGCACTCATTCATTGAAACCACCATTTTTGAAGCATCGGTAATGGTAATCATGTCAATCAATGTATTAATAAGTATATTTAAGCGTTCCTTAGGATCCGGAGGGAAACCAATATCAGCATCTGGTGCATATTCCCCATAATCTGTTAAATAAGTAGAATTAGGATAACCGGGAGCATCGCCGATTAAAAAAGTAAATATATTATCATTGGGAATTAAATAGTCAGGGTAATGAACTAACCAATCTTTGGAGATTTTTTCTATTCCCAATTTGCTATTTTTTATATAGTCAGATAAGCTTTTTAATTTATTCTGACTTAATATTGGTTCTATATAGCCATAAACAAAGCTAGACATATTAACTCTCCTTTTTAGTATTATTTATCTAAAATCCAATCTCTTATAGGCTTACCACCTTTATCAAAATGATTCTATAATCTTTATTTTTAAATATGTTACTTTTTTCGTAATAATAAATAATACTTCTAGAATCCTCTGCTTTTAGCCAATAGGGCTTTTATGCAGGTCAGGTTGTATTGGTTAAAGTTGAACAAGACCAAATGATTATCAGGCTTGCTATACAGATCTAGAAAATAATAAAAGGATCCTAGTTCTTAAGTTAGGATCCTAAATTTTTAAGCTATATCTATTCATTAATTGCTTCTATTAAATAATGATCTTTAGCGACAATTTTGAATATTACATTATTATTCCAAACACCACTAAAACTGTAACAATTAAAATTTTTAGGATCTTCATCTGAAAAATAGTCTAGAGTCATGGTTTTAAACGCATCATCTTTAGAAATCGTTAAATGCGATAATTCCTCACCCTCAACACTAAAAGATTGAATAGCAAGTACCTCATAAAACAACAATGACCACTTTTGTTCTTTCCAATCCTGAAAAATTACATTTAAACCTTGTAAATCAGAAGTGAACCTTAATATTTTTCCATCTGATATTTGTAATTCATTAAGCTGCATAACTATTTTCCTGAATGTCTCTCATTTGGTAAAAATCCTGTCCCAGGTCCTAGCTTATAATCTTCAGGTTTTATTTTCTGAATTGCATTTTGTCTTTTAGCTTGATTCCAAGTTAAATTATCAGGTTTTACCTCTATATGGTAATAATGGTATTTGCTGCCTGATTATTATTTATATTATCCTTTGTTTCTTTATAATCACCAAATCCTTTAGACGCTGTAATTATACCAATTAACAATGCCGCTGAATTCTCAAGGGCTATCTGATCACCATTAGCAGCTTTAACAAAATTATCTTTAATTGCATCCCATGCTTGGCCGTTAATGATCGCATTTATGGCGTTTGCCACGGTTTGATCTGCTTTTCTCTGTTGGTTATAGCCTCAACGGCGCGCAAGCCAACACAACTCACCATTAAAGGCCGCTGGATGGAAGCCTTCGGCTTTACTACCCGTCAGCCAGTCATCATCGATGCGCAGCAAGGGTTATTGATTATCAGGATTGAGGAGCTGAGCTAAGAGGTAAAATAAAATCCCCGCGGTTAGGTGGGGATTTTTGCTTACTGATAAAGTGAAAATACTATTTTAGGTAATCGAGGAATAAGATTAATATCATCACAATTGACAAGAAATTCTACATTTGTTGATAATATTTCTGAGTAATCGCCTTCTATTTCCCCTGCGAATGAGTACATAAGATCTTTTTCTTCTTCATCGACTTCACTTGAAATAATAACTAGCACTTGTAGCACCCCAGCACGATCGACGTCTATAGATATCATTCTAAATTTAGGCGATATATTAAATAACATAGCTCTTTGTGCAGATAGTAATAACTGTACATCATTCATTTTATTGCCTTCCTTTATTTGGATTCACGGGTAAAATCTTCGGCGATCCGCTTGATTGAATCATAAATATGTTTGTTGGTTTATTAACATCAGGGAGGCCATTAGGGTTTCCAGTATTAATATATCTTCCCGTAATTCCTTTTACCTCAATAACAACCGTACTTTGTTTAGCATTTTCGCTTATAAGTCTATGATTCCCTGAGTTATAGGCATCCAATACATTTTGAGCATCATCAAGGGAGTTTAAATAGCTTTTATTTGCTAGAACTGTACCTTGAATATGTCTCATTTGTTTCTGTTGGCTGACATTAGGACTATATACAACAGTTCCTGTCTGAGTTGAAACACCACCAGTCCCCATTCCAGCATTCCCCAAGCCTTTCTCATTTACTACATGCTCATCAAAATTACTATTTTTATTAGCCTGTTGATTTGCTGCCTGATTATTATTTATATTATCCTTTGTTTCTTTATAATTTCCACCACCTTGGTGAACGTTTTCTTTTCCATATACTGATTCAAAATAATCTTTATCTAATTTTCCCGTTATATACTAGTTTTACTTTTATTGGCCGTTAATAATTTACTTCCTTTTAATGCTCTATTTATTATAGGTAAAGCAAAATGCCCTTCCAAACCATTAATCATCATCATTATTGCCATGGTTCTACCAGCCATTACTTCAACTTCTTCATCACTGTAACCAAAACTTTTAAAACTTACTACATATCCATTATAAATAGCACGGAATTCATTTGCTGTTGATGATGTTTTGTTTAATCTGGTCTGCTCATCCTCTTTATTAAAGATTGGTTTGAGTTTGCTATGGGCATTTTCGGTATCATGACTGAGTTCATTAATATCTTGTGTTTGTTTATCTTGGTCTCGAATGATTAACTCACCGTCACTGATTGCCGCATGGGTAATATTCGAGGCTTCATCGTTATGGTCATAAATGGTTGGTTGGCCACTGGTCGGTGAAAAAACATTGCTAACAACAACTATTCTAATTGGTTGATTATATTTTTTAGATAATGGTTATTCTGATTTGGTTTATTGAGGTTTATTAGTAAATATAATTGAGGAGTGTATACCGTCTTATTGATATTTGAGTATCCGTGGGCTATTAATAAAGCAATAAGAAGTCGCTGAAGATAATTTTAGACATCAGGATTTGGACATACTAAACGAACTGAATAAAACAACATTAATGTGAAATTAAAATCAGTAATAATATCTATCCCCCCCTTTCCTTAAAATTTTTAGGAAAAGGGGATTAGAGGTAAGTTAAAAAGTAACTAAGTTGTGGTTTTAGGAATTTTACCTGTCCACCAAATTGGTTTTTCATCAGGTTGTAAATTATCGAAAACAGATAAAGGGATCAGCTTGTAGGTAATTAAATCCGGTATTGTAGTATATGCTACCATTACCGGCTGATATTTATAATCGGGATCTGATTTAAACCATTTATAATTTCTTATAGCACATTCAATACACTCATAAAATGCTTCAAAATATTCACCAAAAATTTCAAATAAATTTGATTTAGTTCTATCTAAATCACTTTTAACTTGACCTGATAATATTTTACTCCAATCAAATGCTTCTCTATCCAACTGTTTAAACTCTTTTTCTACCAATTTCATTAATGCTACGGCGGCATCTAACTCTTCTAATTTTAAATAACGACGATATAAGCGGTCAGTAATTATTGACCAATTTTGGTCAGGATATTTAGGTAGAACATAATATGAAATGCAGTCAAAAAATAGCTGCATATCACTATCTGTACCTAATTCATATACTGACCCACCACCTCTGAAACCAATTTTTATTAACATAATTTACTCACCTCCTATTTTGTTTTAAATTCAATTTGTTCAGGCTTAATTATTCCATTTGATTTATTTTTTATACCCTGTTTTATTTTAAATTCCTGTAAGGCAGTCATTTTCTGACCGCGAATATCTATTACAACTAATTGTTGTACTCCTGATGGTAGATGTTTTTTTCTCTCAATGGCTTGTTTGGAAACATTATCAATCAAACCATTAATATTATTTTGTATATCATAATTTTTTACTTCTATTGAACAAGTAGTACCATTACAAAAATCTGGTCTTACACTCCCGTCTGTTCCCCATTTTATCTCTTTACCATCCTTAAAGCTTACCTGAGCATTAAAATCAGGAGTTAACGTTTTACCGGCATCTTTATGAATAGTGCGTTAGAGCTCTTTAACCTGTTCGCCTAACTCTTTTAAGCTAGTAACAATGTTTTATTTGGTCTGCTCATCCTCGTTATTCAAGATAGAAAACTTGATGACTTCCTTCTAAGCTATTATAGAGATCAACCGCCTCTTGCCCTTCGGCAATAAACTCTACATCTATCGGAGCGGGTGGATTATTAGGATCTTCATTGTTCCCTTCTAAAAAGGCTTTATATTGTTCCAGAATATATAAAAGCTGTTCCCTAGTAAGGATCACCTGTTGCCTTTCAACATATTCATTACCAATAAAAACGTAATCGCCGGTAATTAATACCCAATGAGCATTACCAACAGCAAACATGCCGTCCGGTGCTCGACTATTTGCTAAATCGGTTAGATTATTAATCCAGATATTGACTGAGTTAACTGAGTATTGGATTTCATCAAATAGAAAACATGCAATCTCACATACACCGTAACCTTGTTTAGGTGTATATCGAATATTTTCCTCAGGCAACCTTCCTGATGGACAGAATCCATCATAAAAATCCGTCCAATATAAATATATTTTTCTATTTTTCATACATTAGTTACTCGAAGAGATACAACAGACCCAGCAGCGCATCTGTGATATCACCGTTAAGCTTAATCAGTAAAACGGATAGTCAGAATCCACCCTATCATTGAGTTGAGGTTAACTTCACTAATGGCATGTAATGGATCAAATTATATGGGTCCATTCCATGTCAGCTTATTTTTAAGTTCTACAGGAACCATAGCAAAGAGTTCTTTAATAAAACTAACTTGCTTATCATAATTAATAGATATTTCGGTATTACAGTTCTCATAATAATATCGAGCCTGATGATTTAAAAACCAAATATCATGCTGCTCAAATTCAGCATCAAAAATAGTAATTAATAAATTATGAACTAATTCAGCCTCATAATAACATGATATATCTTTCGCCTTTCTAATCGAGTCTTGTGACTGCACGTTTCTTATATAAGTTAATGTTCGTCCTAACATTTCCACATATATTTCATTTTTCTTCATCATGATTTCCTTGTTGGTAGAGGCCGTGCATCAACAGGGACTTTATTAGTTTTATCCCATTTACCATTTTCTAATAGCTTATGGATATATGTTGCATCGCCTGTAGTTTTGTATATTTCTTGAGCTGCTGCCATTCTATGATGACTTTCGGTAATATAATAATTTCCTTTACTATCAATATATCCTGCAATTTTTCCTCTTGTAGCCGTGAACTCAAAACTTCCGTTTAGCATATCGCTTTTCATTAAATCAATTTGAGCAGGATCTCTTAATCCGACTTGAGTACCTTTAATTTCGGGAATACTCCCTTTTACAGCAATATCATCAACCTTATTAACAATATTACCGAGTTTACCTATATTTCCTAATACCTTAGATGGCGCAATTATACTCGTTAACAATGCCGCAGTATTCTCAAGGGCTACCTGATCACCATTAGCTGCTTTAACAACATTACCTTTAATTGCGTCCCATGCCTGACCATTAATGATCGCATCCATGGCATTTCCTATGGTTTGATCTGATTTTCTCAAGTCACTCATTGCTGTGTCACAATAACTCGCCCCTACGGCGCAGCTACTCAAAGCAAGGACTGCATCAAGAACAGTATCTGCAATACCTACACCAAGATCGACTGTATCACCATAAGCAGTCAGTACACCATTGGTGATTTGCGAGATTGTATTTTCACCTACCGTTTCTCTTACCTGATCTTTCCAGTAAGTAATACTGCCTTTATGTTCGTCTCGGATATAGTCACCCACCAAAGAGTTATTCTCAACCGCATTTTTACTACTATTAATAGCTGCACTAGCATCACCAAAATTACCACCGCCGGCAGCTACTGCAAGGCCTGATGCTAGTTGAGATAGTGCGCTGATGGTTTGTTTTTCATCTTCGGTTAACTCGCTGGCATCTTTACCACCATAAAGGGTGTTGATAATTACTTTACTCGCTAGCTCTCCGCTTACTGCACCAACACCTCCTGATAATGCTGAGTTGCCTTGTAGTTCAGCCACTACCGCACCAAGTATTGCATGAGCAATTAAATTGCCGGCAATATCATCGGTTTGCCATTTACCATCTTCACCCATATGCCCGGTGTGCAGTTTTATCTGTTCAGCCAGCCATGGTGCACTGGCGCCAGCTAGGCCGCCGGTTATATCGCCGGTGATAATGCCGGTAATAATTGATACGGCTGAGTCAACGCCTTTACTAAAGTCATTGCCCATTTTGCCATCTTGTGAGTCTTTACCGGCATCTTTATGAATAGTGCGTTCGAGCTCTTTAACCTGTTCGCCTAACCCTTTTAAGCTAGTGACAATGTTTAATCTGGTCTGCTCATCCTCTTTATTAAAGATTGGTTTGAGTTTGCTATGGGCATTTTCGGTATCATGACTGAGTTCATTAATATCTTGTGTTTGTTTATCTTGGTCACGAATGATTAACTCACCGTCACTGATTGCCGCATGGGTAATAACAACTATTCTAATTGATTAATTATTTTTTTGGATAATGGTTATTCTTATTTGGTTTATTGAGATGTATTGGTAAAAATAATCGAAGAGTGTATACCGTTTCATGGCTATTTGAACGCCATGATGAAAAAGGTGCTCATTTGATAGCACCTCTTTATATGTAGACATTTTGAAATTTTCAGCTCAAGTTAATAAGACAAACTTTATGTCTTATTCTTTGGTAGTGCTAGTAAAGATGAGCGTTACTTTTTTGTTTTGATTGAATATTCGATACTTTATCTCAAAACTAGTAACGCTTTTTTAAATATTGATCAGATTAAGTCGGAACTTATATACTTATACCTAATTTCTTCATTTATTGGCATAAAATATTCATTAGCAAAAGCTACTTACGGCTGAGTGAAGTCGGATTCATTACAGATAAATTCATCACGATTAACACTAAAAAGGTAAGCTAATTTTTCAACTTACTAAGTAAAGCACATAATTAATAAATAATTGCTCCATTTCTGCGATAAAAATCGCAGAAATGGCAAACAATAAAAAAAGATATCAAAAAATTAGCGACAACGACTAAATGCTAATCTTAACCCTGCACCAATTTCTTCTGGTGAACTATTGATAGGCAAAACTACATCATCACTTTTGGGCAAACCTCCTCCCCAACCTTCTAGCTTTTCATGAATAGAAGGAGAAATAGTTAAAACGCCATCTCTAATTTCAATTGAGCATTGCATCATCTTTTTAAATAACGCCCGTTTGGTTTTATAACCATATTTGTCCATTAAATTAGCAATCCAATTATTATAGCGTTGTTTGACATTATCTCTATCAAAAAAAGTAGCTATCTCGCTTTGTTCTATTTTTCGGCTTTTAGACAAAGCTAATAGTGCCGCCTGACCCAATTCTTCGTTAGACGCATCTTTTGATAAGCATAGATTTGCTCCATCAGGATCTCTGGCTTTAATTCGGAATCCAGAAAAAGTGCTAATATTGATAAAATCTTGATTTTCATACGCTTCTGCATAAAACCACTCTTGTTTTGTAAAATTCATTATTTCACCTCTGTTACAATAAGTTTAACACCTCGGCTTTTGCCATAATCAATAGCGTTGGATATATATGCCCGGTGTGCAGTTTTATCTGTTCAGCTAGCCATGGTGCACTGGCGCCAGCTAGGCCACCGGTTATATCGCCGGTGATAATGCCGGTAATAATTGATACGGCTGAGTCAACACCTTTACTAAAGTCATTGCCCATTTTGCCATCTTTTGAGTCTTTACCGGCATCGTTATGAATAGTGCGTTCGAGCTCTTTAACCTGTTCCCCTAACTCTTTTAAGCTAGTGACAATGTTTAGTCTGGTCTGCTCATCCTCGTTATTCAAGATAGAAAACTTGATGACTTCCTTCTAAGTTATTATAGAGATCAACCGCCTCTTGCTCCTCGGCAATAAACTCTACATCTATCGGAGCCGGTGGATTATTAGGATCTCTATAGTTCCCTTCTAAAAAGGCTTTATATTGTTCCAGAATATATAAAAGCTGTTCCCTAGTAAGGATCACCTGTCGCTCTTCAACATATTCAGTACCAATAAAAACGTAATCACCGGTAATTAATACCCAATGAGCATTACCAACACCAAACATGCCGTCCGGTGCTCGACTATTTGCTAAATCGGTTAGATTATTAATCCAGATATTGACTGAGTTTATTGAATATTGAAGCTCATTGCCTAGCCATGCTGCAATTTCACATACACCGTTACCTTGTTTAGGTGTATATCGAATATTTTCCTCAGGCAACATTCCTGATGGATAAAACTCTTTATAAGAATCCATCCAATAAAAATATATTTTTCTATTTTTCATACATTATTTACCCTTATTATAAACTGGCCACGCTGTTGCGCCAGTACCACCAGGTTTTTTATAGAAACCTTCCATTTCTATTCCACTTGAAGACGTTCCTGACCACATTTCATCATTTTTAGGATGTGGTTTTGAATTTTCAAAAGCACTTTTTATTTCCTTTTCAGTTTGACGTTTAAGTTAAATAATAAAGTTAATAAATAATTAATTTATTTCTGTAATTTCTATTGCAGAATTGAATAAAAAAATTTTTTATTAGTTAAATTAACAAAACTCTATTGTCCCATCTTTTTTTAACCAAGCGGGCTCAGCAGGACAATCATCAAAATAAAACCAAAGCCCATCCTCCATATCTTCTTCAGTATTAGGGAAGGCCATATAAAATTTTTGTATTTGCTTATCAATAGATCCTTTTAACAAAACCCCTTTTTTATGTAGCTTTAAATAACCATCTTTTAACAACTTGTTTAATACTTCAAAAAAAATTTTTTTATTTTCTTCATATGAATAGTTACTGACTTCACTAGAAGCAGGAAAACATTGCCCCCATAATAAATAGAAAGATCCAAATTCAGAATAAGTCTTTATACGATTATACTCTTGTGATGTTAGCATAGTTAAATTACCTAAATTTCAATTCTATATTTTTAAGACCATTCTCAAGTCTCATCATTTGAGGATTCCCTTTTATATCAACAGTCCAACGTGCTTCGTGTTTTGTCCACTAATTGACTATGGTTATGGCACTTTCTAAGCTAAAACCCAGCACATACAAAGCTCCAATACAACAACCCATTGAATGCTTTTATACCATGGGCTACGCTCCGAACCTTGGTAAACCCAATCCAAGCCCACAGATGATCATTAAAGGGCGCTGGCTTGAATAACTTGGTTTTACCACCGGTAAACCCGTGGTGATTAAAATTAAGCAAGGAAAGTTGATTGTTAAACTTGCGAGAGATAGATCGCAGATATAAAAAATCCCAGTTTTTGGCTGGGATTTTTTGTTCTCATAATTAGTTATTACTTATTTTATTTTCTAAAGAACTTAAAACTGCCAACTCCACTTTATCTGCTTTTGGTTTCACTTTATCAATAGCATTTTTAATACTTATCATATAATTAGTAAAATCTATATTTGAAGATAAAATTGAATTAATTGCATCTAATGCTTTCATAGATAATTCTTTATTACTACGCTCTATAGCATAAGTTAAAATTGGTAAAACCATTATATTGGTTGTATTATCTATTGATTCACAAAAACGAGCCAACCAATTATCAGATTTATTTATTATAATATCCGTTAATGCCAACCAGTCTTTATTATCAAATTTATCTATAAGTTCACTAGCATGTAAACTACCAATATCGTGCCAATAGTCATTAGCTTCAATATGATCAGAAAACAAACTAATATACTTATCAAATGAATCAAACATAACTTATTGTCCTTTAAATTGTTCAATTGTCATACAGCCTTTACCACAAGGATAACCTGCTGTTACATTATTTCCAATCTTGATTACTTCAACTTTTACACCATCAATAGTAGATTGATGCAATGATGCACCATCAGACGCTCTCGTTGCCACTGATTTTGAACTCCCTGTGGTAGTAACTGCATTCATAATTTTTGTATCACTCCAACTTTCAGGGAAGAGCGTACTTGTTTTAATTTTAGAAAGGTTTCCGTCATCAAATTGAGTAAGAAATTTAACAACTCTAGTTCCATCCGAATTAACAGATATTACTTCAACAGCATATTGAGGATTAGAATCACTAATTTGCCCACTATGGCCTCCTTTAATTCGATTTGTATTTTGACCATTTTCTTTAACAACTCTTTGACCATATAAAATTTTCTGCTCCATTTCTAACGAAATGATTACTTGAACGTTTATTGGTTTCTTCGCAATATCAACACCAAATTGTTTTGTTAATGCTGGTGATGCTTTAATTGCACTAATACCGCCAAGCAAATACATCGCTGAAACATAACTCCCCGCCATGTGACGAGCTTCTTGTTCACTGTACCCAAAATTCCTAAATGCTTGAGTATAACCTTCTAATATATTATAAGCAGTTTGAGCTTCCAGTGATGTACCACTAAGCAGATGTTGTATTTCCATGTAACCAATTTGAGCATTTGGAGGATTTAAATAAGTTAAATGCTTATAAGTTTTTAAAGCATCGTAGGCTTTCTGGCGTTCCACATGGCATTCATCACTATTTACATCAATACACGCATTTATTAATGCATCACTTAAACTATCATCTTTAAGACGAAGTTCAAGTAATTCCATTTTTTCTTCATCTGTTAATATACCTTTTCTTTCTTTGTATTCTAAACCTTTTTTGGTTTGATGCTCATCTGAGTTTAAATAATTATTCTCAACCGCATTTTTACCCCCGGCAATAGCGGTATTTACATCTTGAGTATCGCCACCTAAGGCTGCGGTTGCCAGACCAGTGGCAAGCTGGGTTAAGGCACTGATGGTTTGTCTTTCTTCTTGAGTTAATTTATCAATATCTTTATCAGGATAGAGTATACCTGCTATTATCTCAGCACCTCGTTCGCTGCCTGCTGCCCCTAAGCCACCGGCGATAGCCGAATTTCCTTGAAGCTGCGCCACCACAGCCCCCAAGATGGCATGACTGATGGTATTGGCCACATAATCTATTTCTGTTTTTCCTGTTTCCGGATTGTAGTGTTCGGTCGCTTGTTTTATAGCACTCGCAATTTTTGGCGCTAATGCGCCTGCTGCGGCGCCGGTCATATCACCTGAGATAATGCCATTAATTAAGCTTACCGCCATTTCAACACCTTGACGCATGTCACTACCCATGGCTGACATGCCTTCATTCATGGCTTTGTCATAAGCTTTTTTATAAATTTCTTCTTTCTCTTTCTCGGTAAGAATTCCACCATTTTCGTTATTTTTATCAGCTTTCGCTTCTGCTTCTTCAAGCGCTTTTTTCGCTTTGGCTGTGGCTTGTATCTTATCTATATTATTGAGCATGGTCAGCGTTTGACCACCAATCTCACTGACTAACCGTGTTTGGTCAATAATGCTCTGCTCTTTATCTTTATTAAAGATGTGTTTGAGTTGATGATTTGCATCCTCAGTATCCCGACTTAAGCTATTAATATCTTGCTGTTGACCCTCTTGGTCACGAACAATAAGCGTTCCTTCTGATACCGCAGAGTGAGTGGTTGATTTTTTGTTACCATCATTGTTATAACTACTTGGTGGCGTAGGCATACCGCTGGTGTTAATCCCTGCGCTACTACTACTGACTTTGAAGTCGGCTTTGTTTTCGATATCACTAAAGCTTATTGTGCCGGTATCGAGTCTGTTTTTGCGGGTATCGTCTGCCTCAGAGGCAATCACCGCCCCTTTTAAGTCAGTGTTATTGCCCACCGTGATATCATATCCGCCTTTGCCGGCAAACAACCCTAATTGGTTGATTATATTTAGCTAATGATTATTTTGAGTTGGTTTATTGAGATGTATTGGTAAAAATAATCGGGGTGTGTATACCGTTTCATGACTATTTGAACGCTATGATGAAAAAGGTGCTCATTTGATAGCACCTCTTTATATGTAGACATTTTGAAATTTTCAGCTCAAGTTAATAAGATAAAC
The DNA here is from genome assembly GCF_003202655.1 of Gilliamella apicola. Lineage (GTDB taxonomy): Bacteria > Pseudomonadota > Gammaproteobacteria > Enterobacterales > Orbaceae > Gilliamella > Gilliamella apicola_R. The sequence continues at coordinate 2,497 of NZ_QGLR01000011.1, read as the reverse complement.
TTTATGTCTTATTCTTTGGTAGTGCTAGTAAAGATGAGCGTTACTTTTTTGTTTTGATTGAATATTCGATACTTTATCTCAAAACTAGTAACGCTTTTTTAAATATTGATCAGATTAAGTCGGAACTTATATACTTATACCTAATTTCTTCATTTATTGGCATAAAATATTCATTAGCAAAAGCTACTTACGGCTGAGTGAAGTCGGATTCATTACAGATAAATTCATCACGATTAACACTAAAAAGGTAAGCTAATTTTTCAACTTACTAAGTAAAGCACATAATTAATAAATAATTGCTCCATTTCTGCGATAAAAATCGCAGAAATGGCAAACAGTAAAAAAAGATATTGAGGAATTAGCGACAACGACTAAATGCTAATCTTAGCCCTGCACCAATTTCTTCTGGTGAGCTATTAATAGGTAAAATGACTTTATTACTTTCGGTAAAATCGTCCCCCCCCCAACCTTCTAGCTTTTCATGAATAGAAGGAGAAATAGTTAAAACGCCATCTCTAATTTCAATTGGGCATCGCATCATCTTTTTAAATAACGCTCGTTTGGTTTTATAACCATATTTGTCCATTAAATTAGCAACCCAATTATTATAACGTTGACTGATATTATTGTTGTCAAAATAGATGTATTCACTTTCTTTTATTTTTCGGCTTTTAGACAAAGCTAATAGTGCCGCCTGACCTAATTCTTCGTTAGACGCATTTTTCGATAATAATAGATTTTCACCATCAGGATCTCGGGTTCGAATACCACAATATGAAAAAGTGCTAATATTGATAAAATCTTGATTTTCATACGCTTCTGCATAAAACCACTCTTGTTTTGTAAAATCCATTATTTCACCTCTGTTACAATAAGTTTAACACCTCGGCTTTTGCCATAATCAATAGCGTTGGATATATATGCCCGGTGTGCAGTTTTATCTGTTCAGCCAGCCATGGTGCACTGGCGCCAGCTAGGCCGCCGGTAATAATACCGGTAATAATTGATACGGCTGAGTCAACGCCTTTACTAAAGTCATTGCCCATTTTGCCATCTTGGGAGTCTTTACCGGCATCTTTATGAATAGTGCGTTCGAGCTCTTTTACCTGTTCGCCTAACTCTTTTAAGCTAGTGACAATGTTTAATCTGGTCTGGTCTGCTCATCCACGTTATTCAAGATAGAAAACTTGATGACTTCCTTCTAAACTATTATAGAGATCAACCGCCTCTTGCCCCTCGGCAATAAACTCTACATCTATCGGAGCAGGTGGATTATTAGGATCTCTATAGTTCCCTTCTAAAAAGGCCTTATATTGTTCCAGAATGTATAAAAGCTGTTCCCTAGTAAGGATAACCTGTTGCCTTTCAACATATTCATTACCAATAAAAACGTAGTCGCCGGTAATTAATACCCAATTAGCATTACCAACACCAAACATGCCGTCCGGTGCTCGACTATTCTCTAAATCGGTTAGATTATTAATCCAGATATTGACTGAGTTTATTGAATTTTGAAGCTCATTATTTAGCCATGCTGCAATTTCACATACACCGTAACCTTGTTTAGGTGTATATCGAATATTTTCCTCAGGCAACCTTCCTGATGGACAGAATTCATCATAAAAATCCGTCCAATATAAATATATTTTTCTATTTTTCATACATTATTTACCTTTATTATAAATCGGCCACGCTGTTGCGCCTGTACCATTTGGTATTTTATAGAAACCTTGCATTTCTATTCCACTTGAAGACGTTCCTATCCACATTTCATTATTTTTAGGATGTGGTTTTGAATTTTCAAAAGCACTTTTTATTTCCATTTCCGTTTGACGTTTAGACCAATGCTTAGGGAAGAATGTTGTTTCCCCCTTCTTTTTATACCAATTACCTGTAGCAGGATCTCTGACCTTTATATATCCTTTCGTGACACCATTTGCATCGGCTTCACCTGTCCATTTATATACTTGAATATTTGGATCTTTTAAATAATGCCCTCCTGTTCCAACCTTCGTGCCGTCTCTATAAGTCTTAATCTCACCATTTAAAATGTGATCGGTATTGATTGTTACCTGAGTATCTTTACCTGCTTGTTGTTGAACTAAGTCGGTCGGTGTTGGTGATGGTTTAAAGTCTTCGAGATACTCTCCTACTTTACCTTCTGTACTCGTCGTGCCTTTTCCAGCATTATTTTAAAACATCAGGCTAAGCAGTTGATTGGTTAAAACAGGGCGGCTAAAGAAGAAGTAAAAGCTAATGCAGTAAACAATAGCGCAGCATTAAGGTGCTCGAACACCTTAACACTGCTAACCACAACTAACTATCGAGGAGTTAACTATGGCTAAGGCACATTCTAAGCTAAAATCAACTACATGCAAAGAACCTGCACCACAACCCAACGAACGGTTTTATACCATTGGCTACGTGCCACAAGGCATAAAACCTAACCCACGACCACAACTGACCATTAAAGGCAGGTGGCTGGAGCAGATAGGCT
>NZ_QGLR01000031.1:0-1456 GCF_003202655.1 Gilliamella apicola | reverse complement strand
CCTATGATGCCCAAGGGCGAATAACGGCCATCAGTGATGGGCAAAACCAGACGATAAGCTACACCTATGACAGTTTGGGGCAAGTTACCCAACTGACCTACCCGAACAAAACCACGCGGGAATATCGCTATAATGCTTATGGCAAAGTGACTTGGTTTAAGGATGAATCGGGCAAGGTGACGGAATATGAGTATGCCTCACCCCTGCACTTAGTAACGGAAAAACGCTTACCTAATGGTGAGCGGCTCAAATTTCGCTATGACAATGTTCACGTACAGATGAGTGAGATTGAGAACCAAAAAGGTGAAGTGTATCACTTAAACTATACCCCGACCGGGCAGCTAAGTGAAGAGATAGGCTTTGATGGCATTAGAACCACCTATCATTATGATAACGCCGGGCGTATTATCGAAAAAAGGGAATATGGTAACACACCGGATGCAGAGCCTTTGGTGACACAGTACCAGCGTGATATCACGGGTCGCTTGGTTCGGCGAATTTTTGCTGACGGCGTTATTGAGCAGTATGAATATGATGCATATGGTCAGTTGATTAAAGTTAAAGACGGTCAAAATATACTGGTTTGGGAATATAATCTTGATGGTCAAATGACAGCGGAACATCAAAACTGGGCAACGATTCGTCACCGTTATGATAAAACCAGTGGTTTGCTCGATGGCACCAAACTACCCGATGGACAGTGGTTGGAATACCATCACCGTAACGGTCAGCTACGAGGAATGACGCTAGAGGGGCAATCCTTAATTGGCATGTTTTATGACTCAGCCGGACGAGAGCGCGAGCGGCGTCAGGGTAATGGCTTAATTAACCGTTATCACTATGATGAACTCGGCCAGCTGGCGTCACACCAAATCTACCGTGGTTTTGATGTTGAACTCAATGATACCCCGCTGCCGGTCTGGCAACAGCAGCACCAATATGAGCCTGATGGTCAGCTTGCCCAAATCAACGGTAATCAAGCCCGCCATTACCGTTACGATAAGTTAGGTCAACTGCAAACGGTCAGCTATCCCCAAGCGAATCGCGAAGAGCATCATGCGGAAAAAGTAGAGCTGTTTAGTTATGATACCACCGGCAATAAAATCAGTGAGAAACAATCTTTAGCGCAGCTTGAAGCGAAAGTGAATCGTGGCAATCGGCTACTGTTTTTTAGTGATAAACATTTTGAGTATGACCGTTTTGGTAATTTAATTACCGAAAAGCGCGGTAAAAACCAAAGTCTGGTGACGCATTATGAGTATGATTGCCGACATCGTCTAATCAAGGTGATTAAACCCAGTGGTCAGACCATTACCTACAGCTATGACCCTTTTAACCGCCGTACCAGTAAAACGGTTAATGGCAAAACCACGGAATTTATCTGGCAAGGTCATAAACTGATTGCCGAAACCGACAATGACAAGCACTGGCAAAGTTACCTCTATGAGCAGGACTC
>NZ_QGLR01000030.1:0-1045 GCF_003202655.1 Gilliamella apicola | reverse complement strand
AGTCTTCCCTTGTTATTGTGTAGCCAGAATGCCGCAAAACTTCCATGCCTAAGCGAACTGTTGAGAGTACGTTTCGATTTCTGACTGTGTTAGCCTGGAAGTGCTTGTCCCAACCTTGTTTCTGAGCATGAACGCCCGCAAGCCAACATGTTAGTTGAAGCATCAGGGCGATTAGCAGCATGATATCAAAACGCTCTGAGCTGCTCGTTCGGCTATGGCGTAGGCCTAGTCCGTAGGCAGGACTTTTCAAGTCTCGGAAGGTTTCTTCAATCTGCATTCGCTTCGAATAGATATTAACAAGTTGTTTGGGTGTTCGAATTTCAACAGGTAAGTTAGTTGCTAGAATCCATGGCTCCTTTGCCGACGCTGAGTAGATTTTAGGTGACGGGTGGTGACAATGAGTCCGTGTCGAGCGCTGATTTTTTCGGCCTTTAGAGCGAGATTTATACAATAGAATTTGGCATGAGATTGGATTGCTTTTAGTCAGCCTCTTATAGCCTAAAGTCTTTGAGTGACTAGATGACATATCATGTAAGTTGCTGATAGGTTTCCAGTTTTCCGCTCCTAGGTCTGCATATTGTACTTTTCCTCTTACTCGACTTAACCAGTACCAACCCAGCTTCTCAACGGATTTATACCATGGCACTTTAAAGCCAGCATCACTGACAATGAGCGGTGTGGTGTTACTCGGTAGAATGCTCGCAAGGTCGGCTAGAAATTGGTCATGAGCTTTCTTTGAACATTGCTCTGAAAGCGGGAACGCTTTCTCATAAAGAGTAACAGAACGACCGTGTAGTGCGACTGAAGCTCGCAATACCATAAGCCGTTTTTGCTCACGGATATCAGACCAGTCAACAAGTACAATGGGCATCGTATTGCCCGAACAGATAAAGCTAGCATGCCAACGGTATACAGCGAGTCGCTCTTTGTGGAGGTGACGATTACCTAACAATCGGTCGATTCGTTTGATGTTATGTTTTGTTCTCGCTTTGGTTGGCAGGTTACGGCCAAGTTCGGTAAGAGTGAGAGTTTTACAGTCAAGTAA
>NZ_QGLR01000029.1:0-8513 GCF_003202655.1 Gilliamella apicola | reverse complement strand
GTCACCAGGTCTTATCCTCCATTATATAAGGGATCATTATTATAAACCACCACAAGAATATATAGATTCTGTGATGGCATTAGATTTAACGCAACCATTTAACGCTCAAGATTGTTTTGATTTGTTAAAGAAACAAAACTTATAAAATTAAACTGAAAAATATTTACCATATATCTAAAGGTTGCAAGGTGATGGGGGGTAAAAACTCGCTAAATAGGCTAGATAGGCTATGCTAATTCGTACAGTTTTTTTAAGGGATAAACTATTCTGAAAAAAGGAAAATACGTTAAAAATAAAAGGGCGATAAGGACAAATTTATCCTGATAATTTTAATAACCGATGGTAAAGTTCTATCAACTAGGATTTTATTTAGGTGGACAAGAGCAAATTCAAATATTCATGGAACATAACTGAGGTGAAAGTATTAGCGGAAATACCATTACCTTAAGGAGAATAGAATGTTATCATCACTATTATTAAATACCTTATTAGATGATTTTATTAAACTTCGAAATATTTTAAACACTTTGAGTCTATTCGTAAAAATGGTTGTCCATATGATCTTTTGACTTTTTAATGATTAAGGTGTAAGTTGCGATTTTATTGGAATAATTTAAAAAAAACAGAGCGTTGCCGCTTCGGCTATAAAATATTGAATCTAATTAAAAATTCCAAACAGTAATGCTTATGTTTTTATCAAATTAGTAGATCATGGTCTGACGCGAGGCTCTTAGGCGAGTTTGATAGATTACAACTTTTTGAAAATGGTATCGTTAAAGCAAGAATTCCAAACTGGGCTGGTGATACTGTGAAAGGTAAACTTGAACCTTTTGCTATGGCTTATCCTGAATATGGGTTAGGGGGAGCGCAGCAACTACATGCAGATTTTATGTTGATAAAATTTAAAAAAATCACTATCCTTACAGAGTGATTTTTGCATCAAGGATATTAGAATGAGAGCGTTATATTATATTTTAGTTGATATTGATCTACATCCATATTTAGCTAATGCTCTAGATGGAGTGTTAAAAATAGGTATTACCGCAGACAATTGTAATAAAAACGAACCAATTATTTACATAGAAGGAAAAGGAAAAGCAGGTAACGCGTGTACTCTTTCTTTAGAAGATGTATATAAGTATTCATTTTTAAAATATTTTGAGGAGCAAAACATCACTTGGATTTTAGACTTTATACGAGATACTCCAAATTTTACGGAAAAAGAATTAACGCAAGAAATAGTATCTCATGGATTAGCCTTAGTTACAGAAGAATATTAACTTTATTGTATAACAATATCTTTATGATTTTATGTTAAATTTTTATAAAGTCATGGATTGTTTATTATAATAAAACATATATATTTTAAGTTTATTACATCTTAGTATAACTGTAATTTTAGGTTTTTATATTGAAGTAGCGAGATTTCCTGAACCATCTTTACAAAAACTGATCAGCTTCATGTTCTTTAAATATCATTTTTAGGTGATATTAATAATACTTATGTTGACTAATTAAAGTCAAAAACAATCAATCGTTAATGGCAAAATAACCGAATTCAAATACTCGTCTCATCCATGAGACTCGCTTCTGTCGAGTCAACGTTAAAGAGTTGTTCAAATTTTTCCCCAAAAATGTGTGACAAGGTCATAAACTGATTGCCGAAACCGACAATGACAAGCACTGGCAAAGTTACCTCTATGAGCAGGACTCCTTCCGGCCACTGGCGTTAGTACAGGGCAATGCCCAACAAGGCAAAACCCAACTCTACTGGTACCAAAACGACCAACTCGGCACGCCGATAGGGTTAACGGATGGATTTGGTGAAACATTATATGAATGCCAGTATAATGGCTATGGACAAATTATTGATGAAACCTACCATGAAGTTGGCAATCGTGCTATTCCTGATAACCCGCTGCGCTTTCAGGGACAATACTACGATGAAGAGACAGGTCTACACTACAACCTAAATCGTTACTACGACCCCTTTGTCGGGCGGTATATAACCCAAGACCCGATAAAGCTGATTGGTGGCTTCAATTTTTACGCTTATGTAAATGGAAATCCGATTAACTGGATTGACCCATTAGGTTATATTAGAGGGCTTAATAGTGATTCCGGTCAATATTACGCAAAAGAAATATTAGAAGGGGGAACAGGAACTGCTTTTGCTGGACATGGATATTATCGATTTGGTACTGGCGAAATTATTGTACCTGAAGGAACAATGATTACTTTACCGAGAGAGGATATTTCAATAGCAGACATCACAGGTCGGTTAATAGAAAGAGGTGATTGGGAAGGTTTAATAAAATTAGCTGAAACAGATTCTCATGTACGATCTGATTTAATAGGAATGAGAACGTGGTTACCTGGGGAAAAAATACCTAATTATATTTTAGATGTTCCTCGAAGATTGATAATTTATAGAAATTCAATGGTTGTAGCACAGCCTACGGAGTTGAGAGTTTTACTCAAACCTAATATGGGGTGTGTCCAATGGGCTGCATGCACGGAGTATAAGTAGGCTCCTTCTATTTAGTTTAATGGCTGCATACACAAGTTATAAGAGGTGAAAAATATGTATTTTAAAGATCATACATACTATAATTACTATGTGAACAAACCGCTAGAAATGATTATCAATATTGGTTGGCTTTCTTATGAACATTTTTATGAAATGGGCGAAACAGAACCAGAATTTATTGAAAAACTTACAGAAATTATAATTAACGATTATTTTTATGATTATAAATTTAATAGGATAAGATGCAATTCTTCTTGTAAATTATGTAAAGAATCTATTTTACAACCTTATGTAGATAAGAAGAGGAATGCACTTATGGATATGCCCCTAGGATTTTGCGAATTATTAATTCCATCACAAGTGAATAATCAATATTATGCGTCACCAGGTCTTATCCTCCATTATATAAGGGATCATTATTATAAACCACCACAAGAATATATAGATTCTGTGATGGCATTAGATTTAACGCAACCATTTAACGCTCAAGATTGTTTTGATTTGTTAGAGAAACAAAACTTATAAAATTAAACTGAAAAATATTTACCATATATCTAAAGTTTGCAAGGTGATGGGGGGGGTAAAAACTCGCTAGATAGGCTATGCTAATTCGTACAGTTTTTTTAAGGAATAACCTATTCTGAAAAAAGGAAAATACGATAAAAATAAAAGAGCGATAAGGACAAATCTATCCTGATAATTTTAATAACCGATGGTAAAGTTTTATCAACTAGGATTTTATTTAGGTGGACAAGAGCAAATTCAAATATTCATGGAACATAACTGAGGTGAAAGTATTAGCGGAAATACCATTACCTTAAGGAGAATAGAATGTTATCTCTATTATTAAATACCTTATTAGATGATTTTATTAAACTTCGAAATATTTTAATTGCTGAACAAAATGATACTTGGTTATATGCAATTAATCGTACAATTGCAGATATATCATCAGCAATTGAAGATACAAGTTCAGCTGAATATTTTATTGAATCTGCAAGAGATGGTTATTACTCAATCCAAGCAGGGGCGCGTGGCTTTGCTGAGTTCTTTATTGGGCGGGAGGATTTTGAAGAAATGATACTCCTCAATGCAAAATTTAATCAATTGAAGAAAAAAATAAACAGTGATTTTTTTGCTATTTCAGCTTTTTTTAAAAAAGGAGTTCCCATGAAGGGGGATTTTGAACAAGCAGTAAATAATAATGAAATTAGTGCTTATTTTAAAGGTGAAGGTGACTATTTTACGCCAGAGGAAAGGTATAAGGCATCTCATAGTTATATCATGAATTTTATGGGAATGATGTTCTATCTTGAAAAAAGAGTAAATCCCTATCAAGAATTGGTCAAATATTTTAGATTATACTTAAGTTCACTTAAGGAAGATGCTCTAGATGCTTGGAGTTTATTTAACAATATTGATTGTTTTTATACTCTTCGAAGAAGTAATCCCTTTTTTTTGACTCCAAATGATTACTTAATCGATCAATTAACCGCGGAAGAGAAAAAGAAAATTGGGGTATTATTTCGTTATTTAAGAGAGAATTTTGATAAAGTCCCAGGTCAAGCACAAATGTCTCCTATAGATAAACACTTTGAGTCTATTCGTAAAAATGGTTGTCCATATGATCTTTTGACTTTTTAATGATTAAGGTGAGAGTTGCGATTTAATCGGAGGATAGTTTAAAAAAATAGAGTGTTACTGGTTTGGCTATAAGATGTTGAATCTACCAATAAACCCCAAAACGGTAATGCTTATGTTTTATACCCGCAAACCAATATAAACTATATTTATTAAACCTTCTCAATCCAGTAAGCTTATAAAATTAAACTGAAAAATATTCACCATATAGCTAAAGTTTGCAAGGTGATGAAGGTATCACCAGATACTTTTTATTATTCAAAAAACTCGCCAATTTTTAATTATTAGTGATGATTAAATTCCCCCGCTAAGCTAATATTAAATTTATATCTAAATCTAAATCTAAATGTGTGTTTCCTGAAATATCTTTACCAATGGTATCAAACCAAGGAGGAGTTCCCATGAAGGGTGATTTTGAACAAGCAGTAAATAATAATGAAGTTAGTGCCTATTTGAAAGGTGAAGGTGACTATTTTGTGACAAATGATTGGGGACGAGGATACCATCATTATATGATGAATTTCACGGGAATGTTGGAATATCTTAAAAAAAAAGAAAATCCTTATCTACTGTTGGTCAAATATTTTAAATTATACTTAGGTTCACTTAATAAAGATGCTTTAGATGCTTGGGGTTTATTTAACAATATTAGTTGTTATTATTATTTTAGAAAAAATAATCGCTATTTTTTAACTCAAAATAAAGATTTAATCGATGAATTAACTGTGGAAGAGAAAAAGAAAATCGGGGTATTATTTCGTTATTTAAGAGAGAATTTTGATAAAGTCCCTGATTCAACCAATATGAGACCTATTGATGAGCAGATGAAATTTGTGTATGAAGATGGTTGCCCATATGATCTTTTTTCTTTTTAATAATTAAGGTGTGAGTTGCGATTTTATTGGAGAATAATTTTCAAAAAAAAAACATAGTGTTACTGGTTTGGCTATAAAGTATGGACTCGACCAAATTGTTCTTTTAGGAATAGTGATTATTTTTTACCGAAAGAGGGATATTAATAAGAGGATATCACAGGTCAGTTAATAGAAATAGGTGATTGGGAAGGTTTAATAAAATTAGCTGAAACATAATCCTTATATATAATATGATATAAAATGACTGACACCGTGGCTACCTAAATCAAAAATACCTAATTATATTTTAGATGTTCCTAAAGATCTGATAATTTATAGTAATTCAATGGTTGTAGCACAGCCTACGGAGTTGAGAGTTTTACTCAAACCTAATATGGGGTGGGTCCAATGGGCTGCATGTAAGAGGTATAAGTAGGCTCTTTCTATTTAGTTTAATGTCGTGTACCTGTAGGCTGAATACACAAGTTATAAGAGGTGAAAAATATGTATTTTAAAGATCATACATACTATAATTACTATGTGAACAAACCGCTAGAAATGATTATCAATATTGGTTGGCTTTCTTATGAACATTTTTATGAAATGGGCGATACAGAACCAGAATTTATTGAAAAACTCACAGAAATTATAATTAACGATGATTTTTATGATTATAAATTTAATAGGATAAGATGCAATACTTCTTGTAGATTATGTAAAGAATCTATTTTACAACCTTATATAAATAAGAAGAGAAATGCACTTATGGATATGCCCCTAGGATTTTGCGAATTATTAATTCCATCACAAGTGAATAATCAATATTATGCGTCACCAGGTCTTATCCTCCATTATATAAGGGATCATTATTATAAACCACCACAAGAATATATAGATTCTGTGATGGCATTAGATTTAACGCAACCATTTAACGCTCAAGATTGTTTTGACTTTGTTAGAGAATCGAATCAAGTCAAGTTAAGATGAAAAGTCAACCAAGTATAGTTTTAAGATTATAGTAAAAATAGAATTAAGGCTTAACTTTACATTTTGCTAAAATTTCAAAGGTAAAATAATGCAGTCTATAAAAACTAGAGGTTTTAGCTTTAAATTTATTTTGTAGATGAAGTTATCGATGAAAAACGATGTTAATATGCAGTTCTTTTTTAATTATTAGGGTATGAGTTGGTATTTAATTGGAGAATAGTTTAAAAAAATAAAGCGTTACCGGTTTTGCTATAAGGTGCTAAATCAACCAATAAACCCCAAAACGGTAATGCTTATGTTTTATACCCGCATGTGAACATCTAAAATAAACCTAGAACTTGCAAGCTGAAGAGCATATTAGAGATACTTTTTTGTCATAAAAATCCTCAGCACTATCACTTTACTAAGGAGGAGTTCCCATGAAAGGTGATTTTGAACAAGCAGTAAACAATAATGAAATTAGTGCCTATTTAAACGGTGAAGGTGATTATTTTTCGCCATGGGAAATGATTTAGGGAAATCATAATTTTATAAATAATTTTATGGGAATGATGGGATATCTTAAAAAGCAAGAAAATCCTTACCAAGAGTTGGTCAAATATTTTAGAAATAAAAAGAGCGGACTTTTTGAACCATATGGGCATCGAAGTATGTTTAATAAAGATAGTGACTTGATAAGCCCGAGGTGGAGGCCGTTTAATAAATGAAAAAGATAAATTTAGATGTTTTACAAGAAAAAGCTCGCTTAATAACAATTAAAGAACTAGAGAAATATATATTTCCTCATGAGCTATATCAATACATGGCATTAGATATTCTATTGGATAATAAAAAAGAAAATATTTTTATATTGCACATTCCGGGGCAATCTGGAAAACAGAGTATCATCATTTCAAAAACGCGTATGAATGTATATACAGGGGAAGGTATAGTAGAATATATAGGATTGGATTCAGTTGAGCTAAAGAAAAAAACAATCCACAAAAAAAATAGTATCAATCAAAATCTTTTAGGTAAGGTTATTGCCATACCAACACAAAATAAATTGTATATTCCTGCACAAGTGGTTTATATTTCTGATATTTTTCATAACCTAATTTTATTAGGTATTTATTATAACCCCACTCGTTTTATCAGCAAAATTCCATTAGCGCCTGAATTTTCAAATCAATTTTTGAAATTAATTTATACATCTCTTGCTCCTATCAAAAATGAACAATGGCTTACTATTGGGTTAAAAGAAAATAAATTAAGTAGCCAAACTTTAGCTCGTAGAATAGTTGATAATGAATTATGGTTAAATGACACTCGAATTAGAACAGCCACAGAGAGCGATAAAAAACTATTTGATATGATGGAGGTAAAATCAAAAGAAGAAGTTGAATGTATGCTGGCAGGATATTTTAATTAAATCAAATAAATAAAAAACCAATTATATTTATTATATTGTAAAGACATAGTAAGCCTTTTGAAAGATAAAATATTGTATATGTAATCCGGTTATCTATTAGAACGCTAGATTTGAAAACTTAGACTTAAACATGTTTGTTTCTTGAAATATCTTTGCCAATGGTCTAAAACCAAGGAGGAGTTCCCATGAAGGGTTATTTTGACGAAGCAGTAAATAATAATGAAGTTAGTGCCTATTTAAAAGGTGAAGGTGACTATTTTGCGCCAAATGAATGGAGCCGAGGATATCATAATTATATGATTAATTTTACGGGAATGATGGGATATCTTGGAGAGAAAGAGCATCCGTATCAACTGTTGGTAAATTATTTTAAATTATATTTAAGTTCATTAAAGGAGGATGTTCTAGATGCTTGGGGTCTATTTAATAATCTTGGTTGTTTTTATGATCTTCGAAAAGATAATTACTATTTTTTAACTCAACATGACGATTTAATCGATGAATTAACTGCGGAAGAGAAAAAGAAAATTGGGATACTATGTCGTTATTTAAGAGAAAATTTTGATAAAGTCCCTGATTCAACCAATATGAGACCTATTGATGAGCAGATGAAATTTGTGTATGAAGATGGTTGCCCATATGATCTTTTTTCTTTTTAATAATTAAGGTGTGAGTTGCGATTTTATTGGAGAATAATTTTCTAAAAAAAACATAGCGTTACTGGTTTAGCTATAAAGTATGGACTCGACCAAATTGTTCTTTTAGGAATAGTGATTATTTTTTACCGAAAGAGCGATATTAAAAAGAGGATATCACAGGTCAGTTAATAGAAAGAGGTGATTGGGAAGGTTTAATAAAATTAGCTGAAACATAATCCTTATATATAATATGATATAAAATGACTGACACCGTGGCTACCTAGATCAAAAATACCTAATTATATTTTAGATGTTCCTAAAAATCTGATAATTTATAGAAATTCAATGGTTGTAGCACAGCCTACGGAGTTGAGAGTTTTACTCAAACCTAATATGGGGTGTGTCCAATGGGCTGCATGCACGGAGTATAAGTAGGCTCCTTCTGTTTAGTT
>NZ_QGLR01000028.1:0-2806 GCF_003202655.1 Gilliamella apicola | reverse complement strand
CTGATAAAGATACCAAAAAAAAGGCTGACCCTATTTCAATGGTTACTGGCGAAGAGTTACTATTACTCGATGATGCCACCTTACTAGGACTATATCCTTTTGCCTTCCAACGGCAATATCGTACAACAGCGGTAGAGATAAACTCCGTCTTTGGCTATGGTTGGAGTCACTCTTTACAACACCATTTTTTATTTAACGATGAAGATAACACTATCATTTGGACCGATCATGAGAATTTAATCAATACACTCGATTTACCAAGTAAGAATATGCCCATATCCGCCAATAAACTCGCTAAAGCCGCGGTCTGGTTAAGTGAAAAAGAGAATGAATATCTATTTACTGCCGCCTGTTTAAATGGTTGGGTAATGCATGTCAATCGCTTATCGGATAATCATGGGCAGGTTACTGCTTTTTCGCAAAACAAGCAAAAATTATTGGTTCATTATGACCCAGAAAGGCAGCTTCCGGTCAAATTGGAAAACCCAGCCGGTGCTTCACTCCTATTCTATTATATTGAGACCGAACAGGGCGATAGATTATCTGAAATTCGCTTAGCTCGCCATATCACCATCGCTGGCTCGGAGCCTCAATGCCTAATACGTTATGCTTATGACGAACAAGGACAATTAAGTGAAGTGATCAATCCCGTTAACGAAGTCGAACGTTATGAGTACCGTTCCGATTTTGTTTTTACCAAAAGACAACTGGCTGGTGGTACCGAATTTTATTGGGAATGGATTGGTGAAGGCAAATCGGTTCGAGCGCTTCGGCAATGGAGTAATATACCCAATACAGAAATTAATTTTAAATGGGATGCCGCCTCCGGCACCTCAGAAGCCATTTATGCTGATGGTAGCAAAGAGATTTTTGTACATGATAAACAGACCGCCCGTTTGCTTAAAACGGTCTCAGCCAGTGGCACCACAACCACTCGCCATTATGGTCAAGATGGTGAACTAATCGCGGAGATCGATTCTGCCGGTCACGTAACAGAATTTGATTATGATGATGAATTAAATTGCACGTTAATGCGTTTTCCTGATGGTCAAGTGGTAACTAATCGCTATAATCGTGGTTTATTGATGGAGCGCACACATTATAGTGCTGATAGATTAGAGATTAGACGAGAAAAATGGCGCTACGACTATGACGGTAATTTGATAACTTATATCGACCCAATGAAGTTAGAAACCAACTATCGCTGGTCGGAAAACGGCTCACTCTCCGCCGTTATCTATCCGGATAACACCTCGGAGCGCTATACCTTTAATGCACTCGGTCAATTGCTTGAATACCAAAATACCAGTGGAGAAGTAATGTACTATCGTTATAATGCACTGGGTCAACTGATTTTTGAGAGCACAACCGATCCTAATTCGACAAATAATATTGATGCTGTGCAGGCAACTCGATGGGTATGGGATGATATTGGTCGCTTAGTGGCGGTTCACTGGCCAGATGGAACATCACGCAAATTTAGCTATAACCCTTATGGTAGTGTCACGAAAGAGATTGATGAAAAGCAGCGGGTCACTCATTTTGAATATCACCCAAATACGCCATTTATTAAACGAATTTATTACCCGGATAACAGCTATACGCAGTATGAATATAACAATATTCACTGTAAAATCAGCGATATTATTAATCATAATGGTGACCGTTACCATATTGATTATACGCCAACTGGCAAAATACAATCGGAACGATTATTCGATGGTCGTCGAATTTTTTGGGAGTATGATGTCAATGACCAGATAATAAAACGCACCGAGTATGGTGATAGCGGACGGCAAGAAACCGCATTAGTCACTCAATATGAGCGAGATATCCATGGGCGTTTAACCGCACGAACGCTCCCGGATGGTCAAAAGATAGCCTATCGTTATAACGGTTTTGGTCAGTTGCTCGAAGTAGATGATGGCCAGTGGCCGTTAGTTTGGCAATATGACAAATGTGGTCGCCTAATCCAAGAGCATCAAGGATTTAGTAGTCAATACTTCGATTACGATGCCGTCGGCCGCTTATACCGAATGCGGATGCCAGATGGCAATATACTCGCTTACCATTACCATGGCGATAACGTAAGTCAAATTGATTTAAATGGGCAACCACTTTCAACCCACCGTTGGCAACAAGGTAAAGAAATCGATCGAACACTGGGGCGATTTGGTGAGTTAAATTGGCGCAACCAGTTTGACAGCATGGGCCGATTGCTGCATCAACGCATTACGGTTGGTGACAATATCATAAAACCGATTGAGCGCCACTATCAATACAATCAGGTAGGTGAACTAACCCAAATTACCGATACCTATAAGGGTATCAAAAACTTCACCCATGATTTAAACGGTCGATTAGCTAGTGCAAACCATAAGCCTTATAACCATAAACAACTGCCTGATGAGTTAAGCTTTAAAGGCTATCACGAGCAGTTTATTTATGATGGTGCCAATAACCTGTTAAGCAGTGATGCCCCACTTGATGCGCTTAAAGGCGATAAACAGTCCAATACAGCCTCGAGTACCCAAGTTAGCGCCAACCGTTTAAAAATTCAGGGCGATCGACATTATGAATATGATGAATATGGTAATGTGATAAAAGAGTTACGTGGCAAACGGCAACATACCGAACATCAGTTTAAATGGGACTGCCAACACCGATTAATTGAATTTAAAAAAATTCGCCACTATCGGGATAATGATTTTCATCAAGCGGTAGAAACCGTACACACTTATACTTACGATGCCTTTGGACGGCGTATCAGTAAAACGGATAAGCAAACCGGGGATAAAACCCTGTT
>NZ_QGLR01000027.1:0-4617 GCF_003202655.1 Gilliamella apicola | reverse complement strand
GATATCTAACACTTTTCTAGGTTAGGTTAGGATAAATTAGAAATAGATGAAGAAAATGGTGGTTTACATGATTTAACTTCATGTCAACTACGCCGTTTATCAAGCAACTTGCCTAAACTGCGGTTAGGATAAATTAGAAATAGATGAAGAAAATAGTGGTTTACATGATTTTATTTCATGTTAATTACGCCATTTATCAAGTAAGTCACCTAAACTGCGGTTAGGATAAATTAGAAATAGATGAAGAAAATGATGGTTTTGATGATTTGATTTCATGTCAATTATGTCGTTTATCAAACAACTTGCCAAAACTGCAGTTAGGATAGATTAGAAATAGATGCAAAAAATAACGGTCTACCTGATTTGATTAATGGTGATTAACTAGTACCAAAACATAGGGGGAATACGGCTATGTAACTAATAATTAATTTTATAAGAAGCCGGATGGCTATCCGGCGGTTAACTGTTTTTAATATGATGGTATATGTGTTTCATAACTCGGTACAAAATCACTTAAAACCAATCCCCACTTATGATTAGCAAATTCGAGTAATTCATCAATGTTTTGAAAATAATAAGTCTCATAACAATCAGAGCTTTCATTAAATAATTCAATCTCGTCTTGATTAGGATCCGCATAATAAGTTTCAAACTTATACAAATAAAAAACATTATCACTATCAGTAATTGGTCTATTTAATCGCTCGATATACGTATCATATCCAGAGTGTTCAAACATATCATTTTCTTTTAACCGTTTAATTTCTTCTTCATCATATTTAATTGAAAAAATTTCAAAAAACCGAGTCTTATCTTTCTCCTGTTTTTCTGCACATTGTCCGCGCATCTCATATGGATATGGATGATAAGGATTATTATATGTTGTCTTTGTCATGATTATAAAATTTCCTTATGGTTATTTCCTTTAATCTAGGGAACTGGAACTATCATAGTAAACAATAGCGCTAGATTAAAATATACACAAGTATGTTTATCAACTTTTGCTAACCAATATACTTATTTAGATTATCTACCCCCTTCTAGGTTAGGCTAGTCTCGTAAGTTAACTGTCAGAATAAATTAAAAATAAATACAGAATCAAGTAAATCGTCTAAATTAACGGTTAGGATAGATTAGAAATAGATGAAGAAAATAGTGGTTTACATGATTTAACTTCACGTCAATTATGCCGTTTATCAAACAACTTGCCTAAACTGCGATTAGGATAGATTAGAAATAGATGAAGAAAATAGTGGTTTACATGATTTTATTTCATGTCAATTATGTCGTTTATTAGGCTAGTCTTCTAGTATCTGTATTTTAAATAGGTAAAATATGAAGGTTCAGTTAAAACCTGACCGGTTTTAACTGATTGAAGATGGCAACGATGTATATTAAGAGTGAACTATATTTAAAACTGCGATTTAAAAGTTTACTGCACTTACTGCAAATTAATATCGTTAAACTTTAATTTAACTACCCACTATAATGACAATTTTTCCCATTTATCGTCCTGGTCATTATAGACTTCTTTTTTATCGATTCGCCACTCTTTATTTTTATAGTGAAGTGTATAACGATAACGATATTCCAAGAGGGAATGCTCTTGGGTTTCAATGGCAATTTTATTCTTCTTTAACACTTCGGTTGCCAGTATTTCTTCATCGGGAGAATATTCTGGTGGACATCCTGTATTTAATGCAGCTTGCCTACCATATTTTCGCTCTCTTAAGGTACAGTAAGTGTTAAATATTGCATCAAGCTCCTCTCTCTTTTTGGCGTCCAAGGGTGCTAACTTTATACCTTTGTCAACGTATTCCATAGTTATAGCATGATAATATACTTCCCATTTATTCATTGCGATAATAAATTTTTTTAGTACTGCTACTGCTTCTTGTATATTGGGTTCCATAATGCGTCCTTCCATTTACTAACCAGCTAATTTATCAATACCATTACAGATAATAACGCTGCCATAGTTTAAGTGCAAATATATTAATCCGGTTATGCAAACCAATGTAAATATTTAGATATCTAACACTTTTCTAGGTTAGAATAGATTAGAAATAGATGAAGAAAATAGTGGTTTACATGATTTTATTTCATGTCAATTACGCCGTTTATTAGGTTAGTCTTCTAGTATCTGTATTTTAAATAGGTAAAATATGAAGGTTCAGTTAAAACCTGACCGGTTTTAACTGATTGAAGATAGCAACGATGTATATTAAGAGTGAACTATATTTAAAACTGCGATTTAAAAGTTTACTGCACTTACTGCAAATTAATATCGTTAAACTTTAATTTAACTACCCACTATAATGACAATTTTTCCCATTTATCGTCCTGATCATTATAGACTTCTTTTTTATCGATTCGCCACTCTTTATTTTTATAGTGAAGTGTATAACGATAGCGTTCTTCCAAAAGGGAATGCTCTTGGGTTTCAATGGCAATTTTATTCTTCTTTAACACTTCGGTTGCCAGTATTTCTTCATCGGGAGAATATTCTGCTGGATATTGAGTATTTAACGCAGCTTGCCTACCATATTTTCGCTCTTTTAAGGTACAATAAGTGTTAAATATTGCATCAAGCTCCTCTCTCTTTTTGGCATCCAAGGGTGCTAACTTTTTACCTTTGTCAACGTATTCCATAGTTAAAGTATGATAATATACTTCCCATTTATTCATTGCGATAATAAATTTCTTTAGTACTTCTACTGCTTCTTGTATATTGGGTTCCATAATGCATCCTTCCATTTACTAACTAGCTAATTTATCAATACCATTACAGATAATAACGCTGCCATGGTTTAAGTACAAGTATATTAATCCGGTTATGCAAACCAATGTAAATATTTAGATTATCTAACACTTTTTTAAATTAGAATAGATTAGAAATAGATGAAGAAAATGATGGTTTACATGATTTTATTTCATGTCAATTACGCCGTTTATTAGGCTAGTCTTCTAGTATCTGTATTTTAAATAGGTAAAATATGAAGGTTCAGTTAAAACCTGACCGGTTTTAACTGATTGAAGATGGCAACGATGTATATTAAGAGTGAACTATATTTAAAACTGCGATTTAAAAGTTTACTGCACTTACTGCAAATTAATATCGTTAAACTTTAATTTAACTACCCACTATAATGACAATTTTTCCCATTTATCGTCCTGGTCATTATAGACTTCTTTTTTATCGATTCGCCACTCTTTATTTTTATAGTGAAGTGTATAACGATAACGATATTCCAAGATAGAATGATCTTGGGTTTCAATAGCAATTTTATTCTTCTTTAACACTTCGGTTGCCAGTATTTCTTCATCGGGAGAATACTCTGGTGGATATTGATTATTTAACGCAGCTTGCCTACCATATTTTCGCTCTTTTAAGGTACAATAAGTATTAAATATTGCATCAAGCTCCACTCCCTTGTTGGCTTCCAAGGAAGCTAAATTTTCATATTCATCCCTATCAACGCAGTCCATAGTTATAGTATTATAATATACTTCCCATTTATTCATTGCGATAATAAATTTTTTTAGTACTGCTACTGCTTCTTGTATATTGGGTTCCATAATGCATCCTCTATTAATTGTAAAACTCATCCTTCATTACCACCCTACCTTTCTGTTTAACGATATAAATAATCTTGGTCGGTCGCGTTCCACCGTTTGCGTATACAAATTTCCACTCTAAATTTACTGTTCCATGTTTGTTTATACGGTCTCTAATTTTACGTTCAAAAGCTCGATATTTACCACGATTTATCTTCTTTAATTGAGGGAATATGTTATCTGTATCAGTGCCTGAACCACCTAAAAGCGCACCTAATATATGGCCTGCATCATCTTTTTGGGTACCACCTCTCGAACGGGCCCAATCACGTGCTTTCTGGTTAGTTGGCGTTCCTGTTCCTAAATCCTTTTTCCTAACTGTTGCCGATGCTGAAGTTATTTGACCAGCTTGATTCATTTTTATTTTAGGTACTTTCGCTAATCCTAATGGGTCAATCCATGCGAGGGGATCAAACACATAAGCATAGGTATTTTCGCCACCTTCTAGCCCTATCGGATCTTGGCTAAAGTAGCGCCCACAATAGGGATCATAGTAACGGTTAAAATTATAGTGTAATCCCGATTCTTGGTCAAAATACTGTCCCTGAAATCGTAGATTCTGGGCGGTTGTGCCGGCGGCTATAGCAATTTGACCATAGGATTTGTAAATACCACTCCAGACAATATCTCCATTGGCGCTGATTAGCTCTTGCGGTGTGCCTAGTTGATCGGTTAGGTAGTAGTAGATCTGACCACCGCGCCCCCGCCCCTGTAACTGCGCTAGGGGAATAAAACTATCCTCACTCGGCTCGTAAATATAGCTGCAACAGCGGTAGTCTTCCGCTTTGCTCCCCTGATTGCGGACCGCCGATGGACTAAAATCGGCATCGTCAGCATGACATTCAGTAATTAATTTATTCCCCTGCCAAAAGAACAGGGTTTTATCCCCGGTTTGCTTATCCGTTTTACTGATACGCCGTCCAAAGGCATCGTAAGTATAAGTGTGTACGGTTTCTACCGCTTGATGAAAATCATTATCCCGATAGTGGCGAATTTTTT
>NZ_QGLR01000026.1:0-8910 GCF_003202655.1 Gilliamella apicola | reverse complement strand
AACATTGGATAAAACAGCATAAAGTGGCATTTGAGATCTTGCTGTTATCGCAACCCACTCAGTAAGCGAAATTGTGCTCATTTCTACTCCCTTACGATAAACTTCTATTATCCATTAACGGTTATCGGTTACTTTTTATCAGAAAATTTTAAAACTGCGACTTAAAAACTTACTGCAAATTAAAACCGTCATATCTTAATTTAACTATCTCCTACAATATCTCACCTACAATATCTCACCTACAACATCCATCTTTCCCATTTATCGTCTTCGTCTCTATAGACTTCTTTTTTATCGATTCGCCACTCTTTATTTTTATAGTGAAGCGTATAACGATAGCGATATTCCAAGATAGAATGATCTTGGGTTTCAATGGCAATTTTATTTTTGTTTAATACTTCGGTTGCCAGTATTTCTTCATCGGGAGAATAATCTGGTGGGAATCCAAGAGCTAAACCAGCTTGCCTTCCGTATTTTCTTTCTTTTAAGGTACAATAGCTTTTAAATATAGCATCAAGCTCTTCTAGGATTTTGGGGGTTAAAGAATCAGAATTTTTACTATTTTCATCGTATTCTTCAGTTAAATTAAAAAAATATACCTCCCATCTATTCATTGCGATAATAAATTTTTTTAGTACTGCTACTGCTTCTTGTATATTAGGTTCCATAATATATCCATCCGTTTTCTAACCAGCTAATTTATCAATACCATTACAGATAATATCGCAGCAATAGTTTAAGTATAATTACATTAATCCGATTATGCAAACAAATGTAAATATCTAAATTATCCAATGTATTTCTAGGTTAGGATAAATAAGAAAGAGATGAAGAAAATAGTGGTTTGGGTGATTTAACTTCACGTCAATTACCCCGTTTATCAAGCAACTTGCCTAAACTGCAGTTAGGATAGATTAGAAATAGATGAAGAAAATGATGGTTTACATGATTTGATTTCATGTCAATTACGTCGTTTATCAAACAGATTTCCTAAAACTGAGGTTAGGATAGATTAGAAATAGATACAAAAAATAACGGTCTCCCTGATTTGATTAATGGTGATTAACTAGTTACCAAAAACAGAGGAGAGATACGGGAATACGGCTATGTAACTAATAATTAATTTTATAAGAAGCCGGATGGCTATCCGGCAGTTAACTGTTCTTAATCTGGTATATGGGTTTCATAAATCGGTACAAAATCACTTAAAACCAATCCCCACTTATGATTAGCATACTCAAATAATTCATCAATGTTTTGAAAAACATATGCCTCATAACAATCAATGCTTTTATTAAATAAATAAAGATCCTCTTGATTAGGATCTGCATAATAAGTTTCAAACTTGTACAAATAAAAGACATTATCACTATCAGTAATTGGTCTATTTAGCCAACCAAGATATCTACCTAACTTTGAGTGTTCTAGCGCATCAATTTCTTTTAACCTTTTTATATATTTTTCATCATATTCAAGTGAAAAAATCTGAAAAAATCGAGTTTTATTATTTTCTTTTCTTTCTGCACATTGCCCACGCATCTCATATGGATATGGATGATAAGGATTATTATATGTTGTCTTTGTCATGATTATACAATTTCCTTATGGTTATTTCCTTTAATATAAGGAACTGGAACTATCATAGTAAACAATAGCGCTAGATTAAAATATACACAAGTATGTTTATCAACTTTTACTAACCAATATACTTATTTAGATTATCAAACACATTTCTAGGTTAGGATAGATTAGAAATAGATACAAAAAATAACGGTCTACCTGATTTGATTAATGGTGATTAACTAGTACCAAAACATAGGGGGAATACGGCTATGTAACTAATATTACAAAAAGCCGGATGGCTATCCGGCAGTTAACTGTTCTTAATCTGGTATATGGGTTTCATAAATCGGTACAAAATCACTTAAAACCAATCCCCACTTATGATTAGCATACTCAAATAATTCATCAATATTTTGAAAAACATAAGCCTCATAACAATCAATGCTTTTATTAAATAAATAAAGATCCTCTTGATTAGGATCCGCATAATAAGTTTCAAACTTGTACAAATAAAAAACATTATCACTATCAGTAATTGGTCTATTTAACCAACCAAGGTATCTACCAAAGTCTGAGTGTTCTAGCGCATCAATTTCTTTTAACCTTTCTATATATTTTTCATCATATTCAAGTGAAAAAATCTGAAAAAATCGAGTTTTATTATTTTCTTTTCTTTCAACACATTGCCCACGCATCTCATATGGATATGGATGATAAGGATTATTATATGTTGTCTTTGTCATGATTATACAATTTCCTTATGGTTATTTCCTTTAATCTAGGGAACTGGAACTATCATAGTAAACAATAGCGCTAGATTAAAATATGCACAAGTATGTTTATCAGAGCATAAATACCTATATGAGCATTTAGTTTTTATCTTTGGTTTTGATAAAATCTGAATCATCACAGGATGTATCAAGGTTACGTAAGCGCAATGAGTCGTCAAATTCTGCGCTAATTTGTTTTTCACCTTTGGTTGCGATCAGCTTTAAACCATCATCAAACGTTATTTGATAATCTTTAGCTAGCAAATAGTATTTTATCGCAGCATAGTGATTTACTTCAAAGCCGGCAATATATTGCGAGATTACACTAGCAACGCGGTAATGCGTATCCTTCTCTTGATGAATTTGGTCAATATAATCATTATTAAAAGTTAACACAAGTGTACCTTGACCATAATTACCGACATAATAACCACTTGAGTTAAACATACCACTTGCAATAATTCCCAATGGATGTAGATCTTCTTTGGTGGCATCAAATTTAGGAAATTTAAATAAATCAATATTGTTCTCTTCACCAAATTTTTTAAGCTCAAGAGACTGTTCGATAACATTTTTTGGAAGATCAGCTTGCTCATTTCCCCAAGCCCAAAGCCAAGTCTCGCTCAAATGTGAAAAAGATCCCAATAGCTGAAAAGAACAATATAAATCATTACCAAAAACAAGTTGCTGTTTGAGCATATCAATTTGCCAAGGCTTATCGTTGATAACACCATCTAAATCCATTTGCTTTTCAAAAGCAAGTCCAACATATTGTTCGATAAGGGTTTCTAATGTTTGTTTTTCTTGATGCGCTCCAAATTGGTCAAGTTTTTTATTTTTTGATAATAATTTTTTCCAGAATTGCATATATCATCCTTACTTTTAGATCTAAATATTACTCATTATTTTAAATAATTTAATTTTTATAAATTCATCCAATAAAATTTTAAGATGATGTTGTCAATTTGCTACCTGATATTTCGGTGATTAAGTAGGAGAAATAAACCAAACCTTTTTATCATGACTCATTTCCGGTTTTGTATGCTCAATTATTAAGCAAACGATTGATACAGTCAAGTTAACTATTCTTATGCAAAATCATAGAGATGAATATAGATAAAATCTATTAACGTTTTCGCTATCTTTTAGTGAGCTACCGTTATAAAACTAATTTAATTTTCGCTTGATAGGTCGCTTCGCGATATCGAACTTATGATAATAATTACTCAGTTTATTAGTCATATCGGCTATTACGGTTAGGATAGATTAGAAATAGATGCAAAAAATAACAGTCTACCTGATTTGATTAATGGTGATTAACTAGTACCAAAACATAAGTGGAATACGGCTATGTAACTAATAATTAATTTTATAAAAAGCCGGATGGCTATCCGGCTGTTAAAGATTTTTAAGTGGGAAATGTGTTTCGCGACTCGCTACGAAATCACTTAATACCAATCCCCACTTATGATTAGCAAATTCGAGTAATTCATCAATGTTTTGAAAATAATAAGTCTCATAACAATCAGAGCTTTCATTAAATAATTCAGGATCGTCTTGATTAGGATCCGCATAATAAGTTGCAATCTTATACAAATAAAAAACATTATCACTATCAGTAATTGGTCTATTTAACTGTTCGATACACATAGCTGCATAAGAACTTTCAAACAAATCATTTTCTTTTAACCGTTTTATTTTTTCTTTATCATATTTATATGAATCAACCTCAAAAAAACGAGTCTTGTCTTTCTCTTGTTTTTCTGCAAATTGCCCGCGCATCTCATATGGATATGGATGATAAGGATTATTATATGTTGTCTTTGCCATGTTTATACAATTTCCTTATGGTTATTTCCTTTTATCTAGGGAACTGGAACTATCATAGTAAACAATAGCGCTAGATTAAAATATACACAAGTATGTTTATCAACTTTTGCTAACCAATATACTTATTTAGATTATCTACCCCCCTTCTAGGTTAGGCTAGTCTCCTAAGTTAACTGTCAGAATAAATTGGAAATAAATACAGAATCAAGTAAATCGTCTAAATTAACGGTTAGGATAGATTAGAAATAGATGAAGAAAATAGTGATTTACATGATTTAACTTCACGTCAATTACCCCGTTTATCAAACAAATCACCTAAACTTAGGTTAGTATAAATTAGAAATATAACGGTCTACCTGATTTGATTAATGGTGATTAACTAGTACCAAAACATAGGGGGAATACGGCTATGTAACTAATAATTAATTTTATAAAAAGCCGGATGGGTATCCGGCTGTTAAAGATTTTTAAGTGGGAAATGTGTTTCGCGACTCGGTACGAAATCACTTAATACCAATCCCCACTTATGATTAGCAAACTCGAGTAATTCATCAATGTTTTGAAAATAATAGGTCTCATAACAATCAGAGCTTTCATTAAATAGTTCAATATCGTCTTGATTAGGATCCGCATAATAAGTTTCAAACTTATACAAATAAAAAACACTATCACTATCAGTAATTGGGCTATTTAACTGTTCGATACACATAGCAGCATAAGAACTTTCAAACAAATCATTTTCTTTTAACCGTTTTATTTTTTCTTTATCATATTTATATGAATCAATCTCAAAAAACCGAGTCTTGTCTTTCTCTTGTTTTTCTGCAAATTGCCCGCGCATCTCATAGGGATATGGATGATAAGGATTATTATATGTTGTCTTTGCCATGTTTATACAATTTCCTTATGGTTATTTCCTTTAATCTAGGGAACTGGAACTATCATAGTAAACAATAGCGCTAGATTAAAATATACACAAGTATGTTTATCAACTTTTGCTAACTAATATACTTATTTAGATTATCTACCCCCCTTCTAGGTTAGGATAAATTAGAAATAGATGAAGAAAATGATGGTTTACATGATTTGATTTCATGTCAATTACGTCGTTTATCAAACAAATTTCCTAAAACTGAGGTTAGAATAGATTAGAAATAGATGAAGAAAATAGTGGTTTTGATGATTTGATTTCATGTTAATCACACCGTTTATCAAGCAACTTGCCAAAACTGCAGTTAGGATAGATTAGAAATAGATACAAAAAATAACGGTTTACCTGATTTGATTAATGGTGATTAACTAGTTACCAAAAACAGAGGAGAGATACGGGAATACGGCTATGTAACTAATAATTAATTTTATAAGAAGCCGGATGGCTATCCGGCTGTTAACTGTTTTTAATATGATGGTATATGGGTTTTATGTTTCTGTACAAAATCACTTAAAACCAATCCCCACTTATGATTAGCAAATTCGAGTAATTCATCAATGTTTTGAAAATAATAACGTTCATGACAATAAGTGCTTTCATTAAATAATTCAGGATCGTCTTGATTAGGATCCGCATAATAAGTTGCAATCTTATACAAATAAAAAACATTATCACTATCAGTAATTGGGCTATTCAACTGTTCGATACACATAGCAGCATAAGAACTTTCAAACAAATCATTTTCTTTTAACCGTTTTATTTTTTCTTTATCATATTTATATGAATCAATCTCAAAAAACCGAGTCTTGTCTTTCTCTTGTTTTTCTGCAAATTGCCCGCGCATCTCATAGGGATATGGATGATAAGGATTATTATATGTTGTCTTTGCCATGTTTATACAATTTCCTTATGGTTATTTCCTTTAATCTAAAGAACTGGAACTATCATAGTAAACAATAGCGCTAGATTAAAATATACACAAGTATGTTTATCAACTTTTACTAACCAATATACTTATTTAGATTATCTAACCCCCTTCTAGGTTAGGTTAGTCTCCTAAATTAACTGTCAGAATAAATTGGAAATAAATACAGAATTAAGTAAATCGTCTAAACTGCGGTTAGGACAAATTAGAAATAGATACAAAAAATAACGGTCTCCCTGATTTGATTAATGCTGATTAACTAGTACCAAAACATAGGGGGAATACGGCTATGCAACTAATATTACAAAAAGCCGGATGCTATCCGGCGGTTAACTGTTTTTAATATGATGGTATATGGGTTTTATGTTTCTGTACAAAATCACTTAAAACCAATCCCCACTTATGATTAGCAAATTCGAGTAATTCATCAATGTTTTGAAAATAATAACGTTCATGACAATAAGTGCTTTCATTAAATAATTCAGGATCGTCTTGATTAGGATCCGCATAATAAGTTGCAATCTTATACAAATAAAAAACATTATCACTATCAGTAATTGGGCTATTCAACTGTTCGATACACATAGCAGCATAAGAACTTTCAAACAAATCATTTTCTTTTAACCGTTTTATTTTTTCTTTATCATATTTATATGAATCAATCTCAAAAAACCGAGTCTTGTCTTTCTCTTGTTTTTCTGCAAATTGCCCGCGCATCTCATAGGGATATGGATGATAAGGATTATTATATGTTGTCTTTGCCATGTTTATACAATTTCCTTATGGTTATTTCCTTTAATCTAAAGAACTGGAACTATCATAGTAAACAATAGCGCTAGATTAAAATATACACAAGTATGTTTATCAACTTTTACTAACCAATATACTTATTTAGATTATCTAACCCCCTTCTAGGTTAGGTTAGTCTCCTAAATTAACTGTCAGAATAAATTGGAAATAAATACAGAATTAAGTAAATCGTCTAAACTGCGGTTAGGACAAATTAGAAATAGATGCAAAAAATAACGGTCTCCCTGATTTGATTAATGGTGATTAACTAGTTACCAAAAACAGAGGAGAGATACGGGAATACGGCTATGTAACTAATATTACAAAAAGCCGGATGGCTATCCGGCGGTTAACTGTTTTTAAGATAATGGCATATGGGTTTTATAACTCGGTACAAAATCACTTAAAACCAATCCCCACTTATGATTAGCAAATTCGAGTAATTCATCAATGTTTTGAAAATAATAAGTCTCATAACAATCAGAACTTTCATTAAATAGTTCAATATCGTCTTGATTAGGATCCGCATAATAAGTTTCAATATAGTACAAATAAAAAACATTATCACTATCAGTAATTGGTCTATTTAACCGCTCGATATACGTATTATATCCAGAGTGTTCAAACATATCATTTTCTTTTAACCATTTAATTTCTTCTTCATCATATTTAAATGAATGAACCTCAAAAAAACGAGTCTTATCTTTCTCCTGTTTTTCTGCAAATTGCCCGCGCATCTCATATGGATATGGATGATAAGGATTATTATATGTTGTCTTTGCCATGTTTATACAATTTCCTTATGGTTATTTCCTTTAATCTAAAGAACTGGAACTATCATAGTAAACAATAGCGCTAGATTAAAATATACACAAGTATGTTTATCAACTTTTGCTAACCAATATACTTATTTAGATTATCAAACACCTTTCTAGGTTAGGATAAATTAGAAATAGATGAAGAAAATGGTGGTTTACATGATTTAACTTCACGTCAATTACCCCGTTTATCAAACAAATCACCTAAACTTAGGTTAGGATAGATTAGAAATAGATACAAAAAATAACGGTCTACCTGATTTGATTAATGGTGATTAACTAGTACCAAAACATAGAGAATACGGCTATGTAACTAATAATTAATTTTATAAGAAGCCGGATGGCTATCCGGCGGTTAACTGTTTTTAATATGATGGTATATGGGTTTTATGTTTCTGTACAAAATCACTTAAAACCAATCCCCATTTATGATTAGCAAATTCGAGTAATTCATCAATATTTTGAAAATAATAAGTCTCATAACAATCAGAGCTTTCATTAAATAGTTCAATATCGTCTTGATTAGGATCCGCATAATAAGTTTCAATATAGTACAAATAAAAAACATTATCACTATCAGTAATTGGTCTATTTAACCGCTCGATATACGTATCATATCCAGAGTGTTCAAACATATCATTTTCTTTTAACCATTTAATTTCTTCTTCATCATATTTAAATGAATGAACCTCAAAAAAACGAGTCTTATCTTTCTCCTGTTTTTCTGCAAATTGCCCGCGCATCTCATATGGATATGGATGATAAGGATTATTATATGTTGTCTTTGCCATGTTTATACAATTTCCTTATGGTTATTTCCTTTAATCTAAAGAACTGGAACTATCATAGTAAACAATAGCGCTAGATTAAAATATACACAAGTATGTTTATCAACTTTTGCTAACCAATATACTTATTTAGATTATCAAACACCTTTCTAGGTTAGGATAAATTAGAAATAGATGAAGAAAATAGTGGTTTACATGATTTGATTTCATGTCAATTACGCCGTTTATTAGGCTAGTCTTCTAGTATCTGTATTTTAAATAGGCAAAATAGGAAGGTTCAGTTAAAACCTGACCGGTTTTAACTGATTGAAGATGGCAACGATGCATATTAAGAGTGAACTATATTTAAAACTGCGATTTAAAAGTTTACTGCACTTACTGCAAATTAATATCGTTAAACTTTAATTTAACTACCCACTATAATGACAATTTTTCCCATTTATCGTCCTGGTCATTATAGACTTCTTTTTTATCGATTCGCCACTCTTTATTTTTA
>NZ_QGLR01000025.1:0-1706 GCF_003202655.1 Gilliamella apicola | reverse complement strand
TATGGTTAAAAGAAACCTATCCATCATATTATGAAACTTTGCCGGAAATTCTAATTAAGCAGCGAATATTAGCCTTATGGCAATCACAATCAGCTAAATATAACGTTATTGATAATCTCATCATAAATAACTTAAAAACAAAATTAGTCGAAGAACTAGAGTTAGTTACCAATCCATTTGAAGAACTGGAGAGTGAATTTTTTAGTTAGTTTTGAATAAAAGGATATTAGCATGTTAACACCAATTGAATTTATTGAAGATGAACTAGAGTTATTTAAAAATAAGCAAATTATCACTAAAGGGTATAAGGAACTTCTAGAAGAAGGTTATATTGAATTTGCAAATGGCGCGTTAGATTTAATAGGGTTACCTAATCTGGAAATGGACAGGGTGACCGTTATCAATGATGTAGAATCTAAAAAAGAATCACTATCAAAAACTAAAAAAACTAAATCATGGGAGAGTGACAATTATTCTTTTGCAAAGTGTGAAAAAGATGGAACGATGAAAATCGTTCTAAAATACGAATCAGTCTTCGATCTACCTATTCCCGATGTTAAGATTGAAGTATATGGTGATGTAAGGGATATGACATTCCAAGCTAGCGAACTATATATAAACCCTATACTTAAACTCGTGGATCTGGTAGCAAGTGGTACGACTAATGAGAAAGGAGAAGTTGTTTTTTCGGGATTAACTCCCGGGAAAACTTACTATATTCGGGCGACAGATGATAAATTAATTGAGCATAATCAAGCGTTGTACTTGGCCTATGACGATTTAGTACTAACTGCCTACGAACGATTAGCTGCACAGTGGCCAAAACGTAAACAAAAGTGGTTAGATGAGCCGCTTGGTGAAAACATATTAGAAAAATTTAAGGATTCAGTTTGGAAGGGCTTTATTAGTGTTTGGGATGACGTGACGCTAGCATGGGATCTTCTAACCGATCCTATAAAATATATAGAAGAATTTAACAATGCAAAAGCACAATTAGGAAAATTATTAAATGGCATAACTTTTAATTTATCTGAAATCGGAAAGATATTGGAAGAAGATAAACAAAAAGCAAAACAGTTCTTAGCTTTAACTCAAGACGAAGCGCTGATGTATATTGTTGGTCGCTATTTAGTTTCCGAAATCGTGTCCTATCCATGGGGTAAGGTTTTAAATAAGCTTGTCAAAATTGGTGGTTCACTGTTAGGTGAACTATTAAGAGGGATATTATTTGGCGCTATATTATCTGTTGTCAATCCTGTCCTTGGTCCTATCTTCTTGTCATTACGAATAATCCGTGCTGGTTTAAATTTAATAAATGCGGTTAATATGATATTGAAGCCTATAAATATTATAATTTCGCAAGCTTCTAAATTAGTCGCTAAGTTTTTTAAAAAGATCAAGTTTAAGAATGCTTATGTTAAATCTATAGGCAACAAATTAATTGGAAATAGAATTAATCATGGTACTAATTCCCAGAAAACGCGCATAAAAAATAAGAGTGATCGATTTGGCGGTATATCTAAAGGTAACGGTAAAGGTACATCAACGTCTGAAACCCCCAGTGGAAAAAAATCACAACCTGATAAAGATACCAAAAAAAAGGCTGACCCTATTTCAATGGTTACTGGCGAAGAGTTACTATTACTCGATGATGCCACCTTACTAGGACTATATCCTTTTGCCTTCCAACGGCAATATCGTACAAC
>NZ_QGLR01000024.1:0-3860 GCF_003202655.1 Gilliamella apicola | reverse complement strand
AACTAAATAGAAGGAGCCTACTTATACTCCGTGCATGCAGCCCATTGGACACACCCCATATTAGGTTTGAGTAAAACTCTCAACTCCGTAGGCTGTGCTACAACCATTGAATTTCTATAAATTATCAATCCTTGAGGAACATCTAAAATATAATTAGGTATTTTTTCCCCAGGTAACCACGTTCTCATTCCTTCTATATCAGATCGTATAACAGGTCTAATTTCAGCTAATTTTATTAAACCTTCCCAATCACCTATTTCTATTAACCGACCTGTGATATCCTCTTATTAATATCCCTCTTTCGGTAAAAAATAATCACTATTCCTAAAAGAACAATTTGGTCGAGTCCATACTTTATAGTTAAACCAGTAACGCTATGTTTTTTTTAGAAAATTATTCTCCAATAAAATCGCAACTCACACCTTAATAATTAAAAAGTCAAAAGTCATAAAGAAAAAAGATCATATGAGCAACCATCTTCATACACAAATTTCATCTGATCATTAATTGGTCTCATATCAGCTGCACCGGGGACTTTATCATAATTCTCTCTTAAATAACGAAATAATACCCCGATTTTCTTTTTCTCTTCCACAGTTAATTCATCGATTAAATCTTCGTTTTGCGTTAAAAAATAGGAATTATCACTTCGAAGAAAATAATAACAAGCAATATTTCTAAATAAACTCCAAGCATCTAGAGCATCTTCCTTAAGTGAACGTAAGTAAAATTTAAAATATTTGACCAACTCTTGATAGGGATTTACTCTTTTTTCAAGATAGAACATCATTCCCATAAAATTCATGATATAACTATGATATCCCATACACCCTTCCTCTGGCGAAAAATAGTCACCTTCACCTTTCAAATAGGCACTAACTTCATTATTATTTACTGCTTGTTCAAAATCACCCTTCATGGGAACTCCTCCTTGGTTTTACACCATTGGTAAAGATATTTCAGGAAACACACATTTAGATATAGATATAAATTTAATATTAGCTTAGCGGGGGAATTTAATCATCACTAATAATTAAAAATTGGCGAGTTTTTTGAATAATAAAAAGTATCTGGTGATACCTTCATCACCTTGCAAACTTTAGCTATATGGTGAATATTTTTCAGTTTAATTTTATAAGCTTACTGATAACTTATGTTCACTTGCGGGTATAAAACATAACCATTACCGTTTGGAATCTGTTGATAGATTCCAAGCGTTATAGCCAAAGCGGTAACGCTATGTTTTTTTTTTTAAAACTATTCTCCGGTTAAATCGCAACTCACAACTTAACCATTAAAAAGTCAAAAGTCATAAAGAAAAAAGATCATATGGACAACCATCTGCTTTTACCATCTTCATCTGCTCATCAATAGGCCTCATACTGGCTGAATCAGGAACTTTATCAAAGTTATCTTTTAAATAACGACATAATACCCCGATTTTCTTTTTCTCTTCCGCTGTTAATTCACTAATTAAATCGTCACATTGAGTTAAAAAATAACTATTATCTTTTCGAAGACAATAAAAACAACCAAGATTATTAAATAAACCCCAAGCATCTAGAACATCTTCCTTTAATGAACTTAAATATAATTTAAAATATTTGACCAGAAGTTGATAGGAATTTTCTCCCTTTTCAAGATTAGCCATCATTCCCATCCAATTAATCATAAAATTATGATATCCCCAACTCCATTCATCTGGTGAAAAATAGTCACCTTCACCTTTAAAAAAGGCAATAATTTCATTATTGTTTACAGCTCGTTCAAATTTACCCATTATTGTCACCTCTCCTTGGTAAAGTGATAGTGCTGAGGATTTTTATGACAAAAAAGTATCTCTAATATGCTTATCAGCTTGTAAGTTCTAGGTATATTTTAGATATTCACTTGCGGGTATATAACATAACCATTACCGTTTGGAATTTGTTATTAGATTCAATACTTTATAGCCAAAGCGGTAACGCTATGTTTTTTTAAACTATTCTCCGGTTAAATCGCAACTCTCACCTTAATCATTAAAAAGTCAAAAGATCATATGGACAACCATTTTTACGAATAAACTCAAAGTGTTTATCTATAGGAGACATTTGTGCTTGACCTGGGACTTTATCAAAATTCTCTCTTAAATAACGAAATAATACCCCAATTTTCTTTTTCTCTTCCGCTGTTAATTGATCGATTAAGTAATCATTTGGAGTCAAAAAAAAGGAATTATCGCTTCGAAGAGCATAAAAACAATTAATATTTTTAAATAAACTCCAAGCATCTAGAGCATCTTCCTTAAGTGAACTTAAGTATAATCTAAAATATTTGACCAACTCTTGATAGGGATTTACTCTTTTTTCAAGATAGAACATCATTCCCATAAAATTCATGATATAACTATGAGATGCCTTATACCTTTCCTCTGGCGTAAAATAGTCACCTTCACCTTTAAAATAAGCACTAATTTCATTATTATTTACTGCTTGTTTAAAATCCCCCTTCATGGGAACTCCTTTTTTAAAAAAAGCTAAAATAGTAAAAAAATCACTGTTTATTTTTTCCTTCAATTGATTAAATTTTGCATTGAGGAGTATCATTTCTTCAAAATCCTCCCGCCCAATAAAGAACTCAGCAAAGCCACGCGCCCCTGCTTGGATTGAGTAATAACCATCTCTTGCAGATTCAATAAAATATTCAGCTGAACTTGTATCTTCAATTGCTGATGATATATCTGCAATTGTACGATTAATTGCATATAACCAAGTATCATTTTGTTCAGCAATTAAAATATTTCGAAGTTTAATAAAATCATCTAATAAGGTATTTAATAATAGAGATAACATTCTATTCTCCTTAAGGTAATGGTATTTCCGCTAATACTTTCCGCTCAGGTATTTTCCAAGGTGTGCGTATAAATATTTGCTCGATATTTGGATTACCTAAATAAAATCCGCCTTGATAACCGATAGGTCCTTCAAAAGTTACTATACCTTCAGGTATTTCAACTACGTACAGCGATTGAACCTCCGAAATCCCATCCAACTCGCCATTAAGCTTATACCATCGTTTTTTTATAGCAAGATCTAATCTAGCAAGAGCGATTGACTGCGTAGGTGAAGAAGTAAACCATTGTCCCCATGCATTGTCTCCGCCACCAGCTTTACCTACTCTGTAAAAAATACGTTTTGATTTTAATACATTTATATTGTATTTTCCACCTGCAAAATTTGCTGCGGGTAAATCCACCATCGTCTGAAGATCTACTTTTTCAATATCTTCTACTTTTACACCTTTTATTTCAGCAAGAGGGCCAGGATTATTGATCATATCATATTCATATTTTTTCCCCCCAGGCATCCCTTCAAATCCAAGCGGGTCTATCCAATTGACCGGATTCTGGCAGTATTGATAAAAATTGAGACCACCAATCAGCTTTATCGGGTCTTGGGTTATATACCGCCCGACAAAGGGGTCGTAGTAACGATTTAGGTTGTAGTGTAGACCTGTCTCTTCATCGTAATATTGTCCCTGAAAGCGCAGCGGGTTATCAGGAATAGCACGATTGCCAACTTCATGGTAGGTTTCATCAATAATTTGCCCATAGCCATTATACTGGCATTCATATAATGTTTCACCAAATCCATCCGTTAACCCTATCGGCGTGCCGAGTTGGTCGTTTTGGTACCAGTAGAGTTGGGTTTTGCCTTGTTGGGCATTGCCCTGTACTAACGCCAGTGGCCGGAAGGAGTCCTGCTCATAGAGGTAACTTTGCCAGTGCTTGTCATTGTCGGTTTCGGCAATCAGTTTATGACCTTGCCAGATAAATTCCGTGGTTTTGCCATTAACCGTTTTACTGGTACGGCGGTTAAACG
>NZ_QGLR01000023.1:0-1991 GCF_003202655.1 Gilliamella apicola | reverse complement strand
TATGGTTAAAAGAAACCTATCCATCATATTATGAAACTTTGCCGGAAATTCTAATTAAGCAGCGAATATTAGCCTTATGGCAATCACAATCAGCTAAATATAACGTTATTGATAATCTCATCATAAACAACTTAAAAACAAAATTAGTCGAAGAGCTAGAGTTAGTTACCAATCCATTTGAAGAACTGGAGAGTGAATTTTTTAGTTAGTTTTGAATAAAAGGATATTAGCATGTTAACACCAATTGAATTTATTGAAGATGAATTAGAGTTATTTAAAAATAAGCAAATTATCACTAAAGGGTATAAGGAACTTCTAGAAAAAGGTTATATTGACTTTGCAAATGGTTCGTTAGATTCAATAGGGTTACCTAATCTGGAAATGGACAGAGCGACCATTATCAATGATGTAAAATCTGGAAAAGAACCTTTATCAAGAACTAAAAAAACTAAATCATGGGAGAATGACAATTATTCTTTTGCAAAGTGTGAAAAAGATGGAACGATGAAAATTGTTCTAAAGTACGAATCAGTCTTCGATCTACCTATTCCCGATGTTAAGATTGAAGTATATGGTGATGTAAAGAATTTAACATTCCCAAATAGCGGGGGACAAACAAAACCCATATTTAGACTCGTGGATCTGGTAGCAAGTGGTACGACTAATGAGAAAGGAGAAGTTGTTTTTTCGGGATTAACTCCCGGAAAAAATTACTATATTCGGGCGACAGATGATAAATTAATTGAGCATAATCAAGCGTTGTACTTGGCCTATGACGATTTAGTACTAACTGCCTACGAACGATTAGCTGCACAGTGGCCAGAACGTAAACAAAAGTGGTTAGATGAGCCGCTTGGTGAAAACATATTAGAAAAATTTAAGGATTCAGTTTGGAAGGGCTTTATTAATGTTTGGGATGACGTGACGCTAGCATGGGATCTTCTAACCGATCCTATAAAATATATAGAAGAATTTAACAATGCAAAAGCAAAATTAGGAGAATTATTAAATGGCATAACTTTTGATTTATCTGAAATCGGAAAGATATTGGAAGAAGATAAACAAAAAGCAAAACAGTTCTTAGCTTTAACTCAAGACGAAGCTATGATGTATATTGTTGGTCGCTATTTAGTTTCCGAAATCGTTTCTTACCCATGGGGTAAGGTTTTAAATAAGCTTGTCGAAATTGGTGGTTCACTGTTAGGTGAACTATTAAGAGGGATATTATTTGGCGCTATATTATCTGTTGTCAATCCTGTCCTTGGTCCTATCTTTTTATCATTACGAATAATCCGTGCTGGTTTAAATTTAATACGTGCGGTTAATATGATATTGAAGCCTATAAATATTATAATTTCGCAAGCTTCTAAATTAGTCGCTAAGTTTTTTGAAAAGATCAAGTTTAAGAATGCTTATGTTAAATCTATAGGCAACAAATTAATTGGAAATAAAATTAATCATGGTACTCATCCCCAGTTTACGGGCGTAGAATTTAACATAACTCCCCCCCCTATAAAAACTAATGTTCACCTTGACAGTAAGAATGGTGGGGTAAGCACTATTAATCAAAACAGAGCTCCAAATGATAGTGGTATTATTCCGACTAATACTAATCATAATACTACTCCAACTCCTCATCATCAAAATACTAAAGGTAAAGCTGAAGCTGAAACTGGAGGTAACAGCAAAGGTAAAGGTAAAGATCAAGATGGAGGTAACAGCAAAGGTAGTGGAAAAGGTAACGGTAGCGGAAAAGGTAACGGTAAAGGTGGAGGTAGCAATAAAGATAACGGTAAAGATAACGGTAACGGTAAAGGTAAAGGTACATCAACATCTGAAACCCCCAGTGGAAAAAAATCACAAACTGATAAAGATACCAAAAAAAAGGCTGACCCTATTTCAATGGTTACTGGCGAAGAGTTACTATTACTCGATGATGCCACCTTACTAGGACTATATCCTTTTGCCTTCCAACGGCAATATCGTACAAC
>NZ_QGLR01000022.1:0-6651 GCF_003202655.1 Gilliamella apicola | reverse complement strand
CACTCGTGGCTGCAACCCTGCTTACTCAAAATCTATTCACACATGGTTACGTTTTGGGGAAATTATGAGGGGATCTCTCAGTGCTCAGCATGTTTGAGTGCTTTACTCGCCGCGGGTTGAGAAATATGTAAAACTTCAGCCGCACGCGTTAAGGAACCACAAGTCATTACAGCATAAAAGATATCGAGATGTCTTAATTTCATTCCATGTAGCCTACTGATTATTTATTTCTACGGACTATTCTAACGAATAAAGTATAAATAATCAGATATACTCGTCATAATTCAAATTTTGGTTTAGTTGTCACGAGAATTAATTCGTAAACGTGCAAGCTAAATAGATTGACTAGGGGAATATACGGGGTAAGAAAGCGGCTCGGCATACTGCCCTATAATAAATTGTTAGGAGAAGTACGCCGAGTAGTGTGTAGCTATTAGGTAAAGTATGTACCAATTTCAATAAATATTTTAATTAAGATACTGTTTGAAATATCAACAATAAAGGCACCGACCATAGGAACGACAAGGAAAGCTTTATGTGATGGTCCAAATGCTTTTGTGACTGTTTGCATATTCGCAATTGCTGTTGGTGTTGCTCCCATACCAAAGCCACAGTGACCCGCGCTGATCACGACAGCATCATAATCTTTGCCCATCATTTTGAAGGTGACAAAGCAGGCAAATAGCACCATGACAACAGTTTGTACAGCAATGATAATTAATACTGGCCCTGCCATGCTTGCCAATTGACCAAATTTTAATGACATTAACGCCATTGCCAAGAAAAGCGATAAAGCAACGCTACCTAATACATCGACGGTCGGCTCAAACACTTCGTGTTTAAATACATGAGTCAGTGTATTACGGATAATAATACCGACAAATAAACACCAGACAAAAGTAGGCAGTTGCAGAAAAGTATCTTTAAACAATGCACTGATATAGCCACCAACAACAATACAGATAATCAGCATTGAAATGGTTTCAATAACGTTATTTGCATTGATTTTTCTTTTGACGCTTGGTTGCTCAAAAGCTTCAACGATAGTGTCGCGCTCTTGCTCGGTTGTTTTAGGAATAGAGACCTTTTTCAAAAGATGACGGGCAACAGGGCCGCCAACTAAACCACCCAACACTAATCCAAGTGTTGCACAAGCCATCGCTAATTCAACGGCGCCTGTTACACCATATTTATCAGCGAGAATAGGGCCCCATGCTCCGGCATTACCATGACCACCTGTTAGAGTAATTGAACCTGCAATTAAGCCAATAAATGGACTTTCATTCATCATGACAGCCATACTCATGCCGACAGTATTTTGAATGGCGATTAGGATCGTTACTGCAATAGTTAATAGAACTAACGGCTTTCCTCCTTTAATCAGTCGAGAAAAGTCAGAACTTAGCCCGATAGAGGAAAAGAATGTGAGCATTAATAAACTTTGCAATGAAGCATCAAAAGTAAACGAATAACCTGATGTTTTATCAATAATTAACAGAACAATTGCAACAATAAAGCCACCAACGACGGCTTCTGGTATGTGGTTTTTTTGTAGGAACGGGGTAAATTTTACGACAAACATTCCTATGAGTAGCGCGATACATGCGACTAATAATGTATAACTGGCATCTAGGATCATTTTTTTACCTCTATTAGTTTACCAGAATTTTCACTATAACAATTTAACAATAGTGAAAAATGAAGTTACTTTGGTTAACTAATCTTTAACAATGAGTTTTATTAGGGTATCCATAACTTTTAGTTAATAGGGTCATAATTTTAGTGTGATCTTAATCATGAAATATTAAAAAGATTAAAATAACAACAATGGTATTTAATGATGGGTAAACCTAAATACCATGCGGGATCCGCACTATTTTCGGTGATAGCAAAAAATAAAAAAGTATAAATAATAAACAAAATTATAAGAGAAGGAGAACATGATAAGCGCAGGCCGAGCAATTTAAAGAAGTGTGATATACAACATAAAACAGCAGCATGACCTTTCTATATTTCGTTGCTTATCGAAGTGTTAATTTTCGGGTGGATTACTCTGTTTGTTGATTAATAACGGAGAAAAATATGATTGCTGTAATATTTGAGGTGCAAATACAACCCGACCAACAAACTCGCTATTTGACTTTAGCTGAGGAGTTAAGACCACTATTAAGTCATGTAGCTGGTTTTATTTCAATTGAACGTTTTCAAAGTCTAGCTACAGAAGGAAAAATGTTATCGCTATCTTGGTGGGAAAACGAATACGCAGTTCTGCAATGGAAAAATCATGTTTTACATGCGAAAGCTCAACAAGAAGGGCGAGAGTCAATATTTGATTTTTACAAAATTAGTATTGCTCATATTACTCGCGAATATTCATTTAAAAAGGACAAGGATAATGTTTGATGTTCACGTTGTTTTAGATAATCAAATAGGACAATTAGCATTACTAGGAAAAACATTAGGTAATAAAGGTATTGGATTGGAAGGGGGAGGGATATTTACGGTTGGTGATGAATGCCATGCTCATTTTCTTGTTGAACAAGGAAAGGAAGCTAAAATAGCGCTAGAGCAAGCTGGACTGTTAGTACTTGCGATCCGGACACCATTAATTCGTAAGTTAAAACAGGAAAAACCGGGGGAACTTGGCGAAATAGCACGAGTATTGGCGGAGAATAACATTAATATTTTAGTGCAATACAGTGACCATGCTAACCAACTGATATTAATAACGGACAATGATAGTATGGCTGCATCTGTTACGCTCCCTTGGGCAATAAAGTGAACTTGCGATGGCTAATTTAATACGAAAAGAGGTTACCTTTGAGTCCTCAATAGCCGCGATAGGGGCGGCTATGTCTGACATTTCACGAGTTAAAATACTCAGTGCTTTGATGGATGGGCGAGCTTGGACGGCCACTGAGCTAAGTTCTGTGGCGAATATATCAGCTTCAACGGCGAGCAGTCATTTATCTAAATTATTAGATTGCCAGCTAATCACAGTAGTAGCTCAAGGCAAGCATCGTTATTTTCGGCTAGCAGGAAAAGATATTGCTGAATTGATGGAAAGTATGATGGGGATCTCCTTAAACCATGGCGTACATGCCAAAGTTTCCACGCCAGTGCATTTACGAAAAGCACGTACTTGCTATGATCATTTAGCTGGCGAAGTTGCCGTTAAGATCTATGATTCCCTTTGTCAACAGCAATGGATCACTGAAAATGGTTCAATGATCACATTAAGTGGTATTCAATATTTTCATGAAATGGGAATTGACGTTCCTTCCAAACATTCACGTAAAATCTGTTGTGCGTGTTTAGATTGGAGTGAACGCCGTTTCCATTTAGGTGGGTACGTTGGAGCCGCATTATTTTCGCTTTATGAATCTAAAGGGTGGTTAACTCGACATCTTGGTTACCGTGAAGTTACCATCACGGAAAAAGGTTATGCTGCTTTTAAGACCCACTTTCACATTTAAGTTGTTTTTCTAATCCGCATATGATCAATTCAAGGCCGAATAAGAAGGCTGGCTCTGCACCTTGGTGATCAAATAATTCGATAGCTTGTCGTAATAATGGCGGCATACTATCAGTAGTAGGTGTTTCCCTTTCTTCTTTAGCGACTTGATGCTCTTGATCTTCCAATACGCAACCTAAAGTAAAATGCCCCACAGCGCTGAGTGCATATAATGCATTCTCTAGTGAAAAACCTTGTTGGCATAAAAAGGCTAATTGATTTTCGAGAGTTTCATACTGTTTTTCTGTAGGCCGTGTACCTAAATGTACTTTTGCTCCATCGCGATGACTTAGTAAAGCACATCTAAAACTTTTAGCGTTATTACGTAAAAAATCTTGCCAGCTTTCCCCTTCTAAAGGGCAAAAGTGAGTATGGTGCCTATCTAACATCTCAATGGCTAAGGCGTCGAGCAAAGCCCGCTTATTTTTTACATGCCAATACAATGTAGGCTGCTCTACACCTAGCTTCTGGGCGAGTTTACGGGTTGTTAAACCTTCGATTCCGACCTCATTAAGCAGCTCTAATGCGCTGTTAATCACTTTACTTTTATCTAATCTAGACATCATTAATTCCTAATTTTTGTTGACACTCTATCATTGATAGAGTTATTTTACCACTCCCAATCAGTGATAGAGAAAAGTGAAATGAATAGTTCGACAAAGATCGCATTGGTAATTACGTTACTCGATGCCATGGGGATTGGCCTTATCATGCCAGTCTTGCCAACGTTATTACGTGAATTTATTGCTTCGGAAGATATCGCTAACCACTTTGGCGTATTGCTTGCACTTTATGCGTTAATGCAGGTTATCTTTGCTCCTTGGCTTGGAAAAATGTCTGACCGATTTGGTCGGCGCCCAGTGCTGTTGTTGTCATTAATAGGCGCATCGCTGGATTACTTATTGCTGGCTTTTTCAAGTGCGCTTTGGATGCTGTATTTAGGCCGTTTGCTTTCAGGGATCACAGGAGCTACTGGGGCTGTCGCGGCATCGGTCATTGCCGATACCACCTCAGCTTCTCAACGCGTGAAGTGGTTCGGTTGGTTAGGGGCAAGTTTTGGGCTTGGTTTAATAGCGGGGCCTATTATTGGTGGTTTTGCAGGAGAGATTTCACCGCATAGTCCCTTTTTTATCGCTGCGTTGCTAAATATTGTCACTTTCCTTGTGGTTATGTTTTGGTTCCGTGAAACCAAAAATACACGTGATAATACAGATACCGAAGTAGGGGTTGAGACGCAATCGAATTCGGTATACATCACTTTATTTAAAACGATGCCCATTTTGTTGATTATTTATTTTTCAGCGCAATTGATAGGCCAAATTCCCGCAACGGTGTGGGTGCTATTTACCGAAAATCGTTTTGGATGGAATAGCATGATGGTTGGCTTTTCATTAGCGGGTCTTGGTCTTTTACACTCAGTATTCCAAGCCTTTGTGGCAGGAAGAATAGCCACTAAATGGGGCGAAAAAACGGCAGTACTGCTCGGATTTATTGCAGATAGTAGTGCATTTGCCTTTTTAGCGTTTATATCTGAAGGTTGGTTAGTTTTCCCTGT
Source organism: Gilliamella apicola (assembly GCF_003202655.1). Taxonomy (GTDB): domain Bacteria; phylum Pseudomonadota; class Gammaproteobacteria; order Enterobacterales; family Orbaceae; genus Gilliamella; species Gilliamella apicola_R. Next base: position 1,582 of record NZ_QGLR01000022.1, on the reverse strand, counting down.
TTTAATTTTATTGGCTGGTGGTGGGATCGCTTTACCTGCATTACAGGGAGTGATGTCTATCCAAACAAAGAGTCATCAGCAAGGTGCTTTACAGGGATTATTGGTGAGCCTTACCAATGCAACCGGTGTTATTGGCCCATTACTGTTTGCTGTTATTTATAATCATTCACTACCAATTTGGGATGGCTGGATTTGGATTATTGGTTTAGCGTTTTACTGTATTATTATCCTGCTATCGATGACCTTCATGTTAACCCCTCAAGCTCAGGGGAGTAAACAGGAGACAAGTGCTTAGTTATTTCGTCACCAAATGATGTTATTCCGCGAAATATAATGACCCTCTTGATAACCCAAGAGGGCATTTTTTACGATAAAGAAGATTTAGCTTCAAATAAAACCTATCTATTTTATTTATCTTTCAAGCTCAATAAAAAGCCGCGGTAAATAGCAATAAATTGGCCTTTTTTATCGGCAAGCTCTTTTAGGTTTTTCGCATGTATTGCGATATGCATAAACCAGCCATTGAGTAAGTTTTTAAGCACATCATCATCATAAGCTTTAAGTTGGTTCTCTTGGATCAATTTGCTGACAATGGCGTTTACCTTACCAGTAATGTATTCAAGGCTAATTTTTTCAAGTTCATTCCAACCAATGATAGGCATCACTTCTTGGATAGGGATAAGGTTTTTATTATTATCAATAATATAATCAAGATAATGTTCAAATATACTTTCTAAGGCAGACCAACCATTTGTTAAATCAGTTTTTGTTGTGATGTAGGCATCAATCATAATTAATTGCTGCTTATAACAGGCACTGAGTAATTGTTTTTTATTTTTAAAGTGATGATAAAAGGCACCTTTGGTCACCAACGCTTTTCCCGAGATCTCATCTATTGAAACAGCTTGATAGCCTTTTTCAACAAACAATATTCGTGCTGAGTTAACCAGTGATTGATAGGTACTCTTAAAATTTTCTTGTTGATGATTTTTATTTTCCATGATAGATTTAAAATAACATACCGTCAGTATGTTTATGGTATCATGATGATGTGGTCGTGACAATCTTAAGAACATTTAGGTTATTTTATGTATATTGAACAGCATTCTCGCTATCAAAATAAAGCTAATAACATCCAATTAAGATATGATGATAAGCAGTTTCATACAACGGTTATCAAAGATGTTCTATTATGGATTGAACATAATTTAGATCAGTCTTTACTGCTTGATGATGTGGCGAATAAAGCGGGTTATACCAAGTGGTATTTTCAGCGGCTGTTCAAAAAAGTAACAGGGGTCACACTGGCTAGCTATATTCGTGCTCGTCGTTTGACGAAAGCGGCTGTTGAGTTGAGGTTGACGAAAAAAACTATCCTTGAGATCGCATTAAAATATCAATTTGATTCCCAACAATCTTTTACACGTCGATTTAAGTACATTTTTAAGGTTACACCAAGTTATTATCGGCGTAATAAATTATGGGAATTGGAGGCAATGCACTGAGAGATCCCCTCATAATTTCCCCAAAGCGTAACCATGTGTGAATAAATTTTGAGCTAGTAGGGTTGCAGCCACGAGTA
>NZ_QGLR01000021.1:0-1191 GCF_003202655.1 Gilliamella apicola | reverse complement strand
ATGTCTAAAGAAAAATTTGAACGTACAAAACCCCACGTTAACGTTGGTACAATCGGCCACGTTGACCATGGTAAAACAACTTTAACTGCAGCTATTACTTCTGTACTTTCTAAAAAATACGGTGGTCAAGCTCGTGCATTCGATCAAATCGATAACGCACCAGAAGAAAAAGCTCGTGGTATTACCATCAACACTTCACACGTTGAATACGATACACCAACTCGTCACTACGCACACGTAGACTGCCCGGGCCATGCTGACTATGTTAAAAACATGATCACTGGTGCGGCACAAATGGACGGCGCTATCTTAGTAGTAGCAGCAACTGATGGTCCTATGCCACAAACTCGTGAGCACATTCTTTTAGGTCGTCAAGTAGGTGTTCCTTACATCATCGTATTCTTAAACAAATGCGATATGGTTGATGATGAAGAGTTATTAGAATTAGTTGAAATGGAAGTACGTGAACTTCTATCTCAATACGATTTCCCAGGTGACGATACTCCAGTAATTCGTGGTTCAGCGCTTAAAGCGTTAGAAGGCGATGCAGCATGGGAAGAAAAAATTGTTGAATTAGCAGAAGCATTAGACACTTATATCCCAGAACCAGAGCGTGACATTGATAAACCATTCTTATTACCAATCGAAGACGTATTCTCAATCTCAGGTCGTGGTACAGTAGTAACAGGTCGTGTAGAGCGCGGTGTAATCAAAGTTGGTGAAGAAGTTGAAATCGTTGGTATCAAACCAACAGCTAAAACAACTTGTACTGGTGTAGAAATGTTCCGTAAATTACTAGACGAAGGTCGTGCTGGTGAGAACGTAGGTGTATTACTACGTGGTACAAAACGTGAAGAAATCGAACGTGGTCAAGTATTAGCAAAACCAGGTTCAATCACACCACATACTGATTTTGAATCAGAAGTGTATATTCTAAGTAAAGATGAAGGTGGTCGTCATACTCCATTCTTCAAAGGTTACCGTCCACAGTTCTACTTCCGTACAACTGACGTAACTGGTACTATCGAATTACCAGAAGGCGTAGAGATGGTAATGCCAGGTGATAACATCAAAATGACAGTATCATTAATTCACCCAATCGCAATGGCAGACGGTTTACGTTTCGCTATCCGTGAAGGTGGTCGTACTGTTGGTGCTGGTGTTGTTGCTAAAGTTATCAAATAATTTAAG
>NZ_QGLR01000020.1:0-1340 GCF_003202655.1 Gilliamella apicola | reverse complement strand
CTTCGTAAGGAGGTGATCCAACCGCAGGTTCCCCTACGGTTACCTTGTTACGACTTCACCCCAGTCATGGACCACACCGTGGTAAACGCCCTCCTTGCGGTTAAGCTATCTACTTCTGGTGCAACCCACTCCCATGGTGTGACGGGCGGTGTGTACAAGGCCCGGGAACGTATTCACCGTGACATTCTGATTCACGATTACTAGCGATTCCGACTTCATGGAGTCGAGTTGCAGACTCCAATCCGGACTTAGACGTACTTTATGAGGTCCGCTTGCTCTCGCGAGGTCGCCTCCCTTTGTATACGCCATTGTAGCACGTGTGTAGCCCTGGTCGTAAGGGCCATGATGACTTGACGTCGTCCCCACCTTCCTCCGCTTTATCAACGGCAGTCTCCTTTGAGTTCCCGGCCGAACCGCTGGCAACAAAGGATAAGGGTTGCGCTCGTTGCGGGACTTAACCCAACATTTCACAACACGAGCTGACGACAGCCATGCAGCACCTGTCTCACAGTTCCCGAAGGCACTCTCGCATCTCTGCAAGATTCTGTGGATGTCAAGACCAGGTAAGGTTCTTCGCGTTGCATCGAATTAAACCACATGCTCCACCGCTTGTGCGGGCCCCCGTCAATTCATTTGAGTTTTAACCTTGCGGCCGTACTCCCCAGGCGGTCGATTTATCGCGTTAGCTTCGGAGCCCATCACTCAGGGCAACAAACTCCAAATCGACATCGTTTACAGCGTGGACTACCAGGGTATCTAATCCTGTTTGCTCCCCACGCTTTCGCATCTCAGCGTCAGTATCTGTCCAGAAGGCCGCCTTCGCCACCGGTATTCCTCCACATCTCTACGCATTTCACCGCTACACGTGGAATTCTACCTTCCTCTACAATACTCTAGTTAACCAGTTTTAAGTGCAATTCCTAGGTTGAGCCCAGGGCTTTCACACCTAACTTAATTATCCGCCTACATGCCCTTTACGCCCAGTCATTCCGATTAACGCTCGCACCCTCCGTATTACCGCGGCTGCTGGCACGGAGTTAGCCGGTGCTTCTTCTGTAATTAACGTCAATTAATGCACCTATTAGATACATCACCTTCCTCATTACCGAAAGTACTTTACAACCCGAAGGCCTTCTTCATACACGCGGCATGGCTGCATCAGGGTTTCCCCCATTGTGCAATATTCCCCACTGCTGCCTCCCGTAGGAGTCTGGACCGTGTCTCAGTTCCAGTGTGGCTGGTCATCCTCTCAGACCAGCTAGAGATCGTCGCCTTGGTAAGCCTTTACCCTACCAACTAGCTAATCCCATATGGGTTCATCAAATGGCGCATGGCCCGAA
>NZ_QGLR01000003.1:0-10423 GCF_003202655.1 Gilliamella apicola | reverse complement strand
TAACCGGTGGCGTAATAGGCATACGAGGAAATAATTATGGTTTTTACTATGACCTCTTTGCCGGCAAACCGATTCACAAACCCAAAGGGTTCCAAACCAATCCATTAACATTAGGCTTTAATGTTAACTGGAACTATTAAAATAATAATAAAGTTATACGAAGCAATCTGCAGCAATAAATTTCTAAAAATAAAGTAAGTCCTAACAATTAGCTATACCGAATATCAAGTAAAAATAAGAAGTATAAAGTCAGTAAGGAATAGGTTATGAATAAGAATTTATATCGTGTCATTTTTAATAAAAAACGTGGTATGCAAATGGTGGTTGCTGAAATCGCCACCACCAGCAAAGGTCATCAAAAAGCTGCAACCGACGAAAAACCGCTCATGGTTAAAGCGCTCTTTTCCACGCTTAAACCCATAACCTTATTCGTTTCATTATCTTTAGGCTTTGTCACGCTTAGTTTACCGGCATACGGCAGTGATATTGTTGCGGACAATCAGGCGGCTAAAAACCAACGGCCACAGGTTATTTCAACAGCCAATGGTATCACGCAGGTAAATATCCAAACGCCCAACAGTAAAGGGGTATCACACAATAAATACCAGCAATTTGATGTATCGGAGAGAGGAGCGATATTAAATAACAGCGGCAAAATAAGTCAGACACAAATTGCCGGTTATGTGCAAGGTAATGAGTTTTTAAAAAGTAGTGGTCCGGCAAAAATAATCTTAAATGAAGTTAATTCACGCAACCCTAGCCAATTAAATGGGGTGATTGAAGTGGCGGGGCAAAAGGCACAGGTGGTTATCGCTAACCCCTCAGGGATAACCTGTAATGGTTGTGGATTTATTAATGCCAGTCGTTCAACATTAACGACCGGTAAGCCTATCATGCAAAATGGCGAATTAACCGGTTATCGGGTCGAGCAAGGTCAGATAGTGGTCACCGGTAAAGGGCTTGATAGCACCGGGCAAAGTTATACAGACTTGATTTCCCGTACGGTATCGGTCAATTCAGCGATTTGGGCGAATGAACTTAATGTGGTCACCGGTAAAAATCAGGTCAGTCAGGATGGCAACACCATCACCCCATTGGCAGATAGTGGTGAGCATGACAAACCAGAAGTCTCCATTGATGTATCACAGCTAGGCGGCATGTATGCCGGCGCTATCCGAATGGTGGGGACCGAAAAAGGGGTTGGGGTGCATAATGCTGGTGAATTGGGCGCCAGTGTAAGTACGCTTAGTATTAGTGCAGACGGTAAAATCACCAACCGTGGTGCCATACAGGCGCAGCAAAATATTGAGCTGCGTAGTCGGGGTGATATTGACAATCAAAAACAGATTTACAGTAAACAAAAAGTCACCTTAAGTAGTGGTAAAACCATCAGTAATGATGGCACATTAATGGCGAAAAATGATATAAAACTTAATGCCAAGCAGATTAATAGTAGCCAAAAAAGTGCTATCATCGCTGGGGTTGATACGCAAGGTAAACTAACCCAAGCTGGCAATATTGAAGCTGATGCCAACAAGATTGCCTTAAATGGACAAAATAAAGCCAGTCAAAAATTAGCTTTAAATGCCAAGCAGAGTGTTAATCTGGATAATAGCCAAACTTACGCACACGAGATAAAACTCAACAGTGAGCAACTTTCGCTTAAATCGGCGCAATTACAAACCGAACAACAACTTAATTTAAATCACTCCGTCGCAATTGATACCTCCAATGTCACCTTGCAAACGCCCAAAGGCATTACCTTAGTAACGGATAAATTAACCAATAACAAGGGTACCTTCATTGCGCAAGAAGATATTAATATCAAGGCAAACCAGATACAAAGTCAGGAAGCGAACCTCTTAACTAACGGCAAATTAACCATTGATGCCAATGATATTGCGCTGCAAAAAGCCACATTGAGTGCTAAAGGTGCTATTTTGCTGTCTGGGGATAAGGTAAATGCGGATGAACTTGCACTGGTTACCGAGCAAACCTTACAGGTTAACGGCCAAGCGTTATCGACAAATCAGGCTGATTTACAAGCGAAACAGTCAATTGCTATAAATGCAAATAACTATTATGCACAACATCTTAAACTCATCACCACCGGTGCACTATCACTCAAGGCGAATAATTTACAGTTAAATCATTCACAAATCAGGGCGTTAAATAATATTGATATCACTGCTGATGCGCTACAAAGTCAGCAATCAAATTGGCTAGCGAATAATGATATCAACGTAACCGCCAATCACATCGACAACCAATCGAGCAAAATCAATGCTGTTGGTACAATTAACTACCAGTTTACCACGTTAAATAACAACTATGCCCACTTAATTAGTGGTCGAGATTTAACCTTTACCGGTGATAACTTACAAAACCAACAAGCAACATGGCAAAGCGGCAATCACACCAATATTACTATTAACGGATTATTTGATAATCAATTCAGTACCCTTATCGCCAAAGGTCAATTAGCCATACATGCCTTAACGATGAATAACGATAATGGTCAGTTAATTTCTGACCAGATGTTATCCATTGATAGCAAACAATTGAGTAGTCATAACGGGGTATTACAGGCTGAGCAAGGGCTGAATTTAAACGTAGCCGAGCAATTTGCTGCACACGCCGCTAGTTTATATTCAGGTCAGCAAATGGTTATTGACAGTGACAACATTGACCTGAGTAATGCCACTATCGGTGCTAAGGGGAACATTGCCTTAAAAGGTACGCAGCAGCAATTAAACCATAGTGAGATTTTATCTAACGGCCAAATTCAGCTATCGGCAACTAATATTAAGGCCGATGATGCGGTTATCAAATCTGCCAACGATTTAACTATTCAAGCGTTAGCTTTTGCCGCATTTAACCGGGCTCAACTGGTAACGAATCAGATATTAACGGTTGTGGCGGGGCAGGCTGAAAGCGCAAGCTCGATGATGTATGCCAAATTGGGGATGGGCATGCATTTTAATGCCCTCAAAAACCAAAACAGCAGTTGGTTAAGTGAAGGGGCTATTTCGCTGTTTGCTAAACAGTTTAATAACCAAAACGCGACCATTGAAGCCAAACAAAATATCGATATTACTGCTGAGCAATTCAATAACCGTGACACGACATGGTTAACCGAGGGTGGGCTGATTATTGATGCAACAGACATTGATAATCACTCCGCGCAGATGCAGAGCAAAGCCGGCATAGACATTCATGCTCAACATCAATTAAGCAATGATAATGCTTTGCTTATCAGCGAACAGGGTATCAATATTCAGGCTGATGAGATGAGCAATACCCATGCCCAGTTTTCCGGCAATCAATCTATTGATATCAATGCCAATCGCCTTGATAACCAATATAGTAACTTTTTTTCCGGCGGTAAAATAAACCTCATAAGCCAAATTTTCAATAATGAAGATAGTGAAATCAAAGCTAAACAAGGAATTGATATCCAAACGCAATCGGCCGCCAGTGACCGGGCCAACTATGTGACTGAAGGGGATTTCACTTTCAGCAGCCAACAAGCCGCCCTGAATAACGCAACCATTGCCAGCAAAGGCAAAATGAATATTACCGGTGACCAGCAATTATCATTGCAAGATGCTCAGTTAACATCACTGGGGCAGATGCAGCTTAAAGCTAACACACTTAATAGCTCAGCATCAGACATTTACAGTTTAGGGAATATTGATATTACCGCACAAACCGTAAAGAATGATAACGCCTCACTCATCAGTGACCAAGACATCTCCATACACGCTGACACGATAGATACAACTGAGAGTGAAATAGGCGCAGAGGGGAATATCAACGTCAGCGCCATAACACTTAACAATAATAAAGCCATATGGGTAGCTAAAAAAGCCATCAGCATTAATGCGCAGCAGTTCGCCAATATTGCCGCTCAATTAGCCAGTCACCAATCACTTAAGATCCATGCTAAGCAAATTGACAATCAGCAGGCCGTGCTTAGTGCAAAAGAAACTATAACCATTGATGCTGATAAACTTGATAACAGCCAGGCAAAATTATTCAGTAATCAATCGGTCACGCTGGTTGCCGACGAGTTAAATAATCGTGAAGGCACTATCAAAGCCGACCAGGCCATCACCATTAACAGCCAGCAAATGGATAATAATAATGCGATTTTGGTTGCTGAAAATGCTATTGATATTCAGGCTGACACACTGAATAATACCAAAGCGGCGTTGCAGTCTCAGTCACAAATCACCGTAAAAGCCAATCAGTTAAATAATGAATCAGCGTTACTCTTGGCGGGGGAAAATGGGCTTAATATCACCAGCGGGCAGCTGAATAATCAGCAGGCGCAACTCTTTTCCAAAGGGGATTTAACCCTTAATAGCCAACATATTGATAACCAACACGCGAATATTCTGACTGAAAAAGCACTCAACATTAATGCCCAGCAGATTAATAACCAGCAGGCTCAATTGCAGGCTAAAGGTAATATTACGCTTCAAGCAGTGGCGCAAAATAATCAGCAAGCGACCATTTTATCGGAACAAGATATCAAACTAACGGCAACTGATAGTTTAGATAATCGTGATGCGCAGCTAACGGCAAATGGCGTAATTGATATACAAGCGAACAATCATATCAATAACTCACATGCTAACCTGCTCGCTAATCGGGCTATTTTATTAAATTCAGCCGATGTGGATAATCAATTGGCATCATTGAAAACCAATGGGTTAATTGACGTCAAGGCCGGCTCGCTTAACAATCAACAAGCGGAATATCTGGCTAACGACATCGTACTGACCAGTCCCAATTTGAATAATCAGCATAGCAAACTCACCGCTAATGAAAAGCTCATTATTGATGCCCAACATTTTGATAACACGCAAGGGCAGTTACTGGCCAATGATATCTATTTAAAAACAAGAGCATATCGTGGCAATGGAAACATTCAGAGTAAAAACAATTTATCGCTTGATTTAGAAGAGACGTTTGTTAATGAAACACAATTGTCAGCCAACGGACATCTGTCGATTCGCACACAAAACGACATCATCAACAAAAATAAAATCACCGCAGGTAAGCAAGTTTCCTTAGAAAGCCAGCAGTTAACCAATGAACAACAAGCAGAAATTAGTGCTGAATATCTGTCGTTAAAACACCAAAATGTGACAAATCACGGGTTAATTGATGCAACCACCGCTGTAATGCGAACCAATAAACTTGATAATTTAGCCGGTGGTCGGATTTATGCCGATAACTTAGCTATTCATGCCAACTGGTTAAATAACTTAGCAAAAAACAACCTCGCGCCGGTGATTGCCGCTCGGCAAAACTTCCATTTAGGTGTGGAGACCTTAAATAATTACACTCATGCACAATTACTCAGTTTAGGGAATTTTATTATTGGTGGCGGCCTTGATGAAAACTGGAATGTGACAGGTATGGCTAAGCAAATCAATAATCACTCGGCCACCATTGAAGCGCATGGTGATTTATTTATTGCGGCCAATCAACTTAACAATATCAATGACCATATTGTCACTGAAATGCGTAAAAGTGATGAACCACCGGAAACTGAAACCTACTTCCAAACTTCAGCCGGGGATGGTAAAACAAAATATTCACCTGATGAAGTGACATATCGTATCCATTCAAAATATATGCGCGGTATAGCTTGCCAAAGTGGTCGAGGGAAGAGATGTTATTATTGGTGGAATGATATTCCTGAGCATTTAAGGCATTCAAAACGCTTGCAACGCATGAGTGTTCCCTCTAAAGGTGTAAATGGTCAGGCAAATTCATGGGAATATAATGTCATTAAACACATATATCGTACCGTTATATTAGAGACAGACCCCAGCAAAATCAGCGCTGCGGGTAATATGATTATTCGCGGACAAACCATCAATAATCAAGACAGTAAAATAGTTGCCGGCAAAACTGTCAATATCAATGCCGCTCAATTGAATAATCAATCTCAAGAAGCGATAACTAAATATGTTTATTCAGGTAGCATTTATCTGCATAAAAGGAAAGGTGAAGATAAATATAGATGTAGATATCAAGGTGAATATAAAAAACCCGATGAAATTTTTATTGATAATGCCTTAAATAAAAATATTGTCGATCATCAAATATTTGAAAAAACAAAACTGACCGAGCAACCACGCAGTGAAGTTAATGTGGAAAACAGCCACAACTCTGTTGTGGTGGATAAAACGGTCAATGATACCCTTAGCCAACAAGCGAAAGTGGTTTCAGCGCAAAGCATTGCCATTAATTCAAATCAATCGGATAAAACAAAAATAAAAGCCGATGCTTACCATCCGCAAGGCTCAATTACTACCATTGAGTCCAAACCTGATACCAATATTGAAGAAGATCTGACTAATCAAGAGCGTCAGCATACCGCAACTAATGAGCCGGTACCGCAAGTGAGTAATGATATCACGCCGAGCAAAACCATTAGTGTCTATGAGCCAAACTTAACCTTACCGGACAATAGTTTATGGATTGTGAATAAAGATACCAACAAAAATTATCTTGTTGAAACTGATCCGCGTTTTACTAATCGTAAAAAATGGTTAAGCTCTGATTATATGCTTAAGCGTTTAACGGCTGATCCTGATTCAGTATTAAAACGGTTAGGAGATGGTTACTATGAACAACAACTTATTCAACAACAAATTGTTGGTTTAACCGGTCACCGTTATTTACAAGGTTATCAATCTGACCTTGAACAGTATCAGGCATTAATGGATGCTGGGGTCAGTTTTGCTCAAGAATTTGGCATTGCCATCGGACTTGAGTTAACCGGCGAACAAATGCGCGCATTAACAACCGATATCGTCTTGTTGGTGAAAAAAACCGTTATGGTTAACGGTCAACCAACCGAGGTATTAGTGCCCCAAGTTTACATCGTAAACCGCCCGCAATTAGGTAGTGATGGGGCGGTGATTGCCGGTGATAATGTTTTTGTCAAAGGTGAACAACTCAATAACACTGGATTAATCGCGGCCAAACAAGATGCCCTATTAGATGGCTATAATGTGACCAATAAAGGGACGATTTATGGTGGTCGGGTTGAAATTGATGCCCAAAATGACATTATTAACTATGGCAAATTAGTCGGTGACAAATTAGTTTACCTATCCGCCGATAACGATATCAATTTATTATCAAGCACCCGCACACAAACCCGCGAGCGAAATCTGCTGACCAATATCGATCAGGCGAGCACAATTCAAGTCAACAATGGCAATATTGTGATTAATGCTGGACATGATATTAATGCTAAGGCGGGTTATATCGTTAACAGCGGTAAAGAGGGAACTACATGGTTACAGGCCGGGCATGATATTGGATTAACCACTGCCGATATTGAAGAAAAATTTGATATTACTAGCAAAAAAGATTATCGCAGAACAGATGAAAAAGGCGTGGTCGGCACTGAAATTATGGCGGCCAACAATATTCAGCTGGTGGCAGGTAATGATATTAAAGCTAAAACGGTTGGGATAACTGCCGGTGGTCATCTCGGTTTACAAGCAGGAAACGATATCAGCATTGAAGCGTCCCAAGAGCACTTTGATTTAGATGAATTTCACAAAAGCAAAACGAAAGGTTTCTTGAAAAGTAGCAGTGAAAAAACCCGAACGATTATTGACGACAGCACACAAAAAGGCAGTGAACTTTATGGTGATAGCGTAACAATAAATGCCGGTAACAATCTATCTGTGACCGGCAGCCAAGTGGTGGGTACCAATGACGTCAACTTAAAAGCCGGCAACGATATTAAGATTGATGCGGCGGAAGAGTCCTATTACCGCAAAGAGCAAACGATTAAGAAAAAATCGGGGCTAATGGGCAGTGGTGGTATTGGCTTTACGATAGGTAAAGAAAAAGAAAACCTAAAACAAACTGATACTGAGCAAGCCTATGTCGGTAGTTTGGTAGGTAGCACCGATGGTAGTGTCAATATTCAAGCAGGGAAAGATATTGCGATTAAAGGCAGTGACGTTATCGCTAAACAAGATATTAAGTTACAAGGTGAAAATGTTAATATCGAAGCGTTAGATGCCAAAACCACCTATAAAGAAGAGTATAAATACGAAAAATCGGGGTTAACCGTGGCATTAACCGGAACGGCTGCCGATATGTATGAAGCGGCACAAGCGGTTAAACGCGCGAAACATCAAGATAACGACAAAATACTCGCCCTGCAATCGATTAAATCAGCCTTAAGTGCCATTGAAGCGATTGAAGATTTGCAATTGAAAAATCAGCAAGGACAATCACAGGCATCAATCGGTATAAGTGCGATGGTTGGTACGCAACGTACTGAGCGTGAAGTTAATCAGGAACAACATAATGTAATTAGCAGTGGGGTTTCAGCCGGTCGTAATATTAATATCATTGCCAGCGGAGATAAAAATCAACAAGGTGGCGATATCACCTTAAAAGGCAGTGAAGTTAAAGCCGGCAATGATATCAACCTGACCGCTAATCACGATGTCAATGTGATTGGTGCGGTCAATACCCAGCACAGTGACCGTGATGAAAAAAGCTACGGTGGCGGCGTTGGTATACAGCTACAATTTGGGGGTGATGAAAGTGGTTTCCGCTTCAAAGCTAATGGTAACTTCAGTCGTGAACGTGAAAATGCGGATGGCAGTGCATGGACTGAAAGTATTATAGAGGCGAAAAACAACCTAAACATCAAAACGGGTAATGATGTCAACATTATCGGCGGTCAGCTTAAAGGCGACAGCGTTAAAATGAATGTTGGCAATAACTTAAATATCCAATCACTGCAAGATACGGATGATTATGACTATGAAAAAATCAGTGCTTCGGTAAGTGGAACAGCCGGCTTTGGTGGTTTTAGTGCCAACGGCTCATTATCGGCAACCAATATTGACAGCAAATGGGCAAGTGTCACCGACCAGTCGGGCATATTTGCCGGCAAAGGCGGATATGATATCACGGTGGGCAATAACACTGACTTAAAAGGGGCGGTGATTGCCTCTGAGGCAGACGATACCCGCAAAAACAGGCTCGATACCGGCACAATAAGCTTTAGTGATATCGAAAACAAAGCCGACTTTAACGTTACGCATGTATCGGTCAGTGGCGGTACCAGCGGTCCGGGTATGCCGACAGCTTACCAAAACAGTGATTCAGCATCGAGCACTACCAAATCCGCGGTAGAGCAAGGTCAATTAATCATCCGTAATCAAGATGAACAACAACAAAATATTGCTGATTTAAGTCGGGATACCGAAAGTGCCAATAATCCACTAAAACAGATTTTTGATAAGCAAAAAGAGCTGGATAAAATAGAAACCGTTGAGCTAATAAAAGATATCGCCCAACAAGCAAAAAGCATCACACAAAAGTATGACCGAATACAAGCGCAAAAAGACTTAGACAACAATAAAGATAAACTAGATAAGTTAGATGCCGCAGCAAAAGAAGAGGCAATAAAAGAGCAGGCAAGAGCAGAGCAAGACCCTAATTATCAGCCAAAAAGCTATGATGAAATTTATGCTCAATATTATCATGATGAGGTTGATAATATTGTCATAAATAACGCACAAAAAAATCTTGGTACCATGGGCAGTGATGTCAGTAAAGGCATAGACACGGCTACCGCCATTATTACCGGCATTATCACCGGCGATATAACCGGCGGCCTAGCTGGCGCCAGTGCGCCATGGCTGGCTGAACAGATAAAACTGCACACCGGGCATATGGGTGAAGATGGTAAATGGCAAACCGATGATATTGCCGGTAACTTAATTGCTCATGCAATACTTGGCGCAGTAGTCGCTGAGCTACAAGGTAACTCAGGACTTGCCGGTGGTGCCGGTGCAGTGACCGGTGAAGTTGCAGCAGATATCATCCGCAAACAACTTTATGGCAAAGAAGTCAAAGATTTAACCGAAGATGAAAAACAAACCATCAGCGCACTATCTCAACTAGCAGCAGGTCTGGCAGTAGCTGCCGGTGGTGGTAGTGTTGGTGATGCTGGCGCAGCTATTAGTAGTAGTAAAAATGCGGTTGAGAATAATGGAGAGAATCTTGGTTTTGATTTCTTTTTCTCAGAGTCAAAAATGAAAGCTGAATACAATTGCTATACAGATGATGCTTGTTATAATTTAGATGACTATGCGCGTCAACAAGCTATACTTGAACAAGCTATTGAAATTCAGAAAGGAATAACAGAACCCTATAAAGAAGCAGCTGAACTTATAGCTAATATAGAAAAAACAGTCGCTGATTTTATTCCAATAATAGGTGATGGGAAAGCTGTTGCTGAAGCTGAAGACAGTATTGATTATACCATTGCAGCAGTTGGATTAATACCTGGTTTAGGTGATGTAGTTGGTAAGCTCTTAAAAGAAGCGAAAGCGGCTTTAAAAGTAGGCGATAC
>NZ_QGLR01000019.1:0-3239 GCF_003202655.1 Gilliamella apicola | reverse complement strand
GCAAATTGATGTATGAAAATATATTCGTTTGAGATAAGAAAGAGAAAAAAGCGTAATTAAAACCAAGACAACTGTGAGTTGTAAGGTTAAGAAATTAAGCGTACACGGTGGATGCCTAGGCAATCAGAGGCGATGAAGGACGTGTTAATCTGCGAAAAGCAACGGTAAGTCGATAAAAGGCGCTATAACCGTTGATGTCCGAATGGGGAAACCCAGTGTAGGTGACTACACTATCATCTGATGAATACATAGTCAGATGAGGCGAACCGGGAGAACTGAAACATCTAAGTACCCCGAGGAAAAGAAATCAACCGAGATTCCCTAAGTAGCGGCGAGCGAAAGGGGAAGAGCCCAAGCGGGTAGCATAATGTATTAGTGGAAGCGTCTGGAAAGTCGCACGATAGAGGGTGAAAGTCCCGTACACGAAGATGCATTATGTGGAAGCTTATAGAGTAGGGCGGGACACGTGATATCCTGTCTGAAGATGGGGGGACCATCCTCCAAGGCTAAATACTCCTGATTGACCGATAGTGAACCAGTACCGTGAGGGAAAGGCGAAAAGAACCCCGGGAGGGGAGTGAAATAGACCCTGAAACCGTGTACGTACAATCAGTGGGAGCTGTTACCATTAGGTAATAGTGACTGCGTACCTTTTGTATAATGGGTCAGCGACTTATATTCTGTAGCAAGGTTAACCGAATAGGGGAGCCGAAGGGAAACCGAGTATTAACTGTGCGTTAAGTTGCAGGGTATAGACCCGAAACCCGGTGATCTAGCCATGGGCAGGTTGAAGGTTGGTTAACACTAACTGGAGGACCGAACCGACTAATGTTGAAAAATTAGCGGATGACCTGTGGCTGGGGGTGAAAGGCCAATCAAACCGGGAGATAGCTGGTTCTCCCCGAAAGCTATTTAGGTAGCGCCTCATGAGTAACTGTTGGGGGTAGAGCACTGTTTCGGCTAGGGGGCCATCCCGGCTTACCAACCCGATGCAAACTCCGAATACTGACAAGTTTAATCATGGGAGACACACGGCGGGTGCTAACGTTCGTCGTGAAGAGGGAAACAACCCAGACCGCCAGCTAAGGTCCCAAAGTCATAGTTAAGTGGGAAACGAAGTGGGAAGGCTTAGACAGCTAGGATGTTGGCTTAGAAGCAGCCATCATTTAAAGAAAGCGTAATAGCTCACTAGTCGAGTCGGCCTGCGCGGAAGATGTAACGGGGCTAAAACTATGCACCGAAGCTGCGGCAGCGCACGAAAGTGTGTTGGGTAGGGGAGCGTTCTGTAAGCCGTTGAAGGTGCATTGTGAGGTGTGCTGGAGGTATCAGAAGTGCGAATGCTGACATAAGTAACGATAAAGCGGGTGAAAAGCCCGCTCGCCGGAAGACCAAGGGTTCCTGTCCAACGTTAATCGGGGCAGGGTGAGTCGACCCCTAAGGAGAGGCCGAAGGGCGTATCTGATGGGAAACGGGTTAATATTCCCGTACTGGCTATAACTGCGATGGGGGGACGAAGAAGGCTAGGTTTACCACCTATTGGATGGTGGGTTAAACGTGTAGGGGTGTGATTAGGCAAATCCGGTCACTAAGACTCTGAGGCGTGACGACGAGGCACTAAGGTGCTGAAGTAATTGATGCCCTGCTTCCAGGAAAATCCTCTAAGCTTCAGGTTATAGTTAATCGTACCCGAAACCGACACAGGTGGTCAGGTAGAGAATACTAAGGCGCTTGAGAGAACTCGGGTGAAGGAACTAGGCAAAATGGTGCCGTAACTTCGGGAGAAGGCACGCTGATGGTAATTGAAGTCCCACGCGGATGGAGGTGAAATCAGTCGAAGATACCAGCTGGCTGCAACTGTTTAATAAAAACACAGCACTGTGCAAACACGAAAGTGGACGTATACGGTGTGACGCCTGCCCGGTGCTGGAAGGTTAATTGATGGGGTTATGCGTAAGCAGAAGCTCTTGATCGAAGCCCCAGTAAACGGCGGCCGTAACTATAACGGTCCTAAGGTAGCGAAATTCCTTGTCGGGTAAGTTCCGACCTGCACGAATGGCGTAATGATGGCCAGGCTGTCTCCACCCGAGACTCAGTGAAATTGAACTTGCCGTGAAGATGCGGTGTACCCGTGGCAAGACGGAAAGACCCCGTGAACCTTTACTATAGCTTGACAGTGAACATTGAGCCTTAATGTGTAGGATAGGTGGGAGACTAAGAAGTGTGTACGCCAGTATGCATGGAGTCATCCTTGAAATACCACCCTTTAATGTTTGATGTTCTAACCTATACTTCTGAATCGAGGTAAGGGACACTGTCTGGTGGGTAGTTTGACTGGGGCGGTCTCCTCCCAAAGAGTAACGGAGGAGCACGAAGGTTAGCTAATCCTGGTCGGACATCAGGAGGTTAGTGCAATGGCAAAAGCTAGCTTGACTGCGAGAGTGACGGCTCGAGCAGGTACGAAAGTAGGTCATAGTGATCCGGTGGTTCTGAATGGAAGGGCCATCGCTCAACGGATAAAAGGTACTCCGGGGATAACAGGCTGATACCGCCCAAGAGTTCATATCGACGGCGGTGTTTGGCACCTCGATGTCGGCTCATCACATCCTGGGGCTGAAGTAGGTCCCAAGGGTACGGCTGTTCGCCGTTTAAAGTGGTACGCGAGCTGGGTTTAGAACGTCGTGAGACAGTTCGGTCCCTATCTGCCATGGGCGTAGGAAAATTGAGAGGGTTTGCTTCTAGTACGAGAGGACCGAAGTGAACGCACCGCTGGTGTTCGGGTTGTGATGCCAATTGCATTGCCCGGTAGCTACGTGCGGAATAGATAAGTGCTGAAAGCATCTAAGTACGAAACTAGCCTCGAGATGAGTTTTCCCTGATGAGAATCAGTAAGGTCCGTTTGAGACTAAGACGTAGATAGGTCAGGTGTGTAAGTGTAGTGATACATTGAGCTAACTGATACTAATGAACCGAGAGTCTTAACCTTACAACTCGGAGTTGTTTTGGATACGCGAAGATAAAGATTGATTATGAGATAATCAAACAGTTTGTTCCGGATTGAGGGATTGTTGTGGATATGAGATAATGCGCAGCAATTGAGATAAGAGAAGACAGAATATGTCTGGCGGTAATAGCGCGGTGGTCCCACCTGACCCCATGCCGAACTCAGAAGTGAAACGCCGTAGTGCCGATGGTAGTGTGGGTATTACCCATGTGAGAGTAGGGTGCCGCCAGACTTTTAA
>NZ_QGLR01000018.1:0-281818 GCF_003202655.1 Gilliamella apicola | reverse complement strand
CTATGTTTTATCCAGATCTTTTTGATGTCATCGTTGTTGGTGGTGGCCATGCCGGAACTGAAGCAGCTATGGCATCAGCAAGAATGGGACGAAAAACATTACTTTTAACCCACAACATCAATACATTAGGTCAAATGTCATGTAATCCAGCTATTGGTGGTATTGGTAAAGGACATCTAGTCAAAGAAATTGATGCTATGGGTGGACTAATGGCACACGCCATTGATCTTGCAGGGATCCAATTTAGGATCTTAAATAGCAGCAAAGGTCCTGCGGTAAGAGCTACTCGTGCTCAAGCAGATCGATCCTTATATCGCAAAGTTATAAGAACAACGCTTGAAAACCAAGAAAATTTAATGTTATTTCAGCAATCTGTTGAAGATGTGATCATTGAAAACGATCAGATCACCGGCGTTGTTACCCAGATGGGTGTCTCTTTTAAAGCAAAATCGGTTGTATTAACCACAGGTACTTTTTTAGATGGTAAGATCCATATAGGCTTGGATAATTATAGCGGTGGTAGAACAGGCGATCCTGCGTCGATCGGCCTTTCTAAATCTTTACATCAATATCCATTTAGAATGGGACGTTTAAAAACAGGAACACCACCACGTATTGATGCTAGAACCATAGATTTTTCTAAATTAGGCACTCAATATGGTGATGATCCTGTACCTGTCTTTTCATTTTTAGGCGATGCTAAGCAGCATCCTAAACAGATCCCATGTTATATAACCAGTACTAATGAAACTACGCACGAGATCATTCGCAATAGCTTAGATCGTAGCCCTATGTACACAGGTGTGATTGAAGGTGTTGGACCACGATATTGTCCCTCTATCGAAGATAAAATAATGCGTTTTGCAGATCGTAATTCGCATCAGATCTATTTAGAACCTGAAGGTTTAGATAGCAATGAAATTTATCCTAATGGGATCTCGACCAGTTTACCTTTTGATACCCAATTAGCGTTTGTTCGTAGTATGAAAGGACTGGAAAATGCCAATATAGTAAGACCAGGTTATGCGATTGAATATGATTATTTTGATCCTCGTGATCTTAAACCTACATTAGAAAGCAAAGTGATCAAAGGTTTATTTTTAGCCGGTCAAATCAACGGTACTACCGGTTATGAAGAAGCTGCTGCACAAGGAATGTTAGCTGGTTTAAACGCGGCAAGATTTGTATATGATCAAGATCAATGGTATCCAACACGTGATCAAGCTTATTTAGGTGTATTAGTTGATGATCTTTGTACGTTAGGAACTAACGAACCTTATCGTATGTTTACTTCTCGTGCTGAATATCGTCTAATGTTGCGTGAAGATAATGCTGATATTCGTTTAACCGAAATAGGCCGAAAACTAGGCATGGTTGATGATTATCGTTGGCAACGTTTTAACGAAAAATTTGAAGCGATTGAACAAGAAAGATCTCGTCTTCGTGACATTTGGGTTCATCCTCATATTGAAACTATTGATGAAGTCAATGCGGTATTAAGTGCTAATCTCACTAAAGAGGCCAATGGTGAAGAGTTACTTAAACGCCCTGAAATGAGCTACAAAACACTACAGTCATTGTCTCTTTTTGCACCAGGCTTAACCGACCAACAAGCGGCAGAACAAGTTGAAATTCAAGTTAAATATGATGGTTATATAAAATTACAGATAGAAGAAATTGAAAGACAAAAACGTAATGAAGAAACCCTTATTCCTGAGCATATTGATTATGCAGAAATATCCGGGTTATCTAATGAAGTCGTCGCTAAATTAAAACAACATAAGCCGGTTTCAATAGGCCAAGCTTCACGTATTTCTGGTATTACACCGGCGGCAATTTCAATGTTATTAGTTTATTTAAAAAAGAAAAACTATGTTAAAAAAGAAACTCATTAATCTTATTGATCAAACGGATCTTTCGATCACTTCGCAGCAAATTGATCAGTTGATCGATTATGTTGAGATGCTTAATAAATGGAATAAGGCTTATAATCTAACCGCGGTACGTGATCCTAGTGAGATGCTAATTAAACATATTATGGATAGTTTAGTGGTATCGCCTTATTTAGTTGGCAATACTTTTATTGATGTGGGAACGGGTCCTGGATTACCTGGGATCCCTTTAGCTATCATTAATCCAGATAAGCAATTTGATCTGGTTGATAGTTTAGGTAAAAGGATCCGCTTTTTAAAACAAGTTCAATTTGAATTAAAATTACAGAATATTCAACCAATTCAAAGCCGTATTGAAGAATATAATCAAAAACAATTTGATGGTGTTATCAGTCGAGCCTTCGCTTCTTTACAAGATATGCTAATTTGGTGTAAACATCTACCTAATCAACAAGGATCTTTTTACGCATTAAAAGGTAGTGATCTTGATGCGATCCCGGAAGGATTTGTGCTTAAACAAAATATAAAACTTTCCGTACCCGAGTTGGATGCTGAACGACGTTTAATGATCATTGAGTAAATGGAAAATTGATCTAATCTTTTTTAGATCAATTTTTACGTCTCTTCAAATAATCCTTAATGCCATCAACTATGGCTTTAGATACTTGATTTTGGAAGGACGTGGTTTTGAGCTTTTGCTCTTCGGTTATATTACTAATAAAAGCTGTTTCAACTAAAACCGATGGAATATCTGGAGCTTTTAATACGGCAAAACCGGCTTTTTCGATCGACGGTTTATGCAAATTATTTACCTTTTTCATGCGATTTAAAATAGCACTACCCAATAATACACCATTAGAGAGCGTGGTCTTTTGGACTAAATCTAAAATAGTATTATCTAAATATTTATCACCACTGCGACTAACACCACCTATTTGGTCAGCATCATTTTGAGTTTGTGCTAAATAACTTGCTGCAGAACTACTCGCTCCACGGGTTGATAAAGCAAATACTGATGATCCTTTAACTGAACGGTTAGTAAATGCATCTGCATGAATAGATACAAAGAGATCGGCATTTAAAGATCTTGCTTTTGCTACGCGGACTTTTAAAGGAATAAATACATCTTCATTACGTGTCATATAGACTTTTATATTTGCTTCTTTTTTTAGCAAGTTATAGGTTCGCCGAGCAATTTGTAAAACAATATCTTTTTCGCGGGTTTTTTTGTAGCCAATCGCTCCAGGATCTTCTCCTCCATGACCAGGATCAAGCATGACAATAATGGGGGAATTTTTCTTCTTATTGGTTGGTGATTTTATTTGTGCCTGTTTTTTATTTAGATCGCCTCTTTGATACTCCTCTAAAAGGGTAAGTAAAGGATCATCGTCAGCAGAAGCTGATTTAGATGGATAAAGATCAACAACTAATCGATGTTTAAATTCAGCGATTGGCGACAATGTAAAGGTATTTGGATAAAAGTCTTGTTTTAATTCGACCATAATACGAACAGTACTTGGCGCTAACTGTGTCGCTTGGATGGATTTAATAAAGGGATCATTATTTAATATTTTGGTCGAAATAGTTTTTAATGTTGGATTTAAGTTGAGATTATCTATGTCAATGACCATTCGATCTGGATTGAATAGTTGTGCACATTTATAGTTAAGTTTAATATTTGACTCTAATGTTATTCGTGTATAGGTTGATGATGGCCAAACACGCACAGCAATAATTTGAGCCATTTTCGCCGCAAAACCAACTCGAGTAACCGACAACAAACAAGTCGCAATAACGCCTTTAATCAAAAAACGTTTTGTTGGACTAAATGTTTTTGACATACCTAAACACTTTTATATTAGTAATATTAATAGGATAAGAATGATAGCATAAAAATAAATAGAATGATTATTATAATTATCTGTTTATTAGGAAAATAATTTATTTTTCTTATAAATCAAAAATATTATTGATAATGAAAATGATTATCATTATTATCTGTTATTCTGTTTTTATAAGTTCTATTTTGATATTAATGAAAATCTACCAAAAAATTTGGATATTGCTTAAACCCTTCTGGTTTTCTCGTCACAGTATTTTTTCAGGTCTTTTATTTTTTTCAATTTTAGCGATGATCTATTTATTGGTAGAAATACAGGTTTGGCTTAATAATTGGAATAGTGATTTTTTTAATGCATTAGAAAAAATTGATGCTAATAAACTCAAAAATTTAGTCTTTTGGTTTATTGGCGTACTTGCCATATTGATTATTGTGCAAGTGAATAAATCTTGGTTAATAAAATTATTAAATATTCGTTGGCGTAAATGGTTAACTGAATATTATCTTAATCTTTGGTTAAAAGATAATCAATATTATTACTACTTACTTGAACATAAAGATCAGCAAATTGATAATCCTGATCAGCGAATAGCTGAAGATATACGAATGTTTATTGATAGGTTTTTGGCTTTAACATTAGGATTTATACAGTCTTTCTCTATGTTAGTCACATTCATTATCGTATTATGGAATGTATCAGGTTCTTTGGAATTTGAACTATTTAATCAACAGTGGAAAGTGAAAGGTTCATTAGTTTATTGTGTTTTTATTTTTGTTCTGATTAATAGTTTTATCGCTCATTTTATTGGTAAAAAAATCAGGTATCTAAATAGAGAAAAACAGAAAAGTGAAGCTAATTTTAGAACTGCATTAATTAATCAACAAACTAATGCTGAAACTCTGGTGCTTGATGAAGAAAACCAGAATAAGCAAAAAAATGAACTTAACCAACTTTTTTATTCAATTAAAGAAAACTGGCATAGATTGATGAATTGCCAACGAAATCTAGAATATTGGCAAGTTTTACATCAACGAATCAGTACAGTTATTCCTTTATTTTTACTTATTCCTATCTTTATTGCGGGAAAAATTAATATAGGGGGATTAATGAAAGCGAGACAAGCTTTCATGTTAGTTGCAAATAATTTAAGTTGGTTTATTAATAAATATGATGATTTAGCTGAATTTGCCGCTATTGTTGATAGACTTTATCAATTTCATATAGCTATTGAAAAAAAACATCATAATCCTACCCAAATCGGTGAAAAAATTGTTGTCAAAAAAGGTGAAATTCTATTACCTAATAATATTAATTTATTAAAAAATATAAATATTTCATTAAAAAAAGGTTGTTGGTTATATATTAAAGGACGATCTGGAATAGGTAAAACAACATTATTAAAAACAATAATGGGTGTTTGGCCTTATGCTAAAGGACTATTTATAAAGCCTGAAAAAATATATATGGTAACGCAAAATAGCTATATTCCAACCGGAACATTAGCTGATGTATTAAGGTTTCCTAGTCAAGGTAACATTTGCGAAAATATTCTTATTTCCACCCTAATTAAAGTCAATTTAGCTCATCTTATACCTAATCTTAATGCTCATCATCAATGGCAGAAAATATTATCTAGCGGTGAAAAACAACGGATTGGTATCGCTAGAGTTTTATTGAAAAATCCTGAATGGCTGTTATTGGATGAAGCAACAAGTCATCTAGATGAAGAGTCAGCATTAACCTTATTAAAATTATTAAAACAAAGTTATCCTCAAATGAGTGTATTGGTTGTATCACATCAAAATCAAATAGCACAACAAGTAGCAGATAGCATATATCAGTTGGAAGCAGACCAATGAAAACAATAAAAATATTATTTAAAGGAAATAAAGATGAAAAGAACGCTATTATTCATATTAATAACGTCTGTACTTGGTACTGCAAGCGCTAGCGATAATAAAGATATTCAATGTCAACAAGATGATAAAAGTTGTCAACTACAGAAAAATAAAGTAAATGAAGTAATGATTGTACATGCGCCAACGCCGGTACCAGTAAGTGGCAATACTTACTATGATTATATTGATATAGATAGGCTTCCTACTCGTAACGGAAATATAAGTGATTTACTGAAATCAAATCCAACGGTGCGTTTTAATGAATCAATGCGCAATAGTTTAAATCAAGGTTCTATCGATCCAGAAAATTTATCATTTCATGGAGCATCACCTTATCAAAATTTATTCTTAATTGAAGGTATTAGTGCAACAAATAATATCGATCCAGCTAACACAAACATGGTAGATAATGGCGTTAATATACCAAGTAATTCTCAAGGTTATTTTATTGATGTAGCCTTATTAGATAGTGTTCGAGTATTTGATAGTAATGTTCCTGTCGAATTTGGTCAATTTAATGGTGGTGTTGTCGATGCTAAACTACGAAAATTTAGTGGGGATGATAAATTAAAAATCAGTTTTAGAACATCACGTGATAATTGGACTAAAGAACATATTAATAGTCGTGATAGAGAGAGTTATGAAGCAGGTGGTAATGGTTCAACTAAAGTATATAGCCCAAACTTTACAAAATATTTTTATACCATTAGTGGCGATAAACAATTAACAGATACATTAGGTTTTACTGTTGGCTTTTCGCACCGGGAAAGTAATATGAATCGATATTCTCAGGGCAATCAAAATATAAAAATCCGTCATGAAAATACCGATCAAATTAATACATTTCTGACTAAATTAACATGGCTTGCTACTGATACGGCAACACATAATTTAGTTATCAAATATAATCAATCTAATCATGAAATCCAAACACCTGAATTTATAAATTCGGGACGAGATATGGGAAGTAAATCGTATGGTTTGGCGTGGGAGTATGAACAGCTATTTAAGGTGGGTAAATTAAATTTAAACATTGGTTGGGATCATATGAGTAATTATACTAAAGCCAATGCAACAACTCTTATGACACAAATGCCTTGTCTTTATTATCCTGAAAGTAACAGTTGTACTATTGGTGGGCAAGGACATATATCACAATATATTGAAAATATTACCTCTAAAGCTAGGTGGGATTTTAATCCATTTTATACGGGTTTAATCGAACATAATCTTTATTTAGGTGGTGAGTTTATATCTACTGATGCAGAAACAAAAAGGTATAATGAATCAGAAACTTACATATATAGAAAGAAAAAAAATAGTAATGTTTATCAAGTTATGAATCACTATAAGTATCAAAAAGGTAAGGGTTCATTAGATATAAAACAACAATCATTTTATTTGTCTGATACCATTAAGTTAGAGCGTTTTTCATTCACTCCTGGTATTCGTTATGATCATGAGTCTTTTTTAGATAATGATCATCTATCACCGCGATTACGAACGGAAATAGATGTATTTAATAATAATCAAACAATGTTAACTGCTGGTTACAATCGCTATTATGGAACTAGCTTTCTAGGTATGGGATTACGCGATATACGTTCTAATTTACGTTACAATGCGGTAACCGGTGAAAAAAAAGTAAATATTACTCAGTATAAAGATTTAAAAACACCTTACACAGATGAGTGGGCTATAGGTTTACAACAAAAAATCATCGGTTTTATTGTTGGTGCTAATTATGTAAATAGGCATGATAAAGATCAAATTTCTCGAGTCTCTATCCCTAATGGTTATGCTTATCGTAATGATGCTAAAAGTAAAACAGATTCTTATAATTTTAGTGTTAAACCAATTGAACCTTTTAAAATACAAAAATTAGAAGTTATGCCTCAACTAGTTTTAAGCTATATGGATAAAAAGAGTAACTCACGGCTAGAAACTGGTTATGATGATGATTATACGTCTCGTTATGATGAAGTTGTCTATAATGGTAAATTAATAAAACATGAAGATTTGCCAGCTGTTGATTATAACACGCCTTGGATTGCTTCATTTAATCTTGATTTTAATATACCTGATTATAATATTTTATGGGCTAATACTTTTACTTATCAAAGTGGCCAAGATGCCAGGATTATCGCTCGAAAAACAGATAGTTGTTATAACTCAAATTATAAAGATATAGCAAGACATTACTGTGATGTGTCACTAGGTTCTGCGGTTATTTGGGATGCCAAAGTGAAATGGAAACCTCATTTTATTCCTAAAGCTCCTTTTACCATTAGTGTTGATGTATTAAACGTTTTAGATCGAGTACACGCGGTTCCATATAATAGTTCATCGGCAATTCTTCCAAGTAGTTCAGCAATTACTAACTATGGTGCTGGTCGACAATTTTGGTTACAACTGGATTATGAATTTTAATTACTAACTATTAGTTTTTATTTACAAAATTATGTAAGTAACAAATATAAGTAATTAATTTAAAGGGAATAAAATATATGATAAAAAAAATTAGCCAATTGATTTACTTAATTATTTTTATAAGTTTTCAAACTTGTTTGGCTTCATTACCTGCCAATTTAATCTCTGATGATGAAAAGGTAGTAAGGGGTTCGTTAAAAAATGGTATGGACTATATTATTTACCCACATAGTAGTCCTAAAGGACAAGTTAATTTTTGGTTACAAATTCATTCAGGTTCATTACAAGAGGAAGAAGATCAACGAGGTATAGCTCATTTTGTTGAACATATGCTGTTTAATGGAACGCGTGATTATCCTAATAATAGTGTTATTGAAGAATTTGAAAAATTAGGCTTAAAGTTTGGTCGAGATGTTAATGCCTACACTAACTATAGTGAAACGGTTTATCAATTTAATATGCCAAGTGATAATCAACAAAATATCTCTAAAGTAATGAATATTTTTTATAACTGGGCATCGCAAGCAACATTTGATCCAAAGGAAGTCGATGATGAGCGAGGTGTAATTGTCGAAGAATGGCGAGCTAATCAAGGTTTAAAATGGCGAAATAGTATGCAAAGATATCCTTTTACTTTAACTGATTCTCGCCATTTAATTCGTGAACCAATAGGTTTAATGGACACTATTAATCATGTTTCACCACAACGGATTAAAGATTATTATGAAAAATGGTATCAACCTCAAAATATGACTTTTATTGTAGTTGGTGATATTGATGTAAAATATGCAAAAACGATTATTGAGAATACTTTCTCTTCTTTGATGAATAAAAATATTGTTAATAATGAAAGTTATAAAACACTAAATTACCAAATACCAGCCATTAATAAGGCGCGTTATAATGTTATTAGTGATGATGAAAATACAGTAAACAGCTTTGCTATCATATATCGTTATCCGCGAATTTTTGCTAAAAATGAACAAACATTTATTGAGCAAACCACTTATAGTTTGTTAACCCAACTGTTTAATCAGCGTTTTCATGACTTAATTCAAGAAGGTAAATTAACAGATGCTCAATCGGGAGTATCAATGGTTTCCCAGTTAGGAGATGATTATCAAGCTTCTTACTTTAGAATTGTGGCTAAAAAAGACGATCTTAAAGGGGCAATTAATAGCTTAATGTTAGAACTTGAACGTATTGATCGTTTTGGTTTTACTCAACCTGAACTTGAACGCTTAAAAAAAACGCAACTATCCTATCTTAAAAATGCTGCCGAAAATCCAGAAAGTCGTGATGCCAAAATGTTAATTTCACGAATTGATAATGCTTCTTTATATAATTTACCGATTATTTCGCCAAAAGATAAGTATCGATTAACATTAAAAGCGTATGAAGAACTTGATTTAACTAAAATAAATCAAGCTTGGCTAACATTGCGTCATGGAGAAGATAAAATTTATGAACAAATTGTTACAAAACAGATGGAAGCAAAAGCATTAACACCAGAGCAATTAGTACAATTAAATGACCAAGTGAAACAAACTGAGTTAAAAGCTTATCAACAAAATTTGCAAGAAAAACCATTAATGAATACATTTCCAGCTACTGGGAAAGTAACGCTTCGTGAAAATTTAAAAGATAATGCAACGATGCTTACTCTGAATAATGGTGCTAAAGTAATTGTATATCCAACAACATTTGATGATAGTAATATTAGTGTTATGGCTATTGGCCAACGAGGTGCGTTAAGTTTTTCTGATAATGACTATAATGCGGTGCAGTTTGCTAATAAAGTGGTTAATAATAGTGGATTGGGTGATCTTTCAGCCTCAGAATTAAAAAGTTGGATGGCGCAAAATCTAGCTAACATTAATACTATATTACAAGATCATCAAACGATTATCTCTTTAACGGGGAATAATAAAAATATCGAACCTATTTTCCAATTAATATATCAGCGATTTAATGCTACTAAAGTTAATCAAGAGATATGGAAAGTCATTAAACAGTCACAAGAAAATGAGATTAAAGCTTTAGAAATTCAACCTCGTTCACAATACGATCAAGCAGTATATCAATTAAGATATCAAGATTCTCGAGCATTACCTATTAGCCAACAACAACTTGATGCTATCGATAACAATCAGTTTCTTAAACTTGATCAACAGTTATTTAGTGATCCTAGTCAGTTTACTTTTATTATTGTTGGTAATATTAACCTTGATGAAATATCAAATTTGTCGGAAAAATATTTAGCCAGTTTAATTAACAAAGATTTTAGTTTGCCACCTTCTCGAGAATTAAATCGGCTAAATTCGCAACAGAATATTATTATTGAAGGTGAAAAAGAGCCTTATACACGGGTGATAAATTTTCGCTATAAGCCACTTTCAAGATCCTACGATGAAAAGACAAAACAACAACTGGCAGCGTTTAATTTTGTGTTAAGCCGCGATCTAAGAGTTGAAATTAGAGAAAAACAATCTGGCGTATATAGTATTGGCTCTATTACGTCTATTAACCCTTACGTTAATGAATTTGTCTATCGTTTTAATTTTAGTTGTGATCCTAGTAGATATAATGAACTAATTGAATTAAGCAAGAATATTATTGATAAGCGTATAGAAAAAGGTATCACTAGGGAAGAGTTAGCTGAGTATAAAAAAATTCAATTAAGAACAGCTAAATTACAAAAAAGCAGTAATGCTCAAATAGCAAGATTATTAGCAAATAGCTTGTCAATTTATCAGAATATGTCTTTATTTGATAATATCGAAAGTTACATTGAAGATTTAACAGTTGAAAGTATTAATCAAACAGTTAAACACTTTTTTAATGGTGGTTTGATTGAATCAACAGCAATATTAAAACCGAATGATATTTCACAACAATCTGAAAAATAATTATTTTTTATAAATTAGCTATTTTTCATTTTTCAATCAATGATTAAGGTAATATAAATTCTGGTTTTATATTGCCTTTTACTATTTTTAGTATAGACCCTACAATCACAAAGGATTACAATATAACACGCTAAAATCGCGGATTTAAACCCGTTTTCATTTTAACAATTAAATATAGCTGAGTTATTGATGAGCAAAAAATTACATATCAAAACTTGGGGCTGCCAAATGAACGAATATGATTCAAATAAAATGGCAGATCTCCTTGAGTCCACCCATGGTTTAACGCTAACCGAGAATGCTGAAGAAGCCGATATTTTATTATTAAATACTTGCTCTATTCGAGAAAAGGCCCAAGAAAAAGTCTTTCATCAACTAGGCCGTTGGAAAAATTTAAAACAACATAATCCTGATATTATTATTGGTGTTGGTGGTTGTGTGGCATCACAAGAAGGTGCGCATATTCGTAAACGTGCGCCTTTTGTCGATATTATTTTTGGCCCACAAACCTTTCACCGCTTACCTGAAATGATTGAACAAATTCGTAGTGGTAATGGTCATCATGTGGTTGATGTTAGTTTTCCTGAAATTGAAAAATTTGACCGTTTACCGGAACCGCGTAGTGAAGGTCCAACGGCTTTCGTTTCAATTATGGAAGGATGTAATAAATACTGTACTTATTGTGTAGTCCCTTACACCCGTGGTGAAGAGGTGAGTCGACCTTGTGATGATGTTATTTATGAAATAGCTCAACTTGCTGAACAAGGGGTGCGAGAAGTTAATTTGCTAGGTCAAAATGTCAATGCTTATCGTGGACCAACTTTTGATGGTGATATCTGTTCTTTTGCAGAACTATTACGTTTGGTTGCTGCTATTGATGGTATTGATCGTATTCGCTTTACAACCAGCCATCCAATTGAATTTACTGATGACATTATTGATGTCTATCGTGATACCCCAGAACTGGTTAACTTTTTACATTTACCGGTACAAAGTGGCTCTGACCGAGTTTTAAACTTAATGAAACGAACGCATACGGCAATTGAATATAAATCAATTATTCGTAAATTACGTAAAGTTCGCCCTGATATTCAAATTAGTTCAGACTTTATTGTTGGATTCCCTGGTGAGACTCAAGAAGATTTTGAACAAACCATGAAATTAATCGCTGATGTTAATTTCGATCTAAGTTACAGCTTTGTCTATTCAGCACGTCCAGGTACACCTGCTGCGGAAATGGAAGATAATGTTTCTGAAGATGAGAAAAAACAACGTCTCTATATTCTTCAAGAAAGAATCAATCAACAAGCGATGCAATTTAGTCGTCGTATGTTAAATACAGTACAACGTATTTTAGTTGAAGGCCCTTCTAAAAAGGATCTTATGGAGTTAACAGGGCGAACTGAAAACAATCGTATTGTCAATTTTGAAGGTCATCCGGACATGATAGGTAAATTTGTTGACGTTGAAATTACCGATGTTTATCCTAACTCATTACGTGGTAAAGTAGTGAGAACCGAAGATCAGATGGATCTACGGGTGAGTGAATCACCAATATCAGTTATTTCACGTACTCGTAAAGAAAATAATTTAGGCGTTGGTATTTATCAACCATAATTATAAAAAGTAGTGTAATTAAAATAATAATTAAAGATATTAATGGATAAGTAAGGAAAATAAAATGTTTATTATATTTGGTACCAAAGGACGTGAAGTCATTGAAAATACAGGGCAATTTAATTGCCCAAACTGTTGCTCTCAGCAATATATAACTGGCGATCAAAAACAGCAACAATATTCACAAATCAAAGTAGCTAAATATTTTACTCTCTTTTTTATCCCTATTTTTGATTATGAAACTTTAGGTCGATATATTAAGTGCCAACATTGTGATTCTGATTATAATGAAAAGGTTTTAGAGTACATTCCACCAACATTTGAACAGCAAGTTGCCTCTTTTGTTGAACAAGAGTTAAAAGGCGGTACGCCGATTACCATGGTTATAAATAAATTAAAAAGGCAAGGATTAGATAACGACCAAGCAACTAGCGCGGTGGATAATGTGGTTGGTGGCAATATAGTTACTTGCCATAATTGCAATATGGATTTCCTAAAAGGTATTGAAAAATGCTCTTTATGTGAAGGACGTATTGGTAGTTAAAATAAACAATTTGAGGACATAACATTGAATATTACGACATATGAAACAATGCTTGAACCAGCAGATAATCAGCGGCTTAATAGTCTTTGTGGTCCTTATGATGACAATATCAAACAACTTGAACGCCGATTGGGTATTGAAATAAATCATCGTGGTAATCTATTTGCTATTACTGGCGATGCTATTTGTGCGAAAGCGACAGCAGAAATTTTACAATCGCTTTATAAACAAACTAAAGTAAAAGATAAGATTATCGATATTGAGCCAGAACAGATTCATTTAATAATCAAAGAATCAGGTGTACTAGAAAAAGTTAGCGAGCACTTACCTTCGTATGTTGATCTGTATGGCAGTAAACAAGTGATGATAAAGACTAAGCGTGGTGTGATAAAACCACGCACCCCTAATCAAGCACAATATATTGCCCATGTATTAGATTATGATATTTCGTTTGGTATTGGTCCTGCTGGTACGGGTAAAACGTATTTAGCTGTTGCTGCTGCAGTTGATGCACTGGAAAAGCAACAAATTCGTCGAATCGTATTAACTCGCCCTGCGGTAGAGGCAGGTGAAAAACTTGGTTTTTTACCCGGTGATTTAAGTCAGAAAGTTGATCCTTACTTACGTCCACTTTACGATGCATTATTTGAAATGCTTGGTTTTGAAAAAGTCGAAAAACTGATTGAAAAAAGTGTTATTGAGGTTGCTCCATTAGCCTATATGCGTGGGCGAACTCTTAATGATGCCTTTATTATTCTTGATGAAAGCCAAAATACCACTATAGAACAAATGAAGATGTTTTTGACCCGCATTGGTTTTAACTCTAAAGCCGTAATCACTGGGGATATAACCCAAATTGATTTACCGCGTCATCAAAAGTCGGGATTACGTCACGCGATAGAAGTGTTAAGCGAGGTTGATGATATTAGTTTTAATTTTTTCAAGAGCGAAGATGTGGTTCGTCATCCTGTGGTGGCTAGAATTGTTAATGCTTATGAAAAATGGGAGCAACAAGAACACAAGCACCAGCAGTCATAAACAGAATTTAGAGGAGCTAGATTATCTCTATTTCAGGTAAAAATCTAAAAGGCAATATTCGCGATCACTCAGCAGAAACAAACTTATTTCTGCGTAGAGCACTGTTTGCGTTTGTGGTAATAATTCTATTAGTTTTTGTATTATTAGCCAATTTAGCTGATTTGCAAATTTTAAACTTTAGTTATTACAGTACTAAATCAAACAATAATCGTATTGAAATTATCCCAATTCCGCCTAGTCGCGGTATGATTTATGATCGTAATGGCACGCCATTGGCGATAAATAATATTACTTATCAACTTAATATAGTTCCTGATAAAACTAAAAACCTTAATGAACAGTTTGAACAGTTAAAAAAAATTGTTGATTTAACCGATGAAGATATCGAAAATTTTCAAAAGGAACGAAGAAATTATCGAGCTCATCGTCCAGTACCACTCAAAGAAAATTTAACTGATAAGCAGATTGCCCGTTTTATTGTTGATCAGCATCGTTTCCCATTTGTATCGATTGTTAAAATTCAACATCGATATTATCCATACGGTGCTTCGCTCACTCATATTCTTGGTTATATATCGAAAATAAACGCTCAAGATAAGCAACGCCTAGAGGAACAAAATAAAGCCAGTAATTATGTGGCCACATTTAATATTGGTAAAATGGGGATTGAAAGATATTACGAAGATGTTTTACATGGTACTGCTGGTAATGAAAAGGTTGAAGTAAATAGCCGAGGTCGTATTGTACGTTTACTTGAGCAGCATCCACCACAAGCGGGTGAAGATATTTATTTATCTATTAACCTTAAATTACAACTCTATATAGAATCGCTGCTCGCCGGTCGTAAAGCGTCAGTGGTGGCCATTGACCCTAATAATGGTGAAGTGTTGGCAATGGTTTCGACGCCAAGCTATGACTCAAATGATTTTGTTGGTGGAATTTCAAGTAAGAAATATAACGAGTTACTAAATGATCCAAGTAAACCTCTGTTTAATCGCGCCTTACTCGGTGCCTATCCACCTGCTTCAACAGTCAAACCGTTTATTTCAATAGCGGCATTAACTGAAGGCGTTGTTTCACCAAAAAGCGTGATTAATGATCCGGGTTGGTGGCAACTACCAGGTACAGAAAGGCGTTACCGAGACTGGTTAAAATGGGGACATGGTCGTGTCGATGTATTAAGAGCAATTGAAGAATCCGTTGATACTTATTTTTACCAAGTTGCTTATGATATGGGCATAGATCGTTTAAATTTATGGATGAAAAAATTTGGTTATGGTGAGCGAACTGGCATCGATATTTCTCCTAATGAAGAGTCACGTGCTGTTATGCCAAGTCGCGAATGGAAAATGAAACGCCATAAAAAATCGTGGTTACAAGGTGATACCATTCCAGTTGGTATTGGTCAAGGTTATTGGACAGCAACGCCAATGCAAATGGTTAAAGCATTGTCTATAATGATAAATAATGGTAAAACTTTTACGCCACACTTTTTATTATATAAAAAGAGTGACATTATTAATACCAATCAAAACCAACCAAAAATTGAACCATCAAAATATGTGGAAAACAACAGTCTTATTAATATTAATCCAGCCTACTGGGCATTAGCAAAAGAAGGTATGCATCGCGTTATGTTTGGTTCACATGGTACTGCACGAAAAGTTTATGCTGATGCTAAATATCAAGCTGCAGGTAAGTCTGGTACAGCTCAAGTTTATGGATTAAAAGAGAACGAAACCTATAATGCCAATCACATACCTGAACATTTACGTGATCATGCTTTATTTATTGCTTATGCACCTTATGATAAACCGAAAATAGCGTTGGCCATTGTTTTAGAAAACGGCGGCGGAGGTAGCTCCAACGGTGGTGCGGTCGCGCGTAAGATACTTGATTATTATCTGGAAGGTGATAATTCAGCAGAATTAAAAGATGACTCACCGAATATAGGACATGAAGATTAATTATGAGTAATATTAAGAGATCTTTTTGGCAAAAGATACATATTGATCCACTTTTTTGCTTATTTATCACCTTACTTCTTGGTTATAGTCTTTATATATTATGGAGCGCTAGTGGTCAAAGTATTGATATGATGCAAAAGCGGGTGATCCAAATAGTACTTGGTTTTTTTGCAATGATTGTCTTTGCTCAGTTTTCACCAAGAACCTATGAAAAGTGGGCGCCTTATCTCTATGTTGTTTGTATTATTATATTGTTATTGGTTGATATTTTTGGTTATACCAGTAAAGGGGCTCAACGTTGGTTAGATTTAGGTGTTATTCGCTTTCAACCTTCAGAAATAGCTAAAATAGCTGTGCCTTTAATGGTGGCTAAATTTATTCATCGTGATGGTTGTCCACCACCGCTAAAAACTACCGTACAAACATTAGCTATTATTGGTGTACCATCACTGTTAGTAGCAATGCAACCTGATTTGGGAACTGCTATTTTAATTATCATGTCGGGTATTTTTATTATCTTTTTGGCAGGAATTAATTGGCGATTTATTCTTTTTGCCTTGATATTGATCGCGATATTTTTACCGATTATGTGGTTCTACTTAATGCATGATTATCAACGTGAACGGGTTTTAACATTATTTAATCCTGAGCGTGATCCTAATGGTACAGGTTATCATATTCTCCAGTCTAAAACGGCAATTGGATCTGGTGGAATATGGGGTAAAGGTTGGCTGCAAGGTACGCAATCACAGTTAGAATTTTTACCAGAAAGACATACCGATTTTATTTTTTCAGTTATCGCAGAAGAATTTGGATTTATTGGTTCTATTATTTTGTTAGTCTTGTTTTTATGCTTAATTATACGTGGATTAATTATTGCTTCACGGGCACAAACGACCTTTGGGCGAATACTTTCTGGTGGCTTAATTTTAGTCTTTTTTGTCTACGTATTTATTAATATCGGTATGGTCAGTGGCATCTTACCAGTTGTTGGTGTACCATTACCATTAATAAGTTATGGTGGCTCATCATTAGTCGTTTTAATGGCAAGTTTTGGCATTATGATGTCTATTCACACACATCGATACATGTTATCTAAAAACATTTAACGGAATTTTTATCAATGAAAAAGAAATTTAAATTATCTTTTGGGTTATTGTCGCTCGCAATATGTTCTTCAGCCTCGGCGGAAATGATTTTTCCTATTCCTGCTATTCCACAATTAAATGCTGAAGCATATATCTTAATGGATGCCAAGTCTGGTGAAATCTTAGCGCAATACAATGCTGAACAACAGCGTGACCCAGCAAGCTTAACTAAAATGATGACCAGTTATGTTGTTGGTCAAGCTTTAGAATCCGGCAGAATTAAAAATGATGATATGGTTCTAGTTAGTAAAGATGCATGGGCAACAGGCAACCCAGCATTAAAAGGCTCGTCTTTAATGTTTTTAGAAGTTGGTAAAACTGTTCGGGTGTCAGATTTAAACAAAGGTATCATTATCCAATCAGGTAATGATGCGTGTATTGCTATGGCAGAGCATGTTGCTGGTAGCCAAGGTGCATTCGTTAATTTAATGAATGAATATGCAAAAAAAATTGGCTTACAACACACCCATTTTGAAACTGTACATGGTCTTGATGCGCCAGGTCAATATACAACTGCCAAAGATATGGCATTATTAGGTCAAGCTTTAATTCGTGACTTACCAACAGAATATGCTATTTATAAAGAAAAAGAATTTACCTATAATCTTTCTAAACCACAATTGAATCGTAATGGTTTACTATGGGATACTTCGTTAAATGTCGATGGCATTAAAACCGGGCATACTGCAGCGGCTGGTTATAATCTTGTAGCATCAGCAGTGGATGGCAACACCCGTTTAATTTCAGCGGTATTGGGCGGTCGAACATTTAAAGGTCGTGAAGAAGAAAGTAAAAAATTACTTACTTGGGGATTTCGCTTCTTTGAAACGGCAAATCCAGTAAAACCGAATGATCCATTAGTGAATAAGTCAGTTTGGTATGGTGATCAAAATGAAGTTAAACTCGGTTCCATCAATGGCGCATATATCACGGTGCCAAAAGGCCGTGCAGCGGATGTGAAAGTGCAATACAGCATTGATGATTATATTTATGCACCAATTAGCAAAGGTACGACGGTTGGTAAAATCCAATTTTTATTAGATGATAAAGTTATCAATGAACAACCTTTAGTTGCACTGGAAAATGTTGAAGAAACCGGATTCTTCGGCGGTATTTGGGATTGGATAAAATTACAATTCCATAAATTTTTTAATTAATTTGTTTTTTATAGCCGCTGTTTATCTTTTATTTGTGCAGCGGTTTTTCATTACTTGCTATAAGTAAATACTAACTCGATAACATTTGAATTACTGCTATTTTTGCCGTTAAAGAAAATGTTTCCTCTCCTCAACATTTTGCTAATAAATTGTATGATTTGCAACAAACATTAAGAATCAGATAAATTCGTTGATGCCACAAAAATAGAGGTATGAAGATTAAGCGATATTGCTAAATTATTAGTCAATCTATCTTTGTTGACTTTCTTTTCACTATATTTTGCCAAAAAAATTATAGATAGTCGTTAAGGTTTATCGACCTAGGAAGAAGGTTCACCAAGATAGAGCAAAATTCGCGACATTGAGGAAAAGATCTCTTCTAAAATTAATTCTACAAATGAAGGTAACACAGAAAATAAATAGGTTAACATTATTAACCCACATAATAATGTCAGTGGAAAACCGACCACAAAAATTGATAGCTGTGGTGTGATTCGATTTAATAAACCTAACGACAGGTTAATAATAAGTAATAGCGTCAGTAAAGGTAATGCCAACATAACACCGTTATTGAATAATAGACTTGTGGTTTCTATTAAAGCTAAATAGCCGTTTTCTTTTAACGGTGAAACACCAATAGGAATTATGCTAAAACTATTAGCTAAACCATAGATTAACCATAAATGGCCATCTAAACTTAAAAATACCAATAGGGCAGTAATATTAATTAAACGTGATAATACTGAGGTAGAAGGTCCGCCAACAGGATCATAAACCGTCGCCATGCCTAACCCCATTTGCATACCAATTAGTTCACCGGAAAACCTAACTGTCATAAAGGTGATTTGTATGGAATAACCAATTATGATGCCAATCATAATTTGTTGTCCAATGACCCAGATGCCCATTAGTGAATAAATGGTAAGATTATCGTCTAACTTTGGTAAAGGTAAAACAATCACAATCAGTATTGCTAAACCTATTTTGACACGGTTTGGTACTTCTCTTTCACCAGTAATAGGTGCGACCATAATTAAAGCTAAAATGCGGACAAAAGGAAGAAAACTTGATCTAACCCAAGAAAAATAATCAATATTCAAAAAATCCTGAATAGCTAAATCCATTGAAATTAACTTGTTAAGTTGGGTATATTCGTAATGACAAGGCTAATATAGTCGATCATTGTGGTTAGCATCGATGGACCTAAAATAATTAATACCACGATGACAGCTAAAATTTTTGGGATAAAAGTTAAGGTCATTTCATTAATTTGTGTTGCAGCTTGTAGTAAACTGACAATTAATCCTGTAATCAATGCCGCTAATAATAAAGGACCTGCAATTGATCCGGCAACTTTGATAGCTTGCATGGCGAAATGGCTAATAAATTCAGATTGCATATCGATCCCCTACTTTATCTTTGCTAACTAAAAAAGCTTTGAGCTAATGAACCTAACAATAGGTGCCAACCATCAGCTAATACAAACAGCATAATTTTAAAGGGTAGTGATACCGTTGCGGGTGGTACCATCATCATACCTAATGCCATTAAGGTACTAGCAACAACTAAATCAATTACCAAGAATGGAATAAAAAGCGTAAAACCAATTTGAAAGGCGGTTTTTAATTCACTTGCTACAAAAGCAGGAACTAAAATTCGCAGAGGGATTTCTTCTCGAGTTTGAATCTCAGAAGCATGGGACATATTTACAAATAATGCTAAATCACTTTCACGAGTCTGGGTTAGCATAAATTCGCGAAGCGGTTTAGTTGCCTCTTCTAGCCCTTCTTGCATAGTAATTTTTTGTTCTGAATAAGGAATATACGCGTTTTGATATATTTTATCTAGTGTTGGTGACATAATAAAAAATGTCATAAATAGCGCTATACCTAAAATTAATTGATTAGGTGGTGCTGATTGGGTGCCAAGTGCGCTACGTAATAACCCTAATACAATAATGATACGAGTAAAACTCGTCATTAATAACAGAATAATTGGGATAAAAGTCAGTAAAGTTAAAAAAACTAAGGTTTCAACAGGTAATGACCAATTTTGCCCATCTTGATTACCTGTTTGAGTAACAATCGTTAACGGTGATAATCCTGCGAAACTATATTGGCTAACAAACAATAAGCTTAGCAAAATAATATGTTTTAACCGCACGATTAGTTACTCCTTTTTGTCGCATTTAATACTGACTGCAATATCTGATTAAATGATTTGTTTTTTGATGTTTGCTCAACACCATTAGGTTCTGCTAATAACATTTCGGTACGTTCTTCATTTATAGTATGTAGTAATGTCATTTGCTGAGCAGTAACCCCAACAACCAGTAATTGATGGTCAACATAAACCAGAAGAATACGCTCTTTAGCACTTATATTGTATGTTGCTTTAACATCAATGAATTGCTTGGAAGACTTTCTCCAACCTGATCGTTTTAATATCCATCCTAAAAAAAAGATAACAGCAATAACACAAAAAAATGCCGAACCAATCTGACTATACAGACCTGATTCTATCGAAAAAGATGATAAGGTCTGAACATTGTTGGTTAAGGCAGGCTCTGTCATGGTTATCTCAACAATTATTTGTTTTTAACGGCTTAATCTACGTACGCGCTCAGATGGAGTCATAATATCGGTAATTCGTACCCCATAATTATCACCAACCACAACGATTTCACCTTGGGCAATTAAGTAACCATTAATAAGAATATCTAAAGGTTCGCCAGCTAAGCCATCTAAGGCAATAACTGAACCTTGTGTTAAATTTAATAAATCTTTAATGGTCATTTTGGTTCGACCAAGTTCAACACTTAGATTAACAGGAATATCTAAAATAAGATTGATATCTTGTTTTTTTATATCTGTTGGTTGCGGTGAAAGAGTTTCGAAAATAGCCTCTTTAGTTACTGACTCTTCATTAGCTACATTACTTGGTTGATTATCATCACCATTGTTTGGAATATCATTCATTGAACACTCCTTCATTCAATTGTTCTATAACTGGGTTGCTTATCTGTTCTACTTGGATTGCATATTGTCTGTTCACACTACCGTAATGACCTTTTAATACCGGAACACCACCAATGGTGACATCAAGGCTAGTTGGTTTTTCGATATCCAAAATATCGTTTACCTTTAAGGCCAATAATTTGGCAACTGTTGTTTGAATATTAGCAAAGTTAGCTACTAGCTCAACAGTTGATTGCTTAATACCGCTAGTCAGTGAACTCATCCAGACGTTATCATCTTGGCTAGTTTGATTTTCGCTCGGTGGCTTAATTAAAAGCTCTTTGATTGGCTCAATCATTGTATAAGGAATACAAATATAAAAATTGGCTTTAATGTTGCCAATTTCAACTAAAAATGTAGAGATTAATATAACATCATCGGGTGAACTGGTAATATTAGTAAATCTGCTTTCTACTTCTGAACGAATGTATTCTGTTTCAATATTGTAGACATCAATCCAAGAATTTTGGTAAGTAGTTAAGGCAAGATTTAACACTCGTCTAATGATTTCTTGTTCGGTGTGTGTATATTCTCGTTCTTTTTTATAAACATTAGATATATGTCCATCCCCACCAAAAAGTGTATCAACGACAATAAAAACCAATTCTGGTGAAAATGAAAATAAGCAACTTCCTCGTAAAGGGTTTAGATGAACTAAATTTAAATGATTGAGTGCCGAAACACTTGAAAACTCTTTAAACGTTTTCGATTCAATATGCGATGTAATAACATCGGTATTACGGCGTAATAAGTTAAATAATCCAATTCTAAACTGACGTGCAAAGCGTTCATTAATAATTTCTAACGCGGGTAATCGTTCAGGAATAAAGTTATGTTTAACTGATATATCATAAGGTTTAACTTCAGTCCGTTTACTTTGCGGTGAACGATAATTCTGCTCTGCATCATTGTTTATGCTTGCTGAATTTTCCTGTGAATACTCTGTTGAAGGTTCACTTATATCGGTATTAGATTGAAGATCATCAGACATGATAACTACCTTACAATAAAATCAGTAAATAAAACTTCATCAACTTGTACTGAACGTCTTGTATCATATTGGCGAGATAACGCCGCTTTTATCTGCTCTTGTAATTCAAGTTTGCCTGATTCTGTCTTTAAATTATTGATATACTGTTTAGAAGTT
Source organism: Gilliamella apicola (assembly GCF_003202655.1). Taxonomy (GTDB): domain Bacteria; phylum Pseudomonadota; class Gammaproteobacteria; order Enterobacterales; family Orbaceae; genus Gilliamella; species Gilliamella apicola_R. The sequence continues at coordinate 259,213 of NZ_QGLR01000018.1, read as the reverse complement.
AACAGTAATACATTACTTCTTACTTCAGGTAGATAATCTAATAATATGTTCTTTTGTTCTTTATCAGCAACGCGTAACACAATACCAACATAAAGAATTTTATTGGTTTCTAAATTGTCTTCAGAAGGAGGTAGTGAAATTGTGAACGGTTTTAATGTTAAAAATACTGGTGACAACACTTCAGGCTCTAATTGGGCATTAGCCATATTTCTAGCTTGACTTTGTAACCATAAATAACCAGCGAAACCTGTTGCTACTAGCGTATTTAAAATAAGTATCACATTTAAAACACTTACTTTTTTATTTGTAGTTTCCATATTTATTATTGTCTCAATGAAATTTAACGAAATGTTTATAACTATCTAAATAATCAAAAAATTACTAAAATAATAAATCATGCTTTAATAATTAATTTGAAGAATAGGCAGTAAAAACATTACCTATTCAACCTTTTTGATATTTAGCTATCTAAATCTAATTCTCTCTTAAATACTATTATTTAGGCAAAAATACTTAATCCTGATTGAGTAACATTTGAACGATGTTCAGGTTTAGGTAAAGATTGATTTTTTTCATTTAATAACTGTTCTGTTTTAAATTGTTGTTCTTGTTTATATGGTGAAGACTGTTTGGAATCATTCATCATTGAAGAATCACTGATATCGGTCTGTTGTAATGTAATACCGTGTTCTTCCAATGAAGCTCTTAATTGTGGTAAAGCTGATTCTAAAACGTTTTTAACCATATTATGAGCAACAGCCATATGCAAGTTCATCTTGTCATCAATGATTGCTAATTTAATATGTAGTGAACCAAGTTCTTCCGGATGTAATTTTATTTCGGCATTTTGAATACCTTGACGGCAAATTAAACTAATTTTTTCATTTAATGCGGTTTGCCATTTAGTAATATCCATCGGCATCGGTAAATTTAAGTCTAATGTTGTCTGTTTTTCAACTAGTGGTGTTGACGTTGTTGATAGATTTTGACCATTTACCGCTGTTACTAATTCTGGTTCTTGGTTACTATTATTGATTTTGCTTTGTATAACTTGGTTTTCAAAAATTGAAGTTGAGGTAGATAATAGATTTTGACTATCTGGCTCTTGATTAGCATCGGCACTTTTACTATCAGTAGATTGTTTTTCAAAAAGCGATGCTGATGCAGGTAATAGATTTTGATTATTTTCCGCTGTTACTAATTCTGGTTTTTGGTTATTTTCCGCTGTTACTAATTCTGATTTTTGGTTACTACTGGCAATATTGCTATCAACCAACGTTGCCGATGTTTGGCTATTTTCTGGTGCAACTAATGCAGGATCTTGATTAGTATTATTAACCACTGTTGCAGATTTGGATAGTGGTGTTTGATCATTTCCGGCTGTTGCTAATACCGATTTCTGATTGTTATTAGCGCTATTGCTATCAAAAAGTTGCTTTTCAGTAATCGGTGTTGATGTGGATAATTGATTTTGATTACTTCCTGCTGTCACTAATGTTGGTTCTTGGTTGGTATTAGCGATATTGCTATCAAAAAGTTGCTTTTCAGCAATTGGCGTTGATGTAGATAATAGATTTTGGCTATTTCCTGATGCTACTAATGCTATTTCTTGATTAGAATTAATGATTTTGTTATCAGCAAGATTATTGGCAACGGTTTGTTGTAAATTGTTAAAGCTATTACTGCTTTGAGTCTTAGTAAGGTTGCTGTTTGGTAAAGTTTGATCTGCTTTTGCCGATTCAACTAAATTGATATTTTTTGAGGTCTTATGCTGATCATTTGCTTTGTTGATAAATTGTTCACTATTATTGATAGAAGTAAGGATCTCTGCCGCTTTTTGATCGATACTGGTTGGTTGTTTTACATTATTGGCAAGCTTGGCATCAAGAAGTAAATCATCAGCCTTAGTATTTCCTTTTAACAATGGTTTACTTTCATCTATCTGTTCAATAGTCTGTCTATTAGTGATAGATATTGTCGATTCTTGATCGGCTTGCAAATTAAGTGGTGATGCAAACAGCATGAATAATTCATCACTATTATTGCTATCTTCTTCTCTATTTAGCTTCTCTTTGAGTAAGTTTAAATTGATTAGTTTTTTATTGTCACTTAAATCTTGCTGTTTTTCAGTGAATTGTAACAATTGTCGAAAAAAATCGTCTTCAATAACAGATAACTCGCTGTCGTTAAATTCCAACGGCTGAGATGATATTAATGGTATATCGCTAAGTTTATTAATATTCATTCAAAATTCTCCTTGTTAACTGCTGTTGTGCAAATTCATCTGTTAATTTTTGTTGTAGACGACTTTGTTGTAACATTTGTTTTTTATCTTGTTTATCTAATAATGTGGTATAGGTCTTGAGGCTTTTTTGTGATTTATTAAGCTCATTAGTAATCTGTTTTTGTTTAATGTCTAAAGTTAATAATAGCTTTTTCTGTTGTGCTATTCCTAGCTCTATTGCCGAAAGAAACGAATTAAAATTACTTAGTTCCGCTCCTTTAATACCTTTCGATAAAGCGTCATTCAGGCGTTGTTGGTATTCTTCATAATAATCATTTAAAACATTAAGCTGTGATTGAGCATTACATTTGTTGTCGTGCGCATATTTTAATTTTATCAATTTGTCATCGACTGATTTTTCAGCTAACTTTTTTAATGTTAAAAAGGCAAATTTACTATTATATTGATTGTTCATTATTCTTTCCTAATTTGTCAGTTTGAATCTACAATACTGACTAATTGTTGATAAGCCTCTTGATAACTACAATGCTCATAAATACCTTGCTGTAAAAATTGCTGCATAGCAGGATAAAGTGATATGGCTTTATCTAATATAGGATCGGTTCCTGGTATATAAGCACCAACGTTAATTAAATCACGATTTCGTTGGAAGCTTGAAAATAGTTGTTTAAATACCCGTGATTTTTTTTCATCTTCTGGTTTAGTGAGATCTGTCATCACTCGGCTGATTGACGCTTCAATATCAATAGCAGGATAATGGCCTGATTCGGCAAGTGAACGGGATAAGACAATATGACCATCAAGGATCGCTCTGGCAGAATCAGCAATTGGATCTTGTTGATCATCACCTTCGGTTAACACGGTATAAAAAGCGGTAATAGCACCTTTACCTTTTGCATCATTACCGGCCCTTTCAACTAATGCAGGTAATTTGGCAAATACCGATGGTGGATAACCTTTAGTTGCTGGTGGTTCGCCGATTGCTAAGGCTATTTCACGTTGTGCCATGGCGTATCGAGTTAAGGAATCCATGATGAGTAAGACATTAAATCCTTGATCACGAAAATTTTCAGCGATTTTCGTGGCGTATGCTGCACCTTGTAAACGTAATAATGGCGATACATCGGCTGGTGCAGCAACAACGACTGAGCGTGCTAAACCTTCTTCACCTAAAATATTTTCAATAAAATCCTTTACTTCTCGGCCTCGTTCACCGATTAAACCAACCACTATTATATCGGCTTTGGTATATCGAGCCATCATGCCGAGCAAAACACTTTTACCCACACCAGAACCAGCAAAGAGTCCCATTCGCTGACCTTGCCCAACAGTTAATAAAGCATTAATTGCACGAATACCAACATCAAGAATTTGATGAATAGGAGCTCTTGTTAGTGGGTTGAGTGATTTATTGATTAAACCTTCATATTCAATATTTTCAGGTAGTGGTTTACCATCGAGAGGTTTTCCCATTGCATCAACAATTCGACCTAATAAACCGATACCTAAAGGTAAAACTTTGTGGCTAAAATGAGTTAAATCGTATCGTGATGTGTAAACTCTAGCATCTAATAATATGCCGTCGGTAGACTCAAATGGCATCAAATATAAAGTTTTTCCTTTAAAACCAATTACTTCACACTCAACAGCTTGGATGGTTCCATCTAATTGTCGTTCAACAAAACAGTTGGATCCTAATGGTAATTTTAGACCAACGGCTTCTAAAACTAGGCCAGAAGCTTTAACTAATCGACCATATTGGCGAATCAATGATGCAGATTGTAATTTCTGTTTCGCACTTTCAATTTTAGTTGCCCATTGTGTACAAAATTCCACTTTAATGCTCATCTCCATGCACACTATCTGAAATGATTTGCCAGTGAGTAGTTACACTGGCGTCGATTTCATTAGTTTGGGTAAATATTCTGCAACCACCCAATTCAATATTAGCATCAGCAATAAACTGCCATTCATTTTGTTGCAATTGCTCATCTATCAGTGGTTCAAGCCATAAAAAATCTTTTGGATTTACTTTTACCACAATTGGTGGATTAACAACAGTGTTTTGTTCAATTAATGATTTTATGGTATGCATTAATTGTCTTTGCTCAACTTCGGATAGAGAACCAATCGTCTTTTGGGCGGCGATTAAAGCTAAATCAAACAGTTTTGGTACAATTTTTTCATCAATTTGATTAATAGATTGTTGAAAACTATCTGCTAACATTTTGATTATATCTAAAGTTTTTAATTTTTCTTCGGTTAGTTGTTGCTCTATTTTTTCACGACCTTCCTGTTGACCAATTTCTAACCCTTGTTCGTAGCCGGCTTGTTTGCCCGCACTGAAGCCTTCTTGATAGGCTTCTTCTCTTACTTGTTGTTTAATATTTTCTAATTCTAGCACTATTTCAGGGCTATTAATATCAATAGCATCATCAGCCTCCTCTTGCATTTCTGCTTCAGGCTGATGCTCGCTCTCTTCCAACTCTTCCGTTTTTTGTTGGTTAGTTGATGATGCTGGTTGTTCGGTTAGCGCTAAATCTTGGAAGTGTAGCGGTTTCCAACTTGATGAATTATTTTGGTTATACATATTCTTCATCATCATTACTTAGTATTATCTCACCTGTTTCAGCTAAACGACGAGCAATTTCCAAAATTTTCTTCTGTTCAGATTCAACTTGTGATAAGCGTACAGGCGGTCTGTTTTGTAAATCTTCGCGCAATATCGACGCAGCACGTTGTGACATATTTGATAATATTTTTTCGCGTAATGGCTCTGTCGCACCCTTCATAGCAATGATTAAAGTTTCATTATCCACTTCTTTGATGAGACGTTGGATACTCTTATCATCAACATCAACCAGATTTTCAAACAAGAACATTTCATCAATAATTTTTTGTGAAAGTTCATCGTCATATTCACGTATCGCATTGATAACAAGTCCTTCTTGCTGCGATTTCATTAGATTAATGATTTCTGCTGCGGTGCGGATGCCACCCATATTGTTAAGCTTCACATTTTGTCCATGTAGTAAGGTTGATAATGATGTTGATAACACTTCTAATGCAGAAGGTTCTACCCCACCAAAGGTTGCAATACGTACCATTACGTCATTGCGTAAATCGTCATCAAATAGATTTAAAATATCAGCAGCTAATTCACGGTTCAAGTGAACTAATATAGTAGCAATAATTTGCGGATGTTCTTTCTCGATTAAATCAACAGCTTGAGCTGCTTCCACATAATTGAGCATTTTTAAACCATCTGTGGTATCTTCAATATTATTACCTAACAGTTCATCGAGTATATGACTAGCTTTTTCTGTGCCAAGTGATTTTTCAAGGATTGTTCGCAAATAACTGTTAGTGTCAGTATTTAATACAGCGCAATCATCAAGCGCGGTTTGACACTCATTAAGAATATTTTTAAGTTGTTCTTGAGTTAATTGTGGTAACCCCATCATGGCACTACTAATTTGTTGTACCTCTTTCTGATTTAAATATTGCATTACTTTTGCAGCTAACTCTTCACCTAAGATCATTAAAATTGTCGCTGCTTTTTGAGATTCAGTTAAACTCATTACTTGGTGTCCTTCTTATTCATCCAACCACGTATAATTAATGCCATTACGCGAGGATCTTTTTCGACAATTTTTCGAATGTATTGCTGTTGTTGCATATTATCTTCAAGAATTTTCTGTTGTAGTTTACTGTGAGCTTTATAATCAAGCTTATCTTCAGTTATTATTGGACTATCAACTGAGGTGTTATCAGTTTTAATAAGGTATTGTCTTTGGATTTTGAGCCATACCGAACGTAACACTTTACGCCATGCCAACCAAATAATGAAGATTAAAGTCAGATATTTTATTAGTGTTTTCAAAAAGTCGAAAACTTCATGTGATTGGAAAAATGGGGTCGTGTCGCTATCATCAATTTGATCAGTGAATTTCATATTAGCTACCGTTAATGAATCTCCACGCGAGTCAGAAAAGCCCATTGCTTGACGGGCAAGCGCTTCAATATGCGTTAGTTCTTTTTCATTTAATTTTACCCATTGATCGGTTGGGTAATTTTCGCTTTCTGAATTTTCTTCATTTAAAGATTCGGCTTCATCGGCTGTGATGAATTTATAATTAACTAAAACAGCTACTGATAAACGCTTGATACGTCCTTCTGGTATTTTGCTGTGAACAACTTGGCGATTAACTTCAAAATTCAACGTACTATTCGACTGTGAATGATACATTTTTTGTTTGCCGTCTTTATCATTTGCCGCTTCTCCATCAATTGGAGCACTTGGCGTCGGCACTGGTTGATTAGATAAAGCGCCTGGCACACCGCCTATAGTACCACTAGAAGCTATCTCTTGGTTCTGTACTTGTTGTTTACTGCGAATAGTCTGATGGGCTTCATCACTATTAGGATCATAGATTTCAGATGTTGATTCTTGGCGACTAAAATCAATCTCAGCATTGACTTGAACCTTAACATTCTGTTTACCTAAAATCGGTATAATAATTTTTTCTACTCGTTCACGGATTGAATTTTCAATACGTTCGCTGTACTCAAGTTGAGCAACATTAACAATAGCGTCACGGTATTTTTCACCCGTTAATAAATTACCGTTTTGATCGATGATAGTCACTTTATCCGCTTGTAGTTCCGGTACACTGCTCGAAACTAAATGAATAATGGCATCAATTTGGCCTTGTGATAAACTACGACCTGGTAATAACGTTAATGCGACTGATGCGGAAGGGAATTTTCTCTCTCTAACGAATAAAGAGGGTTTTGGCATTGCCAAATGGACTCTGGCATCATCAACACTACTGATGATTGAAATCGTTCTAGATAGTTCGCCTTCTAATGCTCGTTGATAGTTGATTTGTTCATTGAACTGACTCATGCCAAAACTTTCTTTGTCGAGTAGTTCAAAACCGATAGAGCCACCTTTTGGTAAGCCCATTTGAGCAACGCGTAGGCGAGTATCATAAATTTTATTTTCTGGAACTAAGATGGCAGTGCCTGAAGATGAAAATTTATAAGGAATATTCATCTTATCAAGTTGGCTAATAATTTCACCGCCATCTTTCTCATTTAAATTACTAAATAAGACACCATAATTATCGCTTTTAAGCCATAAATAGGCAATACTACTTATAGCAATTAAAACTACCCCTATAATAAGGAGAAGCATTTTTTGATTTTGTTTTAATTGATTGATAAACGGTAACTTATTCAATATTGATTCGCCTTTGTTACCCTCAGTCTGGCTATCCATATGTTTCCCAATTCTAAACAGGTTAGATTAATTCTATGGTTTATTATCTGTGTATTTAAAAAAATCAATAGCTAAAAAAGCACACTCTTTACCCTTTAGTTATCGCTTTTAGATTATTATCTTTATGATAATTTAGCTGCTAATCTGATTAAGAAGAATAAAAGTGAACTTTGTTATTATGAATAGTATCGAGGCTTTTAACCCTACAATATTAACCAATCTAGGTTTTTCAGCAGAACAACCAATAAACGACAAATATAGTTTTGTTGCTGAATTAAAAATGGCATTAGATAAAATAAGTCAAACACAAATAGAGGCTAATAAGCAAGCTAGAGCTTTTGAAATGGGAGAACCGAATATCTCATTGAATGAAGTTATGGTTAGTATGCAAAAGTCTTCTGTTTCTTTACAATTTGGTGTTCAAGTTCGTAATAAACTAGTGGCAGCATATCAAGAAATCATGAATATGAATGTTTAGATCTTTATTCGATTGGTAACGTTCAAGTTAATCGATAGTGTTTAGATTTAAATAGTATCATTAAAGCGTTGCCAATTTTTATAAAAATGTTGGTTTAATATGACTATTTTTATTGACTAAAAATAGTTAGTCTACTTCTCCTTCCCCCATCTTGTTGTAATTTAAATCTTTAATTTGTTTTTCATTTATATAAAGCTGATACGGATTGTGACGAATTTATCGTTATCGTATTTTAAAACAGTGATCTAAAATTAATAGCCTTTTTATTATTTTGTATATAATGGCTATAACTTGATCTTCATATAGATTTAATTGCAAATGATAGAAAAGGGTTGAAAAAAATAATAGTAGTTGTCGGTTAATTACTATTTAGTATATCAACTAATTAACAAATATAGGCTTGTGTGTCTGTATTTAAACTTTTGCTATGGCTAGTTATTTAAAAATTTAGTTATATCTTGTTATTTATCACGCCATATTTTTAGCAAGGGATCGAATGAAAGACTAATAAAAATACCTAAGATAAAAAGGGTTAAATAATTTATACAAAAGTAGAGCCTTTTGGGGATGTTATTATAGTGAAGCCCGTCACCACCTGTTGTGTCTATTAAAATATGTAAATTATTGTGAAGTATTTTTATTATTGGTATGAGTAAGGGCATGCTTCAACTTAATTAAAATTGATAAATAAAAAAGTTTGAGGAAAAGGATATTAGCTCACGAAAATAACTCAAAAACCTTTTCCTCAATAATATGTTATCTATTTTTAATTAGTTAACTAATTAAGTCAATGGTATTAACTTATACTAAGTTAGCTATTTTTTGATAACTATCTATTTTAGTTTGATAATCAACTTGTTCACCAATCAGTTCAGCCAGTTCACTATGCCGCCTATGAATTAACTTTTCTAGTTGCAGTTGGCAGCTAAGGATATTCTTGATATACATTCGAATACTATCTTGCTGCGATGATGGTATATCATTAATAAGATTTATATCATCATTTAGCTGGATATTTTCGGCTAATTGATGATATTTAGCTTGTAAATTAATTAATGATTCCCAGTTTTCTTGTTGCGCATTCTCTAGCATCTGTTCAACAACATAATTAAGTTGTTCATATTGTTCTAATAATAAATTGGCATTCAAAACTGATACTCTCATTATTCTGCTATTTTTCGCCAAGCTTGCGCAATGTTATCAAGCAAATCGAAACAAAGTTGTAGTTTTTGTTTATCACTGTGTAAATTAGCCAAAACCAGTTGCTGAATAATATAGTGATACAACTCATCTAAATTTTCAGCAATTTCACCGCCTTTTTCTAAATCAAGGCAACTCTTAAGTCCATTATCAATGATATTAATTGCTTTTGAAATGGCTTCTCCTTTACCAGCAATATCACCCTTTTCTATATATAAACCAGCTAATTGTATGGCATTAAGAGCGGCGTCAAATAACAAAACAATAAGCTGGTGAGGCGAAGATTGACTAACACTGGTTTCTAAATCAACTTCTTTATAAGCTTGAGATCCCATTTTATACATTGTGTTATCCTTTATTTTTTCATATTCGCCATCATATCAAATTGGGAAGTTAAGTAAGTACTCAAACTATTTAATTCATTGATTAATACATCTAATCGAGTAAATTGCGTGCGATAAATATCAACGGTTTTATTAATGGAGTCATTGATCTGCTCATAGCGTTTATCTAATGATTTTAAGGTGCTATTTAAACCATTAGTTGCATTATCAATCGTACCATTTTTGTCGATGAAGCTACTGACTTTAGCAAAAATTTCGTTAGCTATACCCGTTTCACCATTACCGGTAAATAAAGTTGCTACCGCTTCACTGTTTTCCTTAAGCACTTGTTCTAGCTGGTTTTCTTTAATAACCAAATTACCATTGTTGTCCATATTTATACCAATTTGAGCCAATACTGAAAATTCACCAGTTTGACCTTTAGCAAATATTGAACGAATACTTTGATCTATGTTACGTAGTGTTGAATTACCAATCAGTGGACCATTATCATCATTCAATTTATCTGAATTGGCCTCACTAGGAGTAAATTTAGTTAAGGTTGATATGGTTGATTTTAACTGATTAAAAGCCTCCACCCACTCTTTAAGTGCCACTTGAGCTTTTTCATTATCGGCCGTGATAGTTAAATTTTGTGGGGTGGTTGTTACCGCTTTTAAGTTGATATCAACACCAGGAATAACATCTTTAACTGTATTGGAACTACTATTAATAGCAATACCGTTAAAGTTAAATTTGGCATTTTTCGCTTCAACTACCTGACTCATTGCCGATGTACTTGGTTGATTAATATCAAAACCAATTAATGAATTGAGGTTACTATCATCTGATGATATAGACGTGATGGCTTGTTGTTCGCCGGTTTCTTTCGATGTGATAACTAGCTGATAACTATTGGTTCCTGAACGTACAATCGTCGCATTTACGGTTGAATCACTGGTTGAACCATCTGCATTAACAATCTGGGCTTGATTAATTGCGTTAGCTATTGATTCTAAAGAAGTTTCATTTTCAGCTAATGAGATATCTAACCGGTTGCCATTGGCTTGTTGAATGGTGATTGTGCGTGTTGCGTTATTATTGCCTAATGCGGTATTTTTATCATTAACGGCGTTGGTGGAAATGCTGTGAGCTGTGGCAAGTTGTTCCACATTAATCACATAATTACCTAATTGTGCATTGCTACTTACAGTACTAGTAAAGTAGTTATCACTGCCTACCACTGTGCGCGCTTGGAAGAGCTCTTTTTTTTGCAATTTTGCAGTTGCACTGTTGAATGTTGATAGTGCACTTTTTAATTTACCAAAGCCACTTATTTTATTATTAACTGTTTTTTGTTGTGCTTTTACTGGGGCTAGGCGATTTTTTTCAGCAGCTTCTAATTTATCTAATATTTCATTTAAATCTAAACCAGAACCAACTCCTAATAAATTCATTGCCATGATTAATTATCCTATTGTGAATTCTTGTATCCCTCAAATTATCGACCAGAATTATAAAAAGTTTAGTTTGGATAGTAAATTTATTAATAAGGAAAGAAAAAATGGTGATTGCTTAGTAAAAAAGTGTTTATTTTTTTAGTAAGTAAAATTTAAATAACAATATGAATTTTATTAATAATATTATTAATTTGGCTGCTGATTTTTGCGGATTAAATCTATTCGAGCTAAAAAATATTAAAGTTTCCTTTTTTTATACCGATAACTAAACCATCAGCAAGAATATTGAGTAATTTTTCAATATCCCGTTGATCTTACTAATTATATTAAAGGAGATAAAAAATGGCTCAGGTAATTAATACCAATACTATGTCTTTACAAACAAGATTTAATCTTAACAAATCACAAAATGCGCTTTCAACTGCAATTCAGCGTTTATCATCAGGTTTACGTATTAACAGCGCTAAAGATGATGCCGCAGGTCAAGCGATTGCGACTCGCTTTACAGCAAATATTCGTGGTTTAACTCAAGCTGCACGTAATGCAAACGATGGTATTTCACTTGCACAAACTGCTGAAGGTGGAATGGACGAAATTACTAATAATATACAACGTATTCGTGAGTTAACTGTTCAGGCGCTAAACGATACTAACACTCTTGAAGATCGTAACTCAATTCAAGAAGAAATCTCACAACGTCTAGAAGAAATCGACCGTATTGCAAGGGAAACTTCGTTCAATGGAAGAAGTGTTTTAAATAGTAGTGATATACTTAATATTCAAGTGGGTGCGAATGATGGTCAAATCATTCAAGTGCAGTTGATGACGCTTAACACAACTTCATTAGGTATTAATGGTTTAAATGTATCAACAATAGCTAGCGGAGCAACTCCTCCTGCTACTATATTACAACCAATTGATGACGCATTAAAAGACATTGCTAGCTTTCGTAGTACGCTTGGTGCGGCACAAAATCGTTTTGAGTCTACTATTTCTAGTCTAAATGTTACTGTAAATAATCTTAGTGCTGCGCGTAGCCGTATTGAAGATGCTGATTACTCTGTAGAAGTATCTGAAATGACTCGTAATCAAATCTTACAACAAGCAGGTACTGCAGTATTAGCTCAAGCTAACCAAATACCACAAAATGTATTAGCATTATTACAATAAGGTATATCTCTAGAATTTTAACTATTCTAATTTGGTACTATAGCAATAATGGTATTTTGATACCATTATTGCTAATAATGTTAATTACCTATTTTTTAACATCTTATTCTTGACATTAATTCAGACAATTATTGTCATAATATCTGTTAGCATTTTTTTTACATTGGTTCAGGAAATGAGTGATAGCTTGTATAACTCTCAAGGTGTAGTGAATCAAATTGATTGGCAACAGTATATTTATCTAGTTCGTAATGAAGCGTTAAAACTGGCGGTTCGTTTACCGATAACTATTGAACTTGATGATTTATTGCAAGTTGGCTATATTGGTTTATTAGACACGATAAAGCGTTATGATGCTTCACAAGGTTATACTTTTACCACATTTGCTATTCCTAGAATAAAGGGAGCAATGTTAGACGAGTTGCGTAGTCGAGATTGGCTACCAAGGCAAACTCGCAAAAAAATTAAAGATGTTACTAATGCCATTAACGAGTTAGAGCAAGTCTTAGGTGTTCCGCCTAATGATCACCAGATAGCTGCACATATGCAATTGTCGCTTAGTGAGTACCATAAAGTATTATTAGATTCAAACTATAGCCAAATCTGTTCTTTCGATGAGGTACAAACAAAATTAGGCGATAATTTGGATGCACTGATCGAGACGGATATAGATAATAACCCTTTTTCTTCCATCATAAATGATGAAACGCGTAATATTATTGTTGAGCAAATTGATAATTTACCTGAAAAAGAAAAGATGGTTTTAGTGCTTTATTATCAAGAAGAGTTGAATTTAAAAGAGATTGGCAAAGTGTTAGATATTAGTGAATCTCGGGTTAGTCAATTACATAGTCAAGCTATAAAACGGATACAGAGCAAAATATAATATATTAAAAAAAAATAAAAAAAAGAAAAAAATTAAAAAATAAATTGAAAATAAATTGAAATGATTTTTTTATTGACCTTTCGCTTTTAAAAATGTAACTTTAACCAATATAAAGAATATAAGCTGTATTTTATTAATTTTGCGTTTTTTTTGCGCACAATAAAGGATATGGATTGTGGTGGTTAAATTGGGAAATATACAAGATGACGATGTTTTGAAATGTATACATCATTTGAATCTTTCAACACTTTTATTAAGCCAACGGATGATTGAAAAAGATAAAGTGATGGCAATGTATCGATTAGGTATAGATGAGAAAACCGCAGATATTTTGAGTAATTTAAGTGCTTCTCAAATGTTGGTTTTATCGGAAACTAATCAATTAACTTTTCAATTTCGATTTAAAAATTCAGCAATGATTGAAAAATTAACTGAAGAGTCTCGCATTAGTGATATAAAGCAGATGCATACTGGGATCCTTCTATCAAGCTTGCTTTTAGATTCTATTAATAAGTAGGTAAATGGTAAGATGAGTGGCACAAGTATTATTCAAGAATATAAAGAAGTTCAATTAGCTATTCGATTAATTACTCTTGGCGCTAGAATTCAAATGTTGGAAAGTGAAACCAATTTAAGTCGCGGAAAGTTAATTAAACTCTACAAAGAAATTCAAGGATGCCCTCCACCTAAAGGTTTATTGCCTTTTTCAACAACTTGGTTTATGACTTGGGAGCCCAATATTCATTCAAGTATGTTTTATAATGCTTACCATTTTTTAGTGAAGCATGGCACTAAATCTGGTGTTCATGCCATTGTTAAAGCTTATGAGCTCTACTTAGAACAATGTTCTGTGCCAAGTGATGAAGAGCCCGTTTTGGGATTAACTCGCGCATGGATTTTAGTCAAATTTGTTGAAAGTAATGTTATGCAGCAATCATGTTGTAAAGAGTGTAAAGGTCGCTTTATCACTCATGCTTACCAGCCACATAATAGCTTTATTTGCAGTTTATGCCAACCTCCTTCAAGGGCAGAAAAAAATAGTAAAACTCAGGCTGAGAACAAAGAAAAATGTTTACAAGTTTTATCAATACCTAGCGCATTCAATTTGGTTACAGCAAATCAGATGATGATTTAGGTAAAATTTACAATTAATCAAAAATAAATTAGTTATATTTTATGTTTATGGAGATAAAAGAGAGCCAATGCTAATAATAATAGGATATATTGTAGTTATCGCTTCTGCTTTAGTGGGTTACGTGTTAACTGGAGGGTATTTGGCAGTACTTTTTCAACCATTAGAGTTTCTCATAATTGGTGGTACGGCTATTGGTGCTTTCATAGTGAGTAATGAAAAAAAAGCGATAAAAGCAACAATTAAATCATTGGGTAGTTTATTTAAAACCTCAAATTATAATAAAGCCCTTTATTTAACATTAATTAATTTAATGTACAACCTTCTAACTAAAGTACGTCAAAATGGCGGGTTATCGATTGAGCAAGATATTGATAATCCAAAAGAAAGTGCGTTATTTAAAAAATATCCACTCATTTTGGCCAATCCGCAAATCTGTGATTTTATTACTGATTATTTTCGATTAATGATCAGTGGAAATACCGATGTGTACGAAATTGAAGCCTTAATGAATGAGGAAATAGAGACTTGTACTAATGAGTTAGAAAAACCTGCTTATGCCATTTCTTGTGTTGGCGATGGGTTGCCAGCTTTTGGGATCGTTGCGGCGGTTATGGGTGTTATTAATACATTAGCACAAGCAGACAGACCAGCTAATGAGTTGGGTGAGCTAATTGCCCATGCCATGGTTGGAACCTTTTTAGGTATTTTGCTTGCATATGGATTTGTTTCACCGTTGGCTGCTTTATTAAGGCAAAAAAATGCTGATACAGTAAAAATCTTAGAATGTATAAAAGTTATTCTTATTGCCAGTATGCATGACTATGCGCCACAAATTTGTATTGAGTTTGGTCGAAAAACTATTTTTTCGCATGAACGACCTTCTTTCTTTGAATTAGAGAAATATATTCAAGAAGTGAAAGATAAAAACGCTAACTCAAAAGAAAATAGAGAATAATGAAAAATAAATCATTAAAAATAATTATTTCTAAAAAGAAGTCCAAGCATGGCATTTCTCATCATAATGGTTCATGGAAGATTGCCTATGCTGACTTTATGACCGCCTTAATGGCGCTTTTTTTAGTGTTATGGTTGATAACTAAATCAAGTCCAACAGAATTACACGGGATTGCAGAATACTTTAGAACACCGTTGATACTTGGTCATAATGGTGGCAAGAACGTTAGTGACAGTAATAGTCCTATACCTGGTGGTGGCGATGATGTCACTAAAGATTCAGGCGAAGAAAACGAAAACCCAATAAATGACGAACTGATTAAGTCAGATCCTGATGAAGATGAGCGAAATAAGCTAATTGAGACCGCTCGTAAGATTTATGAAGAATTTGAATTAGATCCTAGATTACAAAAATTAGCGGCTAATCTTATTATTGAGCTAACTGAAATGGGGTTAAGAATTCAAATTTTAGCCACTGACGATAAGCCGATGTTTGATGTTGGTAGTGCAGTTATTCACCCTAATATGCAAGAGATTTTATACGCATTAGCGCCAATAATTAATTCGTTACCTAACAAAATGACTCTATCTGGTCATACCGATGAGCGTCAGTATATAACTGGTGATCGTGGTTATAGTAACTGGGAATTGTCAGCAGATAGAGCAAATTCATCCAGACGAGAACTCATTGCTGGTGGATTAGATTCAAATAAGATTATTCGAATCATTGCGTTAGCTGATACGGTTGGTTTAAATAATTCTACTTACAGTAAAGATGCAAATCGTCGTATAAGTATTTTGATTTTGAATAAATCTGCTCAAAAATATATTGAAGAAGAAAATACGATGACAGGTATTGATTTTTTAAAACATTTTAAACAAAATCAATCAGAATAATATCAATAACTATAATTTATTGAATGTGCTAAAAATTAAAATTAATTAAAAATCCAATTTTATCTAAAAAAAACTAAAGTTTTATGATTTTAGTCCGATACAAGGAATAAACCTTTAAGTTGATAAGTTTTATTGTTGACTAAATTTTTATTTAGGAGCTTTTATGGCAGGTTCATTGTTGAATTCAGGTATTAGTGGATTAAACGCAGCACAAAATATGCTTAATGTAATAAGCAATAATATCAGCAATACGCATACAGTTGGTTATAATCGTCAACAACAAATTTTACGTCCAGCAATGGAAACGAAATATAATTTTGGATTTGTTGGTAACGGTGTAGCGATCTCAGCAACGAATCGAGTCTTTAATGGCTTGGTCGTTGATCAATTACGTCAAGCACAATCGCAAAATGGTGCGATGAAGTCTTATTATAGTGAGTTGTCAAAAATTGATAACTTATTAGTTGATAATGATAGCAGTATTTCTTCGCAATTAAATAACCTGTTTGCAAGTCTAAATAAGCTCTCTTCAAATGCTGGCGATTTAGCAATTAAACAATCAGTCATTAATGATCTTACCTCTTTAGTTAGTCAATTTAATAAAACTGAATTGAATTTAAAAAATCAGATTGCCGATATCAATTCTGATATTGTAAATAATGTTAATGAAGTTAACTTTCGTCTTCAACAAGTTGCGGAACTTAATCAGAAAATTGCAAGATTAGAAGCTGTAGGTAATGGTAATGAACCAAATGCATTACTTGATGAACGTGATCAACTGGTTAATGAATTATACGAAATGATTGGAATAACCGTTACTGAGCAAAATGGACAATATAATATTTCATTGCCTAATGGTTTAAATTTAGTTCAAGGATCATCAGTAAATCTGTTATCTGTACAACCGTCTAAAGATGATCCATCTTTAAACGCGATTATTTACAGACATAATTCAGGGGCGACTCAAGAATTAACAAGTAAAAATATCGCATCTGGTCGACTAAATGGATTGTTATCTCTTCGTGATGGACCGCTTAATGAAGCTCGTAACCAATTAGGTTTGATCGCATTAAATTTAGCTGAACGCTTTAATGAAGTACATATGTCAGGTGTTGATGTAAATGGTGTCGCTGGCGAGAAATTATTTGATTATCATAAACCTAGTAGTATTGTTAATTCTCGAAATCAGGGTAATGCGACGGCTGCGGTTAGTTATACGTCAGTAACTGAGGTAAAAGCGTCTAATTATAAGATTGAATTTAATGGCAGCGACTGGGTGGTAATCAGACAATCTGATAACCAGCAAATTACCCCACGTGTTGTCGGTAGTACTTTAGAGTTTGATGGATTATCTATTGCAATAAGTGGCACACCAGTCGTTGGGGATAGTATCTTAATTAAACCTGTTGCCGATATAGCATCATCACTAGAGTTATTAGTTAAAGATGTGAATAAGCTAGCAACAGGTATTAATGATAGTGAAAATGGTCATGGCGATAACCGTAATGTAATTAAATTGCTAGATATACAAAAAGAAAAACTAATTAATGGTACCAAAACTTTAAGTACTGCGTATAACGCATTAGTTAGTTATGTAGGTGGTCAAACGCATACGGCTAAAGTTTCTGCACAATCTAGTCAGAATATTGCACAAGAGATCAATGCACAAAATCAAGAAATTTCGGGTGTTGATATTGAAGAAGAATATATTTCGATGCAAGTTTATATGCGTTATTACCAAGCTAATGCAAGAATCATTGATACGGCAACAGTAATATTTGATACCATTTTAGGTTTAGCTAAATAATAAAAGGATTTCGTTATGCGTATTAGTACTAATTTAATGTTTCAAAAACATTTAACAAGTATTACAAATACTAATGTAAAATGGCAAGAGTCAGGTTCGCATTTATCAACAGGTAAAAAAATATTAGCACCTTCTGATGATCCTATTGGTTCATCACAATCATTAATCTTAAAACAGGCTCAATCAAGAAATGGTCAATTTCAATCAGCTCGCGAAAATGCTAATGACTCATTGAGTTGCCAAGAAACAGTATTACAAGAAGCAAATACCGTTATACATTCGATCCAAGAGACCTTAGTTTATGCCGGTGATGAAACGTTAACAGATTTAGATAGATTAAATTTAGCCGATAAACTAAAAGGATTAAAAGAAGAGTTATTTTCTTTAGCTAATGCCAAAGATGCTAATGGTAATTATCTGTTTGCTGGTTATAAAAATGACACTCCGCCTTTTGTTATCAGTGCCGGTCAAGTTAGTTATGTCGGCGGTTCAGCAAACATTAAAGTTTTTATCGATGAGACGCATGAAGTATCATTAAGTTTTACTGGCGCTCAAATTTTTATGACAGGTGCTAATCCTAATGCTGAAAGTAATATTTTTGCCAGTATTGATTATGCATTAGAAGCGTTAGAAACTGGTATCGATAGTTCTAATCCTGCCGCAATTGCGCAATTTAGAGATGGTTTATCCAAAGCCAGTCAAGGGATCGCTAATTCGTTTGAAAACATATCAACTGTTAGAGCGGCTGGCGGTAATGTATTAACAGAACTAGAACGTCTAACTATGCATGGAAAAGCTTTAGATAATGAATTTGAAACACAAATTAGCTTGATTGAAGATGTTGATTGGTATGAAGAAATTTCAAAATATATGATGCTACAAGTCAACTTACAAGCTGCTCAATACACGTTTAAGTCGTTACAAAGCATGTCTTTATTCCAACAGGCATAATTAATTTAATATGTTTAAACTTTAGTTAATTCAAGATTAAGATTACCGTTTAAAAAAGGAAGCTCTTCGCTTCCTTTTTTTAACTTTTTAAAATCCATTTATCAAATATCACTTTTTTCTAGATAAACACCGTTCAAATAGTATTAAAATATAAATTGATTAAATTAATAAATTAACTGTGTTGTTTATACTTTTCCAAGCATAAGCCAATTAAAACTGGATCCAATTTATGGGTGCAATAAGCATATTAAACAAAAATTTACCGCTCAGTTTTAAACATTATTTATGATTATGATGAAGCATTTTTTAGCAAAAGTTATTATAGCTGATAGTCTATTTAATCAATTGTAAAGTAATTGAGTATGGCAATATTTGACAAATTAATAGCAAGCAATTGGTAGAGTTAGAAGTGCAAATATCCCATTGTTAGTACACAAATCAAGTAGAACATCATGCTATTTGTTTCATGTTTCTATATTCAATTGGTGGCATATTAGTTAATGCTTCTTGTAGCCTTTTTTGTGTTATATATCTCTAACCACAGTTCCGTTATTTTTCTTACTTGTTCCCAATTTTTAAATAAATACCAATTTAACTTCTCCGTTTGATATGTCCGGTTAAATCGTTCTATATAGCCGTTTTGATAAGGATTACCAGATTTAATATAACCTAGCGTTATTCCATGTGATTTTGCTCAGTTTGTGAATCTGTTTAAGGTAAATTTTTCGCCATTATCAACGCGCATTTTTAATGAATAATAACTATGGTATTGACTAGTCTATCTAAATAATTAATTAATGGGTAACTCTACCTGCCGATAAACTCACTACTATATCAATACCTAAAGCCTGATGATTAAAGTCACCAATAACATTAAAAGTTCCAAATCGACGATTTTTTGAGAACTATCTCTCATAAAATCGATTGTCCAACATTCTCCTAAATGACTTGATATTGATAATGGCTCTGAATAATGTTGGGCGATTGTTTATTGCGTTTAGAACGGATATTGAGTTTTAACTGCCAATAAACCCGATAAACTCGTTTATGATTCCATATATATCCCTGTTTCCTGATTCGATAAAAACAGTTAAGAAATCTGCAACGTCAATGCTTATCTGTTATTGACTTAAGTCACGAAATAATTATAGCGTCATCTGCCAATTTAGGTTGTTAGTAGTAAGCACAATGGCTTAAATTCACAATAGTATAACTCATTTTAATTGTTATACAGTATTGTGAATGTAGTGTTTGTGTTCTACTCTTACGAACTGACGTCGGCACTAAAGCTTGTTTATTATTTCTTGTCGCAGTGAGAGGTCAAACTTAATTGGGCATAGAGCTGTTTGAGTTTACGATTTTCAGCTTACAGTTGTTTTAAACCGCTTAATCTCCGAAGATTGCTACCTCCATATTTACGGCAAAGATTTTTGAAAAGGATGCCAACTTCAGCTTATTTTAAAATTGAAATAATTTAATGTTCTGACAATTTTTTCATATTGAAATTCTCCTTAAAAATATTATCGAGAATTTTCTATTTTTTTATGTACTATTTTTAGAATTAGTTAAAGAGGTAGTTAAAAAGGTAGTGAATATCATTTATAGCTAAACAATCAGCCAAGTATATCGCTCAATATTAGTTACCCTATATCAACTATTAAATTAATATATGATTTTCACAATCATTATTAATGATAACAAATCATATATATCATTACGGCATTAGACCTCAGGCTTTACCAACAACATAAGGCCAATAACTTAACCTAATTTAATATAGCGAGTTGTCTTTATAAACTATTCTTTAAAAGCAATATGTTTAAAACCAGATATCGATTTTGGTGGTGTTTTTTTTGTAATGTCCTCAATACGACTAATAATTTGAATCAACTTATCGCTATAGTTAGGATCGGTTGAATAACGCGCTTGTTGCAACGCCTTGGCGGCGGCTCTGGCATCTGGTGCGTTAACAACATCCTGATAGCGGGGATTTTTGGTTAGTAAATTAAGATAGTCAGCTAATGCATGTTGTTTACTGTTATAAACTCTAAATTCGTCTTGAATTTTCACCATGCTGTCATTTATAAATTCTCGAGTTGTTGAGCGAGTTGAATTACCTTTCCATGACGAAGTTGCTTTTATACCGAAATAATTATAACTTGATTGATTATCAGTTGTTTTTATTAGATTTTTACCCCAGCCTGTTTCTAAAGCAGCTTGAGCAATAATAACTTCATAGGGAATACCATAAGCTTTAGAAGCCTTTTTAGCTGTTTCAAACCACTCGACTACAAATTGAGTGATATGATCTTTATCCAAGTCATTGTTTGAGTTTTGTAAAGCTAACTCGTTAGGCTTAGATAAGTTATTGGCTTTATATTGCTGGTAAAGCCTTAGGCCTAATGCTTCAGGTGATAAATTTGATTGGTTATCACTAAATAAGGATTGTGCTAATTGTATGTTATTTTGACTGTTATCAGCTTGAGATTGCCGGTTATTAATATTAATCGGTGTGTTTGATTGGTTATTTAATTGTTTACTAATATCATTGGTTAGTCCAAAACCTTTATCTGTTGCAGGCTGAGTAATCTGTTTATCAGATACTGAGGTAAATAATTGCATTGCAGATTGCTCAGATAACTCGTTATGAGTAACGGTTTTGGGTATGGACTGCTCCAACAAATTCGTAAATTGTGTTTCAAACTTATCTGTAACTTGTTTGATATTTTCACTTGATCGAACAACTACGTTGGGCCTTAATTGGCTCATGTCTGAAAAATCATAAGTAAAGCGATTAATGACCTGGTTTACTACATTTTTCATATCAATAATTCTACTTTATCGACCTTTATTAAGACCATCAAGTGCTGTTTGCAAGGATAATTCATTAGTATCAGTTTGAGTTAGATTATTGGTCTTATACTGCTGGTAAAGTATTTGACCTAATGCTTCAGGTGTTAAATTTGAAGATTGGTAATCATCACCAAATAGTGATTGTGCTAATCGTTTATTAGTTTGGTTACTATTATCAGTTTCAGATTGCTTGTTAATATTAACCGCTCTGTTTGATTGATTAGTTAATTGCTTGGCAATAATGTCGGCTAACCCAAAACCTTTACCAGCTGCTTGCTGAGCAATTTGTTGATCAAACATTGAGGTAAATAATTGCATTGAAGATTGGTTAAATAAACCACCACTAGGCACAGCTTTGCGCATAGATTGCATCATCATATTTATAAATAATGTCTCAAATTGATCAGCCACTTTTTTGATACTTTCACTTGACCCACTAACTGCTTCGCGTCTTAATTGGCTAATGTTTGAAAAATCATAAGCAAAACGATTAATAGAGTGATTTACTATATTTTTCATATCAATATCCTACTTTAAAATTTTACTTTAAATCGTTTCCAATGAGGCGTGTAAACAACCTGCGCTTTTTAATGCTTCAAGTATCGACATCAATTCTGTAGGATTTGCGCCTAATAGGTTAAGTGAGCTAATAACTCGGTTTAAATCGGCGCCAGAACCTAAATTATGTAGTGCACCACCATCTTGTTGGATGCTAACTTCATTATCAGGAACAACGGCAGTTCTACCTCCAGCAAATGGGGTATTCGGTTGGCTAACTCTTAATTGATTATTTACTACAACTGATAAATTACCATGAGCAACCGCACAATTGTCTAATTGAACTCTTTGATTCATCACAACCACGCCAGTGCGAGTATTAATCACAACTTTGGCTGAAATTGGCGTTGAGCTAATTTCGAGATTCTGAATTTTAGATAATAATTTAACTCTTGTTTGACTGTCTTGTGGCATGATTAATTTAACTGTCATACCATCTAAAGGAACGGCGATATTTTTCTGCACCTTGTTAATTGCTTCTGCGATTTTAGCTGCTAAAGTAAAGTCAAATTGGTTAAGGTGTAAGTGAATAGTCCTTTCTTCATCTAAACGAGTGGTTAATTCTCTTTCAATTGTCGCTCCACCAGGAATCGCTGCGCCCGCTGTTTGATTGACACTTACTCGACTTCCTCTAGTGCTTGCGCCCATACCACCAACAAAAAGATTACCTTGCGCAATGGCATAAACTTGATTGTCGGCGCCTTTTAATGGCGTCATAATTAATGTACCACCACGTAGACTTTTCGCATTACCTAATGAAGAGACAACCACATCAATTTGTTGTCCAATACGAGCATAAGAAGGCAATTTTGCTGTTACCATTACCGCAGCAACATTTTTTAACTGCATGTTACTAGCTGAAGGAACAGTAATGCCTAATTGTGAGAGCATGTTAGTTATACTTTGTATGGTAAATGGGGTTTGTGAGGTTTGGTCTCCAGTACCATCAAGTCCAACAACAATTCCGTAGCCAACTAAGGCGTTTTCACGAACACCTTGAACGGTAACTAAATCTCGTATTCGCTCTGCATAACTATAAGGTACAACAGCTAGCACCATTAAGATAAAACAGATGAAACTACGTAATTTATTAAACATATTTAGACTCATTAAAACGGTGAAATGTTTAAGAATAGGCGTTGCAACCAACCCATAGTTTGTGCTTCATCAATGTAACCATTACCTACATATTCAATGCGAGCATCAGCAACTTGAGTTGATATAACGGTATTATTACCACTTATTGTTCTTGGATTAACAACACCGGAGAATCGAATAAACTCTGTTCCCTGGTTTATAGCAATTTGTTTTTCGCCAATTACTTTTAAATTACCATTAACCATTACATCTTGAACGGTGACAGTAATCGTTCCGCTAAAAGTGTTTTTTGCATTAGCCCCACCAGAACCTTTAAAATCATTAGTACCTGAGACATCAGTATCTACCTTTCCTCGACCAACGAGTCCATCTAAAAATTTAGGTACTGTCGTGACCCCTAAATTAGCGCTACCATTACGGCCAGCATTAATCGATGAGCTTTTACTAGCACTAACGTTTTCTTGTAGAACAATCGTTAGTATGTCTCCAATATTGCGTGGCCGGCGATCTTCAAACATTGGTTGATAACCATAACTACTTGGTTGTGAAGCTTGAAAAATCGAGCCACTCGAATTTGCAATCACTGTTACTTGAGGAACAATACTCGTTTGCCCTTCAACCAACGGTTTTTTAGGTAATTGGCTACAACCAACTAAAAATAGTGCTACTAAAATATAAAGATATCTCATATGCCTATCATTTTGTTAGATTTATAACTGATTTAAACGTTGCAACATTTGGTCAGAAGCCGATATTGCTTTACTATTAATTTCATAAGCACGTTGTACTTGTATCATGTTAACTAGCTCTTCTGCAACATTCACGTTAGATGTTTCAAGATAACCTTGATAGAGTAATCCAGCACCATTTAAACCTGGCGTATTTTCAGTTGGAGCCCCCGAACTTTCGGTTTCTAAATAAAGATTTTCACCAATGCTTTCAAGTCCTGTTTCGTTAATAAACGTATGTAATGTCAATTGACCGATTTGCACTTGGGTTGTTTGGTTAGCCAAAGTAACACTAACAATACCGTCTCGTGCCACAGTCATTTTGATGGCATTTGTTGGAATGTTAATTGTTGGTTGAAGCTCATAACCAGTAGCGGTAACTAACTGACCGTTTTGATTAACTTGAAAAGCACCACTTCGCGTATAGGCAAGTGTTCCATCAGGCATTAAAATCTGGAAAAAACCTTGTCCGTTAATAGCGACATCATTACTGTTATCCGTTAATTCTAAATTGCCTTGGCTATGGATACGTTCTGTTGCCACAGGTCTAACGCCGGTACCAATTTGTAATCCAGAAGGTAATGTTGTTTGTTCAGATGATTGAGCGCCAGGTTGGCGAATAGTTTGATATAACAGATCTTCAAAAACTGCACGTTGGCGTTTAAAGCCACCAGTACTAACATTGGCTAGATTATTGGAAATTATATCCATATTCATTTGTTGCGCACTTAAACCAGTTTTTGCAATCCATAATGATTTAATCATTATTTTTTCCTATTTTAATTAAGTTAATGATAATATTTGATTAGCTCTTTGTGCATTTTCATCAGCAGTAGAAATTTGTTTCATCTGCATTTCAAATTGACGAGCATGACTAATCAAATCCACCATTGCAGTAACGGGATTAACATTACTGCCTTCTAATACCCCAGACATAAGCTTGGCGTTAGGATTATCTTCTAACACTGCTCCACGGTTATTAATTGTTGCTTCAGTTGCATGGAAAAAACCATCATCACCTCGCACAATTTCATTACGTTCAAGGTGAACTTTTTTTATTTTTCCCCCTTGAGCAATGGTAGTGGGCATATCGCCAGCACCTAAAGTTGATAAAGTCCCGTCTGCACTAACCGTAACTTGTGAATTCTGAGGAACAGTTAATACGCCATTATCACCAAGTAATGGATAGCCATTAATGTTAAGAGTGCCTTCTTCATCAATTTGAATTGCACCATTACGTGTATATCCTTCACTGCCATCAGGTAATTGCACTGCTAGCCAATCGTCTTGAGATAAGGCAACATCTAAATTTTGTCCAGTGTAATTAAATGCTCCCATTGTTGAATCGTATGTTGGCGTGGTTGCGGCAACCAGAGTCCTTGTTTGCATACTACTACCTACAATGGGAACAGCTTTCATAGCCACTAATTGAGCACGAAAGCCCACTGTTGATACATTAGCTAAGTTATGACTGGTTATGGACTGTTGATTTAATGTCTGGCTTGCACCAGACATAGCAGTATAAATAACGCGATCCATAAATATTCCTTAAATTATCTTAAATTAACTAAAGTATTAAGTATTTGATCTTGAGTCTTAATGGTTTGAGAATTAGATTGATAATTACGTTGAGCAACAATCATATTGACTAATTCTTGGCTCATATCAACATTAGATGCTTCAACTGCACCACTAGTTAATATGCCAAAAGTCCCTGTATTGGCTATGCCTAATACTTCTCCACCAGAATTAATGGTTGATCGCCAGTTATTATTACCCGCTGGTTCTAATCCATTAAGATTGGCGAAATCAGCCATCGCAATCTGACCTAATATCATTGTTTGTTGGTTAGAATAAACACCATAAATTGTGCCATCATCATTAATATTAAAGCCAACCAGATCACCTGCAGCAAAACCATCAGCGTAAGGAGATTTAACACTACCTGCTTCCTTACCTAAATTTTGTTGGGTACTGTTTAGATATGACAAGGTAAAAGTATTATTTGCTGAACCATTTATCCCATTAACATTAATAATCATATCTGGATTACTAATTAATCTACCTGCTGTGTCAAATTCCATCTGACCTAATGGTTGAAGGGTGGCGGTTGGATCACTATTATCAATATAATGAACATCCCAATGGTTATCAGAGGTTTTTACATAAATAAGTTGAACATTATGTTGATTACCTAAGGAGTCATAAGTTGTGATAGTGTTTGAATAGTTAAAGGTATCAGACTCTTCTGCATTGACAGGCGACCTTACAGGTATTTCGTTATTTGAATTTAAGTTGATTTGCATAGAAGCTTTAGTCGTTGCTGTTGCATTCAACATTACTTGCGAAATCTGTAATGGAACAGGTGTTGCCCCTTGCTGAATTTTTGGTGGCATACCGGTTGTTGGATAACCTGTTAAATGGAAGCCTTCAGTTGATATAATATTACGCTCAGCATCTAATTGAAACTGACCATTACGGGTATAGAAGACTTGTCCACCACTATCGATTAAGCGGAAAAAGCCATTACCTGAAATCGCGACATCTAAATTATTATTCGTTGCGGTTGTTATACCATCATTAAAATTTTGCATAACATCGGCAATTTTAACGCCCATTCCTACTTTTGAGCCAGCATAGAAATCAGCAAATGCGATGCTAGAACTTTTAAAGCCGACAGTTGCTGCGTTGGCAATATTATTACCAATAACATCTAAGTGTTTTGATGCGGCATTCATACCACTAATTGCTTGAGAAAATCCCATATTAACTTATTCTCCTTCAAAGAATTTGACGTACTTCGTCAATACTAATTGAACCAAGTATTCCTAAATCAAGTAATATTTGGTTGTTAACTTTGCTTTTAATTATTCCGTAGACAAACGAGTAAGATAATGGTGTTGATGGTATTTTTTTCCCATCAGAGCTAGCTTCGACCGAAAACGTATAACTTCCATCTGGAGCTTGCGTTTCATCATTAAGTTTGCCCGTCCAAGTAAAAGTACAAACTCCAGCCGAAACTGGACCTAGATCAATCTCATCCACAACTTTACCGCTTTGATCTCTTACGGTGATAATTACAGAATCAGCATTACTTAAAAGTTCAAATCCCGACGGTGTAATAATTGTCTCTTTTTGACTCTCTGATCCTTCATCACCACTATTTGATGAGGCGACTAAAATTTTATTACCAGGAACCATGACCCCTTTGCCAATCATATTACTTGCATTAACCGACATACTATCGTCAATTTGACCTGAGACGACATTTAAAGTGGTATTAAGCCGTTCAATACCGGCTAAGGTGTTAATTTGCGCAAGTTGCGAGGTTAACTGACTATTGTCCATAGGATTGGTCGGATCTTGATTTTTCATTTGGGCAATAAGCAAAGTCAGGAAATTATCTTGTAATTCCTGACTAGAGTTACCATCTGATGTCCCTTTTTTTACCGTTTGAGGTGTTGCGGCATTTGGTGTTCCAGATACTGTCACATTTGAAATACCCATTAATTAAGCCCTTTTATTGCCCTAAGGTAAGTGTTTTTAGCATTAAACTTTTTGCTGTATTAATCACTTCAACATTCGCTTGATAACTACGAGATGCTGAAATAGTATTGACCATCTCTGCTACTACATCTACGTTAGGTTTTTGTATGTATCCTCTTTCATCAGCTAAAGGATGGTTAGGTTCATATACTAAATTCATTGGTGCTGGGTCTTCAATCACTTCTGATACTTTTACCCCAGCTACGCTATTTTGGTAACCATAATTATCAACTTCGAAAATAACTTGTTTGGCTCGATAAGCTTGACCAGAAGTACTGGTAATACTATCGGCATTAGCTAAATTACTAGCACTAATATTCATTCGTTGAGTTTGAGCCATTAAAGCTGAACCAGAAATAGAAAAAATAGAGAAACTCATATTAGTTATCCTTGTTGTAATACGGAAACTACATTTTTAAATTGTTCACCTAAAAATGTTAAATTACTTTGATAATGAATACTGTTATCCATAAAAGCCGTTCGCTCTTGATCCATTTCGACAGTATTG
Source organism: Gilliamella apicola (assembly GCF_003202655.1). Taxonomy (GTDB): domain Bacteria; phylum Pseudomonadota; class Gammaproteobacteria; order Enterobacterales; family Orbaceae; genus Gilliamella; species Gilliamella apicola_R. The sequence goes on along the minus strand of NZ_QGLR01000018.1, from coordinate 231,132 downwards.
CCATCCGCCGATGATTGATAAGGAACACGATAAAGAAGACGATAATCAAGGGGACCGATAATATTTGTTTGAATATGTCTTGCAGATGTAACACTAAGCTTTATACTATTAAAAGTATGTTGATTATTGATTGCTTTCTTTAATTCAACATTAAAGTCAATATCCCTAGCTTGATAATTAGGCGTATCACTATTAGCCACATTGGCTGCAAGTATGTTTTGTCGCTTTTCACGAACATCTAGTGCCTTTTCATGGAAATTAACAAAAGTATCTAATTTATTTAGCATAGAATGATCTCATTTTTTCTCAATATCTAGAATTTTAAGCAAATCAAAAAAAAATCATCGTATAAATAACGATAAAAATTGCCCTTATTTCAACATTCAATAATTGCTTGATACAGTAAAATTTAATCATAAATGGTATTAAAAAAATACGGATATGTCTAATTTTATTAAATTTATATGCTTTTTTTGTGTGTTGGGTAGCTCAAAAATAGTTTTAGCCACTTCACTAGAAAAACAGATTGAAAAACAGATTAGCGATCTAGTTTATCAACAAATTAGTGATACTAATGTTGAAAATATTACTATTGATTATCCGAATTTGAAGCCTGAATTGAATTGTGATGCACCAAGACTAACGATTTTAAATAAAAATAAGCAATGGGGAAATTTGACGATTAGTGCCAAATGTGAAAATAGCACTAAATATATTCAGGTTTATGTTGCTGTAACCGGTAGTTATGTGGTGGCCAATCAATCAATAAGCGCTGGAGCGCTAATGACGGAGCAAATGTTGAAAATGCAACCTGGTCGGTTGGATAAATTACCGCCAAATATTATTTTGAATAAATCTGAGGTGTTAAATCATATTGCTTTACGTAATATCGATAATGGTGAACCGATAAAAAATTCAATGTTGCAAAAAAACTGGTATGTTAAAGCTGGCCAGACGGTAAAAGTGATTGTTAATGGTGAGGGTTATTCAATTACTAGTAATGGTAAAACACTTAGTAATGGTGCGTTAGGTGAACTAATAAATGTTAAACTTAATACGGGTAATGTTGTAGAGGGTGTTGTCTCTGAAGATGGCATCATAATTTTGAATAAATAATATTAATGATTTTTTGATTTTTGCCGATAATTGGATTAACTATCCTATAAAACCATAATCATAACATTAATTGAAGGAATATTATGAGTATAGAAGCAACAAAAAAGGTAACTACCGTATCTGGGGTTCCTAATCGTAATCTAATAAATAAGCAAAATAAGAAAGCCAAGGTATCTGCGCTACAATCAAGTAGTTTGACGTTTAATAGTAATGTTAAATTGAACCAAAATACTATAGCAATGTTACATTCCACAGAGAATGATATTGATATCAATAAAATTGAAAAGATTAAACAGGCCATTACTGAAGGTAAATTAGTCATCAACCCACATAAAATTGCTGATGAAATTATTAAGCAAACATTTGAACATATTGACTGCTAATTATTATTGAAGGAATGTCGTCATGTTAGAATTAGATAACATTTTTAATAGTATAACGGTTATGTTGCAGGATCTTTCAGTTATTTTAGAAGCTGAACAGCAAATATTAATTGAAAATAGTTCAATAAATCAATTGAGTGAAGTTATAAATCAAAAAAGCCAATTGCTTATTGAGTTAAAGTTAGTTGATGAAAAACGACTAAAAGTAAGTCAGCAATACAATATGCAATCACCTTATAGTGAAAACCAAGAGATAGCTTTAAAATGGCAAGCAATTACAGATATGACGCAGCGATTAGCTCAAATTAATCGAGACAATGGTATACTTATTCAAAATCGAATGAACGTGACTCAAAAATCAATCGATTATTTGAAAAACATGAATAATCCCTCTGTTTATACTTATAATGGTTATCAACAATCAGAAACTATTTCTTCTGAACGCGCTAAAGTTTAATCTTTTTGATGTTATCTAACGGTAAACGAGATAAATAACCGTTAAATTATGGTCTTATTAAGCCAATAACTTTATCAAGTTGAGTTCATACTGTGTTATCAAGGTAAACGGTAATTAGATAATAAAATTGATTTAGTTAAGATATGGCTGATGATAGTGATCTAGATAAAAGTGAACAACCCACCGAAAGTAAATTAAAAAAAGCTAGGGAAAAGGGACAAATTCCGCGATCTCGTGAATTGACATCGTTAATTATATTACTAGTTGGTATCATGCTGTTCTTGTCAATGGGTGCAAATTTTGTCGGGAAGTTAAAAACAATTATTAAACAAGCCATCTTGGTTGCCTACCGAACCGATGATGATAAACAAATTATCTTCAATTTAATTGATTTGTTAAGTGCTGGATTTTGGGCAATTTTTCCTATTTTTTTTGGACTTGTAATTATAGCTATCATTGCACCACTTAGTGTTGGTGGTTTACTTTTTAGCTTACAATCAATCAAACCCGATTTTAGTAAATTGAATCCAATTAATGGTTTCAAACGAGTATTTGGTATCCGGATTTTATCAGAACTATTTAAAAGTATTCTTAAAGTGGTTTTAATCGGTTTTGTTGCATCACTTTTTTTATTAAATCAATTTTCAAATATGCTTTCGCTACCGAATATGTATTTAAATAATGCATTATCAGATGCTATGCAGATGATTATCTATTCTGGACTATTATGTGTTTTAGCATTAATACCTATGGTTGGGTTTGATATTTTTTATCAGATCTGGAGTAATTTCAGAAAATTAAAAATGTCAAAACAAGAAGTTAAAGATGAGTTTAAAGAGCAAGAAGGAAATACTCAAATCAAAGGTCGTATTCGTCAAATACAACAAGCAATGTCAAGACGTCGAATGATGAGAGATGTTCCCAAAGCAAATGTCATTATAACTAACCCTACCCATTATGCCGTAGCGCTACAATATGATGAAAAAACTATGTCGGCACCAAAACTTTTAGCCAAAGGTACCGATAATATTGCTATCAAAATTAAAGAAATTGCCAAAGCGCATAATATTCCACAACTAGAGGCTCCACCTCTAGCTCGTGCATTATATCGCTATGGTGAAATAGGAAAAAATATCCCAACAGAACTTTATGCGGCTGTTGCGCAAATTTTAGCGTGGGTTTATCAATTAAAACGTTGGTATAAACATGGTGGTGATAAGCCACGCAAACCGACAAATATTACGATCCCTGAATCTTTATCAGTGAATGAATAAATAAAGGCAACACTCTATTGTTATGATGAAATCAAAATTTACTAATTTATTATCAATAAATGCATTAAAGAAAGGTCATTATCAAATTTTAACTGGGCCATTGCTAATTTTATTGATTCTTTCAATGATGGTATTACCTTTACCAGCATTTGTTTTGGATCTGTTTTTTACTTTTAATATTGCATTATCAATTATCATTTTAATTGTTGCATTGTTTACTAAGCGAGTCTTAGATTTTGCGGCATTTCCTACTGTTTTGCTTTTTGCAACGTTATTGCGCTTATCACTCAATGTGGCCTCAACGAGGGTAGTATTATTAAAAGGACACACCGGTAGTGATGCCGCAGGTCGAGTTATTGAAGCGTTTGGCCATTTTTTGGTTGGTGGTAACTTTGCTATTGGTATTGTTGTCTTTGTTATTTTAGTCATCATCAACTTTATGGTTATTACTAAAGGTGCCGGTAGGATAGCTGAAGTTGGTGCTCGCTTTGCGTTAGATGGTATGCCAGGCAAACAAATGGCAATTGATGCTGATCTTAATGCAGGATTGATTGGTGAAGACGAAGCTAAAGCACGACGTGCAGAAGTTACCCAAGAAGCTGATTTTTATGGGTCAATGGATGGGGCAAGTAAATTCGTACGTGGTGATGCTATTGCCGCTTTACTAATTATGGTCATTACTATTGTTGGTGGTTTATTAGTTGGGGTTATTCAGCATGGTATGACGTTATCGGATGCTAGTCAAACCTATGTACTTCTAACTATTGGTGATGGTTTAGTTGCACAGATCCCCTCATTGATTATTTCAACCGCTGCTGGTGTTATTGTGACTCGGGTTTCCTCACAAGAAAACATTAGTGACCAAATGCTTAAACAGCTGTTTAATAACCCACAAGTATTGATTTTAACAGCGGTGGTTATTGGTTTGCTTGGACTTATTCCTGGTATGCCAAATTTGGTATTTTTAATGTTTACTGCAGTTTTATCACTAATTTCTTGGTGGTTAAGCAAACAAAAGAAAAACGAAAAATCAGTTGATAAAACCAAAACCAATGAACAAGCGACCAAACCAGCCAGCATCGAACCTTCATGGACTGACGTTAGTATTGAAGATAGCTTAGCTATGGAAGTTGGATACGGACTCATTCCTATGGTTGATCAAAACCAAAATGGTGAATTGCTTGGTCGAATTCGTAGTTTGCGCAAAAAGTTTGCGCAAACATTAGGTTTTTTACCGCCTCAGATTCATATTCGCGATAATCTCTCGTTATCACCTTACCAATACAAATTTTTTATAAAAGGTGGTGAAGTCGGCCAAGGCGAAATTATGAATAACAAATGGTTGGCAATCAACCCAGGTACAGTGACCGAAACCATAGAAGGTATTGCAACTACCGAACCAGCTTTTGGTTTGCCGGCATTTTGGATAGATAAAGGCGACAGAGAAAAGGCGCAAATATTGGGTTATACCGTTGTTGATACCAGCACTATGATTGCTACCCATTTCAATCATTTATTAACTCAATTTGCGAGTGACTTATTGGGTCGTCTAGAAACACAAGAATTACTAGATAGAATAAAACAAGAAGTACCTAAATTAGTTGAGGATTTTATTCCTGATGTAGTGCCATTAACTACTTTCCATAAAATTCTTCAAAACTTACTGGCTGAAAAAGTATCAATTCGTGATATGCGCACAATTATTGAAACAATTTGTGAACAGGCTCCAAACCAAAATGACCCATACCATTTATTGAGCGTGGTTAGAATAGCTTTAGGAAGAGTTATTACTCAGCAGTGGTTCCCAGGGGCTGGGCCTATAAGAGTCATCGGATTAAATATCAATTTAGAACGATTATTATTACAGGCCTTACAAAATACCAGTAATGTTGAACCGGGTTTAGCGGAAGATATTATTAATCAAGTTAAACAAGCTATTCATCAACAAGATGCAATTGGTGCTCCACCTGTTTTATTGGTTAATCATTCATTGCGGGCTATGCTTTCGCAATTTTTAAGAGCGAGTTTCCCACAACTGGCGGTATTATCAAACTTAGAAATAACTGATAACCGAGAAATTAAAGTGACATATCAAATTGGCAGCGACATGTGATAACACATTAAATTTGCTGCCATTTAATTGTCACTTAAAATTTATTTGTTTTCAAAAATGGTTCCATTTTTGAATGGCGAATTTTTAAAAGTGTATTTGGTTAATAAGATATAACTTATTCCGCCAACAACAAAGCCGACAATCCACGTTAAGCTTACTTCATAAAATGCAGCCGCCGAACCGATTAGCATAGCTAGAATCGCGGCTGGATTATAACCAGAGAATTGACCATTATTATCATATAACCTGTTTATATCAATTTTTTGGCGACGCAATAGATAATATTCCACCAATAAAATTGCCACAATTGGTCCCAAGAATGCGGAATAAATTAAAATAAATAAACCTAATCCTTTTGCTGAGGTATCTTGAACTAAAACCCAAGGGAAAGAAGCGATAGCTAATAACCCGGTAATGGTCACCGCCACTTTATATTTAGCTTTTGTTAATAACGTAATTACGTAAGCTGGTGGGATGATATTCGCAACGATATTTACCGCAACAGTACCTAACACGATAAAGGCTGATACCACGATGGTGATATATGGATTGTTTACCACAATTGCAAATGCTTTAACTGGATTAGAGTTACCGGTGACTGACGCCAACATCACCCCAATGGTAATAATAAAGCCGTAAGCGACAAATATTGGTAAAAAATAGAGAAGACCTCTTTTGCGATTGCTAAAACCGCTTTTCAGTTCTCGCGAATAATCTGCTGCACTTAAGAAGATTGCAGCATAATTACCTAAAAACATCATAATAAAACCACAAAATGGTAATCCCCAAGTTCCTTCTGTGTTCACCCATTTATCTATAATAATCTCTTGATGATTATTGAGTAATATAATAAAGACATAAATTAATGCACAAAGAATAACTACTGAAATTAACGTTTCTACCCATTTTATGGCATGGAATCCATATAGTGATAAGACAATTTGGAAAAATTGCAAAATAAGGAAACAGATAAATACATTATTAAAATCGCCATTAGATAATATTTTAATAATTTCATTGAGTGCTGTTGCACCTATCCAACTTTGAAATCCATACCAAACGATAGCAGGAATGCCTCGTAGCAATGAAGAAATAATCGCGCCTTTTATCCCAAATGACATGCGCAGTTGTACCACGTAAGGAATACCGGTACGATACCCTAAACGATCATTAAAGACAAAAATGGTGGTAATAATTAATATGGCAATAAACGTTGCGGCAAACGTTTGGAAAATATTCATGGTGGCGACACCCGCAACTACTAAGCTTGCCCCTAAAGTCATATTACCCAAATTCATACCATCACCAATCCACATAAAGGAATAGGCTAAAGGATTCATAGTTCGATCTTTGCTGGATTTGGGTAAGAGCGAACTATCAATCTGCGTTGGTGACGTCGGTGATTGTGCTGTGTTATTCTTCATGGTTTTCCTTTCCTACTTATTTTTTATCTATTTTTTATTGTTTTATATAATGATTAACGTCGAATAAATGTCCCTCTTGGAGTTGAATCAACACCAGAATTTATCTGATAAATGGTTTCGCCACGTAATAGTGTTTGCACAACTTGGGCACCAATTTGTCGTCCTACATAAGGGCTAAATTTATTGCGATATTCGAGATCTTGTTCTTTTAATACATAGTTTGAATGCGGTTTAATAAAGATAATGTCTGCGTCTTTACCAACTTTAATCGAGCCTTTGGCTGGTAAGTTATATCTTTCGGCTGGATTTTTAGCGATGATATCGGCAAATTGTTTTAACGACATACCACGCTTTTGTACAGCTTCATCAAACAGGATATCGACATTATTTTGTACTCCAGAGATTCCGCCCCATGCATCAAAAGCATTAGCTTTATCTTTTAGATCATAAGTGCATGGTGAATGGTCAGAAACGGCCGTGATAATGTGACCAGCAAAGAGATACTTCCATAATCCTTCTTGAGCTTGTTGATCACGAATTGGTGGTGAACATTTTGCAATTGGTCCAATGGCGTCTAGCTGATCAGTAGTAAAATAGAGATAATGGATACAGGTTTCACAAGTCACATTTACACCTTCTTGGCGTGCTTTGATCACTTCCTCAACCCCTTCTGGGCAAGCTACATGGCAAATGTGAATTGGGCATCCAGTTTGCTTAGCAAAAAAGATAGCTCGACGAATAGCTTCAACTTCAGTAAAGGCCGGACGAGTAGCCACATATTGTGATAATGTGCTTTCGCCTCGCGCTTTAGCTTGTTGCCCTAAGATATCTGTAATGGCGGCATTTTCTGCATGAATGGCTAACACTTTACCGGTTTTGGCAATTTGGCGCATCCCTTCCCATAGGGCATAATCATTTACATTAGCAAAATCACCATCAAGATTGGGATCCCCACAGGTTGCCATAAAGCATTTAAATGCCGCGACGCCTTCTTCAACTTGTTCGGCAATACCATTATTAGTCAGGTTATAAGGTACTAAGCCACCATAAGAAGCTACATCGACATAGAGTTTTCCTTCGCCGGCAGCATATTTAGTGCGAAGTGTTTCACCACTAGTTGTTGCTGGAAGTTGATTCAGCGGCATTTCAACAAAGGTTGTAACTCCGCCTTTTGCACATGCTTTGGTTCCTGTGACATAGCCTTCCCACTCATGACGTACACCGCCAGGTTCACTAATATGAACATGAATATCAACCATTCCGGGGCTAACAATCAAGCCCTCAGCATCAATAATTTTATCGGCTTGCACTAAATTAGGGCCAATTGCTGCAATTTTGCCATTTTTTATTGCAACATCGCTAAAGATCTCGCCAGATTCGAGAATAACAAGGCCATTTTTAATGATTAGATCGTACTGCATAATAGTTTTCCCAAGTAAAATGATTACAAATTAAACGTATAATAAATCATATTATCAGTATTATTGGTATTATCAAATTATTCATAATAATCTTTGATTTATGCAATAAACGTGCCAATTAATAAACAACTAAGTAATGACAGATATGACCTTATTTTCTTAGATTGATGATGCACTAAAATGATCCATTTGCGCGCAATGGATTAATTGTTTTGCACTATTTTGGGGTGTTGACAAGGAAGATTGCATTAGATGTATAAAATAAAAGATTAATTTATGTGCCTTACATTAAAATCAACCATTTGATTGTTGACTCTCTTAATGTAAGGCTTAATAAGAATATTATTCAGTGGCAACAGTAAAACGTTGTTTGATATGTTTTGCTTTTTCTGCTTCATCAATCATGGCGATCGCATAGTCAGCGTAGCTGATTTGACTTTTTCCTTGGCTGTTAACCAAAATTTCTTCGCCACCAACAATGTAATGACCTGTTCTTGGGCCATCAGCAATAAATTCAATCGCTGGACTTAGATAGGTCCATTGCACATCATTACAATTTCTTAATTGATCTAAAGCTTTCGCCATATTATTGGCTAATGGTTTAAATTCATCAGGGAAATCCGGTGAATCAACTAAACGAACAGTATGCTCTGGATTGACATATAAACTACCTGCACCGCCAACAACTAATAAACGATTAGGTTTACCGCTTAAAATATCGGTTAAATGTTTTAGACTAGTTTGATGTAGTGGTAGCGATTCAGGCGCCCAAGTACCAAATGCATCAATGATCACATCAAATGGTTTTAAATCGTCATAAGTTAATTGAAACAAATCTTTTACTAATACTTTCGCTTTTGAATCGGTATTTGAACTAGGATTACGCACGATCGCGGTAACATCATGCCCTCGAGATAATGCTTCTTTAACCAACAATTGTCCTGATTTACCATTTGCACCAATTACTGCAATTTTCATCTTATTCTCCTTATTACGATTTAGATAAATTAATTTTTTTAGCTTAATATCCAAAGTTTCTATTGTAAAGTAGGTACTAAGTAGTAATATAGTTACCAATTGGATACTATTGTTGAAATTAAAGGAAAATTATTATGCAGGCGATCGAAAATTTACCGCCATGTCCTGTTGAAACCACCCTATTATTAATGGGTGACAAATGGAAAGTGCTAATTGTTCGAGACTTACTTTCTGGCACCAAACGTTTTGGTGAACTAAAAAAATCACTCAACGGCATCTCACAAAAAGTTCTCACTTCGCATTTAAGAACGATGGAAAAAAATGGCTTAATTACCCGCAAAGTGTATGCTCAAGTGCCACCTAAAGTGGAATATACCTTAACCGAGGTTGGACAAAGTTTAAAACAGGTGCATGATGCGATGTTAGATTGGGGAAAAAATTATCAACATCAATGTAATACTACAATAAATTAAGTGATAAAAAATTCATTAGAGATATTCTAAATTTAGAGTTTAGTCACAAATAAAAAAATAAATTAATTTATTATTTAAAGATAGAATAAAATTTTCCCAAAGAATAATTTTTTACTATTAAAAGTATCAAATAATTGGATATAAGGACTCAAATTGGAAGGAATAAAAACTTACTGGTTTTTAAGTGCTAAATTTAGTGGTGGTTTGGATCAAACAGAACGTTTTATAAAAGATGGAATTTGGGAAAACGGCTATGAAAACAAATTTCTAAATGTAGTTCGTTCTATTGCCGTTGGTGAAAAAGTTGCTATTAAATCTACTTATAATTTAAAAAATAATTTGCCTTTTAATAATAAAGGTCAACCAGTCTCTGTGATGGAAATTAAAGCTATTGGCACAGTAACTAAAAATCATCAAGATGGTAAATTATTAGAAATTGATTGGCAAAAAACTAATTTAAATAAGAAATGGTATTTTTATACTAATTTATCCTCTATTTGGAGTGTTAAAGATGATTTTCCGTTGTCGAAACAGTTAATTGACTTTACTTTTTATGATAAACCACAAGACCTAGATTATTTTCGTAATGCCCCCTATTGGAAATCACGTTATGGTGATGAAGACGATTATTTCCAATATGATGACAATATAGATAATGATGATGTTAATCAACAATTAATAGCTAAACAAAGTTATAACTTAGTTGACTTAATTAAAGAAGGTTGTTTTGTTGACGAACAGCTAATATCTAAGATGATTTCAAGTCTAAATCGTAGAAAAAATATTATTTTACAAGGTCCACCAGGGACCGGTAAAACATGGCTTGCTAAACGTTTAGCTAATATTATCGTTGGTTATAAAAATTCAAATAATATCAAATCAATACAATTTCATCCTGGTATGTCTTATGAAGATTTTATTCGCGGTTATCGACCATCGAGTGAGGGTAAATTAGTTCTTATTGATGGGCCATTTTTGGAAATGGTTAATAAGGCAAGAAATGATTCGCAATCTAATTATGTAATAGTAATTGAGGAAATTAACCGTGGTAATCCAGCTCAAATCTTAGGGGAAATGTTGACACTGCTTGAAGCTGATAAACGAACACCATCAGAAGCTTTAGAACTGACTTATCGACGAGAACATGAAAATGGTATTTTTATACCTAATAATTTATACGTCATAGGAACTATGAATCTTGCAGATAGATCGTTAGCTATGGTTGATTTTGCCTTACGTCGTCGTTTTGCCTTTTTTAATTTATCACCGAACTTTGATGAAGGTTGGTTAAATTATATGATTGAAAAAACGAAACTTTCTCGACAAACCTTAGAGAAAATTAAAAATGCTTTGAATGATTTAAATCAATATATTACCGATGAAAGAATGTTAGGCAGTGCTTTTACAATAGGTCATAGTTATTTAACGCATGATAATGTTATACCTGATGCTTTGTCATGGTATACCGATATTATTGATTCAGAAATTAAGCCTTTATTAGAAGAATATTGGTTTGATGATAAAAATAAACTTGAAACTGCTTTGAATAAGTTAGTACTTAATGATTTATAAATGATATGACCCTTAATCATTTACCTTCATCAAATAATACTCTCAATAAGATACCAATAAGAAATATATGGTTACTTTTGTTATATGCTTCGGATTTATATAGAGACATCAATGAACAACAGAGAGTTAAATTTGAGGAAAACCCTGAAAAAATTATTGATCTTATTGCAGAACTTTATTTTAAAGTAGTCAATGATCGATTTCGCAAATCGTTATCAAACGGTTACCAATCTCGGATAGATACTTTAACAAGAGTTAGGGGAAAAATAGATAATTTTGGTACTGCAAGGAAATTTTTGTTAGAAAAAGGGCAGGTTCAATGTTCATATAATGAATTGACGTGTAACATTCCTAAAAATCAATATATTCATGGCGCAGCACATGTTTTATTCAATCAATTAACTGATCATAATTTACGTAATGAATGCAAAAAAATAATAAATAGATTTAATAGGTTAAAGGTTGGGCAATTAAAAAATTATAATTATAAAGCTGATTATTTTGATAAATATAATCGACAAGACATTCTATTGCTGTCTATAGCAAAGCTTATTTTTGAATTATCAATTCCAACGGAATTTGTAGGAAATCACTCGGTTAATATATTGAATAAAACGGATGAATGGTTAAGATTTTTATTTGAAAAAGCAATTGTAGGTTTTTGTCAAATTCACTTTGATCATAACAATTATTCAATATCATCAGGAACACAGTTTAAATGGCAATATACGCAATCTACAAATAATATTGAAAAATTTATGCCTAATATGAAAACTGATTTAATCATTGAAAATATTACGACACATAATCGATTAATCATTGATACTAAATGTACTTCAATTTTTTCTAAAAACAGTAGCTCTTTTAAAACATCTCATCTTTATCAACTCTATGCCTATGTTAGAAGCCAAGAGCAAATCAACGATCCATTATCTCTATCATCATCAGGAATGTTATTATATCCAACGGTGAATAAATCAATATATGAACATGTAATAATTCAAGGGCATAAATTAATCTTTTGTACGATTGATTTAACCCAAGATCCACAATCAATTAAAACTAGTTTATTAACTTTATTCTCTGATATATAGGTAAAACTTCAAATCAAAATATAGCACTAAAACTAGTAGGGTTTAAGCTTACTCAGAAAAGGGGCTATTCTGCCCTTTTTAATAAATATGCTTGGCGCTTAGCCCACAATCAAAATAAAATTCATCTCGGTTTAGATTTTTATTACGAGCAATAATTATTATCTTTGGATAAGGGTTTTGTTCAGTTTTCGATGTGGTCTATTTATAGTAATCGCCAATACCATCCTAGCGTAGGATTTGTTAAACACAATAAAGAGCTAATACTGTGGTTGATAAATTCGATGTAATCAACGTAATGATTAAAAATCACTTATTGAGTCAATTTAAGTTTTTAAATGATGGCAGTCATGAGAATAATTGACTTTGCTATCAAGATTTCGCAGTCGATAACAATAAATCTATTACTAGCAATATATGCTGATTGATTATAATAAAAACAAATTAAAACAATATATTAATATTATTTTCCAATAACAAATTAAGTTGTTTTGCCACCGCATAATAAGCGTCAATATCGCTATTTTCTTCAATCTATATTACTATGATTTAATTGATATTCATTTCGTAAATTGATTATGAGTAAGTCACTAACTAATTTAACCATTAAAGATATTGCCAAATTGAGTGGTGTTAGTAAATCCACTGTTTCGCGAGTCATTAATCACGATCCAATGGTGAAGGAATCAACTCGCAATAAAGTGATGGCAATCATTGAACAATATCAATTTACGCCATCGAAATCGGCTAGAGCAATGCGTGGTTATGGTAATAAAGTGATTGGCATTATTGTCACTCGCCTCGATTCCATCTCGGAAAATCATGCTGTTCGAAGTATGTTACCCATTTTTTATGCTAATGGTTATGATCCGATTATTATTGAGAGCCAATTTAGTGCGCCTAAAGTTGAAGAGCACCTGAGAATGTTAAAAGAAAAACAAGCTGATGGTGTGGTGGTTTTTGCTTTTACTGGATTAGAGAGTTCTCGGTTAGCATTTTGGCGAAATAAATGTGTGGTTATTGCAAGGCCTTTTCCTGATTATTCTTGTATTTGTTATGACGATGTGGGCGCGGTAAACAAAGCATTAACCTATTTATATCAAAAAGAGAAACACAAAAAAATTGGTTATATCGGTATAACTAAACAAGATCAGACCACCGGTGAACTACGTTATCAAGCCTATACTGATTTTTGTCATACTCATAAAATTAAGCCAAATGCGGTGCTTGGTAAGTTAAGTTTTTATTCAGGTTATGAACTTGCTGAATCAGTCTTACTTGATTCGCCAACAGCGATCGTTTGTGCCACCGATTCAATTGCCTTAGGTTTAAATAAATACTTATCTGAAAAAAATATTAATAATATTGTTGTTATTAGTATCGGTAATAGCGATCTTCTTAATTTTTTATTTACCAAAACGATTATCGTCGATCTTGGTTTTGATAAAGCTGGCACCTATGCCGCAAATGAACTCTTGCAAACGCTACAGAGCGAAGTAAAAGCGAAAATCATTACGGTGCCTTCCCAAATTGTTAATTAACGATTTTTAATCCTATAGTGCGATATTGCCGCAAAATTGTGAGGTTTGTCACAAAAAGGGAACGTTCCCATTTATTTAAATAGTAATTCCATTTATGCTTAATCTCTATCAAATTAGGATCGAAATGATTTAACTAAAAACCAAAATATTGGCTTAAATTGAAAATAAGGAGACTTAACAATGGCGAAAGCACCCAAAGTTTCAACCGCATCAATTATGCAATTAATTGAGCTGGTTGGCGGAAAAGAAAATATTGCTAGTGTCACCCATTGTTTAACCAGATTAAGATTTGCGCTTGCCAATCCGAAAATAGCCGATGTTGCAGCCATTGAAGAATTACCCTTTGTCAAAGGTTGCTTTAATAATGCAGGCCAATTTCAAATTATTATCGGTACTGATGTTGACAGTTATTACAAATTACTCATTGAACAATTAAATATCGACGAAGCGACGAAAGAGCAAACTAAAGCCGCAGCTAAGCAAAATATGTCATGGTTTGAACGGTTAATTTCAAACTTAGCTGAAATCTTTGTGCCATTGTTGCCAGCCTTAATTGCCGGTGGTCTATTACTTGGTTTGCGAAATGTGATTGGTGAAATGCCAACTATTGACGATAAACCGCTTACCGATACCTATCATTGGTTAATACCGATTCATAGTTTCCTATGGTTACCTTGTGAAGCGATTTTCCATTTTCTACCGGTGGCTATTTGCTGGTCTACGGTTAAAAAAATGGGGGGATCGCCGGTTTTGGGTATTGTTTTAGGTATAACGTTAGTTTCGCCACAACTGATGAATGCTTATAATTTGGGTAAAGTCATTCCAGACGTATGGGATTTTGGTTGGTTTACCATTGCTAAAGTTGGTTATCAAGCACAAGTTATTCCATCAATTTTTGCTGGATTAGCATTAGGATGGATTGAAACCCGCCTTCGTAAAGTTATTCCTGATTACTTAAATCTGGTTATTGTGCCAATCGTAGCCTTAATGTTGTCAGTCGTCTTAGCTCACTTTGTTTTAGGGCCAATTGGTCGTATGCTTGGTGATGGTATTGCTTATGTGGTTAAGTATTTAATGACTGGTGATTATGCCTTCATTGGTTCAGCTATTTTTGGCTTCTTCTATGCTCCTTTGGTTATTACAGGTATTCATCACACCACATTAGCTATCGATATGCAGATGACCGAAAGCATGGGTGGCACGCCTATTTGGCCAATTATCGCCTTATCCAATATCGCCCAAGCATCAGCGGTGGTAGGTATCATCTTAATAAGTAAAAAACATAATGAACGTGAAGTATCCATTCCTGCGGCAATATCCGGCTATCTCGGTGTGACAGAGCCTGCGATGTATGGTATCAATTTACGCTATAAATTCCCGATGTTCTGTGCCATGATTGGTGCCGCTTGTGCCGGATTAATTTGTGGTTTATATGGGGTGTTATCCAATGGTATCGGCGTCGGTGGATTACCCGGTATCCTATCAATAAAACCAGTCTTCTGGTCGATTTATGCCTTGGCTATGTTGGTGGCGATTGTGGTGCCAATCGTATTAACCGCCATTGTTTACAAAATAAAACAGAAAAAAGGCACGTTAAATATCCGATAACGGTTATAAATAGGGGATTCACCACGGTTTTTACCGCTGGTGAATTTGAATCTACTGATTAAAAATAAAGAGCAAGCGATGAATAAAATAGCTATCCCTTGGTGGCAAAACGGTACCATTTATCAAATCTACCCTAAAAGTTTTCAAGCTAGCCAAGATCAGGCAACTGGTGATTTGTTAGGTATTATCAGTCGATTAGATTATCTAAAAAAACTCGGTATTAGTGCCATTTGGTTAACGCCGATTTATCCATCACCACAAATTGATAATGGCTATGATGTTGCCGATTATTACGATATCGACCCAGCCTATGGCTCAATGGCCGATTTTGAATTACTGATTAAACAGGCGCATGAGCGTGGGATCCGTATTATGATGGATATGGTGTTCAATCACACCTCGACCGAGCATCCATGGTTTAAATCAGCTTTAGATAAAGCCAGCCCGTACCGCTCATTTTATATCTGGAAAGATGCTAAGGCTGACGGTAGTGAGCCAAATAATTGGCGCTCCAAGTTTGGTGGTAAAGCATGGCAATGGCATGAACAATCTGGGCAATATTACTTACACCTATTTGCCAAAGAGCAAGCTGATCTCAATTGGGAAAATCCACAAGTTCGTAACGAAATTAAAAAAGTATGCCAGTTTTGGGCAGATAAAGGTGTTGATGCATTAAGATTGGATGTGATTAATTTAGTCTCCAAACAACAGGATTTTGCTGATGACAACAATGGTGATGGTCGACGTTTCTATACCGATGGTCCTAAAATCCACGAGTTTTTACAAGAGGTGAGTCGCGATGCTTTCCAACCTAATGATCTCAAAACCGTTGGTGAAATGTCCTCGACCTCATTAGCCAACTGTTTGCAATATGCCTCATTAGACGGAAAAGAGCTCACTATGACTTTTAACTTTCATCATTTAAAAGTTGATTATCCAAATGGCTATAAATGGGCATTAGCTAAACCAGATCTGCTAGAGTTAAAGAATATTATTGGTGATTGGCAAACTGGGATGCATGCTAAAGCATGGAATGCCATTTTTTGGTGTAATCATGACCAACCGCGAATTGTGTCACGCTTAGGTAATGAAAACCAATATCACCGTGAATCCGCGAAAATGCTTGCTATGTTGCTATATGGATTACAAGGCACGCCATATCTCTATCAAGGTGAAGAGATCGGCATGACCAATCCACATTTTGATAATATTGACCAGTATCGTGATGTTGAAAGCCTAAATATCTACCACGAAAAAATAGCTGAAGGGATGAATGAAGCGGAAATTTTAGCAATTTTAGCGAGTAAATCACGTGATAACAGTCGTACACCTATGCAATGGGATGATAGCTTAAATGCTGGTTTTACAACGGGAAAACCATGGATTGAGGTGGCAAATAATTACCCACAAATTAATGTCAAAGCCGCATTGGCTGATCAGAATTCGATCTTTTACTGCTATCAAACATTAATTAAGTTACGTAAAGAGTATCCAATCTTTATTTTTGGTGATTATCAAGATTTAACCGCCAATATTGCTGATTATTGGTGTTACTTGCGCCGTTATAATAATCAACAACTATTAGTGATAATCAATCTAACCGAAAAACCCGTTAACTGGCAGTTACCAAAAAACTTACAAAGTGCTAATTGGCAAAGATTATTGAGTAATTATCAGCAAGCAACGGCAGTCGACGCTGAAATCCAATTAAGACCATACGAAGCATTATATTTATTGGCTGGTGATGATAAATAATAAGCTTTAGTAAAATTGAATGTAAAAAAGCGCCATTATTAAAATGAGCGCTTTTTTATTAATCATTATGATTGATATAAGTGATTACGCATAGTTAGCAAAACTGCTAATGCTTTTTGGCTATTAGGTTGATCTGGTAATCGTG
Organism: Gilliamella apicola; assembly: GCF_003202655.1. Lineage (GTDB taxonomy): Bacteria > Pseudomonadota > Gammaproteobacteria > Enterobacterales > Orbaceae > Gilliamella > Gilliamella apicola_R. Next base: position 213,781 of record NZ_QGLR01000018.1, on the reverse strand, counting down.
ATGATAATGATGCAGTTTCGATTTTTGCTAATAGTGATTCAGCAAGTTGCATAATCTCATCATAACTTAATTTACCCTGCTTAATGGCTAACAGTTCATCACGATTAGGTCGTTTATTGGTAATGGTTCCTTTTGTCATGATTTCGTAGGCAACTTGCAATAACCGAATGGTATGCATCATGTTTTTAGCATCAAAGTCATTACCATTTTCAATATTATTTTTATAACGTTGTTGATTACGATTGGCGACCCATTGCCAATACGCTTTATAGTCACGGCAGTGCGATGAGAAGCCATCACGATTAAAACTCAAATAAGCCATCACAGGGGTATCGATTTTCACCGAAGATAAACAGAGTTCCGTGGAATCTTCATGCTGAATAATGCCATGATAACCACAACTACCTGACGCATCATAGAAGAGAGCATATAAATCCCTACCATGAGGTATATTAACTAAACCACAACACTGTTGCTGTAAACCATTTTTGGTTAACCAGTTGGTAATTGGATAAGTATGTTGCCCTTGAATAATATAACAAAAATCCAGTACTGTTTTTCGTTTAACTTCCACTGGATTATTAATTTTTTTATTCAACCCTTTAGCTTTTTTTATTTGCGATATTGCATAATGAGCAAATGTTTGTTCGGTTTGTTTAGATAAAAAAAGATCGAGGGTCAACTGCTGCATAATCGGATGTTGATATAAAATACATTCCGAGCTGGAAGCTAACACTTCTAAAATATTAGGGTTATTTTTAAGCAGTAATTCAACAAACCGGCCTAATTCATAATAGACAATATCATTCGAGGCATTACTAATTTGCGGAATATATTCAAGTCCATAAAATTTTTCTTTCGGTAGGTAAAATACCCCTTTGATATCAGTATCGGATTTTTCAGTGGCTAATCCAAAAGCACGACTACCACTGATAACTTCAAATAAGATTAAATTTTGCCTTTTTAAATCATCAATTGTCATCTAATATTCTTTTCCCTATTGTAAATCCATCAATGTTTTTATGAAAAATTGATCTAATTTAGCCGGTTTAAAATGTCGTTCAGTTATTGGCGCAACCTGTTGCAAGATATCATTCATCGACTGTTCAATAAATAGTAATATTTCAGGATCGATAGCAATAAGTTGTGATTCAGCCATGGTTGCTTTTTGCTCAATAATCTTATTGATTTTGTTACGTAAATTATCGGGCAATAGCGTCAATAATGGTGCTATTGCCATCGGCGCGATTTGCTGTTTTTCTAAACACCATTTAGCACATAATAATGGTCTTAACACATAAAATAACTTTTTGACACCAATTTGCTGCCCTTCACTACTTTGCCAAGCACTTTTCGCTATACCTAAATAGTGAAAAATATTACCGCGGGCATTAAAAAATTCTGCACATAATTGCCATAATGGCTCAGCAATTGCAGCATTTTGCTGATAAATAATTGGTGACTGTAACCACTCAAATGGCGTAGTATTCGATTTGCGAATTAACTGTAATGTTTTTTTCAAATCCCACCCATGTAAATCCAACTCATCGTCGATTGGAAAAGTCAGATGAGAAGCAGGATTATCAATTGATAGATATTTATCAAGTGGATGAACATAAATAAAACGAACATCATAATCACTATTTGGTGAGGGAAATCCCCATGCTCGGCTACCAGACTCACAGGCAAAAATGATGTTAATGTTATATTGTTGTTCTAATTCAATAAGTTTTTCTTGTATACGGTTTTGCATTTTTAATAACATCCTTATTAATTTTTATAATAACCATCAATTGAACAAAATTTTTAATCATTCATTTCAGCTATTAATGCGGCTAAATCTTCTTTAATCTCGTCATCAGGTTCAATGATTGCCAGTTCTTGTATTGCCGTTTTGATCTATCAAAGCTGGTGGATTATGCCAACTATCATTATTTCAACTACCATTATCTCAACTACCATTATCTCGTTTATGATTTTTGGGCGCGATGCTACAAGGTACCGCTTTTTCTATTTTGGTTCTTTAGGGCTGAGCAATTAATGCCCATGGCACAATGTCAATACTCAATGAGAAAGGCTTAAGGCGTTTGCATAACGGATTACTTTGCAACCAACTCACGTAATTGCCTTAAGAGTAGAATGCTACTTAACAGGTAAAATTTCTCGAAACATCGTTACTCTACTTATAACGGTACAACCTTTTGTATGGATTTAATAAATAATATAATCATAAAAAATAAACTGTTGGAATTTTTAGATTAAAATTCATAAGTTAATTTACCATTCTTAAGTGATGAATTAAATTATCATTATTTAACCATTTCTCTCAAGTAACAATTATTATAAAAATAAGTTGATTATATGCAATAGATACTCAATTACTAATAAACGTAACTTACTTATTTCATTAAAATATCTTTACAAATATAAGCTTGATCTTCTACATCTTTTTCATAAAATCACAATAAACTGCTCAAAAAAGCAACAAAGTTACTATGATGAGTAAGTAAATAGCCATTATAGATGATATAACCACGACTGGCGGCAGAATTATTTCAGGATCAGCAGACAGCTTTAATGCTAACCAAGGTATAGCTTGCATTGGCGATTATGCTTCATGTCCTAAGTGCCAAAGTACCAAAGTGCCAAAGTACCAAAGTACTGGAAAAATTATAGAAGGAACTTACAATTTTATCGTTGCTGGAAAGCCAGCAGCTTATGACGGTTGTATCGTTGCATGTAAATGTTCCCCAATAGGCTGTAATAAAATTATCGCGTTGTAAAGTGCTGTTTTTGTGAGTGTTGGGAAAGAAAATAATAGTTTAAGCCCTATCATCAATAACTCTATTACTCAAAATAATATAAGCAAAAATTTAAATAATGATGCCACAAAAGCGGGGCAACATGAAATAGAAGCGTATTTATTTACTGTTAGGGGCTACATTTGGATTTGGTGAACATTCTGCCCTATATATTAATTTTAATGAGGAAGATAAATATCCATTAATTTTCGATCCTAATGGTGATTATATGCGGCGATATCGAGGGCAAGCCGAAGCTTTTTACGATGATGGTGATTTTCCTTTTTCAATAGAAGAATACAAAAAATTTCATGAATTAGTTGGTGATTATGAGACGGGATATCTCCCATATTGTGCACGGGCTGTTTCATCAGTATTAGATGAATATGGATTAGACGAGACTTATTTTTTACCCGGCTCATTAGAAGATGCGGTCAAAGAAGTCGAAAAGAAAAAAGGATTATCCAATGAAAACCATTAATCTATTTATTATAGTGTTGTTTAATTTTATCGGAGGATTACTGAGTTATCTTTGGTGTTATCGATTCTTTATCAGAAAACATGGCACGCCAGAATTATATTATTTAGTATTTTATGGGGTGTGTTATTTCTGTCTTATTCTTATTTCAATCTGGATATTAAATAAAATAAAAAAAACTTTCGCATTGATAAGTATCGGCGTAATTACTGGGACTGTAATTACTTTTATCGCATGGATGGTTACACCTTTTATTTTAGGTATTTATAAAGGAGCGACTCTAAATATTGAGGGTTTTTTTATATATTTGTTTATAACTTTACTTATAACTCTCAATTTTATTATCTATCCAATAGTTTTATTATGTTGCCGTTACTCATTTTTATGGATTGAAAAAAGAGTTAAAAGATTTAAGAGAAAATAATTAATCAATGAAAACCGTTAATCTATTTATTATAGTGTTGTTTAATTTTATCGGAGGATTACTGAGTTACCTTTGGTGTTATCGATTCTTTATCAGAAAACATGGCACGCCAGAATTATATTATTTAGTATTTTATGGGATGTGTTATTTCTATCTTATTCTTATTTCAATCTGGATATTAAATAAAATAAAAAAAACTTTCGCATTGATAAGTATCGGCGTAATTACTGGGACTGTAATTACTTTTATCTCATGGATGGTTACACCTTTTATTTTAGGTATTTATAAAGGAGCGACTCTAAATATTGAGGGTTTTTTTATATATTTGTTTATAACTTTACTTATAACTCTCAATTTTATTATCTATCCAATAGTTTTATTATGTTGCCGTTACTCGTTTTTATGGATTGAAAAAAGAGTTAAAAGATTTAAGAGAAATTAATTAATCAATGAAAACCATTAATCTATTTATTATAGTATTGTTTAATTTTATCGGAGGATTACTGAGTTACCTGTGGTGTTATCGATTCTTTATCAGAAAATACAGCACGCCAGCATGGCAGTATTTAGCATTTTATGGGGTGTGTTATTTCTGTCTTATTCTTATTTCAATCTGGATATTAAATAAAATAAAAAAAACTTTCGCATTGATAAGTATCGGCGTAATTACTGGGATTGTAATTACTTTTATCTCATGGATGGTTACACCTTTTATTTTAGGTTTTTATAAAGGAGCGACTCTAAATATTGAGGTTTTTTTTATATATTTGTTTATAACTTTACTTATAACTCTCAATTTTATTATCTATCCAATAGTTTTATTATGTTGCCGTTACTCGTTTTTATGGATTGAAAAAAGAGTTAAAAGATTTAAGAGAAATTAATTAATCAATGAAAACCATTAATCTATTTATTATAGTATTGTTTAATTTTATCGGAGGATTACTGAGTTACCTTTGGTGTTATCGATTCTTTATCAGAAAATACAGCACGCCAGCATGGCAGTATTTATTATTTTATGGGGTGTGTTATTTCAGTTTTATACTTATTTCAATCTGGATATTAAATAAAATAAAAAAAACTTTCGCATTGATAAGTATCGGCGTAATTACTGGGATTGTAATTACTTTTATCGCATGGATAGTTACACATTTTATTTTAGGTATTTATGAAAGATTGGGTCTAAATAGTAAGTCTTTTTTTCCATATTTGTTTATGATTTCATTTATGACTCTCAATTTTATTATCTATCCAGTAATTTTATTATGTTGCCGTTACTCGTTTCTGTATATTGAAAAATGGCTAAAAAATAGAAATATTTAGATTTGTTAAAAAAAAAACATTTAGTTAAATTTAATAGAAACAAGGTAACTAATTATATAATCGATAATTACCCTATTATTTTTATTATGATTATCGAGGAAGTTATCCTCGATATCATTTATCCCTTCACACACACCACTTGTCGTAGTTGATGAACAATCTCAACTAATTCATTTTGTGCTGTCATCACTGCATCAATATCTTTATATGCCATTGGAATTTCATCAATCACATTGGCATCTTTACGACATTCAACATGTGCAGTGGCTTTAATTTGGTCTTCAATGGTGAATTTCTTTTTCGCCTCAGTGCGACTCATAACCCGTCCCGCACCATGAGAACAAGAGCAAAAACTTTCTTCATTGCCTAGTCCGCGAACAATGTAGCTTTTCGCTCCCATTGATCCTGGAATAATCCCTAATTCCCCTTTACGGGCTGAAACCGCTCCTTTACGAGTAACAAAGATCTCTTCACCAAAATGATGCTCTTTTTGCACATAATTATGGTGACAGTTAATTGCCGACATATGTGTTGTAAATGGTTTAGTAATAATTTTACGCATAGCTAAAATCACATTGGTCATCATAGCTTCACGGTTAAGTCGAGCAAACTCTTGTGCCCAATGAACGGCATCGACATAATCCTGAAAATGTTCAGTACCTTCTTCTAAGTAAGCTAAATCTCTATCTGGTAGATTTTTTATATGGACTTCCATATCTTTTCTCGCCATCTCAATAAAAAAACGACCAATAGCATTGCCGACACCACGTGATCCACTATGCAACATGATCCAAACTCGGTCGGCTTCATCTAAACAGATTTCGATAAAATGGTTACCTGTACCAAGTGTTCCTAGATGTCGATAGTTATTGGTCTTTTCCAAATGAGGATACTTGTCAATTAGCTTCTGAAAACCTGGTAACAATTGTCGCCAATATTGGTCGATCAAAGCAGGTGGATTATGCCAACTACCATTATCTCGTTTATGATTTTTGGGCGCGATACCATGTGGTACCGCTTTTTCTATTTCGGTTCTTAACGGTAATAAATTATCTGGTAAATCTGTTGCCATTAATGATGTTTGTACGGCTATCATCCCACAACCAATATCCACACCGACGGCAGCAGGAATAATGGCTCCAATTGTTGGTATTACACTACCAATAGTCGAACCTTTACCAACATGAACATCTGGCATTACCGCAATATGCTTAAAAATAAAAGGAAGTTGTGCTGTTTTGCTTAATTGCTCTTTAGCTCCAAGCTCCACAGGTACTCCTTCTGTCCACATCTTAATCGGTTTGGCATTTTCGGTTTGTAATAAATGATATTGAGTCATTTTTAATTCCTTTTCTCTTTTTCATCTCATTTAACAAGTTATCACTTGTTAATAAGTTTAGTTTTATAAAAATATTTTTTGCATCAATATATTAATTATTGCGAAAAGCGTGCCAATTAATAAAAAAACCTAAAATTATTTTTTAATTATATGTTTTTAAACAAAATAAATTATTTTCTTCAAGATTAATTAAAATTCGCATAGTATTTTTAAATGGTATTTTTTATAATTTTAGATATTAATTTATAAAAATAGATAAATTTATGAAAAAGAATGTGGTATTTGGTTTTCTCGGAAATGTCCTTGATCGACGAGGCAAAGGTAAACGACGTTGGCGGCATTGGCGACCAACCATTGCTTTATGTCATCATGCCGATAAACCTATTACTCGTTTAGAGTTACTTTATTATCAAAATGATTATCATTTGCTTTGTGAAATCATTAAAGATATTAAACTGTTATCACCACAGACTGAAGTTCGGCCAATTGTGATAGACATAGCCGATCCGTGGGATTTTGAGCAAGTCTATACTTGCTTATTTGATATTGCCGAAAAATATACCTTCGAACCTGATAAAGAAGAATATTATGTTCATATTACTACTGGGACACACGTTGCGCAGATTTGCTGGTTTTTATTGACTGAATCACGCTACTTCCCCGCCAAATTACTCCAAATGTCACCGCCACAACCAAAAGATATTAGCGCTAGCAATAATGAATTAAATGATGATGACATATTGGTAATGACTCCTCGTGGCACAATGAATCAGATCGATTTGAATCTACATCGATATGATAAGATCCTAACTCGTTTTCAACACTATGCTAATCAGGCCACCGATCTTTTAAAATCGGGTATTGCCACCCGTAATCAGCAATTTAATCAGCTCATAGCCGAAATAGAACAAGTTGCTAGCCGATCACATGCGCCGATTTTATTGTCTGGGCCAACTGGTGCGGGTAAATCATTTTTAGCTAAACAGATTTATTTACTCAAACATAATAATCATCAAATTCAAGGGCAATTTGTTGAGATCAACTGTGCAACATTACGCGGTGATGGCGCAATGTCAACCTTGTTTGGCCATGTTAAAGGGGCGTTTACTGGTGCCAATATTACCCGCACCGGATTACTAAAAAGTGCCGATGGTGGCTTACTGTTTTTAGATGAAATTGGTGAATTAGGTCTTGATGAACAAGCGATGCTATTAAAAGCGATAGAAGAAAAACAATTTTATCCATATGGCAGTGACAAACCGATTCAAAGCAATTTTCAATTAATTGCTGGTACCAATAAAGATCTCAAACAGGCTATAGCACAAGGTGAGTTTCGTGAAGATCTTTTTGCCAGAATTAACCTTTGGAGTTATCAATTACCAGGATTGGCGGAAAGGAAGGAAGATATCGAACCCAATATAGATTTTGAGCTAGCCCGTTATGCCAAAGAATATGGCATTATGCCACGATTTAATCAACAATCCCGTAATGCCTATCTGAAATTTGCCACTTCTCCTCAAGTAAAATGGCAAGGCAATTTTCGTGAACTCAATAGTTCGATTACCCGTATGGCGACATTAGCGCCACAAGCCAATATTACATTACAACAAGTTGAGCAAGAAATCGGCCGTTTACAGCAAAATTGGCAGCAAACAACCAAAAGCTATAACGATTTAATGCCAACTGAAATTGATGAATTTGATCGTTGCCAGTTAGAAAAAGTATTAGAAATATGCCAAAACAGCGCCTCCTTGTCTGAAGCAGGCCGAGCACTATTTGCTGTTTCAAGAAGCAAAAAACAGCGCAGTAACGATGCCGATCGTTTAAAAAAATACTTAGCTAAATTTGGCCTGAGTTGGGAAATAATACATAGTAATAATTGATGCTCTAATAAAAAAATGATTTATCAGTTTACATTTTAATAAACATTGGTCTAGAATACGCCCACTTTCCTGAATAGTGCTGCTGCAGGAAACAGTAATTATCCTCTCAAATTTAGAGGACGGTATTTTATTGTTTTCTAGGTGGCTATTATGTCTACATTTACCCGTTTACAAAAACGTTTATCCCGATGTGGGATTGAAACTCATTTTAATAATGATATTTATACATTTAATAAACAAGATATTACGGCACAAGTATTATTACCTAATCCGTTACCTTTAGAAGAAAAAGCGGTTGAGCAGTTACTTGATTTTGCATCGGTAACTATGCCCAATAGTGATGGCAAAGTTTGCGCTGCAAGGGCTACGCCAGACTTTCATCCCGGTGCGATTGCACCTGTTGGAAGTATTGTTGCCACGACGCCTGATTTAATTATTCCTGCGGCGATAGGCACCGATATTAATTGTGGTATGCGCCTATTTATTACCGGTTTAAGCCTTAATGAGGTGGATGAACAAAAATCAAGTCTCATTGAACAATTGAAACAGGTGTTATTGCACGATGAGCGCGATGTGCCAGTTACCCCTACTTCTTTTCAGGCGCTCTTTGATGAAGGTCTTACCGCTTGGTTGAATGCTTTACCGCAACAAGGTTTATGGAATAGTGTCAATTTTGATCGACTAAGGCATGAGATTAGCAAAATTTCTGGCAATGATCTTCTTTCAGCCGATAGCCAGTATGCTCCCGAAGCCTTTTTTGAAAAACGAGCAATTATTCGTCCGTCAAGTTTAGGCACAGTAGGTTCAGGTAACCATTTTGTTGAATTACAAATTGTTGATGAAATTATTGATCGCCATGTCGCTTATCAATTAGGTTTAAAGAAAGATGCTATTGTGGTTATGATTCATACTGGATCACGTGATGTCGGTTTTTATATTGGCAAGCGTTGGCAAGATAAAGCCAAAGCATTATGGCCGGTCGATCAAAGATACCCTAAATCAGGTCTATTTGCTTTGACCGACAATCATGCTCAAGAGTATTTGCAAGCGATGGGGGTTGCAGCGCGTTATGCTTGGATAAATCGCATTGTGATCACAGAGCTGGTGCGTAAAACCTTTAACACACTCTTTAAGCAGGATGCGAGTCAATTATTGGTCGATATATCACACAATGTCATTTTTCCTGAAAATGGCATGAATATTCATCGTAAAGGCGCAACACCTGCACATTTAGGTGAAATCGCTTTAATACCCGGCTCTATGGGTGATTATTCTTATGTTGCAATCGGAAAAGGTCATCCTGATTGGTTATGGTCTTGCTCGCATGGTGCTGGACGAGCAGAAAAAAGGCAAACGATGCGCAGTAAGAAATTGGCTTCAGATAACTCTTTATTGCCATGGCAATGCGTTACTTTGAAACAAGAGCGACTATTTGAGGAAGCGCCTGCTGCATATAAACCGATTACGCCAGTCATTCAAGCGCAAGAAAACGCTGGTTTGATTCAAACCGCCGTTAAACTTAAACCTTGGATAACCTTTAAAGTATGATGTAAAAAAGATGTCAGTTTCTTTAAAAAATTGGCATCTCTATAGCGAGTAAATAAAGATAATGGCTGATGTCATTATCTTTATTATTTTAGTTCTAGCATTTCTGATTTGATCTATTATTTTAATCAATCATTAATAACCCGCCGCCAAGCCATCACCACGAGGATCGGTTGCCCCCATTAATCGATGATTATCGGCATCAATTAAAATTGCACCGGCATGCCCCATGGTATCGGTATAATCATCAACAATTTTCACATTATGTCCACGCGATTTAAGAGTATCAATAATATTCTTAGCGACTCGCCCTTCTATTTTAAGATCATTAGATGATGCACCCCAAGTTCGCCCATGTAACCATCTTGGTGCATTAATGGCATCTTGAGGAGACAAATTAAAATCGACAATTCGCGTGACAATGGCAGCTTGAGTTTGTGGTTGCCCTTCTCCTCCCATAGTGCCATAAACCAGATAAGGTGCACCCTCTTTAAATAACATGGCCGGATTTAAGGTATGAAAGGTTCGTTTATTCGGCTCTAAACGATTAATATGATTGGGATCGAGTGAAAAAAAGCTCCCTCTGTTTTGCAGCAAAATTCCGGTATCTTTGGCGACAATTCCTGAACCAAAATCATGATAAATACTTTGAATGATAGAAACCGCATTCCCTTCTGCATCAACAACACCAAACCAAACCGTATCCCCTTTGGGATCTAATGGCTTAATATCGATACGTGCAGTTTGCATATCAATTTGTTTAGCTTGCTTTTGACCATGTTGAGAGGATAATAAGAACTCAAGCGGGATAGGGTTAAAATCAGGATCCGTCAAATATTTATCACGATCGGCAAACGCTTGCTTGGTCGCCTCAATGATTAAATGATAATAATCAGCACTGCCTTCGCCTAATGATTTAACATCAAAATTATTTAATATATTCAGAATCTCTAAAGAAGCCATCCCTTGTGTATTAGGAGGCAAATTATAAGCCGTATACTGTCGATAATTAACATGAATAGGCGAAACCCATGTTGCTTTATGGTTAGCAAAATCCTCTAAGGTCAACACACCGCCATGACGCTTTAAATCATCAACAATTTTCTCAGCAATATTGCCTCGGTAAAATTCATTGGCGCCATTATTGGCAATGGATTTTAGTGAAGTTGCTAAATCAGATTGTTTAAGAATTTCGCCGATTTGATAGACCTCACCACTTTTTTTTAGAAATACTCTTTTAAACTCATCAAAACGTTTAAGATCGCGAAACTCTTTATCCTTAGTATCAATATTGACTGTAGACCAATAATTTAAACTCGGTGAAACGGCAAATCCATGTTCAGCGTAATTGATTGCCGAATCAAACAACTTATTCCACGGTAAAGAGTTATTCATACTTTTTGACGCATATTGATAAGCTTCATCCCAACCAGAAACCACCCCAGGGACGGTATTAGCAGCCAAATAACCACGCGACGGAATTTTATCTAACCCTTGTTGCTTATAAAATGCAATCGACGCCAGACTACCCGATCGCCCGCTTGCATTTAATCCCTTAATTTCTTTGGTTTTTGAATTATAAATTAGCCAAAAATTATCACCGCCAATAGTATTCATTTGTGGATAAACAACTGCTAATGTCGATGCAACCGCAATAGCAGCATCAACCGCATTACCACCTTGATGTAACACATCCAGACCTGCTTGAGTTGCTAAATAATTTGGCGAAGTCACCATAACATGGGTAGTGATTGGATTAAGACATCGAGAAGGCGTCTCACAATATTTACCTGTTTCTGAAAAAGGCAACGGTTCCGCCTGACACAAGCCACTCACGAGCAACATACTTAATAACAGCTTAACTTTATATTTCTTTTCCATTTTAACCATTCCTCATCTATTAATTATAACTAAGAAATGCATTTTTTATGCCAAAAATTATAAACCCAAAGCTATTAAGTAAAATTACAGTGACATATCAACATTGATTCATAACCAAAGACGTGAAATCTATCTTTAAAGGCTATAAATATTAATTAGCTTAGCTAAAAACAGCCCAATAACACGAGACTATTAAAAAATTAAAATGAAATAGTGTAGACTTCTGAATAATTTTCACATGAAATTTCAGGGTAAAAGGGCAAGGGTTATAATTAAATGTTTTAAATTATTTTTCTAAATTATCAAAGTTAGATATTAGCCTATTAATTTCATCAAAACTCATAAAATGGCCCAAAATAAAAGAACTTCCAGCTATTGATAACCATTCAAAAAGTGATTCAATGTTTTTATGAGCTTTAACAAGAAGCCATAAATAAAATGCTATTTTTTCTTCACTTTTTAAATCGCTTGGATATTTCAATATATTATTACAACAAGCATAAAAAACATTATCTGCACCAAAGCTAGACGGGTTATTAATTTTAAAATTTTGCTTAGGATTAGCTAATACAAATTTGCCCTGTATTATACCATTAAATATAAAGGTGGATAAAATTAATGCAAGGAATTTTGCATACTTTTCAAAATTATTATCTATTGCTAGAGGATATTTATTTATCATTTTTACAAGCCAGATATCCGCAAAATTATCTTGTGATTCTGCTAATAAATAAAAATCATCTAAAGTTGATACATAAGGAATACATTCAGACTCATTGAGATAAAGGCCTAATTTTTAGATTGAAAATCTAATGAATTTCCTAATTTAGCAAATAAATTTATTGGGTTATAAATTTTTATATTAAAACTTTGTAGATATTCAACAAATGCTTGGTCAATACATAATAAGTGGATATCAAGGCTAATGGCTGACAGTATTGTCGAATATGTTCCGATGTCCATAAATTTTTTATAAACTAATAGGTTATGATCAAAATCAATGAGTCTAGGATAAATAATATCAGCTATCTCGATGATGTGTTTCATTTCTATGATTATATCACTATAATTTTTTATTATATCTTCCGAAGTTGTTCTTGTAAGTTTTCCATTCTTATCAACCCCTGCAGTCAAATATTTTCCTGATTCAATTCTTGCAATCCAATCTTCTAAATATAATTTAGTTTCAATTGTTATTTTTAAATTTAGTCCAGCTTGTTCTATATTTTTTGATAGCTGAGTTAAAGTTAAATAACAAATAGTATAAATATCTACAATAATATCTTTTGCTGACTCATCTCCAAGATTAATTAAATTGTGTTTTACATATTTATTATCTGTAAATTGTTCTAAAGCAGCTTGAAAAGGATCTTGAACTTTACCCATAAAATAGGATTTAATGATCATTGGATAGAATGGATTTTTAAAAATTTCAGTCTGTTGATCATCCTTATCTAAGGTAAATTTTTCTTTAAAAAATTCAATCATTTCATTTGGATCATCAGGTACAGTAGAATAACAAAAACAATCACTTCCATCGTTTAATTTATTTCTTAGTTCATGAGCTAACCTTATTGCAGTTTCATATGGGGTCATTCTTTCAAGAATTTCAATGACATTCATAGAATATTTACGACTTTCTCCAATTGATAATTCGTTTAAGAATTTTGCTATTGGTGATGAGGCATCTAGAATCATTTCATGATTTAAATCTGGATTTTCTACAATTAATCTAGTGATGGTTTCATTGTCTAATTTATAAGTTATTCCACCTAAACAATTATTGATCTTGTCTGAAACTAATAGTTTATTATCATTAATACCTAAACTAAGATGAAAATTACTAATATAAAAAGCTGCTTTATTGGGATCTTGGAGAAACCATGAAACAATAATTTTTTCAACTTTATTGAAAAGATTATTTTTAGCCATCAATATTAATAAATTATTGCCAATCTTACTTGGTTGATTAAATAGCTCTAGTGGGATATCGTTCAATATGTTTTCGATTTTTTCTGTTCTTAACCTTATGTTTAAATGGACTAAATATTCCCAAGATTTTAAACATGATTTATTATAATTTAAGGCCTCTTTAATTATTTTTACTGCTTCAACAAGATTTCCTTCAAATTCGGTAATTGCTGCTTTAATGATAAAAATATCGTTATTCCATGTTTTTTTTTCAACCTTATTTAGGAACTGGAATAGTTGTGAATATTGTTGCCCTGTAGATAAAATAATTATATAAATATAGATTAATTCAGAATTCCAGAAACTATCCTGAATTGGAATTAACAAGTTAAGTAACCGACTTGATTCATAAACTAAACCTATATCAAATAATATTTCGGCAATCTCTAAAATATATTCAGGGTTTAATTCTTTTATTATTTCCGAATATTTATTAATTAATAAATTAAAATCACATCGAATTTTATTAATGTATTGCAAGTCTTTATTATTTGTCACAGATAATGTTTTTAAATAAAAAGAATTGAAATCTGACTCTGTTTTATCTTCGATAGACAACTCTCCATATTCTTCGAGCCAATCTCTTATTTGTTGTGAAGATGCCAATTTGCTTACAAGAAAAACTTCTTTCAGTGAAATCTGTTTTTTTCTTAATACTTTTTCTACTACTTCTTTTTTATAACTTTTATCCTCAAATACTTTTTTGAAGTCTATACCTGATATATCAACCTTTTTAAACACAATATTTTGATCAATAAAATAAGCTGCAAATTTATCTATTTTTTCAACTTCATTTATATATTTTCTACATAATGAAAGTAAGTCCTTGTGATCACCCTTTAAATAATGAATAAGAGGGGTTGCGATATTAAAAATACGGAAATTTCTATTTTCAGACGCCTCAAACGAAAGTATTAATTGATTACAAATATCCATTAGTTCACTTCGTAGTTCTGCCGAACAGAGCCAATAATGAGTATTACTTATAATCGGATTTAATTTTACTGCTCTTGAGTATAATATTAAAAATTCGCTATTATAAGATTTAAAATTGTGATCTAAAAATTGTGCAACTTGATATGCAAATTCGCCTTTATTATGACGCAATGTTCCATAAACAATACCTTCTAATTCATTTTCTGTTAGAGAAAATTTTTCTGAATTAAAGATTTTTAATAATTCATCTTCATCAGCTAAAAAGTGATAATAGGATTTTTTAGTATATTCACCAGGATTTTTTTCATACAGATAACGTTCTTTTACTGCTTCATCATTATTTTGATGACAACTTAATTTAATTAAAGCTGACAAACAAAGATCTCTAATTAATAAGTTTTCATGTTTTGATAGATATGTATTAATTACTGATAAGGCATTATCTATATTTTCTTTTGCAATGAGATTCGCATGTATAGAAAGTGTTTCAATTATTGCAGAACTTTCCTCATCTAAGCAACCAAGTGACTGTAAAGTGGTAAGCTTTATTTTTGCTTCATCAATTTTATAATCCCTTAAATCATTGAGAATTTGTGTGACATTTTTTTGGATACTTTTAGGGGCAATTTCTTGATAAATATTTAAATTTTCAATAGAAATATTTTTATTCCCGCTAATATTATCACCAGTACCTTTATGAATCTGAATTGAATGATTGAATTCATTTTTATTCATTATCTGTTACCATTGATAATCTTATTGCCAATGATATTGTCTCCTGTGCCAGAGTGAATTTGAATATCAATATCAACATTATGGGCTGAAATTTTGCTTAGTAATTCTTTTATCTGATTTGAAGAATTTATCTCTCTTTCTATTGCTTTTTCACTCATTTCATCATTTAAATTTAATTCTTGCAGTTTGATTGCTAATTTCTCTAAAGTAGCATCATCAATTAACCATTTTTTTAAATTGTTTGCTAATACATCTTTTGTTAAAAAGACCCCTCTTTTTAATATATCGTAAATAACACCAGATAGTATTGTTGTTGTTATAAATTCCATCTTCAAACCTTTCAATAAATTAAGTTATATTTATATAAAATACTGTATAATTATACAATAAATTTGTCTTTAACAATATGTATAATTTTGTTCTATAGAATTATTAAAAATGATCCTATGAATTTTCTGATAAGAAGAAATAATTTATTTATATCTCCATTAGATATAATTAATGAACAATTTTGAACTAATGGTTTTTTGTATCATAAAAAATACTAACATCTAAACTATCCCACTAAAATTGCAGATAAATCGATACTTTTCTAAAGAGCCTTAATAAACCACCAACGATATTATAAGACGGTATAGACTCCTTAATATTTATTACAAATATAATAATATTATTTTGCTTTAATATGTGGACTATTCGCATTAATATCTAACCAGATTTGACGATAACGCTGGCGTCGCTTTGTTCGGCAATAGTTAACTAAAAGTGTAAATCCTTGTTCTTCCATCAATGTAAAAAAATAGCGCTGCCATTTAGCTGCGGTATTGGCATTAATGCCTAATTGTTGCTGAATGGTTTTATATGTTTCACCTTGCAGCAATAAATCAATAAACGGCAACCATCGTTCATGGTGAGATAACTTATTAAGTTGATATTTTTTCAGTGGATTAAAGGTTCGCCGACAGGTTTTACAACGAAAATTAAGCCGATGACCAATGCGAATAGTATTCAAAGAGTGGCAATAATCGCAAGGCATGACAGCCGTCTTAAGTAGTCCAGTAAGCCACAACTTAAAAGCCTTAGCTTGCTGAAAAACTTCTGTTGGTTTTGCTTGAGCAAGGTTAAGAATCGCTTGATAAAGACCCGGTTCATATTGTGCTAACAACTGACGGATAACATTATCCCACCGCCGTGCCACTCGCGCTAAAAGGTTAAATTTATCTGCAATAAAGCTATGTGGTTGATTGCTTAATGTCATTGGCGCAATATTTATGAACAATGAAGCAGGTTTAAAACGTCGACATAAAGGCGTTGTCGCCACCAAATCCGGCAACGCCAGCAAAAAACGCTCAGAGGCAAAGATTGATATGAGATTTGGGATATAAAAAAGTTTGTAACATTATTCGTTTACAAACTACCTATAAATTATTTTTAAAGTAAATATTAATATTTTCTATATTCTAATTCTGTACGTACTATCCTTTGCGCATTAATAAATGATTGTCCATACATCTTAAGATAATTTTTACTAATTGGATAATCATTATTTATATCGGTAAAATCATCCCACCATGGATGATCCATCCGATCAAAATTAATAATTTCCGCAGGAAAGACTTGTCCACAATATAATTTCTCAAACTTATCGGGCGTTAGTGTTCTTCCAAAACATTTTAAATAAAATCCATTATTTCTTAATTTGTTAATTAAGTTATAAAAACTTACTAATTGCAAACTTCCTGTCCTGCCAACATGATCACTCAAGTGCCAAATTCGATTACAAATTATATATTTCCAATCGGTTAACTTTAAAACAATAAAAAACTCTGATATTTCACTTTCACAACGTATAAAATAAATTTCTTCTGGTTGAAGACACTCTATATCCTCGTAATAATTAATGGGATAAAACCTTATATATTTATTATTATTAAACGGTTGCTCGATTCCTTCAGTCATCCATAGATAATTGATACCGAATGTTTCACAAAATTGTTCAAGAAATTCAAAAGATGGTTCTTCTTCACCTATTGAATATTTTTCAAGTGAACTAATTTTATCTAACTTCATTATTTTTGCTAGTTTTGCTTTAGTAAAGCCACCGTAGCATGAAGTAAAATTCATAAGTGTTAATACATATTGAAATCGTTGTGTTAATTGATCTGTTTCGGTAAAAGAAGAGACATTACTCTTTAATGTTGTTTCTTTTTTTTCTGGTTCTTGGGAATATTCAATTTTCTTATTTCTTTTTTTTAAAAAAACGTTTTTTATCCATGATAAAATAGATACGCCGATTCCTGAAAAAAACCATTTATAATCGTCCATTTTAACCATCCTGTAATTTGATTATTCTCTTTATATTGTCACGATTGTTAAATCATCAATGATAAGATATTATTAAAACTTTTTAATATCAATAATATATGTCTTATATTGTATTAATTGTTATATCACAAAAATAGTATAGATAATGAATTAGTTTTAATTGTGAAATAGTCCAAAATTAGGGATATTCATATTGTATAGATGAAATTTATTCCACCTTTTGCCATTCACTCGTACTACAGATAAGTTTGGCTTTTATGGCTTGGTTTTTATCATTTGCATAAAGTGCCCAGCAACTTTTCATCGATGGATCGAGTTTCTTTATCAATTGGACTTCATCGTGATTATAGCTACAACTAACGTAGCTGCCACCTTCATCATAGACAGAATTAACTTGCCAAGTGAGGTCATGTTTTTGGCCATCGATAATCCCAATTTCAGGCTTTAATTGGAATAATTTAACCGGTTCATCGGAATAAACACCTATACCACTGAGTAACAGGTGGCGATCTTTTTTATCGGAAACTTGCCAGCCTTCGGGAATATTTTCCAGCTCGGGATGGTCGGATTTAATGTTGATTCTGGCCGGGCAATCAATTTCGTCAGCATTGGCTATACTTATAGCTGCAAACCAAACCATTGCCACTAAACTTATACTGAATATCTTGCCACGCATATCATCAATCCTATTTAAATTGTATCTTACTCTATTGTTAAGATTTTTAATTATAGCAATAATTTAAATCAAGTTAGCTGATTATTCAAATTCTGTTTTTATCAGAATTGTGTTGCGCGATACTGTAAATTAGGTTGTTTAATCCACTCTTGAGCATCAATGATTGCCAGTTCTCTGGCATCCTTCTGTTTTGTTACCGCCAGCACATGATTAGCTGCATTAGCGGCTAACTCAAAGGCATTTAGTTGTGATTTGCCATTAACTAAGTGGGCCGTGAATAAACTACAAATTAAGTCCCCAACACCTAATGGGCGATAAGGGAAGTCATATAATGGTCGTGCAAGGTGATAGTTTTGCGATTTGGTGGCCAAAATCATCTCAAACAACTCTGTGGTTTTGCCTGCATGAACTAGATTTTTGACTAATACCGCTTGGATAGGTTGATTTTGTAGTTTTTTGATTGCTGTTTGTACATCGTCAAACGTCTTAATTTCGATATTCGATAATAATTGCAGCTCTAATAAATTGGGGGTGATATAGTCTGCGTGTTTGATGGCTTGTTTAGTGAAGAAATCAATAATATTTTGCGGCAATGAGCTACCTTTATAGATATCACCGCCCATAACCGGGTCGCAAACATAAATGGCATTCGGGTTATAGTATTTAATTTTTTTTACCGCTTCGAGGATCTCTTCGCCCTGTTCGGCAAGGCCGATGTAACCCGATATGACAGCATCAATTGATTTTAGAACGCCAATTTTTTCTAAGCTGTTTACTATTCTGGTAATTTGTTGAGCGCCCAGCACAATACCATCGTAATCTGGGTAAACCGTATTACTCGATAGTTGTACTGTGTGGATCGGCATAACTTCAACGCCTTGTAATTGCATGGCCAATGTGGCAACTTTGTTGCCAGCATAACCATAAACAACATTAGATTGAATTGATAGAACGGTTTTCATAAATAGTCGCCTTTTTATTCATCATAATAGTGATAGCCACTTAATAGATAGATGCTGATAATGGATAGCATTGCTAAACCGCAATAAAATAAGGCTAATGGTAACCAATTAGTTCCGTTTTCATAAATAATATATCCACCCAACAATGGAATTAGGCTACCAAAAATGGCTGCGCAAGCTTGATAGCTCATGGATAAGCCGGTATAGCGAATTCTGGCTGGAAAAACTCGGCTTAAATAACCAGCTATTACTCCATAGAAACCACTGTAACAAAGTACATTTAATGAAATACCAATAATAAAGCTAGTTTTTGTTCCTGCCTGAATAATTGGAAACAACAGAAAGACTGACGCCATAGCGAATACCGCCGAGACAATTAAAAAGCGTGTTGCTGAGAACTTTTCTGAAAAGTAAGAGATAAACGGTTGCGCAATAAAGTGTACCATCGCAATCCAAAATAACGCATCAACGATGACCTTTTTTTCAATACCAAGTGCCATAGTAGTATACCCAATCATTAGCGTATTAGAAAAAATACCACTAAATGACAGTACATTGGCGCATATGGCTAATATCAGTATTGGCGTTGCCTGTTTAAACACCTCAATAATTGGTACCGATTCTTTTTGTTTCAGGCTAGCTTGCTTTTTAGCTGATTCAATAAATACGGGTGACTCGGTTAAGGTAATTCTGGCAATGATACCAACAATTAATAGAACAAAACTGACTAAAAACGGGATACGCCAATAACCACTATCAATAAGTTTATCAGTAGGCAAGCTAATGATATAAGAAAAAACCAGTAATGCGAGGATATTACCTGCCGGGCTACCCCACTGAGCAAATGATGAGAAAAAGTTTTTCAAGCCTTTCGGCGCATGCTCATTGGCCATTAATACCGCACCACCCCATTCACCACCGACAGCAATACCTTGTAATATTCGTAAGCCAACTAACAGTATTGGTGCGGTGATCCCCGCTTGTGGATAAGAGGGTAACAAGCCAACACACGTTGTAGCAATGCCCATTAACAGCAAGGTAATAATTAACGATTTTTTACGCCCCAAACGGTCGCCAATATGGCCAAAAATGATTGCGCCTAATGGTCGAGATAAAAAACCAACGGCAAAAGTGGCAAAAGCCCCTAAAACTTGCAAAAATGGATTATCATAAGGGAAGAAGAGCTGACCAAAAAATAATACTGATGCTAACGCATAAATATAAAAATCATACCACTCAATAGTAGTACCAATAAAAGCAGCAAAAGCAACTTTTTTAGCAGATGAATTGGGCATAGTTAGACCTTGGCGGAGCCGATGATGAATGTAGTTAGTTGAAACAGAGAAACTAACACAAAACCATTAATATCACAATTTGTAATCTGATAAGAGAGGGAAAATTATCTAAAAAGCCAAAGTATTAAAAAACTAAAGTATTAAACCACAATGTCAGCTTTATAAAAATAGTTCGATGAATTAGTAAAACTCTATGTTTTATTCAATTATATATATTATGCTTAAAATAATTGAATTAGCTACTAGCAATGACTTAATTTTTTATTAAAAATTAGCTATTGCTAGTAATTTACTTGGCGATTATTATTCAATAATAAATTTTTCTAAAGGTGGATATTCTCTGATAACGCCTTCTAACGCCTTATTGTTACTTAGGATAAGTTGGTTGCTTTCCAATAATTCAATAGCTGGTTTAAATAATATTTCTTCAATATTGTCGGAGTTGATCTTCATAAGCTCAACACTATAAGTCCAACAATTGATATATTTAAGCTCATCGTAATGAGGAGATAAAACATATTTATTTTCATCATCAATAAAAATAAATTTACCAGAATTGTCTTCAAAATATTCTTTTTTACTTACTGGGTATTTAAAATATGACTCTTTATATACCATATCTTCCCAAAAAATAATATGAATTAATGGAAAAGGCTTTTTATTTATTGCTTTATGAAAAACTGTTTCGCCACTAAAACACAATTGAAAGCTCAAATAGCCATGAGGTTTTGTTCCTTTCTTGGCATTTAGCTTTGAAATCGGAACACTTAAGCTAATCCACTCACAAAACCAATCGTTGTTAAACGTTGTTGTTGTGTATTTTGTCGAATCTATTTTGTATTGCTTAGCATTTTTATCAAAATAGGCTTTGATTTTATCTGAAATAGTACTTTTTAACACCTCGACTTCTTCAGTGAATCTTTTGTACTCATTTAATGCATTGGTAATTGCTATACCTTGTTTGCGCATAATATTATTTTCCATTGTTGACCACTCCAATTAAATGTTAGATGAAGATACATCAGTTCCAATATTGCGAAAATGATAATTAATTTTTAAGTCAGGAACTATGTTGAGGTTTAGATTGGTGAAAGCGTTAAATGTTCTGAGATCTAAACAATCCAAAAAGCTGATTAAATCATCGCCAATATTTCGAAAATGATAATTAATTTTTAAGTCAGAATCTATGTTGAGTTTTAGATGAGTGAAAGAATTAAATGCTCTAAAATCCAAACAATTCAAAAAGCTGATTAAATCATCTAAATAATGCTGTAATTTTGGATTATGACTTTGATGCTTAATTTTATGTATTTTATGTAAAAAATTTAACCACGTTAAACTTTTCCAATTCTTATTTTTACTGGCTTTAATAGCATTAAACGTATCGACATAATTAGCTAAATAGATTAAATAAGATGTTGCATCCTCTTTTGTCGATTTAAAAAACTGCCACTCTCTTTCTATTTGATCTTCTGAAAAAGAATAAGCGCCCCATTTTAACTCAAATATATAAATTTCCTTTTTGTCATTCACGTCGAAATTGAAGACAATATCAGGTTCACAACTTTTACGTTCTTTATTAAAAGTAGCTTTTTTAGATGGCCAAAAATAAATATTAGCTTCAACCTGTAACTTATTATTATCATCTAAATTATTTTCAATGCCGGCGATAGACCTAATAAAGTAGTAAATATATTGATCTTCAAAATAACGTAGCGGACCAAATATTGTGGAGGTAATGATGTCTTCTCGAGGTATTTTTCTAATATTATTTTGTTTTTTTAGCAGGTAATGGCATTTTTTCTTAATAACTGCATGTAACACTTTCCAACTCCTTAATATTTTCAAACTATCAATAATAGTTCTTCCTGAAATTAGTTAGTAACACCGTTCGATAAATTAATCATAAATATCATGGTATTAATCAACTACAATATTTATTTTAATTGTAGTGATTATACATCGTATTACATAGAATCATAGGGATTTGTTAACTATATTATTTACCGTTGATATGGTTAAGGTTTAATCTAATTATATCCATTACCAATAACGACGTTAGTACTATCAATGCATGTTAACTAGTTAAGTTGGCAATTAGTGTTATTTTATTAAGATAACTATATTATTTAGATTACAAGTTATGATCATACGCCATTTTAAAATCCAATTTTGCCATATTGCTAAGGCTAATCAATTAAAAGCAACTTTTTAGTAAAACAATTAGCTATAACTAATTGAAAACTAAATGATCTCTCAAGATTTTTTTAGAATCAAAGAAGATAAAATTATCTTATCAGGATTGCTTACCTAGTTATTATCCGTTTAGATATACTGCTAAGACTAATTATTTAGTATTGCGTATTAGTCTATTAATATGGATCCCCAAATAGACCACCTCATCATCGGATATTGAATAATGATAAGTTTGATCGATGTACTGTTTTACTTTCTCTGCAATATGCATCGCATAAGGATAAAGCGAGGATATTTGTTGATAAAGATCATTATTATCTTCTTGTAATTGATTATTGGCATAAAATCGTTCTACAAAAAACTTAATATGGGTGATAAAACGGCTATAGTGAATTGATGAGGTATCAATTGGCACGCCAACGGAATACTTCACCAAATTCACTATCGAATTTATCATTTTGGCATATTGAAATGCGTTAAGATTTTGCGTGTTGGTGGTTTGAGCGTTAATCAGATGAAATGCGATATTACTCGCTTCTTCTTCGGGAAAAGCGAGATCATATCTGGCATTGAGTAACTCAATAGCTTGCTTAGCAATATTAAACTCTTGTGGATAATAATTTTTTATTTCCCAATATAGTTTGTTGGGGATGAACAGACCCTGTTTAACTCTTTCGACCGCAAAGTAAATATGATCTGTTAGGGTTAAATAAATATTATTATTCAGTTTTCTGTTTAAGTCATTTTCAGCTAATGTGATGATTTCTTTGGTTATCTGAAAAAATTGAAAAGGCACTTCCTTGACTAAATCGGTGATATAAGCAAGCTTGACATTATTCTCTAAAAAGATTTTATCGACTCGCTCATCATCAATAGTATCACCTGGTTTTTTACCAAAACCAATGCCTTTGCCTAATACAATTTTCTCGATACCCTCTTCTTCGACTAAAACGACACTAGAATTTAGTACTTTCACCACCAAAATCATTATTCACACTCCAGCTATTTGTCGTAAATAGCTTTACCATTGGTTTCAATCACTTTTTTATACCAATAAAATGATTCCTTTTTATATCTAGCTAAGGTGCCATTACCTTCATCATCTTGATCGACATAAATAAAACCATATCGTTTCGACATTTGCGATGTACTGGCGCTGACTAAATCTATTGGTGCCCAACTGGTATAAGCAATTAACTCCACGCCCTCATCAATGGCTTCTTTCATTTGTTTAAAATGTTCTTTAAAGTATTCGATTCGATAATGGTCATGAACGGTACCACCCTCTAACTTATCAACCGCGCCGATACCATTTTCGACGATCATCATTGGAATATTATAGCGGTCATAGAGTTCAATTAGCGAAATTTTTAACCCTTTAGGATCGATTTGCCAGCCCCATTCAGTGGATTTTAAATAAGGATTTTTAACGCCGATAATCGTATTACCGGGTATGCGATCTGCATCAGGGTTTGTCGATTCAGCCTTTGACATATAGTAGCTAAAAGATAAGAAATCGACGGTATTTTGTTTAAGAAGTTGCTTATCGCCCTCTTCAAACATAATATCAATTCCTTTTTGTTTTAAATTAGCCAATGTAAGTTTAGGATATTCGCCTTTAATTTGTACATCGGCGTAAAAATAGTTGTCTAAGGTTTTTTGCAACGCCAATTCCACATCCTCAGGCTTACATGTCAATGGATAAGTGGTTAATTTAGTGAGCATACAGCCTATTTTACAATCTGCAATTTTTTCGCGGGCGATTTTGGTAACCAGTGCACTTGCTACAAATTGATGATGTAACGCTTGATAGATATCTTGTTCAAGTTGCCCGTCTTTACATTTATCCGGAATAATTCCGGCTGTAGTAAACGGGTGTCGATAAATACTATCTATTTCATTAAAGGTTAACCAATATTTTACATAAGCGCCAAACTGGTCAAAACAAACGGTAGAAAAACGGACAAAATCATCAATTACTGAACGTTTTACCCAACCATTATATTTAATACTTAATGCTACTGGCATTTCATAATGTGATAAGGTGACAATAGGTTCTATTGCAAGTCGTTTCATCTCTTTAAAAACATTTTTATAAAACTCAACGCCTTCAGGATTTGGCGTAAGTTCCTCACCAGTAGGAAACAGTCTGGTCCAAGCAATTGATAAGCGTAATGTCTTAAATCCCATTTCAGCAAAAAGTGCTAAATCTTCTTTATAGCGATGGTAAAAATCAATACCTCGTCGTTTTGGGTAATTTTTATCAGAAGGATCGCTTATCGCTGCCATTACTCCTTCACAGGTTACCGCCATATGAGCAACATAATCTTTGACATCGAGATTTGGTTTATAGGTTGCTATATCTGCAACAGAAATTCCTTTGCCATCAATATTCCATGCGCCTTCGATTTGATTGGCGGCTATCGCTCCGCCCCATAAGAAATTATCTGGAAATGCTAAATTTTTCATTGGTTACTCTCCTTAGCTTAATATCTTTGGCTTAATTTCTAAAATAGTATCGTCGTTAGTGACCTGTTTATTTTCATTAAAAGTAGAAATAGTATAGTCTTCTGGATTGGTGACTAAAAATATTACAGTAGGATCTAGTTGTTTATTTTTGATGATGTTGATATCAAATTTAATTAAATCATCACCAATATCGACAATATCGCCAACATTAACCAGTGTCTCAAAGCCATCTCCATTGAGTTGTACCGTATCGATTCCTATATGAAAAAGCAGATCAGCACCATTGTTTAATTTAATACTCAATGCATGTTTAGTATGGAATATCATAGCGATAACCCCTTTACATGGTGATTTTAAAAGGCCATCATTGGGAATAATACCGATACCTTGACCAACAATACCAGTAGAGAAAACATTATCGTTAATTTCCGTCATTGGTATCACTTTACCCTTAATTGGGCTTCTAATTTGGATAACTTCATCTTTAGTTATATTTTTAGTGTTGTTATTTAGCTTTTCATCATCAATCTCAACACTATCTTTGAATAGTATGGCGGAAAGAATAAATGCCACTAAAAACGATATCCCTAAAGTCACAAATGCCCAGACTATGTTCATCGCATTGTCTTTATCAATGTACATGGTCATACTGGCTAAACCTGGACCTACCAGAACAAATGCTTTTAATAAAATAATGCCAGCAAAAGCGCCACCAATTAAACCAGCGGTCATCACGCTATAAAGAATTTTTTTATTTACAATTGTCACACCATATAACGCAGGTTCGGTAATACCAAAAAGGGCGGATAATCCGGCAGATAAAGCAATCGATTTTAATTTACTATTTTTAGTTTTAATACTTACGCCAAAACAAGCACCTGACTCGGCAATATTATGTGCTAAAGAAGCCGGCATATATAACATTTCACATCCAGTTTTACCCATTGCATCAATGGCATAAGGCAGCATTGCTTTATGCATGCCGGCAACAACCATAAATGGGAGTACCGCGGCTAATAATCCGGTGGTAATCCATGAAAAATGGGTATAAAAAAATATAATAAATTTAGAAAATATCACACCGGCGTTGTAGCCAAGGGGACCAAGTAATAGTAGAGAGACGGGTACTGTTATGATTAAACTCATCATTGGCACAAAGAACAGACGAATAACTTTAAATGAATATTTCGTGAAAAATTTTTCAACAACAGAATAAAAAAGGATGGTTAAAATGGCTGGAAATATTTGAAACGCATAATTGATATTCTCTAAAGGCAGAGAGAAGAGGCTGCTGTCTTTTTGTAGCAGAGCCACCATATCAGGAAGGATTAATGCACTTACCGCGGATGCCGCTACTAATGGATTCGCTTTTAGTTTATTCGCCGTGGTAAATGCGACCAGTATTGGTAAAAAATATAAGGGCGCACTACCAATTAATTGCAAAATTTTATAGTTCGATCCATTCTCATCAATCAATCCGAGCATGGCAAACAGTATTACAAAAGATTTCAACAGACCACCGCCAGCAATTGCTGGAATTAATGGTTGAAAAATTGAAACAAGAAAATCGAGTAAAATAGCACTTATTTTTTTCTTGCTATTAGGCTGATGGTTAACGCTATTTTCGTTAATGTTGCCAATTAATTTAATTATTTCGTTATAAACTTCAAACACATCATTACCAATAATTATTTGGCATTGAACGTTTTGCCGTACGCCTATAACACCCTCAATTTTTTCTAAAGCCGCAATATTAATCAGGTTATCATCTTTTAAGGTAAATCTTAGCCTTGTTGCACAATGTTCTAAATGCGCGATGTTACTTTTGCCACCAATATTATCTAGAATGGTTTCTGCTATTTTTTGATAATCCATTACTATCTCCTATTGCTTTTGTTAGTGGTAAAAAAAAAGCAGAACCTAACAAAATGCTGTTTTACCTACGCAATTTATTAAGGTCCTGCCTGCTCTACCAGTCACATGCCTGTTTAATAGCATACAAACATACAATAGGTGCTGAGTCAATTTTCATTTAGAAGAACTGTGAACTAGATCTCAATCACTACCGCAGAATAATAGTTAAGTTAACTAAGAGTGTTATCATTTATTAAGATATAAAGAGAATAAAATGCCAAAGAATAACTTTTAGAGTTAAAAATAAAGGACAGAATATTAAAAATAGAATCTGTCCATTTTAAGTTTTGATTTTAATTAAGAATCTTGGTTGCTTAGCGATTAATATATAGGTTCCGGTAAAGGGTATTCAACACCGTTATAATATAATATATATTCTCTTTTTGTTGATTCAGTGATTTCTTCAACACATTCCCCTTCGCTATTTACTTTAATGATACCCTTTTGCTCTTTATCAGAAACAATCAGATCTTTAAAATTATTGGTGCTACTGTTTCCTAATAATAAAACAGCATCATTGTTATGAAATTCACCTTTACAATTGTACATTTCACCACCAGATGTTTTTAACACTAACTGATTAACAATGCGATTTAATTTTTCATTTTGCTGTACATAGAGGTTAATTTGTTGTTCATAAAAAGGGTAGACACTAGAGCTACCGCGAAAACCAACCCGTACTCCAAAAGCTCGGGATTCATTATTGAGTTGATAACGAGCAGTATCGATTCCAAAACCAACTAATTGAATAGCATCACTCACAAACGCATCGGGTTCCCAATTATGAGCAATTACTTCACCACTTTGTGTATCAATAAGTAATACATCAAGATCATAAAAAATAGAATCATCTGATCCACGAGGAAACGGTAAAACCACAATTGTTTTACTTTCATCAGCAGGCCATATTTTACAAACCGGCATATCACTTTCACGAGAAGAGTGGTATTTTTCAAGTAATTGATCAATCCATTTTTCACAATCAGCACTACTTACCATAGGCAAACAAAGCGTAATCAGTAGTAGTAATTTTTTTATGTTTTTCATTGGGGGGATCCTTAATTTTATATCAACTGATTTTAAGTTATTCCATTAACCTTTATTTTTATCAAGAAGTTTGCGAATGGCTACGTGTACCACAATACTGTATTTTATTTCTATAATATTAAATTGATAAATTTCATCACTAGGTTCAATAAATAGAATATTATCATTTACTATAAAATCACTATAGATTTCTATATTATTTGTAGCTATCTTATTGTGAAAATTGAAAATAAAATCCAGTTAAAAAATATTATCACCCACTTTATTCGCAATATCAATTCGAATTGCTTTACTGTTGTTTTTCATTATTAACTTTGATTAAATTCTCAATTATTAGCATCCATTAGCTTGTTAAGCAACACTTGATGTTCCACTGTCTTATCATCATTTAGTATTGAGATTGTTGAATTATAATTTTTATTTTTTTCTCGGTTAGATTTGCGGGTCTATCGGTGATAATTACCCTATTACTCATAACCAAAATGTTAATTTGACTTAATCCAACAAAACTATGTTATATTATTGTTATTGATTTATTTATAAAAATTACTGTTTATGACTAAACGCAAACAGATAATTCATCATGAACTTATTCGTCTTACTAATACTTTGAGGGATAAATTTACTACCGACTTGACTAAAGTTTTGGGTTTTGATGCCAATACGATTGGACATAATTTAGGTATAGCGCGAAATTCTGTAAGCAAAGAATTAAATCAACTAACTTTGGATGGTTTAGTTTTAAAAATCAAATCTCGCCCCGTCTATTTTTTAGATAAAAAATCCTACGAAGAGTTGATTCAACGCCAATTAACAGTAAACGTTTATGATGAAAGTACCCAATATCAGTTATTACCGAAAGTTGCTGAACCGATAATAGATCCATTTAGCCAATTGATAGGTTATGATCGCAGTTTGAAAACGGCTGTAGAAAAAGGGCGTGCAGCGGTACTTTATCCTGATGGTTTACATGTATTATTAACGGGGGATTCTGGTGTTGGAAAAACTTATTTTGCAGAGTTAATGCATCAACTTAGAGAACAACAAAATAAGCAACCGGTCCCTTTTATCTATTTTAATTGTGCTGAATACTATAACAACCAAGAGTTACTTTCTTCACATCTATTTGGTCATAAACAAGGCGCTTTTACTGGCGCTTCGTACAATAAAGTCGGCCTGATTGAACAAGCTAATGGTGGCTTATTATTATTAGATGAAGTACATCGATTGAGTAATGAAAGTCAGGAAAAATTATTTTTAATAATTGATAAAGGAGAGTTTCATCCTTTAGGTTCAAGTGATAAACCAATAAAAGTTAATATTCGTTTAATTTGCGCTACCACAGAAAATATCCAATCAAGTTTACTGCGTACTTTTTTAAGACGTATTCAAGTTTATATTACGCTCCCTTCAATTGAGCAACGTAGTTTAGAAGAGCGTGCTGAACTTATTTTCCATTTTATATTACTTGAAAGCAGAAAGATAAAACGTTCGATTGCTATTGATAAAATTGCTTTAATTTATCTATTAAGTAAACCATTAAAAGGTAATATCGGACAGTTAAAAAGTGATATTCAGTTTTTATGTGCCCAAGGATGGGCGGCAGATCTTAATCAACTATCCTCAACCTTATTGCTTGATAAGCGTTTTATTGAAGAACCCTGTGCGCCGACTCCAGAAGTGACCACACTAATTAATGCTTTATTCAAAAATGATGCCCAGATTGAGATATCTACCACAGATAAATTGCAGTTGAAAAATACCTTATCATTATTATCCGCCAAAGAAGATAGTGATCTTTTTTATACCTTTATTACTCAAGAATATGTGAATTTACGTAATAGTCATGTATCGCCACAAGAAACACTATCGATCTTAAAAAAGAAACTGCGAAATATTTTTGATTATGGCATCAATCAAAAAAATAGTGGGCATAGTCAATATTTACATAGTGAACAGTTAGAAAAACGAATTAGTAGCCTGACAGAATATATTGAAGAAATTTTGGGATTTGTTTTACAAGATCATCTTAAAAGTTTATTACATAAACACTTTTTAACCTTATTAGCTTATATACAAAAAGGATTAATTCCCAATTTGTATTCATCTAATTTGATTTTAGACCACTGTAAAGATGAGTATGAAAATGCGGTATTAGTTTGTAAGCGTATAGAAGCTATTTTTTATATCCAATGCCCGTCAACGGAAATAGTGTATTGGTGTTTATTTTTAAAAGAATGCCGTTTAAATCGCTTAAAAAAATCAGCGCCTGACAATTATAAAGTTATATTTATTGCTCATGGTGACACTACCGCAACCAGTATGGCTAATTATGTTAATCGAATTTTAGAATATCAACTAATCACACCGATTAATATGCCATTTGAGCAATCAGTGCATGACACATTAGCCATTTTAATTGAAAAAATTAAGCAATACGAATGCCAACAATTGATTTTAATTGTCGATACCGGTTCATTAGTTCATTTTGGCAATGTTATTCACCAATTATTCAATATTAATGTGTTACTTTTGCACAATATTACACTTTCAGCACTATTAGATTTTAGTTTGGATATAACTTATGCAGCCAAAGATTTTGCTGAAATAATTAATTTAATCCAAGATAAAAATATTGATTATAAGTTGTGTGATCAAGTCGATGATGATCACGAACAAGTATTAATGATATCTTGTATTACCGGTATGGGTACTGCGGTTAAAATTAAAAATGTGATTGAAGAAAGCTTTAAAGAATTACTGATTAATACTCGCATATTGATTGTTGATTATAATGATATTCGTAGTCCGGAACGATTACGTAATATATTGAATACACAAGAGCGTGTAGTAGGTATTATTGGTACTTTTCAGCCAGAACTACCCGATATTCCATTTATTTCATTAGAAGAACTTTTCTCCGAGCAGGGTCCGGAATTGGTGATCAGCTTACTAAAACCTCATATGAGTGAGAATGAACGCCGGTTAATTATTGAAAAAAGCACCATGAAATTCATCGGTGCGTTAACATTAGAAAGTATCATTAACCAGATCTCTGTATTAAATCCACAGCGTATCTTGCGGGAAATGGAAGATCTTTATCAGTATATTTGTCAAAAACTTGATCTGCATCCTTCCAAACAAGTGACACTTCGCTTTTTAATTCACTGCTGTTGTATGGTAGAACGTATTGTAATTAGTCGCAAACCATTACAGATGGCAATTGATAATCAGACAATTCATTCTAATTACGCGATATCTGTCATCAAAGAAGCCTTTTTACCTATTGAAAAGAGTTACACTATTCGCCTCTCTGATGCAGAATTTTTATATATCTATGAATTATTATACTCTTAGTTATTGATTATTAAGCAATAAATTATCATCCTTGGTAGCTGACAAATTTGTTGGCACGTTTTTTGCTCCTGTTATTGTAAGTTAATAGTAATAAGGAGCAAAAAGTTGAATAACTCATCATCTCAAATTTTATTACTCACTCATGGCGATTGGGGAAAACAGCTTAAAGAAAGTTTAAGCATGATCCTTGGCAAAATCGAGGGAGTATTTGATATCGCGTTAACCGCTAACGATACATTCAATGAATTTTATGAAAAAGTTAAACAGCAAGTGGTTACCATGCCAAAAGGCTCGCTGATTCTTACTGACTTCATAAGTGGCACCACTTCTAATGTCGCAGCACGTCTAAGTCTTGATTACCCTATTGCGGTTATTTCAGGACTTAATGCTTTGTTGTTGATCGAAGCAATTAATCGAAAAGATGAAGGGCCACTAATGAATATCGTTGACGAGTTAGTCGGAGTTGGCCAAGAAAGCTGCAAAGATGTGCTAGCGGAAATAAAACAAAAATTTCAGGAGAACTAAAACTATGGCAAATATCGTGTTATGTCGAATTGATAGTCGTTTAATTCATGGTCAAGTCGTAACAAAATGGGTTGGTCAGTCTCAAGCCAATCGAATAGCTGTGGTTAGCGATGAATTGGAAAACGATCCATTTATGAAAAATATCTACTTAATGGCAGCTCCTCCGAATGTCAAAGTAGATTGTTTTGGTAATCAAAGCTTTGTTAAATCATGGTTAGAAAATCAACTTGGTGATGGAAATGTACTAGTGTTATTCCCTAATTTAACCACTGTTTGTCAAGCTGTTGAAATGGGATTCAATATTGATCAAATACAAGTTGGTGGCTTAGGTGGTGGACCTAATCGTAAAGCTGTTTTTCAAAATATTACTTTAGATGATGCTGATGTTGAGATACTCAAAAAACTTAAGCAAGCGAGTGTGAATGTTTACTTCCAAACCATCCCAGAAGATAAACCTCAACCAGTCGATGATGTTTTAAAAAAATATTAATGATTTATTTAATTAGGAGAGATGTATGAGTACCTTAATGATTGCAGTCTGCATGGGACTTTATTATTGGTTTGCTCGCTTGCGATTCGGTTATACCCTGTCAGCAATGCTTCTACAACCAATAGTTGTCGCCATTTTTGTTGGATTGTTAACCGGTAATATGCCTGCATCAATGATAATCGGTGCTGGAATGCAATTAGTCTACTTGGGGGTCACTTCCACACCAGGAGGTAATGTGCCATCAGACCCCGCTTTAGCTGCCTGTATTGCAATCCCAATTGCCGTACAATCGGGTATGGATACCAATATGGCAATTGCGCTTGCGATTCCATTTGGCGTTATTGGTGTTTTCGTTGATCAGTTACGACGTACTTTAAATGCTATATGGGTACATATGGCTGATAAACATGCCGAACAAGCAAATATGGGTGGCATTATGCGCTGTGCTTTTGTTTATCCATCTATTCTTGGGTTTGTTATTCGCTTTCCTGTTGTTTTTGCGGCGAATTTCTTTGGTCAGCCAGTAGTAGAAAAATTCTTAAGTTTAATGCCGACATGGTTAACCCACTCCTTTGAAATTATCGGTGGAATTTTACCTGCGTTAGGTTTTGCTATCACCATCATGGTTATCGGTAAGAAGAGTTTATTACCTTATTTTATTGGTGGCTTTTTCGCTGTTCTTTACTTAAAAGTTGATGTAATGGCTATGGCTATATTTGGAACCTGCTTAGCATTTTTAATTAAAGGTTTCGCAAATAAAGAGGATGTATAAGATGAATGGAAATCAAGTTAGTTCTGATACTATGCAAAATGAATTGATTGAAAAAGCTAAACAAAGTAGTCGTTTAACTAAAAATGATATTCGTAAAGCTTGGCTTATCTACTATTTAGGTGCTGAGTTATCAAGTTCTTATGAACGTTTACAAAGTTTAATATTTTGTGCATCGATGACACCAATTATTAAAAAACTCTATCACACCAAAGAAGAGCAAGCAGAAGCATTAAAACGTCATTTGAACTTTTTTAATACTGAAGCAACGTTTGGCTCAATGATTCAAGGCATTGCTATTGCAATGGAAGAGCAAAAAAGTTTGGGTGAGAATATATCTGATAGTTCAATAACCGGCATCAAAACAGGATTAATGGGACCGCTTGCTGGTATTGGTGACTCTATTATTTGGGCTGCTATTATGCCTCTTTTAATTGCACTATTTATCCCTTTTGCCGCTAATGGTAGTGCAATGGGGGGAATTATGCCATTAATTCTATATCCGGCAATTACCTTAATTTTGAGCTATGGTTTGATTAATAAAGGATATACCGTTGGTCGTGATTCCATTATTACGCTATTACAAGATGGTAAAATGAAGCAGTTAATTTATGGCGCCAATGTATTAGGGCTAATTATGATGGGCGCTCTCTCAGCTAATTATGTTAATTTAACAACGCCGTTAGTATTTAGTACCGCAGAAGGCACGAAAGTGGTGGTACAAGAAATAATTGATTCAATTGCACCAGGGTTATTACCTCTGCTTGCCGTATTCTCGATCTATTTCTATCTCATCAAAAAAGGACCTCGTTATACCACAATTCTTATATCTGTTGTGGTAATTAGCGTCGTTAGTTCCCTACTCGGAATATTATAATTTTTCTAGAAAATCAGCACTAAATATTAGCAATTTATTTAGTGCTGAAATTATAGTGATTAATCGGTGAATAAAAATGTCTATCTATGAAAAATATCATCTAAAAAAGGTGCTTAATGCATCTGGTCGAATGACTATTTTAGGTGTTTCGACACCACGAAAAGAAGTTACTCAAGCAGTGACTCTAGGTTTAAATGAATACTTTGAGATGAAAGATTTGATCGATAAAACCGGTCAATATATTGCTAAATTACTCAATGCTGAAAATGCGGTAGTTGTTTCATGTGCGTCAGCCGGAATTGTGCAATCGGTGGCGGCACTGATCGTCAAAGATGATCAAGATCTTCTATATAATCTTCACTCATCAAACAAATATGTACCAAGAGAGATTATTGTACCCAAAGGGCATAATGTTAATTTTGGTGCGCCTATTGGAACAATGGTTTCATTGGGAGGCGGTATTGTTGTTGAAGCTGGCTATGCCAATGAATGTAAGCCAGAACATATAGAAGCAATGATTAATTCTGATACGGCAGCCATTTTATATGTGAAATCACACCACTGTGTTCAAAAAAGTATGTTATCTGTTGCTGAAGCATTAAGTGTGGCGAAAAAGCATGCGCTACCCTTGATTGTCGATGCCGCAGCAGAAGAAGATTTACAAACTTATTATCAACAAGGTGCAGATATCGTTATTTATAGTGGTGCTAAAGCAATCGAAGGTCCGACTAGTGGTTTAGTGGTTGGTCGTCATCAAGCAATCGAATGGGTAAAAAAACAATCTAATGGCATTGGTCGTCCAATGAAAGTTGGTAAAGAAAGTATTTTAGGATTAACCAAAGCTATCGAATTGTATATGAGTGAGCCAATTAATGAGACTGGCCAACAGATGATTGAAAAGATGACACCATTTATTACCAGCTTAAATAAATTAAACGGGGTATCCGCTAAAGTTGTATGGGATGGTGCTGGTCGAGATATAGCGCGTGCTGAAATAAGTTTTGATAAAAATACAATCGGTAAAACGGCTAACGATATAGTAAAACTGATGAAAGAGGGTGATACCGCTATTTACTTTCGCGAGTATAAAGTCAATGAAGGGAAAGTTGATGCTGATGTTCGTAGCGTATCGGCAGCACAATTAGATGTAATTTATCAAAAAATTAAAATGATTATTCAACAATAGTTGTATTAAAGGAATAAAAGTATGACTAACAAATGTATCCCTAATTATTATCAAGATAGAGTGTGTCTAAATGTACTAGCAAATTCCATCGAAAATGCTAAAGAAGTGTATGAGGCAGCACAAACTTATGTTGTAGTTGGTGTTCTCTCTAAAAATTATCCTACTAATCAGCTGGCAATAACTGAAATGAAAAAATATGCAATGGCGATTGATAACGCTATCTCTATAGGTTTAGGTGCCGGTGATCCTAATCAATCTAAGATGGTTTCAGAGATTTCTAGTGTATTGCAACCACAACATATAAATCAGGTTTTTACGGGTGTTGCCACCAGTCGAGCATTACTCGGACAAGATAATACTGTCATTAATGGTTTAGTTTCACCAACAGGTAAAGTTGGATTGGTTAAAATTTCAACCGGGCCATTAAGTTGTAAAGCGCCAGATGGCATAGTTCCAGTTGAAACAGCTATTGAAATGTTAAAAGATATGGGGGGAAGCTCAGTAAAATACTTTTCAATGGATGGTTTAAAATATATTGATGAATTCAAATATGTAGCAAAATGTTGTGCTGAACTTAATTTTGCTCTTGAACCGACTGGCGGAATTGACTTAAACAATTATGCAACCATTTTAAAAATAGCCCTAGATGCTGGGGTTAAAAAAGTGATTCCTCATATTTATAGCTCAATTATTGATAAAAACAGTGGAAAAACAAAGCCTCAAGATGTAAAAACATTAATGGATATGACAAGAGAGTTGTTATAAATACTAAAATTAACTTAACAGTATTGACTGTTAAGTTAAGTCCACTTTAAACCTAAAATTCAATAAAATAACCTCATTTAATAAAAAATTACTCATAGCAAAATCTTTCAATTTTAGTTTTATGGCTATGTTATCCTGATAATAAATCTAATAAATTCAATAAATTAAACTCAAATTAAGCATTAGAAATTAATAACCGAAACTCCATCGTAAACTAATTTGGTGAGAACTTGCTCACAAATAATTGGATACATTATTAAATACATTGAATTAAAAATAAAATTTATATAATTTAATAATGACTAAGTAATTGGGTCAATAATTCTCATATTACTTAGTGTTAGGAGATTAAAAATATTAGATGGAAGCATGTTCTTTTAGGAAAACACCTCATAGATAGGCAATTAATTTTCTCAGAATATATTTTTCTAAATATCTAAATCTATCACCATCAACTAGGAGATAATTTATGTCAGATAAAGATAAACTTGTGACTAATATGACCGAAATAATGAGCAAGTTTGTAGCCCTTGTAGGTAAGAAATTACCTGACGATGTTGAAAATAAACTTCAAGATCTAAGCAAAAAGGAGACAAGTCAATTAGCAAAAGTCATCTATAGCACTATGCAGGAAAATCAAAATCTTGCGATGAAATTGAATCGGCCGTGTTGCCAAGATACGGGCGTTTTACAGTTTTCGGTAAGATGTGGTACGAATTTTCCTCTTATTGGTGAATTAGAAAACATTTTAACTAATGCAGTATTTCAAGCCACAATTACCGCCCCTCTTAGACACAACTGTGTTGAAACATTTGATGAAAAAAACACTGGCAAAAATATAGGTACAAATGCGCCTTATATTTTTTGGGATATTATTCCTGATAGTGATGTCGTTGAAATTGATACTTACATGGCTGGTGGCGGATGTACTTTGCCAGGTAAAGCAATGGTACTCATGCCTGGTGCTGGTTATGAAGGGGTAACTAAATTTGTTTTAGATGTAATGACCAGCTATGGATTAAATGCTTGTCCTCCGCTACTTGTTGGTGTTGGTGTGGCTACTTCAGTAGAAACAGCAGCACTTTTTTCCAAAAAAGCGCTTATGCGCCCAATCGGATCTCGAAATGCCAATGAAAAAGCCGCTAAATTTGAACAGCTGCTTGAAGATGGCATAAATAAAATAGGATTAGGTCCTCAAGGTATGTCTGGTAAATATTCAGTTATGGGAGTCCATGTTGAAAATGGTGCACGTCATCCATCGGCGATTGGTGTGGCAGTAAATGTTGGTTGTTGGTCTCACCGTAGAGGAACAATTGTATTTGATAAAGAGTTGAATTACCAAACGATAAGTCACAAAGGAGTAACACTATGAGCCAAAAGAAAATATTAACCACCCCAATAAAATCTGAGGATTTAGAAGGAATTAAAGCTGGGGATATCGTTTACCTAACTGGCTATATTGTAACTTGTCGTGATGTGGCTCACCGTCGATTAATTGAACAAGGATTAGATTTACCGGTTGATATAAATGGTGGTGCAATTTTTCATGCAGGACCAATAGTTAAAGCATTATCTGATAATGAATTTCAAATGATATCTATTGGACCAACAACTTCCATGAGAATGGAAAAATTTGAAAAAGAATTTATTGAACAAACAGGCGTGAAATTAATAGTTGGTAAAGGTGGAATGGGGCCAAATACTGAAGAGGGTTGTAAAAAATATAAAGCAATTCATGTTGTTTTCCCGGCTGGATGTGCTGTTGTTGCTGCAACACAAGTTGAAAAAATAGTTGATGCTAAATGGCGAGATCTTGGTATGCCTGAAACATTGTGGGTATGTAAAGTAAAAGAATTAGGTCCTTTGATTGTATCAATTGATACCGAAGGGAATAACTTATTTGAAAATAACAAAATCATTTTCAATCAACGCAAGGAAGAAGTTTATCAAGAAATTATTCCGCAAGTCAGGTTTATTAAATAACGGTAACTATCCATAAGTAACATCAAAATTATAAAGGTTAACGTTATGTTGGAAGTTTTAATAAAAGACAAAAAATTTGTCTTTAGTGAGAAGGATGAAATGTAATGAAACAAAATTTAGAGCAAACAGCATTAAGAAAAATCACATTACGAATAGTTCCTTATGTCATGCTAGTCTATTTCATTGGGTTTTTCGATAGAATAAATATTGGTTTTGCTGCTTTAACGATGAATCAGGAGTTGGGATTTTCTGATGCCGTTTTTGGACTTGGCGCTGGACTTTTTTTTCTTGGTTATTTTATTACTGATGTCCCATCTAATATTATTTTGCAAAAGGTGGGACCTCGTATTTGGTTAGCTAGAATATTGCTAAGTTGGGCTGTAATCACAGCATGTATGATTTATGTTGAAACAGTTACTGGTTTTTATATTATTCGTTTTTTATTGGGAGTAGCTGAGGCCGGCTCTTTTTCTGGAATCATATTGTATTTATCCACATGGTTTCCAATAAAGAAACGCGCTCAAATGATAGCGTTCTTTATGGCTGCGGCACCAATTTCAGCCATGATTGGTTCACCTTTAGCCGGAATCATTATGAGTTTACACGGTGCATTTGGATTTAAAGGATGGCAATTAATGTTTTTAATGTGTACGATTGCTGCCGCGGTAATGGGGATATTTACATTATTTTATGTTAATGACAAACCAGAAAAAAATAGCTGGCTAACAGAAGACGAAACTAAATGGTTAGTCGATACTCTTGCAAAAGAGAAACAAGGGGAAAAAGCAGTAATAAAAACCAGTATATGGAAAGGATTAACTGATATTAGGGTATTAACCTTAGCGATTGTTTATTTTGGTACTTCTGCTGGACTTTATTCGATCAATATTTGGTCTCCAATGTTTTTTAAATCTTTTGGCTTATCCACAATTCAAGTCGGTTATATTAATTCCATACCACCGGCATTAGCTGCAATCACGATGATCTTGTGGGCGAAACATTCGGATAAAACAAATGAACGAACCTGGCATGTTATTTGTGCGTGTTTACTTGCCTGCGTTGGTTTCATTATTGCCGGCCTTGCTACAGCGTTAATTATTGCAACCATTGCCTTAGTTATGGCTAATATTGGTATATCATCTTGCAAACCACCATTGTGGAGTATTCCATCTCAATTTTTAAATGGACCAGCTATTGCTGCCGGATTAGCGGCGATAAATGCCATAGGTAATTTAGGCGGATTTGCTGGACCGGCATTAATTGGTTGGTTAAAACAGGCGACTGGTGATTTTTCTTATGCACTTTATTTTGTTGCCGGAATGTTAATGATTTCAGCCTTTTTAACGTTAATTATTGGTATCAATAATAAAAAACGACAAGCTCAATAACAAAATTGTTATATGAATTTAAATAAAAATGCCACTTTAGTCAGAAGTGGCAATTAAATTTGAAAAAGGAATTTATTATGAAGCTATTAAGCTTTTTGTCACCACTAACACATGAAAAAACATGGGGTTGTGTTAAAAATGACAATGTATATGACTTGAAAAAACAGTTAGGTGACAACTATCCAGATCTAAAATCAGCCATTTCTAACAATATTTTAAGTGAATTAAAACAATTGAAATTGGCGCATCCAGATTATCCGCTAAATGAAATTCATTTTTTACCTGTTATTGATAATCCAAATAAAATAATTTGTGTGGGAATGAATTATCCAGAAAAAAGAAAGGAATTTGAACAATCTACCAATGCCCCAACACTTTTTATTCGATTTCCTGATTCGCTTGTTGCACATAATGAATTCATGCATAAACCCAATTCAACAAATGAATTTGATTATGAAGGTGAATTAGCAGTAATTATTGGTAAAACGACCAGTAACGTATCAAAAGAAAAAGCTCTAGAGCATGTTGCTGGTTATAGCTGTTTTATGGATGGTTCCGTCAGAGATATGCAATATACTTGGTTTACTTCAGGTAAAAATTGGCCCAAAACGGGGGGGTTTGGGCCTTGGCTAGTCACATCTGATGAAATTACTGATCCGCAAAAACTGCACATTACAACTTCATTAAATGGACTCCAAGTTCAAAGTGAATCTACAGGAAATATGATCTACTCTATTTCTTATTTAATTGAGTACATCTCAAGATTCAGTAAACTTGAAGCCGGTGATGTTATCATAACAGGTTCACCAGGAGGCGTTGGCAAAAAAAGAACCCCCCCGCTGTTTATGAAAGAAGGAGATATTATTGAAGTTGAAATTAGTCAAATTGGTAAATTAAAAAATAAAATTTTGGACTGTTAACCTAAACTTCTGTTTTTCCTTACTTATGTAAAAAATTAAAACTTAAAAACGTGTTAGCATATCTTCCATGCTGCGAATGATATGCTGATACATAAGATTTTTTGCCAATTCTGCATCATATTCAATCATTGCATTCAAAATATTACCGTGTTCTTTAGATGAAAGAATAGCGTATTCTTGTTCAGAAATATTCGAACCTAATGATAATCCATTCCACATTTCCGATAAGATAGAATTAATTTTATTATTGCCACATGCGGCCCAAATTGCCATATGAAATGCTTGATTATAATTGGTATAATCAACGTAATTATCATTTTCAATAGCGTTTTTTCCACATTGATAAGCATCAATAATTTCAGATAGATCGGCTTTATTTTGGCAAACTTCTGCGACAGCTTCGCGTTCTAAAACTGCGCGAGTCACATAGTGATCTTTGATAAATTTCTTAGTAATTCCTAAAACTTCTGCCCCTTTATTATGGCGTAATTTAATAAAACCATCTCTAGCCAAAATCTGAAAAGCTTCTCTGACTGGGGTATTTGAAACTTCCAATTGCGATGCAACACCATCAAGCGTCACAATTGTGCCTTCTTGTATCTCTCTGGTTAAAATGGCTTTGCGTAAAACCGAAGCTATTCGTTCTCTCATTGGTAGTAACTTCAGTGGTTGCAATTGATTCATCTAGGTTAACTCCTATTTAACTTTTTTGTTAAACTATCAGCTAATGAAAAATAATATTTGTATACAAATTTGGCTATTGCTTTTAATTCATGTGTCTGAATTGATGTTATTAAACTATTATGTAAATCTTCATCACTAGATTTTTTTTCAATATTATCCCAAACATATTGTGGATAACCCACTAATAATCTTGAATAATTTTCTTTAATAAAATAATTGTCGATTTCGGTTAATAAAACTTGTCGAAATTGTTTGGCATCTGCAACAAGTATATTTCTTATATCTTTTTTTGAATTTAACAATATTTTGATAATTTGGATCTCAACCGATGCGATTAATTCAAAAATATCTTTTAACAAATCAATCTTCGGACCTACTACTAATACGTGTCGATTAGGTAATCGCGATAAAAATCCTTCTAATTCTAATATAAGAAACGCTTCTCTAACTGGAATCCTAGATGTATTAAGATATTGGGCTATCTGTTCTTGAGTGAGCTGTTCACCATTTTTGAACCTACCAGATATGATCTCCTGCCGCAATATCTTTGCTATTCGATCTTTGGTTTGAGTGTTATCTAGCTTTGGTAAAATATTATCCATTATATTATCGGTTTCAAATAAAATTAGAACAGAGATTATTCCTTAGATTATCTGTTAGTACAAGCCTTCAAATTCTAAAATAATTTTTAAAAAGTATAAATATAAGATTATTTTTACAATTAAATATAATTAAAAAATCATATTTAATTAAATTATTAAAAATACTTAATCAATCTCAAGTTACGTTAAAAATAACCAAATATG
Source organism: Gilliamella apicola (assembly GCF_003202655.1). GTDB lineage: Bacteria > Pseudomonadota > Gammaproteobacteria > Enterobacterales > Orbaceae > Gilliamella > Gilliamella apicola_R. The sequence goes on along the minus strand of NZ_QGLR01000018.1, from coordinate 171,831 downwards.
CTTTTATTATATATGTTTCATTATTTATGGCGTTATTTAATAATATAAAATAATAAGTTAAATAATTTACTTAGTAGTTATTAATATATTGAATTTTAGATAGAAATAATAAGTTATTACTAATTTAAAATTGCTAGTGTAGTTATTGGAAATGTTAAGATTTTAGCCTCAAATAATTTTTACTCGAGAAGCTAGTTAATTATTATTTAATTATCTTATTAGTTTATAAGATTCAATAATTGATGGTTTTCAACTTTTTCAATTTGTTGCTCATAAAGATTAATTTGCTGTTCAGAAAAAGAAACATTATTGGAATGAGGTGCAAATTAGTACCAACACCAAAAGTTAGGAATTCATTATTTAGTTGATAACGAGTAGTATTGATACTCCAGACGAGTGTAACTAGTTTAGAATGTTGTGGATGTTGGTTAAGTTCAATTGTCATATTTTTCAATATTCTACAAAATTATGATTTAGATTTTGTATTTCATTACAATGGATAGAACTATTATAAACAATAAAAAGTAATTATAAATTTCTATTTCTTACAAATCTTGGTGGTGAATTGTGGTATTTTTTTCTGAGTAAAAAAAACGAGTATTTTACCGTAACTAAAACGAAAATAGCTGTAAGTATAAGAGCATACACACCCATTCCCCATCCGTAAGGAATATTAATCTTAAATAGATTGTTCAATATTTCAGGTATTAAAATAAATAGTATAAATGAAAAGCCCAATCCTCTGGTGAATGCTACCCTAAGTGTTTCGTTAATTTCAGAGCCTGTAGCTGAATAAATCACCTCAGCAAAACAGCCTGTACAAATTGTTTGTCCCTTTTCAACAAAAGTATGACAATGTCCACAAAGCCATCCTTCTTTTGCTTCTTCGATGTTTGATTGTTCTATCCCTTCTAACTCATGACGACATGATGCTTCAGCATCTATTTTCCATTTTTGAAGTAATTCTATCGGGTAACTCTTTTCATCTTTATCTATAAGTGTAGCACATGTTGCACATAACCAGATTCCATTAGAAATATGTTGCCTTTCTTTACTATCTAGCAGAGGGTTATACCTCGGACCATTCTCTGACGCAGCTGTTATATGTGCTGCAATCCCGATAGTTGTTACCTTTTCCTCATGAAAATTAGGCCCGGATGTTAAGCACCGGCAATTAGGATTAGAACATCGATTACCTACTCGACCTTGTAATATTCTTTTTGTATTTTCTGTGAAATCATCTCTATTATTTGCCATAACACAATCCTTTATAAATCACTTTTTTATATTTTAATTAATCTTATTTAATTAAATTTTCACTTGATATTCAAAATATGCGTTAAAACTAAATATATATGTAAAATAGTCTATTACTATAGACACCTTTGCAATCGTGGAAGCTTCTTAACTCCATAGCTAAGAACATCAAGCAAAATCTATGAGCCATTACGTTTTTTTATTTTTATACTTTTTCGTTGATCATTTACAGAACTAATAGCTCTTGGTAGTTTATTTTTTGCCATATCCAAATTGTTGGAGTCTAACTCATCAAAACATTGTTTTAAAAGTGTTAGTGCATTTATATTTTTTCTAAAAAAATTGGCTATTTTTATAAAATTTAACCCCTAAACACTTCTCTAACATGCCATTCAATAAACCTGTCATGTAAATAATCGCTTTTCATTCGAGGTAATAAAATGTTTTTGCCGTCGAAATCCCAAAATAGTTTTTCAACTATTTGGTTTCCATTTACGCCGCTTGATACTTTGATTTTTAGATTACAATCAAGCCCGATAGCGCCCATATCGAAAGCGGAATGATGTAATGAACATAGTGCTAAACCATTATTTACAATGCATGGTCCGCCGTGTTGTTTCCATTTTACGTGAGCAGCTTCAAGGCCGATTGATACTGAGTCATGCCTTAAATCGTAACCGCAGATGGCACATTGATAGTTGTATGCACGTAATACGAATAGTTATTCAACTTTTTTGTTTACTATTAAGCTTCGAGTATTAATCGTTCATTTAAATCTTTTTCAGTTTTCTGCAAATATGAAACAATCGGTAAATCAGCCTCTGCCCAATCTAGATCGTTTAATTTACTACTATCTAACCAACAAATCATATTATGTTCTAAACATATTGGATCATTATCAATTAGCTGACCAAGAAAAGCGTTGATTTTAACTGTGCCAAAATCATAATTATGTTCTGTTGTTAGTAAATATTTTTTGATCGAGATATTACAACCTAATTCTTCTTTTATTTCACGAATGAGGGCATTTTCTAATTGTTCGCCAGGTTCAACTTTTCCGCCTGGAAATTCCCATTTATAGGCTAGATATTTCGTGTTAGCTCGTTGAGTACATAAAAATTTACCATTTTTAATAATTACAGCAGCAACAACATTAATAATTTTATTCATTCTTTGAAGCGATATCTCGCCCTCTTAAAGTTGCAATTTTTTTCAATTTATTTATATCATCTATATCTTTGACAATATGCATTTTTCGATGGCAATTAGGACATAGTGCAACAGTATTTTCAATTGCATCCTCACCGCCTTCAGACAACCAAATAATATGATGGCATTCTAAATAAGGAATTTTGTCTTTTGTTGTAAATGGTGCCGGATTTTCACAAAGATCACATTTACCGTTAGCTTTACGTTTAATAAATTCAGCTAGTTCAGGACTTCTTATATATTGAGGGGTAAGAACTTCGCGTTTACCAGGTTTTTTATTTTGCTTAATAACTTTATCTAATAATTTATCAGTTTTATATTTATGAACCTGATGTTCTTTGGCTTTTACATAATTAGATAATATTTTTATCGGTAATTTGTTTTCGATAAGTTTGAGTGGAAATATCCATACTTTACGTAAAGTTTGGTTGGCATCTAATTGTTGTGTTTGATAAGGCTCAGCAGCCTTGGTTAGACGACCTAAATAGGTATATTCTTTATCTTTAAATACTTCAAAATAATGCACACTAATACCATTTGATTCAATTTCATTTAGTGTCTTATTTTGCATAAAGTCTAAACTTTGATCTCCTTTTTGCCCCATTCCAGTATAGTAAAGTATGTCTCCATTCCAACTATCAGAGTATACCGATTCAATATGATTAGTAATAAGTACTAATGTTTTTGTTCTATTGGATTTTCGCATTCCGCTTTGAGGACTACACTTAAATATTTCACATAATTGTTTATTATTAAGGATAACTCCAGGCGTTAGATTTTTTATTTTGTCCATTAGTGTTCTTTCCCTTAATCCCTAAACACTTCTCTAACATGCCATTCAATAAATCTGTCATGTAAATAATCATTTTTCATTCGAGGTAATAAAATGTTTTTGCCGTCGAAATCCCAAAATAGTTTTTCAACTATTTGGTTTCCATTTACGCCGCTTGATACTTTGATTTTTAAATTACAATCAAGCCCGATAGCGCCCATATCGAAAGCGGAATGATGTAATGAACAAAGTGCTAAACCATTATTTACAATGCATGGTCCGCCATGTTGTTTCCATTTTACGTGAGCAGCTTCAAGGCCGATTGATACTGAGTCATGCCTTAAATCGTAACCGCAGATGGCACATTGATAGTTGTATGCACGTAATACGATTTGTCTGAATTTAGGATCTCGGTATTTATTGGATTCCATTAGATTGAAACCCAATCGGTTAATTAAGTTTTCTTGCACACTTTCAGTAAAATGCTGGCTTAAAATTTGTCCTGCTAATTGATCAATAATGGTAGGATTTGTTTTTATCAGTCGATACGTTTGTTCATCAAAGCCACCGAGTACTTGGTGAGAAGCAAGGGTTTTGCTGGTTGGTTCTTTACTTGGCAAAATCGGATTAGTGCAGTTTTCAAAATTAATCAGTTGCCAAAAACCATCATTTTTCAGACGCCAAAAAGGCATATTGGGATAATAGTGTTTACGTTGAGGGCCAAAGCGAGCAAGTAAATCGTGTAAAGGTTTTTCAATTTCTTTTTCATAATCAAACAAGCGATCATGACCTTGTTTATATTGTGCTAATACATAAAGTAATAATAAAGGTTTATGTGGAGCTCGTTGATCGCCTTTTTTCCAAATAGTGATTTTGGTAATTTGTTGTTGTAATTGTTTAATATCCATTAGCACTCAAAATAAAGGTAATAAGTTGGAAAATATTACAAATATCATATTGTTTTTGTGATCTGCCTCACAAAATTCTAACTTAGTATGAAAAAAATGAATCAATATTTGCTAGTTAGATCTAAAAATTATTTTTAACCCTCACAAACCCAAACCAATTTATGAATATGCGTAAATCGCATAATGGTATGTAAAATTGATATTTCCTTATTTGTCGTTAATCGTTTTTAATTAAGCTTAATTAAAACTAGATAGGTAAGGAAACATTATGGCTTTGATCCCTCCTCACGCCAGCGACCAGTTACAACCACTTCTTGTTAAAGACGATGATCGATTGGCATTACAGCATTATGCAAAAAATCTACCGGCAATTACGCTCTCAAGTCGTGAGACTGGTGATTTAGTGATGTTAGGAATTGGTGGTTTTACGCCACTGTATGGTTTTATGCGGGAAGAAGATTGGCGCAGTGTTTGCGATAATATGCATTTAGCAAATGGTGTTTTTTGGCCAATTCCTATCACAGTATCTGTGACCGATGCTCAAGCTGATAGCTTAAAATTGGGTGATGATATTGCGCTTAAAACACCTGATGGGCAGATAATTGGTATTTTGAATGTTGATAGTATTTATCGACCAGATAAGCAATTTGAAACGATGCAGGTGTTTACAACAACCGATCAAAATCATCCTGGTGTTGCGATGCTTATAGCTCAGCCACCGGTTAATTTAGGCGGTAAAGTGCGTGTTTTCCATGATAATGGTTTTAAAACGCAATTTGGTCAATATGCATTAACACCACAAGAGACAAGAGAACGTTTTAATCAATTAGGTTGGCATAAAATCGCCGCCTTTCAAACGCGTAACCCTATGCATCGTTCACATGAATATTTAGTCAAAACAGTATTAGAGCTTTTTGATGGGGTACTTATCCACTCTCTATTTGGCAATTTGAAAGCAGGTGATGTACCGGCAAATATTCGTCTGAAAGCTATTAATACCCTAATTTATAACTACTTTGTGCCTGATTCCGTTGTTCATTCTGGGTATCCTTTAGATATGCGTTACGCTGGACCCAAAGAGGCGTTACTACATGCTCTTTTTAGGCAAAACTATGGCTGTAGTCATCTTATTGTCGGTCGTGATCATGCTGGTGTCGGTAATTATTATTCGCCGTTTGCTGCACAAGAGATTTTTACTCAATTACGGGATGAAGATTTACTCATTAAACCCATCAAAATTGACTGGACATTTTATTGCCATAAATGTGCAGGTATGGCATCAAGCAAAACTTGCCCACATGACAGTAGTGAGCGTGTTCTTATTTCAGGTACTGAGGTAAGACGGCGTTTACAAACAAAAGAGCCCATACCTGAAACATTTAGCCGACCTGAAGTTGTTGCTGAATTATATCAATGGGCAAACCAGTAATATGCAAAATAGATAATTACTCATCGATAAGTTGATAAAGAGGAAAGCCATGTTAGATTTAACCAAAGTTAACCAGAAATTACAAAATCAGTCACCATTAACCATTATTGAGTGGGCGTTAAAGAAGCAGCAAGATATTCCTGTCAAAAGTATTATCAGTACCCATTTTGGACCATATGAAGCGGTGTTACTTCATCTTGTTACCCAAGTTGACCCAAATATTCAGGTTGTTTGGGTTGATAATGGTTATGCAACAAATGCCACCTATCGTGTTGCCAATAAAATTACAAAGCAACTCAATCTTAATCTACATATTTTTGTACCACAACGAACGACAGCTTATTTAGATGTGCGATACGGTGGATTACCTGAATTAGATACCCCAGAACATACCGAGTTTACCCAAATTGTCAAAATTGAGCCGTTTAATCGTGCTTTAGCCACACTCAAACCAACATTGTGGTTTACTGCGTTACGTCGTGAACAATCAGCCTTAAGGCAGGAGTTAAATATTGTGACAAAAGCGGGAGATAATTTATTTAAGATTGCCCCACTCCTCGACTGGACAAGTCAAGATATGCAGAACTACATTGAAAAACTTAATTTACCTAATGAGATGGATTATGTCGATCCGACGAAAGGACCGCAAGGTAGAGAGTGTGGCTTACATAAAATAACCTTCTGATTTTAGAGATAGATCCACATTGGAGTTTGCTGGTAAGTGTTGAGTAAAACAATATTGTTCGGATTTAACAGAACATTTAAAGATTGCTAGATACTTGCAATTTACCGATAGCTCCAAAGCTAGCAGATAAGGGAATCATATGAGCACACAACATTTTCCTTTTAATTGTGATGAATTAAAAAAAATTATTGAAAAGTCCAGCGATAAACAGCTCGCTTGGTTGTCTGGATATTTATGGGGAATTGCGGAAAGAAGTTCAAATGAACAAGCGTTACCGTATATCGCAACTGCCACCGACGTAACGCAAGCTGAGCAAGCGAAAAAAGTGACGATTTTATCAGCATCACAAACAGGTAATGCTCGTCGAGTAGCAAATGAGTTAACTCAAGATATTGAGCGTTTAGGTATTGAAGTGACTCATCTGCCTGCTGGCGAATACAAAGCCAAAAAACTGAGTCAGGAAGAAATTTTAATCTTAATTACTTCAACACAAGGTGAGGGCGAACCACCAGAAGAAGCATTACCACTCTATAGATACCTTTTTGCTGGCAAAGCCCCTAAATTGGCAAATCTACAATTTGCGGTAATGGGTTTAGGTGACTCTTCTTATCCAAAATTCTGTCAAGCTGCTAAAGATTTTGATCAACGATTAGCTGAATTAGATGCTCAGCGTATGTTATTACGCGTTGATGCTGATACGGATTTTCAAACTGTAACTACCAATTGGCGACAGTCAGTAATTGATAAACTGAGCAGTCTACAACAATCAGCTTCAAAATCATCAACCGAAAATAATACTTCAAGTAGCGTCGTTGTTAACAGTAGCCTTTATCACCGCGATAATCCCTTTATTGCACACGTTAATGTGAATCAAAAAATTACTTCTCGCGATTCGGATCGAGATATCCGTCATATTGAATTTGACCTTACTGGTTCTGATATTAACTATCAACCTGGCGATGCGTTAGGAGTCTGGTATCAAAATAGCGATGAGCTTGTCGATGAACTTCTTAATATTACCCAGCTTACAGGTAATGAGCCTATCGAACACAATGGTCAACAAATTACCTTAAAAATGGCTCTGATTGAGCATGTTGAATTGACTCAAAATACACCTGTCATTATTGAGAAATACGCCCAAGCAATTCAAAATCCTGAACTGCTTAACTTAATCAAAGACAGAGAAGCTTTGATTGAAATGAGTCAAACATTACCACTTGTTGATATGCTTAATCGTTATCGTGGCAATCTTACCGCACAAACATTAGTTGCATTGCTTCGACCTCTAACACCTCGTTTTTACTCCATTGCATCAGCGCAAGATGAAGTTGGAGACGAAGTTCATCTTACCGTAAATGTGGTGCGTTATCAGATCGAAGGTAAAACGCGTACTGGCGGTGCATCAAACTTTTTAGCCAATCAAATTGCCGACCAAGATCAAGTAAAAATTTTTGTTGAACATAATGATAACTTTAGATTACCTAATGATACTAATACGCCAATCATCATGATTGCTGCTGGCACTGGCATTGCACCATTTAGAGCTTTTTTACAACAACGTAGTGCTCAATGCGCTACGGGTAAAAATTGGTTATTTTTTGGCAATCCGCATTTTATTTCTGATTTTCTGTATCAAGTGGAGTGGCAAAATTATGTTAAAGAAGGTCTGTTAACGAATATCGATCTTGCGTGGTCACGCGATCAAGCCGAGAAAATATACGTACAAGATAAATTAATTGCTCAAGGCAGTGAGATTTGGCAATGGTTGCAACAAGGTGCTTATATCTATGTTTGTGGGGATGCGAAGCGCATGGCAAAAGCAGTTGATTTAGCACTACAACAAATTCTGATGACTCAAGCTCAATACAATCAAGAGCAAGCCATCAACTATCTGGATGAATTAAGAAGTCAAAAACGCTATCAACGAGATGTTTATTAACACATAACCGACATAACAACTAATTTTAATTTATTGAGTGATGTAATATGAGCAATGATAAACCTAAAACAGTTACCCTAACTCAAGTGGTAAATTTAACACCACCGCAAAATGATGTCTCAGATCTACCATTATCGGATTCTGAACGATTTAAACGAGAAAGTAATTATTTACGTGGCACCATCGTTGACGATTTGAATAATGGTTTAACAGGTGGCTTTAATAGTGATAATTCTCAGCTCATCCGCTTACATGGCATGTATCAACAAGATGACAGAGATATTCGTAAAGAACGCCTAGAACAAAAACTTGAGCCACTAATCAACATGATGCTACGTTGCCGCCTACCGGGAGGGATTATCACTCCCAAACAGTGGTTAACGATTGATAAATTTGCCACCGAGGCAACAAAGTATGGCAGTATTCGGCTGACTACTCGACAAACATTTCAGTTTCATGGTCTGTTTAAACGCAATCTTAAATCAGCTCATCAACTATTACACAATATAGGACTTGATTCGATTGCCACCGCTGGCGATGTTAATCGTAATGTCTTATGTACTTCAAATCCAGTAGAATCAAAAGTTCATCAACAAGCTTACTACTGGGCAAGCAAAATTTCAGAACATCTTTTACCAAAAACCCATGCTTATATTGAAATCTGGTTAGATGGTGAAAAACTACCCACACCCGATAGCGAACCCATTTTAAGTTCAACTTATTTACCGCGTAAATTTAAAACTACGGTGGTTATCCCACCTATTAATGATGTTGATGTTCATGCCAATGATCTTAGTTTTGTCGCTATCGCCGAAAAAGGTGAATTGATAGGTTTTAATGTGTTAGTTGGCGGTGGTTTGGCAATGACTCATGGAGATAAAACAACCTATCCTCGTAAAGCGGATGATTTTGGTTTTATCCCAGTAGAAAAAGTGCTGACTTTTGCAGAAGCCGTTGTTACCACACAGCGAGATTGGGGCAACCGTCATAATCGCAAAAATGCCAAAACCAAATATACACTTGAACGTGTCGGTGTGGAAAACTTTAAAAAAGAGGTAGAGCTACGCGCAGGTAGTGCTTTTTTGACCAGTAAACCTTATAAATTCACGCAAAGAGGTGATCAATTTGGTTGGTATAAAGGTATTGATGATAACTGGCATTTAACGCTGTTTATTGAAAATGGACGATTACTTGATTATCCAAACAAACCATTAAAAACGGGTGTTGCTGAGATCGCTAAAATTCATCAAGGTGATTTGCGTATTACCGCTAATCAAAATCTAATTATTGCTAATGTTCCGGAACAACAAAAAGAAGCTATTGAAAAAATTGCCAGAGAGTATGGGCTGCTTGACGATACGGTCACATTACAGCGTAAGTATTCCATGGCATGTGTTTCTTACCCAACTTGTCCTCTTGCTATGGCCGAAGCCGAACGATTTTTACCAACGTTTGTCACTCAAATTGAACAGATGTTAACTCAGCATCACTTATCTGAAGATTATATTATTTTACGAGTGACAGGTTGTCCTAATGGATGTGCAAGAGCGATGTTGGCCGAAGTAGGCATGGTTGGTAAGGCGCCCGGTCGTTATAATTTATATCTTGGTGGTAATCGAGAAGGTACACGAATTCCACGTTTATATAAAGAAAACGTAAGTGTTGATGAAATTTTATTAGCACTTGAACCATTAATTGAAGCTTGGTCAATTCATCGCAATAAAGACGAAGGTTTTGGCGATTTTGTTATCCGTCATGAAATTGTCAAACCAGTAGTAAACTCAGCGATTGATTTTTATCAGGTCGTTAATTAAAGATCATATACAGGTTTGTAGAACCTTATGACGTGCTTATTTGCTGATAAAAAACATATATAGCAATAAGGCATATGGTTATTACTTAATCATATTTGTCTTTTTTATATGTTCTTTTATACTTAAGTGAGTTATTAAACTATCTAATTTTATTAATAAAATTAACAATAAACATAATTTATAAATTAGATAACCTGCCTATAACCAGTTTGATAACAGTGTTTATGCTGGGTGGCGATCCGTTTTTTTAAATAATTCACTTTTTAGTACATGTTATTAATTATATACAGCAAATTATTTTAGATTAATGCAATACAATTATATCGATGGGAATAAAGTAATTTTTTCTTGGAAGATCGCTATCATGAACATACAACAATTAAGAATTATTCGAGAAGCAGCGCGTTGTAATTATAATTTAACCGAAGTAGCAAATACTTTATACACCTCCCAATCTGGAGTAAGTCGACATATTAAAGAGTTAGAAGAAGAACTCAATATTGATCTTTTTATCCGCCAAGGAAAACGCCTAATTAACATGACTGAACCAGGATTAGAATTGGTCGTGATTGCAGAACGTATTTTAAATGAAATTAATAATATACACCGTTTATCGACCATTTTTTCAAATAAAGATGAAGGTTCTTTAGTAATAGCAACAACCCACTCACAGGCTCGTTATATTCTCCCTAACATTATAAAATCATTTAGAGTACTTTTTCCGAAAGTCCATATTATTATCAATCAAGGCTCATCAAGTGAGATTATTGCCCAGCTTCTTTCTGGCGAGGCTGATATAGGTATTGATAATGAAAGAGTTGATAATAGCTCTCTTGCTACCTACCCTTTTTATCGTTGGCATTACTCGATTGTGACACCGAAAGATCATCCTTTAACCAAAGCCGACAAAGTAACATTAGATATGTTGCAACCCTTACCCATAATTACTTATCGACAAGGGATCTTTCCTCGCAAAAGCATCGATAAAGCATTTTCAGCGATAGGATTAGCACCCAATATATCATTGAACGTCCAAGAACCTGATGTGATTAAAACTTACGTTGAATTAGGTTTAGGAATTGGTATTTTAGGCAATAAAATGTATAACCCCGAATATGATATAAACTTGGTTCAACTAGATGCAAAACATCTGTTTGAGTCACATGTTACTTGGCTTGGCTTAAAACGTCATAAATTACAACGTAATTATATTTGGCGTTTTATTCAATTATGTAATCAAGAGCTTTCATTGGAAGATATTAAAAATCATGCTCTATTTGATCAGACTCATTCCAAAATGCCTGATTATCAGATTTAATTTATATTAATAAAACGATACATATTAAATCATAAACTCAAACAGCTCATCTTGAACAAAGATATTTACAAGTATCGGTTGCCAATAGATATTATCGCCCAATTCAACTTGCTGTTGTTCATATTGACGATAACTTACCGAGACATCAATATGCTTTGGTTGTCCTTCTACCGCAATTTCTAAAAAAACCGTTGGTCCAGCGGTGTGGATGCGTACTACTTGCCCTTGGATATCATTCTTTCTGGCCGTTTTAGCAATACTGATTTCATGAGGTCGAACATAAGCGATAGCAGACTGATCAGCCCAGTTACCTTGCTCTTTCATATCTTTTCGGAAATCACCAATAATTAAGGTATTATTTTCAATGTAACCATGTAATAGATTGACGTCCCCTAAAAAGTGCGCAACAAATGCTGTTTTTGGTTGTTTATAAACTTCTGCTGGCGTGCCTATTTGCTCTATTTGCCCTTGGTTCATTAAAATTATTTTATCGGCAACTTCTAGCGCCTCTTCTTGATCATGCGTAACAAAGATACTAGTAACATTCAGTTCATGATGAAAATCACGCAACCAGCGTCTTAAATCTTTACGAACTTTAGCATCTAACGCGCTAAAAGGCTCATCAAGCAACAAAACATTAGGTTTTGATGCCAAAGCTCGTGCTAAAGCAACTCGCTGTCGTTGTCCTCCAGATAGTTGGTCAGGATAACGTTTAGCAAAATTTTCCAGCTGAACTAATCCAAGTAACTGATTAACCCGCTCATTAATCTCGGTTTTGCTCAGTCGTATTGCTCTTGGTTTCATTTTTAATCCAAATGCCACATTTTCTGCTACATTCATATGGCGAAAAAGTGCATAATTTTGAAACACAAATCCAATATCTCGCTGTTTAGCGCTCAGCTGTGTTACATCAGTATCGGCAAAATATATTTTACCTGAGCTGGCTGTTTCTAAACCCGCTATAATACGTAGTAATGTAGTTTTGCCACACCCTGAAGGGCCTAAGAGCGCAACTAATTCACCTTGTTTTATACTAAAGTTAATATTTTTTAAGGCATCGAAGTTTTTAAAACTTTTATTAATATTCTGTAGTGAAATACCCATAGCTACCTCTTAGTTACCTATATAAAGTTCATTAACTAATCGTCGTTCAATCCATTGACGAATCAATAGTAATGTAAGCGACATAATTAATAGCAAAATCGCAACACTAAATGCGGCAACAATATTGTACTCATTGTATAAAATCTCTACATGTAAGGGTAACGTATTGGTGTAACCACGAATATGTCCAGAAACAACGGATACCGCGCCAAACTCACCGAGTGAGCGAGCAGTGCAAAGAACAACACCATGCATCAATGCCCATTTGATATTTGGTAATGTGATATAGAAAAAAATTTGCCAACCATTTGCGCCAAGAACACTGGCGGCCTCTTCTTCATGGGTTCCTTGAGCCATCATTATTGGAATCAATTCCCTTGCAACAAAAGGAACAGAAACAAAAATGGTTGCTAAGATAATACCGGGAATGGCATAGATTATTTGGATATTCCATGCCTGTAAAAAGGGATAAAATGCACTTTGTGCACCAAATAGCAATACATAGATTAAACCCGCAACAATGGGTGAAATAGAGAACGGTAAATCAATTAAGGTCATTAATATCTGTTTACCTTTAAATTGATATTTAGTGATAACCCAAGCAGCACATACACCGAATATGACATTTAAAGGCACCGCCACACCAACAGCAATAAGTGTCAATTTAAAAGCCGCTAAGGTATCTGATTCTGTGATCACCTGCCAAAAAGCCGTTATTCCATTGGCAATCCCCTGTGCCAATACTACCAAGAGCGGTAAAAATAACAAAATTAAAAACAATAATATCGCTAATAGTATTAATAATAACTGTACACTAGTTAATGCTTGTTTTTTATCGGCTGGATTTGTTGGCAGTTTCGGCATAAATTTACCTATAATCAGTTATTTTTATTAATATTACGGTTAAGTCTTCGCTGTAATGTGTTCATTAAAAATAATAGTATAAAAGCGATCAATAACATGGTTATACCTATGGCTGCAGCAGCATCATAAGCATATTGATCAAGCTTTGAGACAATTAATAATGGCAAGATTTCTGTTTTAAATGGAATATTTCCAGCAATAAAAACGACTGAACCATACTCACCAATAGCCCGAGCAAAAGCGAGCGTAAATCCAGTTAACCAAGCAGGTAAAATAGCGGGTAAAATAATATGCATAAAAATTTGCCTCGGTGATGCGCCAAGCAGACTGGCTGCCTCTTCCTGTTCGCGTGGCAAGTCAGCCATTACAGGTTGTAAAGTGCGGACAACAAACGGCAGCGTGACAAATAAGAGTGCTAAGGTAATACCAATTGGCGTATAAGCGATCTTAAAACTAAACCAATAGCCAATAGGACCGTTTTGAGCATAAATTGCGGTTAAAGCAATACCCGCTACTGCAGTTGGCAAAGCAAATGGGATATCGATACAGATATCCATTATTTTGCGTCCTGGAAAACGATAACGCACCAGCACCCAAGCTAACAATAAACCAATAAAACTGTTTAAACCCGCACTTATCAATGCGGTACTTAATGAAAGCATTAGCGCTAATAAAAATTGTTTACTGATTAATAATTTTTCCCATTCATGAAAAGATAATTTAGTTGAATAAACAAACAAGCCTAATAGTGGAATGAGAACAATCAAACTAAGAAAAGTTAAAGTATAACCTAACGTTAAGTTAAATCCGGGTATATTCCGTTGTTGTTTAAAGCTTGCCACTTTCATAACTTATACCTTTAGAACTCATACCTTTAGAATTTGTATCTTTATAAAGTAGGGTTAAGTGATAGCAACACATAACCATAATAAGCAATGTTTAGTTTATCTCAGCATAAATTGCATCAAAGATTGCACCATCACTAAAAAAGGCTTTTTGTACTTTCTGCCAACCACCAAAGAAATCATTAACGGTGACTAATTTAATTTCAGGAAACTGCTTAGCATATTGTTTAAGGATTTCAGGATTTACTGGTCGATAAAAATGCTGAGCAATAATATGTTGTGCTGGTTCACTATATAAGTACTCTAAATAGGCTTGCGCTTGCTTACGTGTGCCTTTGCTGTCTACTACTTTATCCACTAAGGCGACGGTTGGCTCAGCTAAAATCGATAATGACGGCATGACGATTTCTAACTGATCGCCACCTTGCTCTTTTAACGCTAAATAAGCTTCATTTTCCCAAGCAATCAATACATCACCTAAACCTCGTTGCACAAAACTAATGGTTGCCCCTCTAGCGCCAGTGTCTAATACAGGTACATGTTGATATAATTTGGTTACAAATGTTCGTGCTTGTTCATCATTACCGTAAGTACTTCGAGCATAAGCCCAAGCAGCTAAAAAATTCCAACGCGCCCCGCCTGATGTTTTGGGATTGGGTGTTATTACTTCAATATCATCTTTAATTAAATCACTCCAATCATGAATCTGTTTTGGATTACCTTTACGGACTAGAAATACAATCGTTGAATTATAGGGCGCACTATTATTTGGTAATCTACTTTGCCATTCAGGTGATATATTAGTCTGATAACGATTTAACGCATCAATATCACTTGCTAAAGCAAGCGTCACAACATCCGCTTGTAAACCATCAATCACTGAACGCGCTTGCTTACCAGAGCCTCCGTGCGAATTTTTTATAGTCAGCGTTTCACCTGTCTGCTGTTGCCAATACTTAATAAAGGTCTGATTATAGATTTTATAAAACTCACGAGTTGGATCATAAGAGACATTAAGCAATTCAACACTATAGGCTTGCCCCATAAAAGTACATATTGCAAATAAAATTAAGCTAATACTTAACCAATATTGTTTGCGAACGATAGGTGATTTTTTCACTTGATACCTCATATTATTAAAGGACATTAGCTTTTTTTGATACGAATACCAAGATTAGACCAAATTATCGAAAGATGCGAAAACGATTATTTTGCATTAAGTTATAACAAAAATAGATATACTAAGGAGAGGATTTAAATTTAGAGTTAATTTTATTCAGTATTATATAAATGTTAATAATTATGTGCTGAGTATATGGATTTTATGGATGAGTGGTTTTATCTTTGTATTACATCAATAATTTATCTTAATAAAAGAAACCACGGATAGAATTTACTGACAGCTAAAAATTAGTTATGTTTGTTTTATTTACATTTTAAGTGCGAATGGTAGTTTTAATACAGAAAGCCCATTAAAATATAATCCCCCACAACGATGGCATAACCTCTTTTATCCTCAGTTATTTTAATAGTTTTATTTATATGTTTTTTTAATATACAAAATCATAGCTATCAATTTTATCTTAAAAAATTATATTAAAATGTGATCTATATCGCTTAAGATCAGGCTTAATACCACCATATTTTGTTTTTGCTGAGAAAGTATTATTACCATCTAAATCGCAAAATAGTCTGACAACTATAATGAATAATATTAAAACATTCCAATGAGATAATGGTAATTTTTCGAACCAAAGTGGTTTTGTTGCGTGAAGATTAATTTAACCACACCATAGCCTAACTGTTGACGAAGTTGCACAACCATACTCAGTGCAATAAAAGAAGGTTTTGAGGAAAAGATATTAAGGCGTGATGTGATTTGATCCATTAATTTTTGTCGATTTAAAATTATTTCTTCCTTAGCATAAGCCATCATTTCCATTGATAATCGACATTTGTAAATGGTCACAAAATCACTATCGACCCAAAAACAATTAATTTATGAACAGCTAAGTTAGCAGAATCCATAAATTATCTGTAAGTAAATTGTTGTGTCGTTTCGAGAGGCTGACTGAGTAGTTATATAATAAAATCCATAATGTTTTTATTTCATTATGGATTTTTAATAATGTAAGGATATAGCAATCGATCATTTTGATGTTAACTGATCGACATTATTTTTAAAGTCACGTGTTTAACTTCATCAACAATATTATTAATTGACCCCGTATAAGAGTAAAAGGTTTCATTTAGTATTATACGGTAAGTCATATTCACCTCTATTTGAATTTGATTAACATGTCACTAAAGCCAGTTTTAAAATAATCATTTAAAACATTTTTGAGTAAATAAGGCGCTCTAGGAATAGCATCAACCGTATCTCCAGCAATATGGGTGGTTAAAGTGATGTTATCTAAATCCAATAAAGGATCATTTTCTTCAATAGGTTCAACCCAGCTCACATCAAGCGCGGCACCAGCTATTCTTTTATTTTTTAATGCATCAATTAAGTCATTTTTATTTAAAACCCCTGCTCTAGCTGTATTAATAATATAGCTATTAGGTTTCATATTATTTATGACATCTTTATTTATCATATTTTCGGTTTCAGGTGTTAATCGCATATGAAGAGAAAGAATATCAGATTGTTTTATGACTTCATCAAAATCTAGAAAATCGATAACTAATCCTTCTGCGGTTATTTTTGATTTATCAATAAATGGATCATAGGCGATAACTTTAACGCCTAGGGCATTTAGTCGTTTAGCAACGAGCTTACCTATATAACCAAGACCAATTAACCCAACAGTGTGATTGGCTAATACCGTTTTATATTCATCATTAGAAAAACTTTTACGCCAATTGCCTTTTTTTATTTCATAATGTGCGCGTGCTATATTGCGCGTCTCGGTAAACATCAAACCTAATGTAAAATCAGCAACCGGTTCAGCGTTACGAATTACATGTATTAATTTGATATTTTTTTCTTTCATGGTATCAAGTGCAATATGCTCTAGACCACCTCGACAAGTACCAATTAACTTTAATTTAGTCGCTACTTCTAGCATTTTTTTGGAAATTGGGGCTATATGAACAAGTACATAATCAGCATCCTTCATTTCCTCAATAATGCCATCAGGAATAGCTACTTTTTCTGGGCCATTTTTTTCTATTTCTAATATTTTTTCTTGAAATTGTTCTTTTTTCAGATCAGAAAACCATTCAAAGGTTTTAATTTCAAGGTCACCTGTTTTTTCAGGAAAATTAATATCTTTAGCTGCATCAATTAGTGTTTTACTACTTACTAAAGTATCGCCTATTACAATTAATTTCATTTTTCTATCCTTAACTTATTGTTCTTTAACATAATTATCGCCTAACGCTTGTCTTTCTAAATAATCATGAATTGCATCTCTTTTAAAGCGCACAAACAGATAGAAAACAATATAAACAATAACGCTCAAAGCTATGTATAACGGGTTTTGTGTTAAAAAGATTAAGAAAAGTCCACCCATTATGTGATTAGTCATTACTGCAAAACTACAAATTAACATTGCTCCAGCAGGTAATATAAAGCCTATATCTTGTGCAACATTGGTAAAAATAGGCGCTACGGCTGTAATTACATATAACCCTCCTACACACCAGATGGTTCCTGTAATCAATGACTTAAATATGTTGCCGCCAGAAATAGCGATGATTAATTCAATCATATATGGAATGGCGATAAGATCGACCATAGGTAATGTTTCATTGCCTGGCAAAATGATTGCCAAAATAAAAACAATTGGGATAAGTAACATGCCAGTTAATAATGTTGCTGACTCTCCATAACCAGCAGCATCATTGATAGCTAAATACCACACGCGATTTTTGGCACTATTTTTTGCCGTCTTTCTTGATGCATCGGTGATGGTTGTGAATGCAGAGGCAAAAACACCGGCTATTTTAGGAAAAACACACATCACTGTTGCTGTTGCCACACCGACTTTTGTAATTTCGCCCCACGCTTCAAGTTCATTTAAACGGGAATAATTGCCAGCAAAACCGATTAAACAACCTAAGATTAATCCTAATGAAATAGGTTCACCCATAAATCCTAGTTTTTCTTGTAGTGTTTGTGGATTCCATTTTACTTTATTCGCCCCTAGTTTATTTAAAATCCAATCTACAACAATGGCTAGCGGTACTGAACATATGTGGTGTGGAGCGGTCATGGTGCAGCCAGGATAACCATAATAATTTGACCATCTTTTGGCTACAACTTCAGAACAAACAAGAGAATAAAGATTAGATAAAATCATTAATCCAAGAGATAATATTAAATTATTTGTCGCTATATAAAGCATTGATCCCCAAAGCATAAATGAAAAATTGTTCCACATATCAGAAGGCATAAAAATGTTTGTAAAACGACTAACAAATAGTAGTACTTGAAAGACTAAACCTAATCCTAAAAAAATCATTCCTACTTCAGTTGAGTAGGCTACAACACTCGTTGCCTGCCACCCAGTGTCTAAAATTCGCAAAGATATTCCAGATGTTTCAACCATTCTATTTATAACGGGAGTAACAATAGGAGTATATGCACCTATTAACATGCCAAAACCAGTTAAACCAATGCCAGCATTAAGACCAGCTTGAAATGCTTTTTGAGGTTTAACTTTCATTATCAAAGCAATTATATAGATAATGAATGGGACAACAATTGCAGCTCCAAATGAGCTCATAATATTTGAAAGTAACTCTAGCATTAGTTGATTCCTTTCTTAAGTAACGCCATAAAGCGGAAAAATGTTAATTAAGTAACAGAAAAACCTTTCCAACCAATTGAAAAGGCTTATCTAGCTAGTTAAATTTTCAATTCTTCTACTTTACGTAATAATTCTTCTATAAATCCTTCTTCATCCATTCCTGTTAGTAAACCAACAGCATTGATCGTCGGAATATCATATTTGGCTTTTAATGGGCTGGTGTGTACGATTACATCCCATTTCCCAGTACTTAGTTGTCCGTCAACGCCACCGGGATTAACTTCGACTGTTTTGGCTTTATAGCCATTAACCTCTAAAATATCTCTTACTTTTTCAGCGACCATAGAACTTGTTACTGTCCCAGAACCACAAACAGAAATAACATTAATATTTTTCATAACATACCTCACATGCCTCTTAGATTGTCTATAAAATCCCGTCTCTTAATGTCAAATTAAATACTTTGGCGAGATCTTTTAATTCTTCGGTGGTTATCGATTGTTTTATTCCGGTTGTTACCGATGCTGCTTTTAAATATATTTCCGCGGCTTTATCAACGGTTTCAACTAATCCAAAAGCATCATCTATATTTGATCCTGCACCCATGATTCCATGGTGAGCCCAAATTACGATTCGGCAATATTCCATTTTTTTGGCTGATTCTAAACCGAGATCAATCGTTCCTGCCGGCATCCAAGGAACAATTCCTACTCCATCAGGGAAGACTATGGCGCACTCAGTTATCTGTTGCCACAGAGTTTTTGTGAATGATTTCTCATCTAAATCATGAATGAATGTCATGGCAATCGTTGATGTCGCATGAGTATGAAATATAACTCGATGTTCAGGATCTTGAGATAAACGGACAGCATGGCACTTTAAATGTGATGCTAATTCACTTGTAGGGTTTCCACCATTAACTAATCCCCAAAGTTTTTGATATTTTTTACCATCACTAGATATTCGAATAATAACTAAGTTGTCAGCCGGATTTTTAATTACATTACGGAAATATTTGCCAGAACCTGAGACTAAAAATATTTTATTTTTTAATTCAGGAAGAGGAATAGGCATTTCCGTTTCAGATTTAATATCATTAACATTAAGATAAGGCGCTACTTCTTCTTCTTTAAGTAGATAGCTAATATTTCCTCCATTTCTTTCCGCCCAACCTTTTGCCCAAAGTTTATCTGTAATATCACACATCTCTTGAATGAATGGCGCATTTTCAATATTGTATATAATCATCGTTGTTTACCCTGTTATTTAAAATTAATAAAAAAATCATAAATATCTTTTTCATTATTTAGAGAAATTAAAGTTTTTACTTTATTTTCATTACTAAATAACGAAATTAGTTGTTGTAAAATAGTGAGTTGTGTTTCGGCATGAGTTACACCAAGAGAAAATATCCAGTTAACATCAATTTTCTCGTCCTCCGTTCCCATGGCACCAAAAGATAATGGTTTTTCCATTTTGGTAATAAAAATGAAAGGCTTTTTTATATGAATGGGATCGGTATGAGGAATTGCTATATTTAATAAAGGAGTAGCTAGCCCGGTTGGATATATTTTTTCTCTTTCAATTACATTATTTAAGTAACTTTTTTCAACATAACCATGCTTTAACATAATTGAACTTATATTGCTAAATAACTCTCTTTGATTAAGATAAGAATCACTTAACTGAATAAATGCTGGTGATAAAAAAGATTCAAAAGATATGAGATTTTCCATAAAATAACCGTTTTTATTTAAAGTAATTGCAATTTTTAACTAGGTATTTAAGTTAAAAATAACCGTTAAATTAGATATTAACGGGTTAAATTATTATTACCATGAGCCTATGGACATGAAGATAAAAAACGTGGCAATCTAACAAAAATCGATGTGATAAACTTCACATATAATTTAAAAAAGTTTTTTCATCTATCTTTAGCTCAATGGCCAAATACTTTTTGGAAGGAATCTTTTTTGAATCAAAGTTGGCTTAAATTTTGTTTATCTGGCAATACCAAGTTGAGTTTCTCTTGGGGTGAAATTAAATTCTTTTTTAAAACAAGTGGTAAAATATGATTGATCATCAAAACCATTATTTTGTGCAATTAAGGAGATACTTTTATTCGTATATTTAAGTTGATAAAAAGCATTAAATAAACGTAATTTGACCAAATAACGTTGTGGAGATAAATTTATGTCTCTATTGAAATATCTATGCACCGTTCTAATTGAAACAGAAAATTGATCTGCTAAATTATTCCAATCAATATCTTGTTCAAAATTCCAATGTAACCAACGAATTAACTGTAAAATACGCCGTTCGTTATTATTGTCCTTATTATAAAAATAACTACAGTATCTTAGTAAAATTAACAGCCGTAAAAATAGACTTTCTTGTTCTATATATGTCTTATTTTGACTATCAATTAATTTTTTTAGTAAATCTTGAATTTTGGAAGCGCTTTCTAAATCTAAAAAACGGTGAATATGAAATGAAGCAAATTGCTTTGGTATGAGGGCCTCAAAACCTTTAATTAACCAAAATTTATCTGATGGTTGATAAAATATACTTATCGCATTTAAATTTTGTGTAGTTTCATAAATATGTAAATCAGTTGATTGGGTAAAAAATAACATTCTAGGATAAATAGGATAAGACTTACCATTAATAACATGTAACCCAATGCCATCAATAATGAAGGTTATTTTATTATAATTAAAATTAGGCTTTGGCGAGTAATTCTTCGGAATACGGGAGGTGATGATAATATTTTGGTGTTCTGAGATAAAATAATCTTTAAAATTTTGAGAGTCCATTCTAGTTTCCTTTCGTCACAAAAATTACTTAATTTATTGATAAGTAATTTTTGAGATTATCATTTATCAATTTTAAGTATAATCATTCAGATGAAAATAAGTAAAATTTATTAACGTTATTGTTGGTTATTTTCGAACATTGATCACATATAAAATGTCGACACTTTTTCATATAACAAAATTAAGGGGTAACAGTCTATTAAATACCATCGGTGTCAAATAACCTGATGATGAATGTCGCCGATTGTTGTTGTACCTATATGCATAAGCAGAAAAACCTTATCGTAGTTCATTGATATTAGTGAATTTCTCATTTTTGACAGATTTAGTTTTCATCGTCTTAAAAGCCACCGCAGAACGTCGATTATCTTTGGTTTTCAATGAATCAGTTGTGGAGTAGTGTGTTATCCATCTCTCGAATATTAATGATTGTAAACAATAGGTAGTAGCCACTACCAACAAGGTAAAATACGGACTCAATGAGTTTAAGAATATGCCTAGACACCTTATTTTACCGTCGGTGTAAAAGCAATTGTGATTGTTGCTGATCTAATTTATATAAATGTGGGGGGAAGCGATTATCATTGGGTTATTTAACCTCGATAACATTGAAGAAATAGTTATCCGTTGATTTGGTTGTTTGCAAAAGTATCGAGATCCGAACATCTCATTTTATTGGATTATGAAGTAGCTTCTTTTTATCTGTAAATCGATAGTTTACTGTAGTTATAAATAATCAGATTAAGGTAGTAAATAATGTTATTAATCTATTGGTTAACTGATATTTATTGGGGGGCTATTAATCTTATTTTCAACGGTTACTATGATAAATAACCCCATTATTATGACTATTTTCTGTTGCTTTATAAAACTGAAAATAGACGATGATTAGGGCTAGAAAATTTCACTTATCTGATTCGGTCTTGGCAAACTCTATTGATATTTGGGTTAGTAAAAATATCAAATTCATCATAACTGGTTGATGAGAATTCGCTTACTACCGCACCGTCAGGCCCGGCTTTAAACCAATGTTTAATATTTGGGTCGATGGTATATTGCTCACCGGGAACTAACACAATCTCTTGGCAGGCAGTATAGTATTGTTGATTACCACCAAGTGGTAAAGTACAAGATATATTGGCCTTATTTTCACCTTCAACATATAAATATACTTTACCCCATCGACAACGAAATGTTTCTTGTTTTCCTCTGCTGTTGTTGATGTCAGGATGTCGATGTTCAGGGCAGGTTTGATTAGGTAGTAATACCATTTCTTTGGCACAATATCGGTCAGTATTAATATAAATAATTAAATTTAATCCTTCATTGTCAATATTATTTAAACCAAAATCAGCAAACTCAATATTATTTAACTCTTGTTCGGTCAAAATAAGTTGAGCTTTTTTATATAACTCTTTGACATTATTCTTATAATCTTCACTTACTAACATAATACACCTCATATAACTAAAACTAAGTCTATATATAGATGGCTATGGTTTAATCGATAATGACTTGCATAACCATCTAATTTTTATAAAGTTAGCTGATTTTTATTGCATCTAAATCAATATCTTTCTCGTCATCAATAGTGAGTTGATTGTTATCATCGAGATTAACTCGCTTTTTCAGCACAAATAATATAATTGCGGTAGCCAGTGAGCCAGCCATTAAGGCAATAAACCATTGGATAGGATTCGCCATTGTCACCATGGCAAATAGTCCACCTGCTGGTGCCGGTGTAGCACTTCCACACGCCATACTAATTGCACCGCCAACAGCGCCACCGACCCCGGTTGCTATTAAACATCTGAGTAAGTCATTAAAGATAATCGGATAGCAACCTTCAGTGATTTGGCACACTCCCATAGGAAATGCGGCTTTTAATGTTTCAACTTCATTGTGGGTATAAATATTTTTAGAAAATATTTTTTGCATAAAGTAAGCGATTGTCATTCCAAAAGGCGTTACCATTGAGGCTAAAATCATAACTGCCATTGGTTCATAGCCATTTGGACCTAATGAAAGTAAAAACATGACCACGGTTTTATTGATTGGACCACCATAATCAATTCCGGAAAGAACACCTATAATTAATCCATATACAATTTTTTCACTGGTATTAAGATTTTTTAAGTAGTTCATCAGTAATTCAGTGAATGCAGCAATCGGGGTGCCGACAACGTAATACATTATAAGGCCCATGGCAAACGCCGATAATAATGGAATAATCAAAACTGGTCTTAGCCCTTCAGCCCAATGTGGTACTTTAATTTTCTCTCTGAGAAGTAAAGCAATATAACCGGCAATATAGCCACCGATAAAACCACCGATAAAGCCTGCGCCGATATTAATCGCAATTAATCCGGTCAAAAAACCGGGAGCAATGCCTGGTTTATCGGCGATAGAATAAGAAATACCGGTAGATATCACTACAGGTAGCATTCCAAGAACTAATACCCCCATAGTCGAAAGCGCATCAACTAATCGGAAATCATCATGGAAACTATTCATGACTTGTCCACCAAATAGACTACCTATAGCGAGACAAAAACCGGCACTGACAACAATTGGTATTAAATATGATATAGCCGTTAGAGCATGGCGCTTTAACGCTATTAATTTGAACATCTTCATGTGCAACCTCACCTGTAAGATTGTTGAGAAATAGCTTCTTCGATTTTCTTAATTAATTTATTGGGGGACTTTATGGCGATTTCCGTGGGGACCTCAATGATTTTTTTGTCGGCAAATCGTTCTCTACCAGATACTTTTACATCAATAGCTAATATAACAATATCAGCACTTTTGATTAATTCATCTGGAATTTCATCTTGTACGCCTATCGTACCTTGGGTTTCAATATGTATGTTATGCCCAGCATTTTTGGCCGCAGTGATTAATTTTTCTTTTGCAATATAAGTATGTGCAATTCCTGCAGTACAGGCAGCGATTCCAATAATATTCATAGCCTTTGTCCTTTTTAATTACAATTACTTGCTGATAAATTTGCTATCAGCAACTAGTGAAAATTTGTTTAATTTCCTGACTATCATTTGCTTTTAACAATCTATCAATAACATCATCATTACCAAGCTTACCGGCTAATTGTGCCAACAACATCAGATGTTCATTAGCACCATCATGATTAGCGCTGACTGAGAATAAAAATATTAATTTAACTCCTTTACCATCAAGAGTTTCCCATTGAATTTCTTGGTTGAATTTCCCAATAGCAATACCATTTCGTAGTACGCTATCGCTTTGACCATGAGGAATAGCAATATAATTACCTATACCTGTTGCTCCCAATGATTCTCTATAATAGATATCTTCCAGAAATGAACTAATATCATTAATATAGCCAGCACTAAGTAGTTTTTCTGATAAAATCAGTAATGCTTCATTTTTATCTTTTGCATTAATATTGGTGGTAATGACTTGTTCATCTAAAATTTTATTTAATGACATAAACTCTTCCTCTTATTAAATGTAATAATCCATTGTTGGTTGCCGGTCGACAATTAACCGGCGTTTAACTTACATTTATTAATATGAACAAGCTGTTAGCTATTTGTTCTTATCTAGCCTTAAAATTTATCGATAATATAAAGATGCTTTATTATCAGCTTTAAATAATTTAATTTTTTGCTCCGCGACTCTTTGTGTCTCTCGCATGCAAGGTGGGAATAAAACATTAGGCTCTCTAATCTCGTTATTACCGCCATTTAACATCTCGCGTAATTTGTTAGCAAAACAGATTTTTATATCACTAGAAATGTTTATTTTGGCAATGCCTAAATCAAGCGAAGCGGCAAGTTCATCATCAGCATTACTCGAACCGCCATGAAGTACTAATGGGATTGCGACCAGCTTATAAATTTCTTTCAGAATATCTAAACGTAATTTAGGAACTAAATGTTTAGGATAAATACCGTGTGATGTACCAATAGCAACCGCAAGAGAATCAATTTGGGTTTCTTCAACAAATTCTTTGGCTTTTAGGGGATCGGTGTAGATAATTTCACTGGCTCCCCCTTCAACGCTAGAACCTGTGTCGCCAATGGTGCCTAACTCTGCTTCCACTGACACGCCAACACTATGTGCTAATTTTACGACTTCTTTAGTAATCCTAATATTTTCCTCAAATGGTTGATGTGAACTGTCTATCATTACTGAGGTGAAACCCAATTGAATGGCATGGGCGACTTGTTGCATGTTGGCGCCATGATCTAAGTGAATACAAATAGGGATTTTACTGTGATTAGCTTCATAAATAACTTGACTGATAAAACTATCTTTTAAGAAAGCAAGTTCATCAGGATGAATGGCCATTATAAATGGTGCGTTAAGACGTTCAGCCGTTTCCATGACTGAGGTAAGTAATTGCCCACTACCCGCATTAAAAGCCGGTACAGAAAATTTATTTTTTCTTGCTATATCTAGCATTTGTTTACCAGTGATTAACATAAGCTACTCCTTAAATTGCTATTATTAACATTTTTCTTTTTTTTATTTTTCTTTTCTTTCTTTTATTATTTTATTCTTCCTTATCGATGTCAATTGTTTTTTTTGTTTTCTTTTTATGGCTATTTTCTTTTCTCATATTTATTGGTTTTTTTTGTTTTATTTTATTTTGTTTTTTGTGTATTATTTAGATAAATCAAAATTTAAGGTGACTAATTATGTTTGCTGAAGAGAGACAACAGATTATTTTGAAAACAGTAATTGAAAATAAATCGATTACTGTTAAAGAGTTAGCCGCTTTATTAGACGTATCAATGCCGACTATACGTAGTGATATTGATATAATTTGTGCAAATTTTCCTGATATAGAGCGAACACATGGCGGGATTGTGTTATCGAATAAATTTATACATCAAACACCTTATGAAGAAAGAAAAGCACTCAATTTGAAGGAAAAACAGAGCATTGCTAATTTAGCGATATCTTTAATTAAACACAAAGATACAATTCTTATTGATTCTAGTTCAACGAGTAATGAAATCGCCAATAAATTAATAAATATTAATATCAAAGTTACGATTATTACTACCGGTATCAATATCGCAATTAAGTTAAAAGAAAATCCAAATTTGACCGTTATTATTATAGGTGGCGTGTTGAAACCCAAATCAAATACCATACAAAACTCTTTTGATGATAGCGTTATAAACGCTTTTAATATTGATAAATATTTTTTTTCAGCCTCAGGGGTCTCACTGAAAAACGGTTTTTCTGATTATAATTACAATGAAGTTGTCGACAAAAAAAGGTTTTTAGCAAAATGCCAACAATCTATTGCGTTAATTGATTCAAGTAAATTTAATATTGATTCAAAATCTAGCTTTGCTCAATTAAAAGAGGTCGATTATTTAATAACAACTCAAGCTGTCGATAAAATGGTTATTGACCAATATAAGAAGTATGTAAAAGTTCTAACAGCTTGAAGATAATGAGAGCTTAAGATGGTTTGGTTTAACAATATGAGGGCTAAAGATCTGCTCTGTTATGTAGGTGATATTAAAAAAATTGTTGGCGTAATGAGATCCATTTTAGTCGAATCAATTTGCTAAAAATAAATATGTTCTCGGTATTTAACCTGATTTAGGTTGACCAATGAATAAGTAACAAGGTGATTGATTTAAGAACCATTAGAGAGCCTTACCTCGTGGCTATATTTTGAGGTAGCTAATATATAATAAACAAAAATAGTGTAAGGTATTTTAATGATGACTAGGATGAAAAATTTACATTTTAATTTAGTTAGCTGCTAGTCCTAATTGAATGTAATGAATAATATTTAATGGAGATAAATAATGAAGCGATATGGTAGTGTTGAGGCGGGAGGCACCAAATTTATTTGTGCTGTTGGTAATGAAAACAATGAAATCATTATTAGCGAGGCTATACCAACCACAACTTATGAAGAAACAATAAAAAAGGTCATTGTGTTTTTTGAAAAAAATCGCGTTGATGCTTTAGCGATAGGTAGTTTTGGGCCAGTAGATCTTGATATTTCTAGTGAGCAGTATGGATGTATATTAAATACCCCAAAACAGGGTTGGACTAATGTAAATATTGTTTTACCAATACAGAAAGCACTCAATATACCGATCTTTTTTACCACAGATGTTAACTCAAGCGCTTATGGTGAAATGCATCTAAATGGATGTAATAACTTAGTTTATTATACAATTGGTACCGGAATTGGTGGCAGTGCCATTCAAAATGGTGTATTTATTGGTGGCATTGGTCATCCAGAAATGGGACATCAATTGATAAAAAAACATCCACTAGATGTCAATTTTAACGGTGTTTGTCCATTACATGGTGATTGTTTAGAAGGACTAGCGTCAGGACCGAGTATTGAAGCGAGAACTGGTAAAAAAGGTCAAGAACTAGAGATCAATTCAACGGTTTGGGATATTCAAGCATACTATATTGCTCAAGCTATTTTGAATACGACCTTAGTGATTAGACCTGAGTTAGTCATTGTTGGTGGCGGAGTGATGAGCCAACATCACATGTTAGATCGAATAAAAATGCATTTTAAAAAATTGTTAAATAATTATGTTACCATTGAAGATATTGATAAATATATAAAAACCCCATCAGTTGAAAATAATGGCAGTGCAACAATAGGTAACTTTTTACTCGCCAAAAACTTATTAATTAAAAATTAATTTATTGTCATTGTATATGATGAGGTTGTTATATCTACCGAAATTGATATAGGAACCTCTGAATTTAAAACCGAACTAACCCTGTTTTTTAAATTATAGATAGGCTAATCGCAAATGGATCATCATATAGCTTTTATTTAATATCCATTCAAATGCCAATTAGAGGTCATATATGGAAAAAATCTTACCAATATTGCCTTGTTTTGGGAGTTATATCACAAAATTTTTAGCTGGTTTGAAAAAATAGCCCAATTAAATTATAAGCAATAAAACCTAAAAAGTTCTACTCTACTTCTTTTTAAGGCGGCTTATAATTTCTGTTTTAATCTTGATCTGGTCAGAACTTTTTTCTCCTAATATTTTATTATTCATAATGGCGATAGCATTTTCGGCAATATCTTTATCGTTTTGCTTCATTGACCAGATATTGTTAGCTAAGAAATTGAGCATAATATGTTCATCAAAAGCACCAATATTTAGACTATCCGGAATATATCCCAAATGCTGACGTAGAAAACTAATAATTCCTTCTAAAATAGGTAGTGATGAAGCGATAAAATTTTGCGGTATGTCGTTATGTGTTTCAATGTACTCTTTCATTAAAAGCTCGCCGTCATTAACTAAATCAGTTTGTGAATAAAAGACTTCACAATCTTTTTTGTCAATGCCGTTCTCAACCATGGCAGAGATAAAACCTGCTATACGTTCTTTTACTGGGGGTAAAATCGGCGCTCCCGCAAAAAAAACAATGGGTTTTTGGATGAGTTTAAACATTGATGATGTTAAGGCATAACCACTCTCAAAGTTATCAGACACAACCCATGAAGAGTCATTTTGAGCAAAATCACGATCTAAGAAAACGATGGGTTTATTAGATGTTTTGATATGATACATTTGTGTTTCTTCAGTAACCGGGACAACAAAAATACCATCAACATTTCTCTCTTCTAGTGAAGCAAGTAATTTTTTTTCATGTTCAGGATCATTATGAGTACAACAGATCATCAATCGATAACCTTTACTTCGACAAGATAATTCCATCGACTCAGCCAAGGATGAGAAAAAAGGGTTTGATAAATTAGGCACAATTAGGCCTAATGTTTCTGTTTTATTTAATTTTAAACTACGTGCAATATGGTTAATGGTGTAACCATACTTATTGACATAATCTTGGATCTTTTTCTGGGTTTTCTGACTGATACGATAACGTTCTGCTTGTCCATTTAATACTAATCTCACTGTTGTTATTGACAGATTTAATGCAGAAGAGATTTGCTCTACTGTTTTAGCCATTTTAGATCCTATAATTTATATATTAAGAGAGTATTATAAAAATTTCACAACGAAATAAAAACCTTTCCTTAGATCAGTAATAAATATTTAAGGTTATTTATATAGAGTAAACTTTAGAATAAATTAAGATATAATTTATTGGATTGGTAGCATAATGTTATTAAAAAACTTTAATTTCGTCTTTGGCTTTGTTTATTTGCATCTTCTGATTATTTGTTGATCTGTAATTATTCAATGAAAAATCTTTTTGCCAGAAATTGTCTTGCCAAGGTTTTGGCTGCTGTTAATTACAATTTCGATTGGTCATTTATATTAGTTAAAATGGATAGAAACTCATCTAAGTGATGACCACCTCTTATGGAGGTGGTTTTCGATTAGTAGTAAAAATGAAAATAGAATAAAAACCATTTCTAATTATTATTTCATTTATACTTTTGAAAATAGTCCTGAATCATTAAAAAGAGTAAGTAGTTGTTTAGCGATGGTTAAGTCTTCTTGTGCACTTAAACCGCTAACCCCAATACCACCTATAACTTTATGATCAAATTCAATTGGAATCCCACCAGTTGATGCAATAAGATTATGATCGTTGAGTGCAATTAAATTTAAATTGCCCATTTTAACCTCTTGTTCAACTAAATCGGTTCCTCGCCGTAAAATAGCTGCGGTATAAGCTTTACGAATAGCAATTTTTCGGGGTAATGGATAGCAATAAGGATGAGCTACAAAAACCAATAACTCACCATAACTATCAACAATAGCAACGGCAATACCACGATTATTATCTTGTCGAGTAATGTCATCTAACAAATTTGTCACACACTCAACCATTTTCGAAATATTGATAGGAACTATTTGCGAATAATTGTTATCCATTTGTTTCATTAGCTATATTCTCTTTTATAATCAGATTCAAATTATCAAGTTGCTTTTTGTATTCTTCTGATAATAATTCAAATGGTGCTCGAGTATTACCCAAATCCATAAAGTCTATTCCTGACATATATTTAGCCGATTGAAAAATCCCCCTATCAACCATATACTCTATGGCATAATTGATCATACCTTGTACTTTTTGAGCCTTATCAACCTGCCCACTATGGTAATATTGGCGAATTTTCAAAAATAGCTCTGGTTGAATGTTGACGGTAGTGCCAATTGTTCCTTTAACCCCGGCGGCAAGACTAGAAAAATAAATTTCATCAAATCCATTATAAAAGATTTTATCAGGATACTCGCAGACCATACGTTGTAATGAATACATATTATGAGAGGTATGTTTCACTCCTAATACTTGTTGTTCTGAGAGCAACTCTCCAGCAAATTTTCTATCGAATTCAACTTTAGTAAATTGTGGAATATTGTAAAGAATCACTGGAATAGAAACAGCCGATAATACTGTTTTATAGTAATTAATGATCTCTTTTTGACTAAAATTATAATAATAGGGGGGAACTAAGGAAACAGCTTTAACACCTGATTTTTCAGCATTTTTTGCAATTTTAACTGCATCAAGAGTCCTAACTGTACCCACATGAGCAATAACCGGTACTTGATCACCGACCGCTTTAACGATGGTTTCAGCTATTTGTGAACGTTCTTCAATATTCAATAATGGTCCTTCTCCCGAAGAACCACAACAATAAAACCCTTCAACTCCACGTGATAGTTGTTTTTTTGCCAATAAAGCTAATGCCTCATAATTTACCGATTCATCATGATGCATTGGTGTAACGATTGCCGAGAAAACACCGGCAAACTGCTGTTTATTGTCTACCATGCCGTCCATCCTCCATCCATAACGACATTTGCTCCTGTCATATAAATAGATGCATCTGACATTAAGAAAACAATTGCGCCATTAAATTCATTTGCTTGAGCCATTCTGCCAATAGGAATTCGAGCTGTATAATTTTTTTGGAATCTCGGATCTTGATCTGCGCGTTGTACTCCCGATAAGGTTAACGTATTAACCCGAATATTATCTCGTCCCCAATAGGTTGCACAGTAACGAGTGAAATTATAAACACCTGATTTTGCAGCAGAATAAGCAACTGGTTTAATAAATGGAACACCGGTATCTTCTTTTTTATAAGAATAGATATCTTGTACAGGAGAGACAACACCATAAATGGATCCAATATTCACTATTGAACCAGATTTTCCAGCTTGTTTCATTCTTGCACCAACTTGTTGTGTCATTAAAAATGTTCCCACCAAATTTACTTCAACAACTTCTCGGAATACTTCCTCAGGAAAATTTTCAAATGGTCCTGATACTTCTGGTGGAGCACTTGGTTGGGTATCAATACCAGCATTATTAATTAAGCCGTCTGGTGTTCCCCATACATTTTCAATATCATCTAAGGCGTTAGTAATTTCATCTACTTTTGTAATATTGACACCATAAAATCTAACGTTTTTGGAATCTCGAATATCATTAAATACTTTGTTAATTTTATCTTCACCACATGTTGAACCGAGCACTGCTACCAGTGCTCCACGTGAATGAAGTTCTCTAACATATTGAGCCCCTAATTGCCCAAAGCCGCCTGTGACAATGATAATTTTGTCTTTAACAGAAAATAGAGAATCTTGCATCATTAAACTCCTTCAATTAAATTTTGTATTTCTCTAAATATTCTCTATCAAGAATGATGCCATGCCCTGGTAACTCACTAGGGATATAATAGCCATTTTCTTCACGACCAGCAGACTTGAAGATACGTAAATCACTCCAAGTTCCACCATCAGTCATTTCTGAATAAGAGATATTTGGTACAGTTGTTAATAGTGATGCGCTAAGTTCCATAACAAAGTGCGGTGTCATTGGTAAATTATGTGCTCTTGCTACCGCAGCAATATCTAAATATCCGGTAATTCCCCCTACTCGACCTAGATCCGCTTGAATAAAGTCAGCGGCATTACCTTCAATATATTGAGCAAATTGATTAACATTATAAACATTCTCACCTAGCGCTATTGGTGTATTTACACGCTCACGCAAATGAATATGTCCGGTAATATCATCTGATGGTAATGGTTCTTCAATCCATAATAAATTTAAATGATCAAATGCTTTAAATGCTTGTAAAGCTTGAGGGAAATTCCATCCTTGGTTAGCATCGACCGCTAAAGGAAAATAGGGTACTGCTTCTTGGATTTTTGTTAATCGCTCAACATCTTCCTCTAATGTTGGTTTACCTACTTTCACTTTTGCTGCGAAGTAACCTTTAGCTTTCCACTCTTTAACCTGTTCAATAACTTCTTCGACCGATAAATGTAAATTTATACCACTACCATAGAGAGGTACTTTATCCCTTACTCGTCCTAAAATATCAATTATTGGTGTATTTAAGGTTTTACCTAGTAAATCCCAATACGCGATATCAAGAGCGGATAAAGCATGAGTCGTAACCCCGGCACCGCCAACATCATGAACGTGTTTATAACTACGATGCCATAAACCTCGTGGTGATAGTCGTTGGCCGATAACGTCAGGAATAATTTCCTTAATTAAAGCTGAAATTGTTGTCCCGCACCAACCTGAAGTATGACTAAAACCAGTACCGACAAGACCATTTGAGCCATAAACATCAACAATCGATACCTCTATATCTGTTACATGGTGAATTTGATCTCCCCAAGGACCTTTCGGTAAAGGAACTCTTGAGGTCATTAATTCGATTCGTTCAATTACAGGCATTTGTAAATTTTTCATAACTATATCCTTTTATCTATATATAATTCTCTGTTACTAATTTAATATTCTTGTTTATTTCTGTTTGTTACTTTCTTCATGTCCAAATACTTCTGGCAAAATAAATGTTGCCGCTAAAAATGCTAGGAAAGGTCCAATTGAAACGATGGCAGCTGCAACCGGTACGCCAAGGGTTTTGAATAATGGGGGGAAAACTAATGTAGTAACAAAAGCAGTCACTTTAACAATAGTGTAACCAATACCGGATGCAATTCCTCTATACTCAGGTTTTGCTACTAGGGAAATAACTGTCATTCCACTTTCAGAATCCCAATAATGCCCCCATAACATTAAAGCAGCGCCAAATGTAATAAAGATAAAGTTTTGATCATAAAATCCGTAGGCTGCAATTAAAATACCAATGGTTACCATTAAGAAGCCCCACTGACTAATCCCTTTATGACCTAATTTAGGTAACAATAATGGGCCAACAAAAGCGGAGGTTGCAGCTATGCAATTTATAAAAATTAATGCTAGGTTATTTTGTATTTGTCCTGAGATTCCAATTGTTACTAGAATAAACGGTAAATAGAATGAAAATGCATAATTTTCAAATGATTGCACAGCACATGAGATCCAACCAAAAATTGTGGTTTTCTTTGAAAATTTATTTTTAAATACATCTTTTAATACTTGGTTAACTTTTGGTTGTTCGATATGTACATTTTCGTCAGGTAGTAATGCGTCTAAAAAATCATCTTTATAGAATGTTTTTGATGCGACTTTTGCTTCAATAAAACGACCTCTTTCAACTAACCAAGTTGGTGTTTCTGGTAGTTCTTTACGCATCATCAATAGTCCAAATGCTGGAATTGCCGGAACAGCTAAAACAATGCGCCAAATTAAAGAATTATCAACATTAGCTAATTGCAAAATGGTCACTAATAAAATTGCAGCAATGATTCCTAATGCAAACATAAATTGCCAACGGTTTGCCATAACTTCACGTTTCTTTTTAGGCATCACTTCCATAATATAAGTGAAGCCATTAGCAACATCAGCTCCAACTGGAATACCGGCAAAAAATCTTATTGCAGCTAGCCAATACATATCAGGTGCCATACCTTGTAAAATTGCGCAAATAGCAAAAAGGATCATTGAACCAAGGAAAATTGTTCTTCTGCCGATTTTGTCTGTTAGCCAGCCGCCCATTAACGCACCTATAACTGCGCCTAATTGTGTTCCTGCGGCGGTTAAACCTAATAACCAACTACTTGGGTGGTAAATATCATTTAAAGCATAAATAATGAATGCCATGGAATAGATATCCCATGATTCAATTAATAAAGCGGTTATCATTAACCAACCAGCTTTTGTTGCCGATGGTGACTCTTTATTATCAAATATATTTTTTACCGATGAGATAAGCTCATCTATATTTCTTGTGGATGTACTCATATTATTACCTGTTACCTTTAACCAAATTTATGTAAAAAGCCCACACGTTATCAACACTAAGCAAAACATTTAGATATAACTAAAAAAATCTAAATGCATCGCCAGCGACTTTAACTTTTATTTTTTGGGTTAAACATTGAGCAACAAAAGCTTGTAATACTTCTGCAATTTTATCTTCATCAACGTAAGCAATAGTGATATGGTTACTTTGATGCCCAGCCATAAAATCATTACGTGATACACCATCTAAAACGGCATTCATAAGTGGCCACTCATAATTGGTTGCTTTACGGCGACGCTCAAATTCAGCTTCTGGTAATTCCACCGCATGACCTGTACCAATATGCATAATGACGTCAAGTCCTTCATAATGAGCTCTCGACCAAATAAAACGTCCTGCTTTACCTTGTCCGGCAATGGTTGAACCGCCATAAGGAAAGAACATTGCTGGTTGTCGATATCCTGTTGCGCCGGCAATGCCACCTTTAATATGTTCAAAAGGAACTGCGCCTGAGATTTCAAAATCCCAGTAAAAAACGCCGTTGTATTCACTACCCCATCTAACATCGTGTAAAGTTGTCTCGGCAGGTAAATTTAAGGAGGTAAGAAGATACCAAAGCATGGTTTGTGGAATTGCGGTACCCATATCAACTTCATTTATACAAGCGATGGGTTTTCCTGGGGCAATAATATCGCCATTATCATCTGGGATCGGGAAACGCTGAGTTGAACCTATGGCACCCTCTGCAAAATCAGACGCCGCACAACTATCTTTCAAGCCCTGTTGATATTGAACTCCAATCGCGGATAAACCATAGCGTTTATAAAAGCGAGCCATGGCAATCATCATGGCACATTGCTCTTCAACTTGTTCACGTGTTAATTCTGTTTGAGGATCTGTACCAAATTGGAATTTCATGCCTTGATCTTCATACCATTTGAGACAAGCTTGACGTAACGATTTTGGTACTTTGTTCATTTCAACTAATAATGCCGATTGTGATAATGATTCAAGTGGCATACCAATATCGATCAATGATTTTTGTGGAAAAACGCCATTGATCATCCCCATACAAAAGGTATCAAACAGCCCTAAGATAGCTTTATGTTGTAAAATATAGTTACCAACTTGCCGCCCAATTTCTCCGGCTGATGTTGCCATGACCGGATGTACTGGTGAAATATCATGTAAATATTGAGTATTGTGTTGTACAGAACCATACTTTAACCAGGTATCTAAAGAGCTATTAAAAAAGTCATCGTCAAAATTCTCAGACCATAATCTTGAATAATTTTTCCCTAAGCTTGTTAATGTTCCCGCTAAACAAAGCATACCAACCAACCCTGGCCAAGTTCCTTCAAAATTAGCTAATAGCAAAATAGGTCCTCGATGATGAACTAAGCAAGGCGCAACATAATGTGAATACTGCCAAGCAGTTAAAAGAACAATTAAAGGGGCATCAGGGTCAATATTGGCAAAATGATCACAACCTTCACGTTGTGTTCTAAGAAAACCATGTCCTACTTCTGAATTAACGGGAAAGGCACGGGTTAGTTTATATCCACGTTTCTGTAAACACTCTTGTAGTTTGTGTTCAAATTTAAGCTGTGTAGGCCAGCAGGTGGTATTTGCAGCTTCTCGTAAATCACCACTTGTGATCATGATGATTTCTTTATCATCACTTTTTTGTGGATTTAATTGTTTGGGTAATACAACTTGTAGCATTTTCTACTCCTTTTTTTCAATCGGATAAACTCATGAATTGGTTATACTTTTGTTGATCTTGATACATTTGCAAATAAACACGGTATTTGTGTTTATGAAAATTTTGGCTGTTAAAATTAGGTTTGATTGTGATACCGCTAGCTACCATAGATTGGGCGGCACTTTGAATATTTGGGAAAGCTTTAGCTGCCACTGCCGCTAAAATCGCAGCGCCAAGATTGACCGCGTCTTCCTCTTTGACTAAAACAATTTCACGACCAGTTACATCACTATATTCGCGTAACCACAGTGGATTTTTTGTTGCACCTCCACACATAATGATCTTATCAATCTGGTAACCAGATTCAGTTAGTGTGTCGATGATATGTAGTGTTCCATAGGCGATGGCTTGCAATGTTGCTAAGTAAATTCTGGCTAAGCCCATAACCCCCGTTTCAAGTGTTAATCCTGAAATCATCCCTTTAGCATCTGCATTAGCTCTAGGAGAACGATTACCATGATGATCGGCTAAGATGTGTAGATTTTGTGTTGGACGTTGTTCTTTTTGTTCTAACTGATTAACATAATGATTTAATAATTGATAATAATGACACTGTTTTTCTTCTGATTCTTTAACAATTTCCGGCCAAGCTGAATGTTGTCTAATTGTCCATTCTAAAAGCGCGCCAGCAGCACTTTGCCCGCCTTCGTTTAACCAAAAATTAGGTAACATTGCCCCATAATATGGTCCCCAGACACCCGGAACATAAATAGATTTTGGGTTGACTATCATATGGCAATTAGATGTACCACTAATAATAGCTAAACTATTTTTAGGATCACTACCGACTAATGCAACACCGCCAGCATGGGCATCAATAATTCCACTAGCAACAATTACCTTTTCAGTTAAACCGAGTTCAATAGCTGCTTTTGGTGTAAGTGTACCAACCGCCTCAGCCAATTCAGTTACCGACTTAGGTATTTTAGCGAGCACATCATTTAGTCCAATTTTGGCTAAGAATTTTTCATCAAATCGTTTTTTATGAGAGAGATAGTTCCATTTGCAAGTCAATGTACAAACACTGGCGACATCTGCTGAGGTTGACTTCCAAACTAGATAATCCGCTAAATCAAAAAATCGCCATGTTGCTTGATATCTTTCGGGGTGATTGTTTTTCAGCCATAAAATTTTAGGCAGTTCCATCTCAACATTAACTTCACCGCCAACATACTTCAAAACCGGATCATTAGTTAAGTTAATATCAGTGGTCTCTTTTTTAGCTCTATGATCCATCCACATAATGATATCTTCATGCAATGATCCATTTTCCGAAACAGAAATTGGTGAGCCATCATGGCCGATAGCAACTAAAGAACATGTCGCATCAAAGCCAATAGAAACGATCTTACTTTTATCTATTTTTGCTTGAAGAACCGTTTCTTTTACAGCAGAACAAACTTGATCCCAAATATCAGAAGATGATTGCGCGACCCAATCAACATTCGAATGAAATTGTTGGATTGGTCTTACTGCAAATGCAATTCGATTACCTTGTTGATCGAAAATTGCACTTCGTACACTAGCCGAACCTACATCAACACCAATAAAATAAATTTCCATCTTTAAAATATCCTTTGCTAACTCGTGTTAGCAATATATTTAAATAATTTGGAACCAACAACAATAATTATGTGATTATGTGATGCAGATCATGAATATTAATGTAATTTATTGTTTTTTCAGGTATAAACTTCTAGTTGAAAATACCAGTAAAACCAACACCGCTTTACTGGATAGATAATATTTATAGAATTAATAATATGATTTTTAAAATAAATAATAAAACCTAAGCAGTTTATGGTAACTATTGCCAATAAAGCTTTTAAAGCTATTTTTAGGACGAGCACCATTATCCAACTGAATGCATCTATTTTTTTACTTAATTTGGGGGGGACGTTGATTGGTAGAGAAAAGTTGTTGGGAGGTGGAGTTGAATTGATTTAGATTTAAAAAAGCTGTTAGGGTTAAGTTTTGGAGTTTGGTGGTTGGATATGGGATTGAAAAGTTAGTTTAAAGTTTATGGATGCTCCGGCTTAGACTGATAAGATTAAGTAATTTATCCTTGGTTATATCAATAATTGGGTTAAGTAACATTATTAAATGTAATCTTAGTTATTATATTTGCTATTTCACTTTTAAAAAAGATTATTAAAAATCTTTCTCAGAAATAAGGTTAAAATATTTTAATCCAAATATTTTTAAAAAAATAACTGTATATTTATACATATAGTGTGTTATATTTATTTTTACTTTAGTCTAATAAGATACGTAAAGCTTTTTACGTAATAATTTATTTACGTATTAAAATCACGTATTATACAGAATTTAATTTTCTTAAAAATATGTAGAATTATTATGAATAATAATTTTGATTCTAATTATTGCTATTCATTTCCTGCTGTAAGAGGAGTTCAGGCTGGTAGACCCTTTTATATAGCTACGTGTCCTTTACGCATTATTCCTAAAATATTCAGTTTTGATGAGAATGATGTTCCTCCCGAATTAAGGGCCCAAAGAACATTAAATAAATCACGAATTCCTGAAATGGTTAAATATTTATTAGATAATCCTAAAGACTATGTATTTTCAGCTTTAACAGCTTCAATTGCTGTTAATGTCGAATTCAAAGAGTATTCTGGATCACAAAATTTAGGTATATTGCTTGTACCGATGGATTCTCAAATTTTGATCAATGATGGACAACATAGAAGAAAGGCGATTGAAGAAGCAATTAAAGAAAAGCCAGAATTAGGTCTAGATAATATACCTGTTTTATTTTTTGTTGATGAAGGATTAGTAAAAAGCCAACAAATGTTTGCTGATTTGAATAAGTATGCTGTAAAACCAAGCCCGTCATTAGCAACACTGTATGACCACAGAGATCAAGCATCAGAATTAGCCCGTAAATTAGCATCTGAAATAAAGCCATTTATTGGTTTGACAGAAATGGAAAGGTCAAGTATATCAACATTATCTAATAAATTATTTACTTTAAGTAGTATAAAACAAGCTACGCGAGCTCTTTTAGGTAAGGGGCCAAAAGATAGTTATTCTGATGAAGAAAAAAAAACAGCGACTGAATATTGGTATCAGGTATATCTTAATATGCCTGATTGGAAAATGGCATTAGATAAAGAAGTATCAGCTTCACAGCTTCGCCAAGAATTTATTCATTCACACGGAGTTGGCCTTCAAGCCTTAGGAATGCTTGGTTATTTTTTATTAGAAAATAAAACGTTAAATTGGAAGAAAGAGTTAACAAAGTTAAAGTTAATTAATTGGCGTAAAACAAATCCTGAATGGATCCGAAGAACCATGTCGCATGGAAAATTGAGTAAATCTACATCAGCTATACAATTAACAACAAACTTTTTAAAAATTACTTTTGAATTGCCTCTCTCTGAAGAGGAACAAATACTAGAGCAACAAGTGAATTGACAATGACAAATTTAAAGCAATGTTATGATTTAGATGACTATAAAAATTTTATTAACCAAGAAATTTTTTCTGGTCGAGTTCTGGCTGAATATATATCAGAAGTTCAGAGAATTTATTGCTCAGATAAACGACCTTGGGTTATAGGTTATAGTGGGGGAAAAGATTCTTCCGCGGTTGTGACCCTTGTTTATTTAGCTTTATTAGGTTTAGAACCTCAATACAGAACTAAATCAGTTTTTGTTGTTTCCTCTGATACATTAGTAGAAACACCTGTTGTAGTTGATTTAATTAGTCGAACACTTGAACAAATTGAAAAAGGAGCTAAAAGAGATGAATTACCTTTAACCTGTCATGCTGTTGTTCCTAAAATATATGAAACCTTTTGGGTGAATCTCTTAGGAAAAGGTTATCCAGCTCCGACAAGAAGTTTTCGTTGGTGTACTGAAAGAATGAAAATCAATCCAGTTAGTGATTTTATTAAAGATAAAATTAGCCAGTTTGATGAAGTTATTGTTGTTCTTGGATCTCGTAGTAGTGAAAGTGCTTCTCGAGCACAGGTTATA
Organism: Gilliamella apicola; assembly: GCF_003202655.1. GTDB lineage: Bacteria > Pseudomonadota > Gammaproteobacteria > Enterobacterales > Orbaceae > Gilliamella > Gilliamella apicola_R. The sequence goes on along the minus strand of NZ_QGLR01000018.1, from coordinate 131,210 downwards.
GCCAAACATAAGATCGATGGTTCTCGTTTAGCAAGGCATACGACTTTAGCTAATGCTTTTATTTATACACCTATTGATACATGGGATGTAGAGGATGTCTGGAAATTACTAAGAGGTGCATTTAGATATTCTCCTGATGATATTGAAGAGTGGGAATCTCCATGGGGGGGTAATAATAGACCTCTTTGGACTCTATATATGGATTCATCAGATCAGGGGGAATGTCCACTAGTTATTGATGAAAGTACACCTTCTTGTGGTAATTCTCGTTTTGGTTGTTGGACATGTACAGTTGTGAAAAAAGATAGAGCTATGGAAAGTTTAATTAAAAATGGTGAGGAATGGATGTCACCATTGCTAGAGTTTCGTGATCTTTTATCATTAACGACAGAACCAGAAAAGAAACAAATTTATCGCAATTATAAACGACGAACAGGAAAAATAAGTTATCAATATGCTAAAGAAGGTGAAGATATAGCTGCGGAACGAAAAATTGTTCCTGGGCCTTACTGGATTGATTATAGAAAAAAATGGTTAAAACAGCTTTTAGAAATAGAAGTCAAATTAAATAAAGAAGGTCATAAAATTCAATTAATAACAGAACCTGAATTACACGCAATTCGGCAAGAGTGGTTAAGGGATCCTAATGAACCTGATTGGAGTGATTCTTTACCTAAAATTTATAAAGAAGTGTTTGGAAAAGATTTGAATTGGATCATTGATGATCAATCACATTTTGATGAATCGGATGCTCAAATTTTAAAACAACTAGCTACAGAATATGATGTTGAAGCCGAAATGATAATGAAATTAATAGAACTAGAAGTAAGTTTAGAAGGTATTAGTCGTCGACAAGGTATTTTCAATAAAATTGAAAGTATTTTGAAACAAGACTGGGGTAAAAATTTAGAAGAAATTGAAAAAAAACAATCAGAATTACAAAAACGCCATGAAAAGGATCTGCATCAAGAAGAAATTACTAAAATTGAAAATGAGCTAAATATTCTTCAGAGCGAATTTATAAAAATAGATAGTTCAGTTTCATTATTAGGAAAGAGCCTTTAATATGATTATTAAAAAATTAGTTTTACGAAACTTTCGGGTTTTTCAAGGTACACATGAAATAGAATTATTACCCAAAAATAATAAACCAATTATTTTATTTGGTGGATTAAATGGTTCAGGAAAAACATCTATTCTTACAGCAATACAATTAGCACTTTATGGAAAAATGGCCTTTGATAGAGTATTAACTAATCAGAATTATATTGACCAACTTTCAGCTCTTATTTATAGAAATTCAGAGACCAAAGAATCAGAAAAATCAGCCTCTATTGAATTAACTTTTACTTATAATCAAGCAGGGGAAACATCTGACTTCACGGTTACTCGAAGTTGGTCATTAGGGCATAAAGATGAATTATTCCTATCACAAAATGGTAAGCCATTACTTGAATTAAATTATGAGCAATGTCAAGGATTTCTCAATGAGTTAATTCCTAATGGCGTGGCTGACCTTTTCTTTTTTGATGGTGAAAAAATTGCAGACTTAGCAGAAGATGAGTCTGGTAAAGTTTTACAAACAGCTGTGCGGCGCTTATTTGGATTGGATATCATTGAAAAATTAAGAAATGATTTAATGATTTATCTAAAAAGAAATGCAATCAATACACTAGATATAAAATATCAAGAAATATTAAATCAATTAGAACAAGAAAAAAACACCTATCTAAAAGAAGCAGAGCGATTAAGAACGTCAGCTCATGCAATTTATATACAAATATCTGGGATTACAGACAATATTCAGAAAAAAGAACGACTATTTTCAGCTGAAGGTGGTGCTTTTGCGCTAACTAAATCACAAGAAAAAGAAAAGGTTAACCAACTTTTTAAAGAGAAAGAGATTCTAGAAAGAGCAATTCGTCAAGAATTTGATAATACTTTCCCTCTATCATTAGCACCTAAAACATTAAACCGCTTATTTGAACAATTACAACAAGAAGCAGAGTTAAAACAGACGCAGAGCTTTGTTACTGAACTAAACCAATTTCTCAAAAAACTACAAACAGATATGGCTTTTCGTTCAACCTCTACCGCCAAAATCGCTAGTGAAGCAATTAAAGATCAATTAGAAGTTTATTTAGCAGATAAACCTTCTGGTAAAATATTACTTGATGTATCCGAACGTGAATTGGGTTATTACCAAAAAAAGGTAAAAATTGATGCTAATAAATCAAAAGAACATTTTCATGAATTAAAAGATAGATTAACTGTTGTAGAAAATGAACTTGAACAAGCTTCACTAAATATTCAAAGAGCACCAGAAGATGAACAGTGGTTGGAACTTTTCTCACACATTAGACAGCTTGATCATGAGAGAATTAATAAAATTAATGAAAACAATGCTCTTCTGGAAGAGGCAAAGAAAATGTTAGTTTTAGCATTGGATAAAACAAGGCAAATTCAGAAAATTCATGATCAAATGCGTTCACAATATAATGACAATAATTCTATAGCCTATGCTAAAAATAGTTTAGCTCTTTTAGAGGAATATATGGCTTCACTCACTGAGTCTAGAATCCAAGCGTTGGAGTTTAATTTTTTAAATTCATATAAACGTTTGAATCGTAAAGAAAATGAGCAATTGACTGCAAAAGTAAACCCAATGACTTTTAATGTTGAACTTATTGACAGTGAAGGGCAATTTATTAATCGTAAATCTTTATCTGCGGGCGAAAAGCAGATTTATGCTATTGCTATACTTGAAGCGTTAGGAAAAACATCAGGCCGTCAATTACCGGTTATTATTGATACTCCACTAGGACGGTTAGACTCAAAACACCGGGATAAGTTAATAAAACATTACTTTCCATTAGCAGGTAAACAAGTCATTATTTTGTCAACAGATACTGAGATTGATGAGAATTATTTTTTTAATTATTTGAAAAATGATATCTCACATAGTTATCAGATACAATTCAATAATAAAACCTATTCTTCAGAAATAAAAAATGGTTATTTTTGGGAAAACTCACATAAAAATAAAGAGGTAAGTTAATGTTACCGAATAGAATGCAACTTACACGTAAAACAGAAGACCAATTAAAACGTTTAAAGACTATGACTGGAGTAACTCCGAATATTTCGGCTCGTTTAGCATTTTATCGCTCTATCGAGTCTGGATTTCGTTATCAAATTAATGAAAGAAAACTAGATGGTTCGTTAGTACTTGAAAAATCTGTTTGGCTTGGAGAATTAGAAGGTATTACAGAATTATTACTCAAATTCACTTATCCGGAACTAAATAGTAAAGAAATGATGAATGCGTGGGCTGCACACGTTGAAGATGGGATTGCCAGCTTGAGGAATCATAAGAGTTTACTTAATTTTATTGATTCCATCTAATCTAGAATTAAAAATAAAATTTTATTAAAACATAGCTAATTATAGTGAGAAAATATATAAGTTAAAATAAGAGATATAGTTAAATGATACATAACTAAAATACATTTTATATATAGGAATTATAATGAATCCAGAACAAATGGAAGATATGCTTACTAGAGCAAACGGTAACTAGAATGCTTACTTATCAAATGATATTAATTATATGATTAAAATAGATTTTAATTAAATTTTCGTTATACCAAACCCTTTCAAAATATATCAAGTCTATTGAACTTATGATCGAAAATACAACTCATATTTATCAAATAGAAATATCAACTATATTAAAAATGTTGAATGAGGTTTGGTTTTTATTTTTATTCAATACTTTTATCTATTTTCTGTACAACAATGTATGAGAATAAAAAGGGAATAAATACTACAATAGAAAGAATTATTTAATACATCAGGTAGAAGTATACAAATGCTTAATATATATGTTAATAGAGTAATAAAATAGTAAACCATCACCGACTAATTAAGATAATCTTAGTTGATGATAGTTAGTGATATTAAAATTACACAAGCCGCGATTCTAAATTAGCTATCTTAATGGTTCTTGCACTTGTTGTGATTTTACCATAATGGTCTTTATGTAAGCCAACCGAAATACATTCACCTTTCTGTAAATTTGCCAATTCTTTTGACCAGACTTTTTTATCGGTACCTGGAATCGCTTGTTCTAGTAGTTTAGCATAATTCAAGATCTCAGTTTCTGCTGGTGCGAAGAATAATTTATGGGCAGCTTGGAATAAACGATCTTGTTCTTCTCCTTTCAGTACACTTAGTGTCTGTGTTGCAAGAATCAATGATATACCATATTTTCTTCCCTCTGTAAGCATCTTTCCTAGAGGGCTATCAAGTTTATGATCTAGATTTTGTACTTCATCCAAAATAATAGGAAGTGGTTTATTTTTATTACCGTAACTACAGGCATAGGCATAAAGATCCCATAAGCTAAACTCAGTAGCTATCCGCATAATATCTCGAGATAGCGAGGCTAACTGAATGATAGTCGTTCTAGATTGTTTATTCGAAAATATATTTTCCCAACCTTGATTTTTAGATGCATCAAATAAATTTGATTTCATCATTGGAGCTAATTTATTAGCTAATGCTTCCCCTCGTTTTTCTTCATTGATTAAATCATTATATAAATGCTCAAAATCATAATTCTGACCATATGATTTTAAACCAGCTTCAATTGTGCTAGTTAATGTAGCAAATTGTTGTTCTCCAATAGAAGAATAAACTTGATTAAATACCGAGGTAATCCGAGCTGCGACGATATGATTCTGTTCTTCTAAAACCACTCCACCGTAGTCTTGTTTTTGCTTTCTGAATGGAGAGATACCTAATGGTTTTTGGGCTAAATAATGTGAAGTAGGTTGTATAAATTTATTAAATTCAGTTTCAAGTTGATTAGGTAAAAAACCATTTGTATAATCGATTATTAAAGAATTATGATTACTCTTGGCTAATTCCATTAAAATACCTTGTATACAATAAGTTTTACCTTGACCTGAACGACCAAAAACAATCAAATGTCTATTTGCTAAATTTTTATTACCATATTCCCAATAAATATCCTCAAAATTATCAATAGATTTACCCAACAATACCCGTGTATTTTCTACAGAATCTGACACTATTAGCTCTCTATCAGTTTCTGGTATTACAGGGATGACTATTTCATCTTTAAACTCAGTATGTGTCTCTATAATTGACGATTCTATTTCATTCTCATTTTCAATTTTGTTAACTTGTGGGAAAGAGCATTGTAGCAACGCTCTTTTAATAATATGCGTGTTCGCTAATACTGATTGTTGAATTAATTTTATTGCTTCAGAATTAGAGTTTGTTTTTGATAATGCATCACGACAGAAGTCCACCAATCCACTTTGCTTGATTGGAAATTTAGCAACAAGATTTTGAACAAAATAAAGTGTTAGCCTATACTTTTCTGCATATATTTTTAGTAGTGATAGATAAAAATATTTATTAGATTGTAAACTTAATTTTCTATTTAAATAGGTTTGCAAAACTTCACCTTCAATAATACGGTCTTCGTTGTTAAATAATTTGCAAACCAATTCCATAATATTATCAATATTAACATCTTTAAAAGCTTTATCTTTATGAGCAAATTCTGACTCACTTACACGAACGACTTCACCCTCATTAAGTAATATATCCAAATAAAATGCCGCATGTCCTAAAGATTGACTTCTGATTTTATCGGCAATATCTCTTTTAGTTAGAGGATGTATTGTGCGTTTAAATAATTCTAGTAATACTTTACGTTGAGAGACTAAATCGAATTCTGCATTTAAACTAACGGTATCGGTTCCTGATTTTCCATTAAAATAGATACCTATATTTGAACCATAGGCTCGAATAATATGCCGAGTAATAAAATAATCTTGAGAGAAGTTTGAGTTTTGATAAATATCCACTGACAAATTAACCGCATTTCTTCCTTCAAATTGATACTCTTTTATTTTTTCTTTAACACGAGTTAAAACAAGTTCAATCTCATCATGACTTAATTGCAAATAGTTTAAGTGTCGATATGTTCCTCTATCGCTTTGATATATATATTCTTTATCTACCGCAGTGGTTAGGGCTGGATCTAATCGTTCAGATGTTATTTCTGCTAAAGTAATTTTCTTCTCAATAACTCGTTGTTGAATAGATTTCCAGCTACCGCCATTAGGAAACTCAAGTAGTGCATTTGTTAACGCTTCAACTTTTGGGAGCTTTTTGGGTGAAATTTGTTGTCTATCATCTAATGTTAATAAATCACTCTCTAACCAGCGTAGAATCTGATTTTCAGCAACGGCTTGTTCTATGTTGAGTGTTTCATGTAAATACCAGGTCAGATCATCTAATTGAGCCGGAGAAATGTGATTAATCCAAAATTCATTAAAATAATTCTGACTTATTTTAGGGTTTATAATTTGTTTAATTTCGTTTTCAAGTAAACCACAGCAAAGCTCGATAAATGAATAGAAATTTTTATCATGTACAAAATATGCACGTAAAGATTGGAATAAAGGCTCTCTAAGCTCACTTAAATTAGATTTAATAATAGCTTGTATAACTTTTTGAGAAACTGTTAAATAAGATAAAAAATTTTTCTTTGCTTTAGATTCTATTTGTCGGATCCGCTCCCGAGTCACCCCATAATCAGAACCAATTTCTTCTAATGTTAAACAGTCACAGTAAATACCAAACCTTTTTTTAAAAATATCTATCTCGCGGCCTTGTGCTGAATCAAGGAAGTTTTCTAAACTCAAAATAAGTTTTTGTTCCAATTCGTCAATTGCAATATCGAAATCTTCAATTAATGGGGCTTTTTTTCTTAGGGCTGAGCTTTTTAAAGAAAATTTATGTTGTTTTAAATATTCCTTTAATTCAGCAAATTTTCCTAATTTAGCCTTACCAAATCCATTTAATTGCAAAAGACTATTATCTTCGAGGGCAAGCACTTCATTGATCGATATTGTGTCACCAAATCTTTGAATAAGTAAATTAATTAATGCGGAAAAATTCTGGTCAATATTTAAGTCTGTAAGTTTAGGACTTAAATCATTGGATGATAAACTGTTTTCATTCTGTTGTATTACGTACTCTTTTAAACGAAAAAAAGTTAAAAGATCGGCTTTATCTCCTAATAAATTAATAAAATCACTTTCTGTTAAATTTAATAGATCATTTTTAGTTAAATCATCATCCAATTTTTCTAATAACAAATCGATGATTTCTTGATAATTATCAGGATAATCAAATGAAACCGTTGGGCTGCTAATATCCTCAGAATATGTTTCATCCATTATAGTTAGTTCTTCACTGTTTATTTCGTCAATAACAGAGGAAGTCGTTTCTAAATTAAAGTCGTTATTAACCATAAACGGAGTACTTTCATAATCAGTTAAAATATAGTGCTTCAATTCTGGATAATGCAATATATCAGTCACTTTATTAGCTAAATCAACAATAGGCTGATTTTGCAGATATTCACTCAATCCTAATGGTAGTTGTATTTGTAAAATATTAGATGGTCCGTCTAATTTAACCTCTAATTTAGCCGTTTCTCGATTATTATTTAAAGCTAATGCAATACCTACAGGATAGTTTTTGATTTCTGAAATCTGATATTCACCTTGTTGATAGCTCTCTCTGCGCAGTATTATCGAGGTAAAATAATCAGCAGGAAAAACATTATATAACTGAAAACGTTCAATTTGAGATATAACATGTTGAACAAATAATGAGCGATAAATTTGTCCTTTGAAGGATGATGCAGCAAGTAATTCTTTCATATACTTACCTAACTCTTTCGCTTGTGCAACTGCTTTAGTAAAATCTGTTCCTTTTTCTCGGTTTTTAACTTCTAAGGGTAATAAATATACTTCATTGTTCGCGAAACCAACGAAAAGTATGTCATCACACATAGCCCCCAAACGTTTGTTATGTAATCGAGCTGAAAAGTCATTATCTTTAAAACCAAGACCTAAACTTCCTGTTACTCTAATTAATTCAGCAACAGGAAGTGGTACCCAGGTAATTTTACTTTTCAATAAAAAACTAGCTAAAAATTTATAAGCTGCAATAATGCCCTGTTTCTCTTTTATTTGTTTTGCTGTTGCATCAGATGTTTTCTTGCCACTGGCTTTAACAATTTCTAACAGCCATTGACCACTAATTGCATTAAAAGAATTTAATAATTCATCAGATTCTTTATTTAATAAAGATTTGTAAAGTGACACTCTGGAAGAAACTGTAATAGCATCATATGAACTCGAATTAGTATAATGGTCAGAATAGTGAATTAAGATCGTATTGGCATCATCAAAAAAATCTAATGTAACTTTAGGATCAATGATACATGTCCAAATACTACTATCATATGAGTGGGTCAATTTTTCTTTAAATTGATCGTGAACGACAAGGGCAGGCACAACACCTTTAATATAAGAGGCGCTTTTATTTTTATAAGGAATAAGTAATTCGTTATATCTTTCTGCTAATTTTATTAAATTATTTTTTTCTTGTAATCCTCGTAGTCCGAAACCAGAGTAATAATTATTATTTTCTAAATAAGATGCCTCACCAGAAATGAACCCTTGGCAAGTAACTCCTGTTTTAGCATTAAGGGTTGATCTATTCGTCACTTTTACTTTTTCATTATTTTTAAAAAAGCTCAAGTGAGCGTAAGAATAATCAGTTTTATTAACAAATTTACTATAACTTACTTTTTCTCTGATTAATGCAATGAGTTCATCTGTGATATCTTGTTTTTGAGGACTTAATTTAATAATATTTCTTAATTGATTAATCTCTTTAATTTCAGAAAACTGATCAAAAAATGTATTATATAAATTATCATCAAAAATATTGACATGAATATATTTAGCATTGTTTTTATTTTTTTCTAAATAATCAACAATCCCTTTAAAAATAAATTCATTATCTTGATTATAAATAGAATTGATTAAGAGTGGTGCATATTCATTTTGTTTAAAAAGCATCTCAAAACATGACATAAAATCTTTTATTTTCTCACTCACTAATTCTTTCACAAATGAAGGATTATTTTGTTTTTGCGGGATAATTTTTAACCATAATTTGTTGTGCGAATGTGCTTCTGTGAATGAATATTCTTGTTTATCATCTACAAGTATAGGTAATAAACCGGCAGGGGTGAGTTTGTTCAAAGTGGTAGATGGAATTTGGGATATTGACTGATCGTTTGTTATTGACAGTTTATTTGCTAGTTCAAGCGCATAGGATAAACAGAGTGGATGATATGGTGTTAGCCATTCATAGGCACCCTCTTGTTTATTTATTGTACCTTTATAAATCCCTACTTCAAGAAGTTCTCTTTGTTCGCTGGTTAAAGAACCATCAGGAATTTGTTCTAAAGCATCAATCACAGCCTGAACAACGTTATGTACACATTTTCTTAAATCAGCAGGCCAATTAGTAATAGATAAAATAGTTTCATTTGTTTGTAACCAGGTAAACAACTTCTGGTAAGCTGATGCAACAGTTGGATAACAAGTGGCAAGCTTTTGCATCAATTTAGGTCCTTGGTTTTCATCCCAGGTTAATAGTCCTTGATGCACTATTTCATATTCAATATTACAGAGTATTTGCGCATCCACATTGAGTGCTTTTTCTTTCCCAGCAACAATAGCCCTTTTGGTTTTCGCATTATATTTAGGAATTCGGTCAGATTCAAAAATAGTTATGCCCCTTTGCGCATCGAGAATACTAGGCAATTTTATTGGGTCTAACGTAACACTTCCAGTGACACTTACTGGAAGTTGGATATTATTATGTTGGAATATCAGTGTGGTACTAACTTCATTTTCAAGTAATTGCTGTAAGTTTATGGTTCCTACTTCCTCAAAATTAATGATTTCATCAACATGTTCCACGACTTTTTCAATGGTATTCTCAGTTGAAATACAGATAGGTTCCACAATATTTTCTAATAACACTTTTCCTTTATTTCGTTCAATATCAATAGTAACTTTTTCAAAATATTTATAAAAATTAAATGTTTTTTGCGGAACGATTAAGATATTAAATTGAAAGTTTTCTTTAACGGAGGGTCTTCCGAACTTAATTTTCAAAAATTTAGGGGTACCATCAAAAATAAATGAGGCTGTTAGGGTTGTTTGCTTTTCATGATTTGCGGGACGAAGGGTAATTTGGCTATCGTTATAATCACCAGATATTTTTATCTGCTCTGAGCTTAGTAAAGGCTCACCTTTAGTCATACGAATTTTTAATTCAACATTTTCTGAGTCAGCCTCGATAATAATAGAGATTCTCTTATATCTAGCACCGGTATCTCCACCATGTTTATACGTGGTTAATTTTTTGCTGTTATACTCAATATTTTCAATATCAAGTAAACAATGTTTATTTTTATCGATTTCATCAAGCAGATATCTATATTCTAATCCTTTCCATTTTAAGGGCTGTGTGCTATCAAAAAAGTTATCTTTAATAAATTTCTCACCAAGTCCAATTTCTTCTAGTTTTTCTTTAAGTTCAACTTCACTATTGGAGAAATCAGAAACATATTTATCAATAACACTATAAAGCCGAGCATTACCTTTTATATCGCCTTCAATCTCGTTTTTATTCGTCAAATCGAATAAGCGTGAATCGCGGAATAAGCCTTCATTGTAAAAATCGACAGTATTATTGATAATTGAATTATAAAGATATTCGTAGGCAAATATACTTAAGTTCTCCTCAATAATTTTTCTTTCTCGATGAGACAGTAAAATTTGCATAAGTCGTGGATGATCATGAGTCTTAATTAAATGTTCTAAGGCATCCTTAATTGATTCGGGTGTAAATATTTGACCTTTGGCATTTAAATTTTGAAAAGAGGTTAAAATGCTATCTAACGAACTATTATGGATAACGACTAGGCTAGCATTATCTAACTTGTTTAATTCATCTCGTACATTGGCGATAAAATCCTCATTATAAGTATCGTCGTTTTGTTCTCCATCTCTGTGTAACATGACCAATATTTGATGGCTTTTATCTGTTGTAATTACATAAATAGGCGCTCCATCGATAGGTATCTTTTTATCGGCATAATAGCGAAAAGAATTATATAACATTGTCGCTCTTTGTGGATCCGCACTTTCAAAATGAAATTTTGAACTTTGTTTATTATTATCATCAATAAACTGACAAAGGAGTTTTACTAAAAATCGTTCAAATGGTACTTTTAACATAGACTGCATCTCCACTGTCGCTTAATTTTTCAATATTACCAATATTTTCATAAAGTTTTAATAAAGCACCCTTTGACTTTATATCAAACCAGATTCCTCTTTGTTGAAATCCTTCGATCACTTCATCAATTAGCATTTTTTGGTGTGTGCCAATAATTAGGTTAGTGACTAACAAAACCATATTAGTTTTTAAAACAAAATGCATTCCAGCTTTTTTTCGGTCGGTTTTGAAATTCCGACAAAAAACATCTTTAAAAACATTGACGACTTTTTCATTAGCAGAACTTCGTTCACTTTTTTTAAAAATTTCAATTTGAGTTGTTAATCCATGATTAATAGCTGCTTTAATGTCGTTAAAGTGAATTGTTGGTATTTCAAATAGTTGAGCGATTAATTTATTTAGTTCATTGATCTTTCCTATAAACGCCTCATCTTGCTGTGGTTCTATTCTCCAAATAGGAACATCGGTTATCAAATCTAAATAACCTAAATAAGGAAATAATTTCCAAGCTAATCCCGTATTTTTTGAAAAGAGATAATTAAAACCATATGTCCGGCAATCATGCCTTTCTTGACTGGCTTTTTCATTCTCTAAAATAAAATAGAGTTTTCTCGACTCAGGCTCTTTATAACGGCTGTCGGGAGTTACTAAATTAACGGTTAATTGTGTTAAATAAAGGAAACTATATAGCTCAACAAAATTATGCAATTCATCCAAAAAATAATCAGAGTTTTTCAGTAAAGTATTTATATCGTTGTGAAATAACTTCGCTAAAAAAGGTAAATAAGGATATTGGGATTTATCTTTTATTATTTCATCACACAGCGATATAAAATTTTCATTCACTAATGTTTCTAAAAAATTATTACCTTTTGTTATTGGTGTATTTTTTTCGGAGAAGTAGAATAAACGGTCAAAAATAGCTACCATTGTTTTTGTTCTAGCTTGAGCTTTGCCATTACACACTAGGTAATAGAATGGTGTCGACTTCTTGAATCCCTCTTTTTCTAAATAAGTCTGTTGCAAAATATCAATGAGATCTTTTGTTTCACGATTATTTCGTATTTTATCCACTAACTGTGCTCTAAGCTCATCCCAGTCTCTATTTTTACATGTCAGATGGAAGATATTTTCAACAATAGATTTATAAACAATGTCCCAATTTAAATTCTGCTCTTTTTCGGTTTGTGGGCCAATAGGTAAATATTGATCAGCAACATTTCTATAAGCCCCTTTTTTACCTTGTAATTCATTTATCTTTTTAATAGAGCCTTCAATTTTTAACTCGATCATATTACATTTTCCTTAATTGAATACCCCGATCTTTTTTTTACTATTTTTGTTATGGCCTTATCTTGTTTATTAACTAATTGAATATCTTCTACATCTTTAATTTTTTTTATTATTTCACTAATAAATTCTTCAAATTGTGATAATTCGTCTTGTTTCTGGCGGTTAGGTAAAAAACCATTGTGTATTTTTAATGCAAGTGCTAATTGGGTTATATCAAGATTAAATATGATGGGGTCTTGATCATTAATGATTAATGGAATAGGGATTGAGTTTGTACGTACCAGTTTATATTGCTTTATCCAATTAAAATCATAATAAATATCTGCTTTGCTGCTTATAAAATAATGAGGAAGTTCACGTGTTATAATATAGTTATCACTAGATTTAGGTAAATGTCTGTTTACGTATTTATAAATCGCATCAATGAATATTTTCGTGATTATTTCATCTAAAATAGCTTCATCATCAGAACTAATTTCATCAGCGTTGTAAATTTGAATTAGTTTTAGATAATATTCTTTCTCTTTATTATTAAATGCATTGCTGAGTTGAGATGAATATTTATTGTCATCATCTTTCATTAAATAAGCTAATTGAATCAATCCTTTTAATGAAAGCGTAATTCCAGAAAGTTGGTTTAAATAGCCTATATAAGCTTTATCTTCATCACTTAATGTTCTGGTCGAATAAGCGAGATTAAAATCATCAATCTCTTTGTTTCTTATTTTATTTGGATCAAGATTGACGATTTTTTCAGATATATCATTATCTAAGGATGAAAATAAATTACCAATTAGTCCATCTTGATGCTCTGTTACAATAAGTTTATACATAAAATCGACAAAAACTCTAGGAGTTAAGAACTGTTTGTTATATAACCTGATTAATCCAAATATTTTAATTAAATTACGTTGTACTGTCTTATTTAACAGAAGTTTGTAGTTATGTGCAGAGATATTATGTTCTTCTAAATCATTTAAATAAGCTTTCCAAAAAGGATTGCTATCAGATTGTTCTGTGAGTTTATGAATAAATTCAGAAACGAAGGGTGAGGTGATAGTATTGTTATGAAAATCTAGACGAGGGTAATCTTCGAAATCAAAAAACTGGACATGTTCTATACTAAATGGACTAACTTTTTCTTTTTCAAAGAATTTATTTAAATAATCTTTGATATCATTATGTCGTTGGTCACCAAATTTAATAAATTTTTGCATCATACCAATATTTATACCAATGGCTAATATGCACTGCGTTTGTTTATATTGATCGAAGAGCTCATTTAAGCAATCTACGGCGGTACTATGTTGCTTTTTACTGTGAGTTGCATCTAAATGAAACCTGATTTTATTTTCAAATTGTTTATGTAATCGAGTAAGTATTTCTGACTTACCATCTCCAGAGCTACCACATAAAAAAAATAAATCCCCTGATTTGGCATTAATTAAAGCATTCTGAAAATCAAATTCTATTTGTGAAGATACATATAAATAGTTTTTAATTTTTAACCACTCATTAGGTTCACCTAAGCGAAGAGTTGATACCGAGTAAGGAGACGATTTATCTAAAACACTAAGAGCTTGCCGTAATGTAATTTTTCCCATATTTTTATCTATTTTTATTTAGTAGTCCGTTTCCTTTTTTATATTATCTCTGTTAACAAAAAAAATACAGTTTGAATGCAAAATCTTAACAAAAAATTAAAAAATAAATCCTTATTTTTTGTAATAAAAAGTAAAATCACTAATAAATTCTCCTAATAAAGTTTAATTAAGACATTATTAGGATATTAACTAATCATATAGAATATTTGAGTTTGGCAAAACACAAAATTACTCTAGTACATATTTTGATCATAATCCAAATGGTTATTCAAATTACCTAGCTCTTTTAAACTATAGCCGCTACTTTCTGCAATTCAATAAAAACCTAAAACATATTCATTAGAAATATTGGATAAGGATTGAAAGCAATCTTAGTTATCAGATAAATTAATCAAGTCAGTAATAGAATTAACATAGTCTCAGACGTCAGTAACTGCTTCATAAATTTCTAATTTAGCATAATTTAACTCTTCTGGTTTTTATGTTAAATAATTTATTAAAATAATGATAAATTATGATTACTTTCTTATAAGTTCGATAATACTTGGAATTAGATATTAATTTATCGGATGAATAAAACATATCTCTAAAAAGTCCAAATGTTTAAATCTATTGTTAATTTAATAGGAGGGAAGTTGACGCCAATTGACAAAGAAAATTCCTTGAAAGGTAGTTTGGAAAAAGCTTTAGACATAAAAAATCTGCTAGAAGCAGGTCTTAACATTTGGTGATTGGCGCCCTGACTTGGAATCTAAATAAAACAATAACCTACCTATATTAAATAACTTTAATTCAAATAAAAACTATCTGTATCCACTTTTATATCCATAGTCAACTTGCTTGAATTTAAATATTTTTAACGGCTAAACATACAAATGAATCACCATCTTTTCAAAGTGTTATTATATAAATAAAAGTATTAAATCAATTAATGTCTAAAATAATATAATAAATAAAAACGCTAATTTTGAAATGATTTAATATTTCTATCCTGCTCTAGCGAGCTAGGATAAAAATATTAATTAGATTAGATAGTTAGAAGAAATATTTAAATCTTACCCGCGCACCATAACGATTATCAGAGCCACTCCTTGATTCTCATCACGAGATAAATGTGACCAGTAAGAACCTAAATAGATATTAAAGTTAGCCATATCCATTACATTGGGAATTAAATATGCTGCATCGATATTGAATTCGACATCACCATATAATTTCAAATCACTTTGGCTAGTTTGTCACTCAATTTGTGCAAACGCTGGAAAACTGGATAAACAACATCAAGCGACAAACAGTTTAGAATATTCCGTTACTCGATCTACGATTAACGTATTGTGTAATTTCATAAATAAACTGCAATTTTTTTAAATTACGATTAAATATAGTGTGTACATATAAAAAATAATCTTGATTTAAGAAAGTAATTTTTGGGCTAGTAAAAAATTACCAATTGTTGCACTACAATTATTTTCTATAGATGGTGTTTTTATATATTCATCCAAATTTTCAATTGTAATGTAATTATTCATGAGCAGTTTAAAGTGTGCTTTAACTCTACCTAACATATGATCTTGATACATTACACCACCACCAAGAATAATCATTTTAGGTCGTATTATTAATGTTGCATTGAAAATGGCTTGAGCTATATAAAAGGCTTGCACATCCCATACATATGAATCACTGGTTATATTTTCACCCTTAATACCTGTTCTTGCTTCAATACTTGGTCCTGATGCCAATCCCTCTAAGCAATCATGGTGAAATGGGCAAACTCCATTAAAGTCCTGATCTAATGGATGTTTTTTCACCATTTGATGTCCCATTTCTAGGTGCCCTACGCCACCTACAAATTGGCCATTTTGAATAACACTACCGCCAATTCCCGTCCCTATTGTGTAATAAATCAAATTATCACATGAATTTAAATGCATTTCTCCGTAAGCACTTGAATTAACATCTGTTGTAAAAAATACAGGAATATCTAATTCTTTTTGAATAGGAAAAACTAAATCAACATTAGACCATCCTTGTTTAGGTGTGTTTAAAATATATCCGTATTTATCACTATTCTTGTTATTATCAATAGGACCGAAACTGCCGATGGCAATTGATGAAACTTTATTCACACTGAAAAAGTGATTAACTTGTTTAATTGTTTGTTCATATGTTGTGGTTGGGATAACTTCACTCGTAATTATCTGATTTTTCTCATTTCCTACCGCGCAGAGGAATTTCGTTCCACCAGCCTCAATACTTCCAAATAAATTCATTTTTGAACCTCTTCAAAATAAATTCAATATCATAAATAAACTTATTATGATTTATATTATTTTAGATAATATATCTATAAATAATTTAGCCAACATCATCCGTGTTGGCTAAATTTTATTCGCTTTATTAATGAGTTAATTGATTTTCAAATTCGATATAAATCGTAACAAACTTAGCGTGATCAATACCTTTAATCTCAATACTATTATTAAATATATCTAGATTATCTAAGCAATGTTCTTGAAGATTAACTTTTTCAGCTAGTTTAATTTTATGCTTAAATTTAATTGTTGAATGACTAATCTGTTTATATTTACCATTATAAAATCTTAAAATATAACCAGGTCTCTCTTCAGCTTTCTTTATAACACTTAAAATTAAATCTCCGCTAGTTTCTAGCATACTAAAAGTAACAGGAAGTGTTTTATCTACATCTGATAATGTAAATATTAATCTTGAGTTTAAAAAATCTGCTATTTGGTAAACTTGAACTGGTGATAATATTTGTTTTGCTAACTCCGCAACATTTGAAGAGTTAAATGATTCAGAATAATAAAAAACCGAAAACGAATATGTCATATGTTTATGACACTGGGCATCAGGAGTTTTAATCGTTGTTTCACCAGAAGCTCGTCCTGGTCTGTACATTAAATTCTCTTTTCCCATAAAACCATATGTTCTAAATATAGTTAATCGGATAATACTGTAATCATCGCCAATGATTTCATATTCTCGAACACCTTTTGGTACGACTGCAACCCCTTTATTTTCATCAGATAAAGTTACAAAAGTTTGGCAAGTTTCGATTGCTATAGGTTGCTCACTCCAAGAGTTTTTATTTTGCTCCCATAAGTTCATTTCTTTTTCAAATAGCACCGGTCTTTTTATTACACCAAATTGATGATCTGCCGTTGAAAATTTAGATGCAATACTTGTATCAAAAGATACACATACTCGATGGCTATCAACTAATGTATTATCTACTTGTAATGAAAAATCAATTACAGGAGAATCTTTTTTAATGGTTAAATTTAATGTGATTGGTAATAAAGTTGTACATTTTCTTTGTGATCTTTCTTGTAGATTTTTAGGTACTAACATTTCAAAATCTATACAAACCATACTAACGATATCTGATTCTTTTATCGTTATCGTAGGTGAAAAATCTGTAGAATAAACAACTAAATCGTTAACCGGAGGTGAATAATTAAAGGAATCCCCATCATCACCATTATCTTCTATAATAACTTGATTTTTATAGGTTACATTTGATTTTTTATCTAAAATGTCTAAAGAACCATTGTTATTCACAGTAATTTTATAGTAAGTATTTTCAATTACATTAGTAGATTTTTGTTTGATTTTTTTATGTGTACTGCCATTCAAATCTAGCGTTAGTTGGTTATAACCTAAGCCAGGTAGATTAGATGATTCTAACGCAATTTTTGCTTTATATACTTTCTCTGGAATATATATTTTTTTACTTGGGTTAAGAATATTTCCTTGATTAAGAACATATTTTGTCTGATCTACTAATTCTAAAATTGTATAGGGAATCTCCATACCTTGCTGATCTAAAATTCTAAAATCTTCTTGTGGTAAATAAACATCTGCTTCAATAATTCCACTTCTAGATTTATTAAAAGTATTAAATACAGTTAGAGTGATCTCTTTACCAGAAAAATTATCAATTCTCATCGATATATTTCTCATTGTAAGCTCTATCAAGTTCTCCGAAATATCCCTAATTTGTTTGTAGCGCATATAGATATCTTCATTAGCAGAGTCAGATACACACGAACCTATTGAATCATGCGCAGCGTTTTCAAACATCAATTTCCATATTTCACGAACTGTTTCTACTGGATATTCGAAACCTAATGACATAGAAATACTTAAAATAGGTTCCATTATATTAACAAGATAGTTTTGAGTTTGTGTATTTAACTGTTTTAAATCTGATCTCGAAGAAAAAATAGTTTTATGAATTCTCATTAATTTTCCATTAATTAACTCACCACTAATCTCTTCTAAGTCCGGGTTTTCATTTTTTATAGCATTTATATAGTTTTCTATAGTAGATATTTCTAATTCAAACTCATCTTTATATAATTCATTCATTCTAGCTATTAATTCTAATAGATTTTCTCTTGGTGGAGCTTGATCAAATCCATTAGGGAAAAAAACATGATTAGTTGAACTTCTTGCCCATGTTTTTCTAAAAGGATCTTGTTTCAAATAAGTTGCTAGTTCTTGCGAATCCTCAGGAATAGCTCCGCCAATGTAATAACCACTAGGAATTTGGAATACATTTACAGTTGAACCATCTTCTCCTTTCCATCTATACTCTGTTTTTTTGACTTCATCATCACTAACTCCGCGCCAAAACATGGTATCTTTAATGCCGAACTCTAAGTAAATTTGAGGCATGCTTGACGATTGACCAAATGAATCTGGAACATAACCAACTGGCATATATCCACCAAATTCACTACAAATTCTCATACCATATTGCATATTTCTGATAATACTTTCACCAGATATCACTAACTGATCTGTTTGAGTATACCAAGGACCTATAATTAACTTACCTTTTTTTACTAGTGATTCTATTCTATGTTTATCTTGCGGTCTCCATTTGAGATAATCATCTAAAAGAGATGCTTGACCATCTAATAAAAATGAATCATATCCATTTTCATCTTCTAATAATTCAATGACTCTTTTAAAATCATGCATCAAATATACTTTAGAGCGACTAGTTGTGAAATACCACTCTCTATCCCAATGAGTATGCGGAACTACATGTACTTTTTTCATTATCTTGGCCTATTTAAATTAAGTTTAATTTTCAATGCTGATCTCAATATCATCAATATCTATTAATTCTTGCTCATCATCTCTTTTAAAGTTAACAAACAATGGCGCAAAAAAACCGATGAAAGCAGCACCAACAAATAGACCTACTAAATATGCCCAGCCATTTCCGACAGTAAAGAAACCATAAACACCGCCAACAGGTGGCATCTTGTCAAACATCCCTAATAAAACACCTAAACCTGATGCTATAGCTCCACCAATAATATTAATTGGTACTAACTTTAATGGGTTTACTAAAGTAAATGGTATTGCACCTTCGGTAATACCAATAAATCCCATCACAAAATTATTCCGGCCTGCATCTAATAATTCAGCATTAAATTTTTTCTTATGGAATAATGTTGCAAAAGCATATCCCATAGGAACAGCACAAATAGCAATATTAACCATGATTGCTGGCATATAAATCTGTTCAATTAATAACACATTTCCTGCCATCCATGCAGCTTTATTAATTGGGCCACCTAAATCTGAAGCAATCATTCCCCCAAGAATAATAGCTAATAATAATTGGCTGACATCATTCGCTATCATACTTCTGATCCAATTAACTAATCCTGTATTAATCAAAGATAATGGTTCAGATAAAACAGCTCCCATAATGATAGCTACAGATAAAGTAGCAATTAAAGGTAGAATAACCAGTGGCATTACGCCTGAAAATGAGGCTGGTAGATGAATTTTATTTTTTGCCAATTTAACTAAATAGCCAGCTAAAAATCCAGCAATCACCGCACCTAAAAATCCAGCATTAGTTGAACTAGCAACAGCTCCACCAATAAATCCAGCACCAATTGCAGCCTTATCACCAATAGAATATGCAATAAAACCAGCTAATACTGTATTTATTAATGCTATACCTACCCAACCGACTTGTTCTATCAAATAAAGAGAGTGCTCAAAACCAGAACTATCTTTAAAAATATCTAGACTAGTAATACCCATAGATAATGCTATCATTTTGGGAATAGCAATTACTAAAGAAGCTCCGATAATTAATGGTAGAACAAAACTAATGCCACTCATCAAATGCCCTTTCAACTCAAACATTATTTTTTTCATATTAATTTTCTCTTATTTAGTTATTTTCTACTTTCTATGATATTCACACATTTTTTTAAAACTGCTTCAGGAGCTTTAATACAAGTGGCAATACTAACTTTTAATTGAGGCTTATCTTTAAATCTATCCATATCTATTACTTTTTGATCGGTTGCTATTAAAACAAAATCAGCTTCATCAACTTCAGCTTGTGAAATTTTATTAACTTGCCCTAAAGATCCTTGTTGCTCGATTTTTACATCATAACCTAATTTTTTACCTGCATTCTCTAATGCTTTAGCTGCCATAGGAGTGTGCGCTAGTCCTGCTGGGCAGGCTGAAATACCAACAATTTTCATACTAATACCTCTCTTGTCATTTCCTTACTGATTAGTGATATAATTTTATTTATATCTGTTGATGCTTTTATTTCATTTTTAAAATCATCTTCCATTAAAGCAGTAGCTAGTTTACTTATCATCATAATATGAGTAGTGCCAGCCTCATTTTTAGGTACGAATAAAGCAAAAACATATTGAACATTACTCTCATCAAATGTTTCCCATTCTATCGGTTTAGCTAATTTTGCAAAAAATACAGTTGGGGTAATAACCGCGTCATCTTTTGCATGAGGAATTGCAAACCCATCAATCAATCCTGTCGATGATTCTTTTTCTCTATCGATAAATGCTTCCATAGTTTTTTTAATATCATTGACGTAATTATGTTTAAAAGCATTACTTGATAAAAAATCAAATAACTCATCTCTACTTTCTACGTTTAAATTCAAAAAAATATTATTTTCTGAAAGATTCATTACTTTAGTACCTTTAATTAAATAAAATGTATTAATTAATATAATAAGAGATGTTATAAAAAAGCATATCCATACATTTTCATTTTATTTTGGAAAATTAATGTACTATCTTTTTTTCTAGAAGTAATATCATATTGATAGTGATTTTTTAAATGAGGCCTCTTATTACTATGAGTAAATTTTCGTACCAACGGTTAGATGATTTATTTGATTTTTTTTTACTTAAAAAAGAGCCCATCTTAATTAAAGATATTGCGTCGACAATTAATGTGTCTGAACGAACTATTCGCACGGACATTTCTAACCTAAATGATTATTTAATTGATAAAAATGCCAAAATAAAATTAATAAGACAAAAAGGTTATATCTTAGATTGTGAAGATGAAAAAAAAATCATCGACTGGTGGGGTAATTTTAATAAAACAGAAGGCTATAGTTTATTAGGATCTTTAGAAGAACGTCAGAATTATTTATTCGCTTTATTATTGAATGAGCTAAAATATTATTCTGTTTATGAATTAATGGAACATTTATGTATAAGCAAAAATACATTATATATGTACTTGAAAAATATACGTAAAACATTATCAAACTATAATTTAAAACTAATTAATAATACAAATACTGGGTTTAAAGTTATTGGCACAGAATACGATAAACGAAAAGCTATATTAGATTTATTTTTGATTAACGATTTACAATCTTATTTGGTTGGATTCACTGACTTAGAAAAGTTATTTTTGTCAAATATTGATTTAGATTTATTAAATACATTAGAATCAAAACACTTATATTCTCTACAATTATTGAACTCTGATTTTTATCATAAAAATATAATATCGACTATTGCATTGGCGATAGCTAGAGTAAAAGAAGGGTTAACAATTAATGAAATATCCATTGAAGTTCCAAAGTTAATGGATCATGCATTAGATGCAATATATTCATTTCTTAAGGAAGTAGAAAACGCATTCTCAATCACATTACCCATTAATGAAATCAACTATTTTATTCTAACTTTATCCATTAATGTACCTAGATTAATCAAAAACCCTAAAAATCACCCATCTGAATCGTCGATCATCGTTGATGAATTATTAACATCAATATATGAGACATCTAATCTTGATTGGACTAAAGATAAGATCTTATTTGAAGATTTAGTTAACCATATTGAGAATTTTATTAAAATTAGTTCAATAGATAAAGAAAGAAAAAATCCAATACTCAGTACAATAATAAATTCTTTCCCATTTGCTTATAGTTTAAGTTTAACCCATCTAGGCGTAATTGGTAAAAAATACAACATCTTTTTTTCTGAAGATGAAGTCGGATATATAGCACTACACATAGCTGGTGCTATTGAAAGACATAAAGCAAAAACTCAACAGCTTAATGTGATTATCGTCTGTGGTGGTGGCTTTGCGATGAGTAAAATTATAGAATCAAAAATAAATAAAAAATTCCCTAATAAATTTAATATAAAAAAAACATACTCCTATGCCGAATTTCAATTAGCAAATATAAGTGACATAGATCTAACAATTACCACACTTCCATTTACTCAAGAAAATACTCCCACTGCTTACATTGATATGTCAAATATAGATAAAGCAATTGATGATTTAAAATATTATCTAACCGATGATCAAATTAATAATAATGTTATGCAACTTTTTAATCCCGAAAATTTTTATTACTTTGACACTGATAAATTATCTAAAAAAGACTTATTAGTAAAAATGACAGGTGATCTAGAAAAACAAAATATTGTCTCAGCGGATTTTGTGTCTAGTGTGTTAGAAAGAGAGAGCTTACAGACAACATTGATTAATGATGTCATTGCTATCCCTCACTCTATGACAATGAGTGCAAACAGATCAAGAGTATCAGTTGCTATATTTCCGAATGGGATACAATGGGAGAAAGATAAAAAATGTAATTTTATATTTTTACTTGCAATATCGAAAACTGATAATGAAATTACAGATAATTTATATGATCTAATATTAAATTTAATTGATGATAAAGCCATGACAAAACAATTATTAAAAGCTTATACATTCCATGAATTTAAAAATTTACTAAGTATTTTATAGGTTAATTATATTTCATTGTGAATGGACTTTATTGTAACCTTCAACATTTTATTACGATGGGTAAACACGTTGGACTAGATGAAAATTTGGCTAAAGGAATGTTTATTAATTTTAAATCGCTCATGCCTATTGTTATTTCACAGATCAAACCTCAATTACCATACCATCACCCTTTCCCTATCAGTAATGCAACTTTTAATGGCCTTGCAAAACAAGCTGAAAAGATCCCTGATTTTTAAAAGAAGTTTTCTATATTAAGAGATGCTTTATTTTATCTATTCCCGTATACGGTATAGATAATAAACTTTAATTGGGTTGGGGGATTTGAGGTGAGAGGATATATCCTTAAGCATAATAACTTGATATTTAAATATTTATGTTCAGCTAAAACTTTACTCATTTTAGTTTAACATTGATTTAAAGAATGGGATTATATTATCTAAACTATGTCTGAAATTCAGAATTATAGATTAATTGCCAAATTAAAATTCATTACTGAAAATTAATTTGACAGTCGCTTTAGGAATTAAGGATTGTGATATCAATCAATTCAATATATTAATAATAGGGATTACTTATTCTCATAAACAAAAATATCATGGATTTACGACCTCTGCATAATCCTCTAATACCTAATCAACCATGCGATCTAAATGTTTTTGCTTATTGAGTTTCAATTTACTATAAAAGATATAACTACAGCTTTCAGATATAGACAGTTTTTTCTAAAATAGAAAACTGAATATAATCCGTTCTTGATTATTACTACTAATAACCTCTAACCAAGCTTGATAAAAAGCTGTGCGGTGCTCATGTTAAAATCCTTTTATAAGATGCCAATACCATCATATAACTAAACTATATTTTTGCTATCTTGTTTAAGTGCATTACCTGCTTTTTTTAATGGTGCTTTAAAAGCACGTTCAAACCTACTCATATACTCCAAATGCCATTGTGAATATTGATGCCATTCTTCCATATTATAACCATCGACTGTATGTGAAAATTGAATTCGGCAAGCCTTTTTATCATCCAAACGCATCCATTCAAGTGGAGCTCCAAATGTATTTTCTATTTCATTTTTCATCTTAAATAAAGAATCAAAAAGAAATTTATTTTCGTCTGTGGAGCTTTTACTTAACCATAGTTCAACATGTAGCGCTTTTGGGCTAAAAATTAGATTGTAAGGGCAACCACTTAGCCCTGACCTCTAAAGTCATATCGTTAAAAACGATCAATAAATCTTAAATAAATTTTCAAAAATTACCCTTTTACTTGTTCAGAAAAAGAAAAATACGATCACGATCTGATCTAATATTCGGATATCAACGATATTTAATATTTGTTAACTTTTGATTGATATTACGATCTGCATTACTAGATTACGATTTGCCTGATGGATGATTATGGACAAAAATAACAGCTACTGCATTATACTTAAGTTCTTGCTTAATTATTTCTCAGTGATGGATTTCCACAGAGTTAATTGTCCCCATAAAAAGGGTTCCTATTTTAATTAATTGATGTTGATTATTTAGATTATCTGAATGTAGGGGAAAATTGGCTTTATGTTGCTCAGCTAAGGTATAAGCAGATGAAAAACCATAACCACCGGTCAAACAAAGCTGAAAGAGTTTATCAAATAGTAAAGGTAATTCATCTGACATATCATACTTCCTTATTTATCTAACGTTTTGTTTAATTAAAAATAATAAACAAGAAATAACCGATATTGAAAAACAACTCGCTCACTAGTCAGAAAGTTGGTTTTGGCAGAATAAATATAATAAAAAAGTTAGGTGATTACAGAGAAAAAGTTGTGATTTTTACACGCAACTTATTAAAAAATAAAGAGAGGATTAGCGGTTAACAGTCGAAGCGAGATTTTTTCTAGTTTGCATCATATAAATGATATATTTATGGATACAATATATAAATGTGAGATAATAGAGGATAAAAAATAATACTAATCAATAATATGCACTTTATAATACTCATTTACACTCAGGTGATTTTGATAATACTAAAGTAAAAGAGATTAAATTATCCTAATGATTAATCATGTTTAAGAATTATAATTTATGAAAGAAAAATTATTTATAATGTTGCTTTGTTTTTTCTTCTTTAATCTTAATGCAGAGATAAAAGATACCAGTATAAAATCAAAATTAATTCTCGATTCCAAGAACTACATAGGTGATGAACTTATAAGTAAAAAAGAGTTTGCTAAAAAAATAGATTTATCTTGTACCGTGGCTCAACCATATGAAGGAATTGATAAAGAAATCAATGAAGAGAGAAAAAAATGTATTTTTTCTAAGATGACTTTTGATTATGAAAATATAGTTGATAACATGAAATTAAATGAGAAAATATATTTAACACCTATAAACGGTATCAATTTATTTTTAAAAAAGACAAAAGAACCAAATTATCCGGATAACTTATTAGATGATGAGGTTAAAATATATACAGAAATGAATGATAAAGTAATTGATCAGCTAATCATTTACTCTAATGAGTATGATATGGATAGTTATAGTGCAAAATCACAATATTATTTTATTGATAATCATATCTATGTATTAAGTTCTAATATATTAGAAGAAGGGCAAACACTAAATTTTTGGGGTAAATATTCAATAGAAAATAATGGCAAATTTAAATTACTAGAATCTATTAAATGTCATTATCTTTTTAAAGATGGGAAAGAGATGAATGTGTGTAAATAAGTTTGATTTTCAAATGTATACAATGATCCCACCAAAATATTAGATAGTGTTCACCTGAATAAAATAAACAATATTTTGGGATATGAAGTTGTTTCTGCCGTAACTAAATAAAATAAAAATAGAGCTTGAACTGATAAAAATAATTGTAAAACTTATTACTATCTTTATCGACAACAATTTTATTCTAGGCAAGTAGCCGACCGACAAATACCATGCATCATAAATTATAGGATATACCATGCAAAATAAATTACAGCAATTGTTAGATGAATATCAGAAAAACTATAACAGATTTACATATGGACATTATTTGGATCCCGATAATATTGAAGATGCAATAAAAACAGGCTTGGTGGGGTGTTATTACTTAGATCAAGGTTATCTACCTGAAAAGCGTCAAGCCATAGGTGAGGTTTTGGCACTATATGATAAATATTGGGGTGATAAGCTAAAGTTTGGATATATTGACGGTGAACCCAATAATCTAAATTCTTATACACAAACAACATTACATGAAAAAATTAATCAAATTAATCTAGCTGGAACAGATAATATATGCTTTTATTGGGGTAATGTTGCTAATTTAGAATTTGTTCCAGAATATTTATGCCACGTCTATTCAAGAGCAGAATGGTATGAAAAATTACATCAGGACATAAGTTATGTTCAGCTCTATTTACCTATATCGGAACTTAAAGAGTTTGGTGTGGAGCAATTAATAGAGTTAAATCAACAAATCAGTGAAATATTACAGCCAATGCATGGATTTTTTGGTTTAGGCATACAACATAGTCACGAATATTACGATTATCAATATTTAGAGTATGAATTGGCACATCAGTTTCTGGGTTTAGATATCTCTAACGATGAAGATGATGAGCACCTTAGAGAAGGTTTTAAATGTATCAACTGGTTAACTATACTAAATGACCAACTTATAACAGATAAATTAGGCAATCTTGAGACGTTGAAAGAGCGTAATGATGATAACGAGATCCGTTTTTATCCTTACTCTGGTGGTGTGGTTGTTCGGGCTGGTGAAGTGCCTGAGCTGGGTGATGTAGCATCTAACCCCTATCCTAAGCACTATGTCAATGTTAATGCCTTATTAAAACCGGCACGGGCGCCAGAAATTGCCTCATTAGGTTTTGGTTCAATAAACGGTGAAATTTGTTTTAACAATCGAACATCACAGGAGTGGCAAAGTCGGTTTGATAATGTAGAAGCAATCGATATTACAGTAAATCATGAAAAACAATCGGCGCAGATTATTAATATTGATTCAAAGGTTTGGATTAGCAAAAACTCTTCAACAAGGGTTAAAGAACATCAATGAAACATCAACATTATTAATTACTCCACCTACAGAAGATGAAAAAAACATTGTTATAGCATTCAACCATAATGAGACATAGGTTTCATTTTATGATGTATACATATAATATATTTGAATAAATTTAATATTTTACAAAATTTTAGATCTAATTTGTTTAATGTTATAAAAGCCCTTGTAGGAAAAAATTTGATCGTAAATTAATTATGCAAAAAATAGATAAAATTATGGTTTTATAAATGATAATAAATAATTCTGAAAAAGAATTTATATTAGATAATTATCAAATAGATGATTTTTTCAAACCAATAAGATCTAAGTAGGATGTAATTATACTTTTAATGAACAGTATCAAATTAATGCTTATTAATGATATAAACTCCAATAAGGGAACCATTGAGTCACATGCATTTAATTTTATCAAAAATATCACGTTTTTTAGGTAAAAAAAGATAAATATTTTACTATCGGTTTGCCGTTTAAAGTCATTGCTAATGGAAATACGTTAGAACTCTATTCTAGCTTTGATGAAGTAAAAATTGATAATAAAATTACTTCTGATGTATTAGCGCTATTTTCAAATAAAACATTTGTTTCAGAAATCTTTTTTGAGGAATTATATTATCAATCATATTTGTTAAAAATTTTAATAATTAATTTATTTACTTATGAAGACGATTATATTCGTTATGATTATGATCCTGTAAGAACGAATGGAAAGTTACATCCTTTAAATCACTATGATTTATTTTATTGTTCTATTGTTCTAATACAACCTTTAAATTGGGATTAAATAAATCATTAAATATAGAAAAAATGATAGATTGTTTATCTATAGAAACTGAATATCATTTTATTGAGTAAATAATTAATTATAATGTTTATATAAAAATTTAATTAATAACTAGATAAAAAGCATATTAAAAAAAGCTTTAATTTTAAATTACCTTCTTGGTAATCAAATAAATTAAACCTATCAATCACCACGTTTCCCCATCTGTTTTAAAAAAAGCTGTTGTTGTTTGAATAGTTCTAAGAGGGTAATTTCGTGATAATCAATTTGATATTGTTCGGTGATCTGTTGAATTATTTTGGTTAAATGTTGGTAATGGCGATGGCTAAAACCAGGAAAGATATGATGTGTTAAGTGTAAATTCAGTCCGCCTAACCAGTATTCCATCGTCGGCGATTTAAGACGCCAATTTAGAGTGGTATTAAATACATGTTGGATTGGTCCATGTGGCATCATTCCATTGTCAGGTGCTTGATAAAAGGTTGCTTTTGCCCAGTGAGTTCCTAAGATGAGGATAACAAAAATCAGTGAGGCAAAAAACTGACTTAAGCAGTAGGTGAGTAAAATAAACCAGATACTAAATTCTGAACAAATAACATAAGGTAGAACGATAGCTAAAATTATGTGTAGGAATTTGATAATTAAAAAGGCTGTCCAACCAATGATGCCGTTATAAGTAAATTTGTTTTTATCAAATTTCAGACCCAATCGATCCTGCCAATCGAAACACCAAATAATAGTAGGGAAGGTCATTCCAGCCACTAATGGCCAGTAGTATTGCTGATAACGCATAAACCAATGATGAACTTGAAAAGGTGTTTGCCTAAGTACACCATTATATTCAATATCAAGATCGTAATATTCTATATTGGTAAACGGGTGGTGTTGAATAACATGACGAATACGCCAGCATTCAGGATCAATGCCTAAAGGTATGGTTATAATGCGATTAAGCCAAACATTGGCTTTACTTGATTTAAAAAAAACATTATGTGATGCATCATGAACAACATTTATCGCTAATAATAAAGCAAGTGTAATAAATAGAAAATAACATAAAAAGAATACACATGCCGATTGCTGACAAAGTGCCATAAAGTAAAAGAGTAAGCATAAAGCAGAAAGTAAGCCTAATTTTATAAACATTCCCGTATCTGCATAACGATGTTCATTGGTGGAACATAAATAATTTTTAGCAGCGGCGTTTAATGCACTGCGTAATGATGCATCTTGTTCAGCGGTAAAATGTAGTATTGGTTGAGGCTGTCGCATTTTTTGCTTCTCTTTTATATGAAAAATCATAATTCCGGTTTTTGATCCATTTTACTAATAAATTTCAGTTGTGAAGTGAGCAGTTCAGGATAGCTTAATCGCCGATAAGGCAATTGATATCCTTTTGCAAACCGTTCAACAATCAACATTAAAGCCGAGTAATGATGGTGACTCCAAGCCGAAAACAAGTGATGAGTCAAATATAAATTAAGTCTACCTAATGATTCGTTCAATATCTTGGGGGAGGGATACCAATCACAACATGGAGTAAATTGTTGATGATACCCTCCACGTTCGATTTGATTATTCTTAGGCGCCGTATAGAAGGCCGGGTCAACCCAATGTGTGCCTAATAATAAACAGACAACAAATAAAGAGGAGAGCATTGGTGTTAGTAGATAAACTAATAGCACCAAATACCAACTTATTCCCACGCTCGCGAGGATATGCATGGGTACGATTAAAGCGATTGTGAAATGCAAAATTTTGCTTGCTAAAAATAATCCCCAACCTTTGATACCCGTTAACGTTTTGTTATCTGCTGCTAGTGATGTTTTTCCTAACTGATCATCAAATACCCAAGCAATATAAGGCAATGATAAGCCCGCAATGAACGGCCAGTAATAAGTTTGGTAACGCATATGAGGATACCATTTTTGGAAAGGGGTTTGGCGAAAGACGCCATTTTCTTCCATATCTAGATCATAGTTTTCCATATTAGGATAGATGTGATGATAATCGACATGCCTGACTCGCCAATAATGAGGATCAACGCCTAAAGGCAAAGTAACTAAACGCAAAGTAACTAAACGCCCAAAAATGCGGTTAGCTAATGGCATTCGAAAAAGCATGTTATGACAGGCATTATGTTGGGCATTAATATTAACTAGCATTGCTAGCATAACAAAACCAAAATAATAAAGCGCAAATAGCCATACGTTTACTTGTTGTAAACTTAACAAGTAGCACAAACCACAAAGCACTAACAGTAATAAATTTCTGCAAATTAACGTGCTATTGGCGTAACGGTGATCGCCTTTTGGGGTTAAATAAGCCTCGGCTTCACTCATCAGCCTTTGATGAAGGGCTGTCTCGGCATAATTAGAATAGTCTAGCTTGGGTAGTGGCTTAGTTGACATGATATTTCCCTTTCAGCCATATAATGAGTGTAATAGAACCATGTAAAGCTATCATTCCCATAAATAGTAACCAATATAAAGCTGACCATTGTAGGAAAATAATAAAAAATAGGGGAATAAACCAGCACAATATAAACCAACTGATGATTGCCCAATGTTTTCCTTCTGCAATACCCCCTAATGCGATACTGGCTAAAACTAAGCAACTAAATAATGAGTATTGGATGACATTGGGATCTTGATAACCGTAGCCATAATCATATACATAACAGATCGCTAGGCTGAATAGAAATAAACAACCACTGACCAATAAAATCGTTGGCAAACGATAAAAGCCTTGAGTAGGCGTAAATGGAATTTTCAATAAGCGCATAAAAGGTAACATACTGGCCCAAAAAGGGTTTTGCGAGATCAGACCTTGACTACCGTAGTTAATTGATTTGTCTTTGGGAGTGGTTTCAAAGGTACCAAAGAGCTTATCCCACATGATAAATGAACCAGAAAAGTTACTGTTAGCATAATACTGGTCTTTAAGATGATGAACTTTATGATGCGTTGGTGTTACTAAAATCCGTTCTAATATCCCTAATTTAGGCGTGATTGCATTATGATTAAAGAATTGGATAGAGTAATGGAAAATGGATACCGTAATAAAAATCGAGGTTGGAACGCCGGCGATAGCCAGTAATGCAAAAAATGGGATTGAGGTTAGTGATGAATACCAAGAGTTACGGATAGCTAACGATAAATTAAAGTGTTCACCTTGATGATGGACCATATGAATTGCCCATAACATGGGGATTTTATGGTGTAATCGATGTTCCCAATAAAAGCCAAAATCCCACGCGAGTATGGTAAATAGCCACGTTATTATAATTGGAACATGCACAAATAAATTGAAACTAAAATGTGTATACATGAAATGATAACAAACTAACTCAAGCCCGCGGAATAACCAGAGCATTAAAAGTCCAGAGTTGAGATTGAAAACAACATCAGACCAGTTAATTGTTACTTTTTTAATGAATTGTAAAATAAAAGCTTCAGCCATGATCATGATTAACATGATTATTAGGGGTAAAATTAATTCCATCATAATTATTATCACTATTCTAAAGATTGATTGACCAAACGACTAAATACAAAACGCACACACCACCCAACAGTGAGAGCTAGAACTACACCTCCGACAAAATCAATAAAGAGATGTCGCCGAAGTTGAATAATGGATAAGGCAATCATGATTCCCCATAATACTAATACAGTATTACGTACGGGATGATGCTTATCTAAAGTCCCCCAAATAGCCAGTAATGTTAGATCGATATGCAGTGAGGGAAAACAATTAACGGGTACATCAATATCAATCAGTTTGCTCAGCAACCAAGAACTGGCCGAAGTACCCTGATCGATCGGGAAAACCATAGTGGTAGGAAAAATAAGATAACACAATGCAGCTAAAAAACTACTGACCATAAAACAGATCGACATCCAACGTACATGCTTATAAGGTGCGACGTAAAAACAGATAGGTACGATCAGGAAAAACGAAAGATAAAACCAAACAGCATGAGGAGTAAATGTTATCCATTGGTCAATGAAAGAAACCTGCAGTAAATATGGTTCGCGCTGTAGTGTAGCGGCACTGTGGTAGCAGATTCCCACCATGCCCCAGCCAATGATTAAATAGGCTAAACGCTTGAAGAAGGGTTTCATTGGCTACCTCGTTGACGAATGATCCGCCGTCTTTTCTGGGCAAATTGTTTCGGTAACGTATCGACTGCCGTCAATGTCCATACTAATTCATCAACATTAGCACCTTGTTGTATAAAATGTGCCGTTAATGCCTGTTGGCATTGACTTAAATGTGCTGGTGAGCAGCAGCCGATTAACTCAACATGATGTTTTGTATGTTGAATTAAACGATAGTCACAAGTTAACGGTAAATGATTGGCTATTATTCGACTACAATAATCGGCAAAAATGGTTAATGGCTTTGCTTGTTGATCGGTCAAAAGTAACTGATCATCACACCGACCTTCAATATGTGTGATCGGCATTCCTTGCAGGCCACAAGGGCAAGGTGTTGACCGTCGTACCAAAATGTCATCTAACTGATAACGCACGATAGGCTGCGTTTCGCGAGTAAAATCAGTAATAATTGGTATAAAGCGATCTTCATCTATCCATTGTGGTTCAATATAGAGAAATTCTTCATTCAAATGAAGTGTACCCAATGGACAAGTGGCAGCCAGAAATCCTTCTGTCGCTTGATAGACTTCACCTACTTGCTGAAAGGCTTGTTTGATTAACGCTTTATCTTGTTCTTCTAGTACTTCAGCTGCGGATATAACTAAAATTGGATTCACTTTTAATTTGTTATCAAGTTTTTCTAAGGCAAGGGCTCGTAGTACTTGTGCTGGCGCTACAATAATCGTTGGATGATAGTCATTTAGCGATTCGAGTTGCTGTTGAAAATTATCATAAAGACCATAAAAGCGAAATGTTAGTCGATGGCTGTTTGTACTATGGTAAAGGTGATTATCCGCTCTTAAAAATAAGGCTACACGTTCCTTGGTTAGTAATCCGCGTGGCAACATTTTTGCTAATATGACACCTGCCCACATTTGTTGCTCTTTCGGACTCACAACAAAAAGACCTCGTTGCCCAGATGTGCCTGATGATAAGCCGACACTAAATTTCCCCATTTTGGCACTAAAGTCACGTTGTTGTTCACTTTGTTGAGCCAATGCTAATAAGGAATGGCAGGTAAGATGTTCGGTATTCATTTGATCGAAATTTTCCATCATTATTTTTTTATTCATTAATGGCCAGGTTTCGAATGGTTGTTGGATAAATTGGCTGAAATAGGGACTTCGAGTTAAAACGCGTTGTTTAAATTTTTGTAATTGTTTTAGTTGATAGGTTTGAAGTGTAGCGCGATTTTTAAATGTTAGATGTTTGGTGCGCCAATAATACCACAGTATTTTTAGTAACCTCATTCTTCCCCCTCATGGCTTAAATAAATGGTAACATCAGGATGATAAGAGAGTTGATGAAGCTGATTAAGGGTTAAATAATAAGCTTGAGAATCTGACATAATTAAATTAGCTAGTCGTGATGGTTTTTTTAGTTCTTTATAATTTGCTTTCACCCATGCTGCGTCACTTGCTAGTAACGTCCAACCATTATCGGTCAGAATGAATGCGCCAATATGACCGGCAGCATGTCCCGGTAAGGGGACTAAAATTACCTGTTTTTTGCTATTAGGTAAAATATAACCATATGTAAACGGTGATAATTCCGGTGCGAGCGTACAACTTTCAAACTGTTCAATGTAACTTACCCGTTGTTCAAAATCAGTAGGAATCAGGCTGGGCACAAAACCTTGTTTAAGAGCAAAAAAACCACGTAATGGTTTAACTGTTTGCCAGCCGAGTTGAGAACAAATAAATCGACTATGCGGAAAATCTCTTAATCCCGCAATATGATCACCATGGAAATGTGAGATAATAACGTGCTGTATACTAACCAGATCGATTCCCAATACATTAAATTGTTCTTTAAGCGATTCTCCCTGATTAAGGTAAACTGGGGTTGTTTTTTGATACAACTTAAATATGCCTTTTTGGGTATATTGTTTAAAATAATCTGCATAGCCGGTGTCCCAAAGCCAACGATAGCCATCTACCTCAATCAGCCAAGCTCGTGCAGGAAATTGACAGACATTAAACCCTGCTCCCCGCATTGCCATGCAGGCGATATGGGTACAATATCCAGCTTTAAAAGGTATAATTTTTGCCATCTTATACTAACCTTTGCTGCTTTAACCAATTTGCGGTCAGTTCAACACTTTCACTTAAGCTATACAGCGGTTGATAACCCAAACAGGCTATGGCTTTCTCCTGACTTAGGGTCATATCATAATATAACGTACCAACGCTATAACGTGTTAGAGTAGGCTCTTTATGTGTTAATGATGCGATACCTTCTAGTAAGGTCGCGACCCCATATAGAAGTTGATACGGCAGTGATCGAACTTTATAATCAAGCGCTAAATGTTCCCTTAATAATAAATTAAGTAAGTCAATAAGTTGGCTTGGTTGTTGGTTAGTAACATTAAAGACATCGCCTGAGCGAAGATGAGGATTATTCGATGCCGTAAATATGGCATAAACAACATTAAGCACAAATGTAAGATCAAGAAAAGCATGTCCGCCTTTCGGCAGATATAATGTACCGCCAGTACGTTTCAATAATGCTAGCATCCGAGGAATAATCACGCGATCATGAGGACCAAAAATTCCTCTAGGTCTTAATATTAAATAAATTGTATTAGGGTAATGCGCGACACATTCTTGTATACATTTTTCTGCTTGATATTTGGTGTTCGCGTAATGGTTAGCAAACTTTTTCGCAAGGTAGTCTTCCGTGATATTAAGGTGCGATTGAAAATCAAAATATATCGATGGTGTTGATATATGGATAAAACGCTTAATACCAAGTTTACCGGCAAACTGTGCTAAACGTGATGTGACTACGACATTCGCTTGATAAAACCAATCATATTTTCCCCAAGGGGAAGACAATGCGGCACAATGCCAAACCGTATCACAATCAACAAGCATTTGCTGGTAATCCGCATCTGTTGCGGTAATTAAATCTAATGCAGTAAATTTTGCACCAAGCGCGCTAAGTTGCTTTCCAACAGTTTGATTACGACCCGTGGCATGAACTTGATGACCTTGTGTAAGTAACCACTCTACAGCATTGCGACCTAAACCACTTGTTGCACCCGTCACTAAAATTCTCATGGTAATAGAATCATTCCCCCTAACGTTAACCCTGCTGCCGTACCGATTAACATAGCCGGTTTACCCGGATTAAAGCGCTGAGTTATTACGGCCTCATGTAATGCACTAGGAATTGAAGCCGATACTTGATTGCCTCGAAAACGGTAAATATCAATTAGACTTTCGTTAGAAATATTAAGTCGCTTACGCATGTGTTCTAATGATAAATGGCTAGCTTGATGAGGGATTACAGTCGCTATATCAGAAAGTGTTAAACCGGCTTGGTTTAATAATCGGGTTAAATAGGGCTCAATTAGCGATGATGCTAATTTAAACAGCGGTTTTCCTTGCATGTGGAATAAGAAATCATGCTCTTCGATACCGGTTTTTATATTTCGACGAGAACCGCCTCCGCGAATTTCACACAAATCAATACCATTAGTATGGGTTTCTAATAAGCATGAAAGGATGCCACTCTTTCCATCACCTTGTTCAACAATTGCACAAGCTGCACCATCACCAAAAATTAAAGAAGATTCCTCATCTTGCCAATCTAAACCACGTGATGCTAAATCGGCAGAGACAATCGCTATACGTTTATAAATACCGGTATTTAATAAACCTGCTGCTACTTGTAACGCACTGATAAAGCTCACACAGCTAGCATTAACATCAAAGCAAGTAATCGTTTGGGGTAATGAGCTTGCTTTTAGAATATGCGCAGCAGTGTAAGGAAGCGCTTGAACAGGAAGAGCACATGCAGATATTAATAAATCAATAGATTCTCCGTCAATATTACAACGGGTAAGAGCATCACTAATAGCGTTTGCAGCTAAATCGGCTTGTTGTAATTGCGTATCGGCATGATAACGGTAAAGTATGCCTGAACGTTTAAGTGAATAACCATTTGGTTTATTTGTTTTTTTATCTAAATCTACCGCCTCTATTTTATCTGGCGGTAAAGCAATGCCAGTCGAAATAATTTTTATAGGTACTGGCAATTTATTTCCTTTCAACACAATAGATACCCCGTAATCTATTTTGTAATAATAATTATAACTTAATGTTGAGTACTAATATATCTTTGGTTGTTTAACTATTATAATAATTTTAAAATTAGCTTAATGTGATAAAGATAGATATGTTAATAACTTCTTAAGTTGGAAGGCATAAAGTTTTCTGTTGTTTTGTAATCAATAAATACTATTCAATCATTTCTAACTCTTCTGTGCTGCAAACAAGCTTTTCGTGTTATGGACTTGTAGCCATTGTGGCAGTTTTGATGCCACATAATAGTTTCCCAATGGCAATCAGAGTAAAACCATTATTTTCCAAATATTGATCTTAATGACTTTTTGTTGTAATTGTTTAACATCCATTAATATTCAAATTAAAGGTAATAAAGGAGAAAAATATTACCAATATCATATTATTTTTGTGAGCTATCTTACGAAATTTTGAGTTGTTGTGAAAAAAATATTAATCCTAAATGATAGCGATTAAATAATTGGCTATAGCCATTGAAAATACTGGCTTTAAAACCATTTTATGGATACACGCCATTATCGAACCAAATGTATTCGTGGTATCCGATTTTGCACTTGATATGGGGTAATCTCAGTTGACATCGGTTGACAAAGAAAATCCTTTGAAAGGTAACTTTGAAAAAGCTTTAGAAATAAAAAAACCTGCTAGAAGCAGGTCTTAAAATTTGGTGATTGGTGCCCGGACGCGGAATCGAACCACGGACACGGGGATTTTCAATCCCCTGCTCTACCGACTGAGCTATCCGGGCAACAATGGAGCTGTATTAAACACGATTAGCGATCATCCGTCAATCCCTTTTGTAAAAAAATTTGAAAAAAATATGCTGATTGGTTGAAATTTAACTAATTGTCACTATATTAGTGGCTAATTAGACTAATATCACTCTATTTTTAGAGGAATTTTTATATGCGAGTTTTTGGTTTTATTATACTTTTTATTTATGCTTATTTGGAACTGAGTCTGTTCATAAAAGTTGCAGATTCAATAGGTGTTTTTCTTGCTTTAATCGCCATTATTGCTAGTTCGGTTATTGGGCTGTATTTAATTACAAAGCAAGGTTTAAAAAACTTAAGTATTATGCAACAAAAAATTGCTAATCATCAAAGCCCTAAAGATGAAATCATTAAGAGTGTATCTTTACTCTTCTCAGGCTTTTTATTGCTGATTCCTGGGTTTTTAACGGATATTTTGGGAGCGATTTTATTAATTCCAGTTGTTCAAGAGTATATTGTTCGCTTTATTGTTGGCAAATTGCCTTTTAAAGTTCGTTCATTTTCTTCTAGCCGCAATGTACAAGTTAATGATGTTATTGAGGGGGAATTTGAGCGTAAAGATGACCAATAAATAATCAATTAAACTTTTTTTAATTTTATACGCTTGAAGAATCTAAAATAATCCCCATTTAATGTGGACTATATTATATAAATCATAATGGTATGATTTGTTCTTAATCATCATTTAAGTAAAAATTAGTGCTAGGAGATAACTAATGAAAATTCGTCCATTGCATGATCGTGTGATCATCAAACGCAAAGAAGTAGAATCAAAATCAGCTGGTGGTATTGTTTTAACTGGTTCAGCTGCTGGTAAATCAACACGTGGTGAAGTTTTAGCTGTTGGTAATGGTCGCATTTTAGAAAATGGTCAAGTTCAGCCACTAGATGTTAAAGTTGGTGATATTGTGATTTTTAATGAAGGATATGGCGTTAAGACAGAAAAAATCGATAACGAAGAAGTGCTTATCCTATCAGAAACCGATATTTTAGCCATTGTTGAAGCATAACTGGCAGATAATTTAACTTATATACAGAATTTAGGAGAAATACGAAGATGGCAGCTAAAGATGTAAAATTTGGAAATGACGCTCGCGTTAAAATGCTTAAAGGCGTTAATGTATTAGCTGATGCAGTTAAAGTAACTTTAGGTCCAAAAGGACGTAATGTAGTTTTAGATAAATCATTTGGTGCGCCAACTATCACTAAAGATGGTGTGTCAGTTGCTCGTGAAATCGAATTAGAAGATAAATTCGAAAATATGGGTGCGCAAATGGTTAAAGAAGTAGCTTCAAAAGCAAACGATGCAGCTGGTGACGGTACCACTACTGCAACTGTACTTGCTCAAGCTATCGTTAACGAAGGTTTAAAAGCAGTTGCTGCGGGCATGAATCCTATGGATTTAAAACGTGGTATTGATAAAGCAGTTGTTGCAGCAGTTGAAGAGCTTAAAAAATTATCTTCACCATGTGCTGATTTTAAAGCGATTGCCCAAGTTGGTACTATTTCAGCAAACTCTGATGAAACTGTTGGTACTTTAATTGCTGAAGCAATGGAAAAAGTTGGTAAAGAAGGTGTTATCACTGTTGAAGATGGTACTGGTTTACAAGACGAATTAGATGTTGTTGAAGGTATGCAGTTTGACCGTGGTTATTTATCACCATATTTCATCAACAAACCAGAAACAGCAACGGTTGAATTAGATAGCCCATATATTTTATTAGCAGACAAAAAAATCTCTAATATCCGTGAGTTATTACCAGTATTAGAAGCAGTAGCTAAAGCAGGTAAATCTTTATTAATTATCGCTGAAGATGTTGAAGGCGAAGCATTAGCAACTTTAGTTGTGAATACTATGCGTGGTATTGTTAAAGTTGCTGCGGTTAAAGCACCTGGTTTTGGTGATCGTCGTAAAGCAATGTTACAAGATATTGCAATCTTAACTGCTGGTACTGTAATTTCTGAAGAAATTGGTTTAGAGCTTGAAAAAGCAACACTTGAAGATTTAGGTCAAGCTAAACGTGTGGTTATCAATAAAGATAACACAACTATCATCGACGGTGTTGGTGAAGAATCATTAATTAATGCACGTGTTGAACAAATTCGTAAACAAATCGAAGAATCAACTTCTGATTATGATAAAGAAAAACTTCAAGAACGTGTAGCTAAATTAGCTGGCGGTGTTGCAGTAATTAAAGTTGGTGCAGCAACTGAAGTTGAAATGAAAGAGAAAAAAGCACGTGTTGAAGATGCATTACATGCGACTCGCGCAGCAGTTGAAGAAGGTGTTGTTGCTGGTGGTGGTGTTGCGTTAGTTCGTGCTGCTTCTGCAATTTTAGACCTTAAAGGTGCAAACGAAGATCAAAACGTTGGTATTAAAGTTGCGCTTCGTGCGATGGAAGCGCCATTACGTCAAATCGTGACTAACTGCGGTGAAGAAGCTTCTGTTGTGGTTAATGCGGTTAAAGGCGGTAAAGATAACTATGGTTACAATGCCTCAACTGAAGAGTATGGTGATATGATTGCCATGGGTATTTTAGATCCAACTAAAGTAACTCGTAGTGCATTACAATATGCTGCATCAGTAGCAGGTCTTATGATCACCACTGAATGTATGGTTACTGATTTACCTAAAGATGATAAAGCTGATTTAGGTGCTGCTGGTGGTATGGGCGGCATGGGTGGAATGGGCGGAATGATGTAATTCCCCTATTTAGCTAATAAAAATAAAAAACCACTCCAATGTGAGTGGTTTTTTTATATCTAAAGCGATTATTAAAATATTAGTTTACAAATGTTGATAGAGCGTTATTGAACCAATAATAATCAGCACGATACCGCCAATAAATGAGGCTTGTTTGCCAATTAAACAGCCGAGTTTTTTCCCTAACAATAGTCCAAGTGTAACCATAATACAGGTTGCTAAGCCGATCATTGTCGATGCAAGATAAATATTGACACTGGCTAGGGCTAATCCGACACCAACTGCAAATGCATCGATACTGGTCGAAATTGCCGTAAGAATCAATAGTAAAAATGATTTTTTGGTTGAGGGAATAGTTTTTTGATCGTCATTTTCACTGTTTTCTTCTTTAAAACTGTGATAAATCATGTTAATACCTAACAATAACATCACAGCAAAAACAATCCAGTGATCCCATTTTTCAATATATTGAAGTGCAATATAACCAATTAACCAGCCTAATATGGGGGTAATGGCTTCAACAAAACCAAATAAGATCCCCACTTTTAATGCACCTAGAAATGGTGTCGATTTGAGTGAAACACCTCGACAAATCGCTACCGCAAATGCATCAGTAGACATGGCTAATGCTAATAATAAAATAGCCAAAAAACTCATGATATTTACTCTTGCTTCTAATGAATGATATTTCTTTTAATTTTATGATTTATTTTTTTGATATTAAAAATAGATAGTTAGCTATCTTTTTATCGCCTTTATTTTTATAAAGTTCTGCTGCTTTTATCACATTGCTTCGGCGGCTTGAATCATATGCAAAAAGTTGTTTGAACATAAGATCTGCGGTTTTCTTATCGCCATTTTGGATAGCACAATAACCATATTGCTCATAGGCATCAGCTTTCCAGCGATGGCGATCGAGCTCAAGGCTTTTATTAAATTGTTCTTTGGCCTCTTGATAGCGATTTCTGCCACATAAAAAGGAGCCGTAGTGAATATGAAATAGGCCATTACCTGGTTGCATTAAGGTGATACGTTGGTAAATCATTTCCGCTTCATTGTATTCACCAACATGTTGATCAAACATCGCCATTGCTAGCATCACCTGTGGATTTTTAGGTGAATATTGCGCGGCTAATTTTAGATTATAATGCGCAGCTTTAACGTTCTCTTCAGATTCGTTGGCCTTAGCTAAATAGCCTAACCCCAATCGCATTCTGGCTAATGCAGCAGCTTCCGGATCAAACTCTTCACGGGCGCTCGTCTGGCAACCTGCTAGCATGAGTATAACCAAACTACTTAATACTATTAATGCACCTTTCATCCACAACTCCTTTTCTCTTTTATGCTGTTTGTTGAATAAGGTTTTGCTTTTTATAAAGTGTTCGTTTAGTACGATCGACAACTTCACCCGCCAGTTGGCCACAAGCTGCATCAATATCATCACCACGTGTTTTACGAACAATTACCGTAAATCCATAGCCCATTAATGTTTTCATAAACCGATCAATTCGGGTATTTGAACATCGTGAATAAGGAGCACCAGGGAATGGATTCCATGGAATTAAATTGATTTTACTCGGCACATTTTTTAGAAACTTCGCCAGCTCATGGGCATGTTCAACACCATCATTGATTTGATTGAGTAACACATATTCGATAGTCACTTTGCCGTGATTAGCATTTGAAGTTGAAAGATAACGTAAAATTGAATCACGTAGCATCGCCATATTATATTTTTGGTTGATTGGCATGATTTCGCTGCGTATTTCATCATTTGGTGCATGAAGAGAAATAGCTAAAGCAACGTCAATCATTCCCGCCAGTTTGTCCAAAGCCGGGACAACGCCTGAGGTAGAGAGGGTAACGCGTCTTTTGGATAAACCATAACCAAAATCATCCAACATAATTTCCATTGCAGGGGCGACATTAGATAAGTTAAGTAAGGGCTCACCCATCCCCATCATAACCACATTAGTGATAGGTCTGTCGGCTAATTTGCCGGTGACACCAATGGCATTTGATGCACGCCAAACTTGGCCAATAATTTCCGAAACGGTTAAATTGCGATTAAAACCTTGTTGAGCAGTTGAACAGAATTTACATTCCAGTGCACAACCAACCTGTGATGAAACACACAATGTAGCACGGTCTCGCTCAGGAATATACACAGATTCAATCATCTGGTTATTACCAACATCTAATGCCCATTTAATCGTACCATCAGATGAACGCTGCTCGATGGCAATTTTAGGGGCTTTAATTTCCGCTAAGGTTTTTAGTTGTTCACGAAGTTTTTTGTTGATGTCGGTCATTAGATCAAAATCATCTATCCCAAAATGATAGATCCATTTCATCACCTGATCCGCTCTAAATGGTTTTTCTCCTAATGAAATAAAAAACTCTCTTAACTGTTGTCTAGTAAAGTTAAGCAAATTAATTTTTTCATTGGTTGGCGTTGTGGTATTTTGATTAGTTGTCACATCTGAACAATTGCCAGACGATTTTTGTGTAGCTGGTGTTAACATATGGCCTCGTTTTTACACATTATGGCTATTTCAATTTTTAGGGAAAGGATTATACTGTTTTTCAGCTTGTCTGGCTAATATAATCTTAATTACAGTGTCAATGATGAAAAAAATAATAAAATTAAAAACAATTATCAATTTTACCCAAACTTTAACTCTACTTTTATGTTCAACATTTACTATGGCACAATCTATTCCGCTAAATAAACTTACTGGGCAATTTAATGAAAAAAATGATAGCGATTTTATTGCTCTTGATTCAACAATATTACCGGTAAATAAAAAGGGCATGTATCTTCAAAAGGAGCCTGCCCAGCAGTTAATTAAAGCTTATAATGATTTTAAAAAATCTTATCCCGATATTCCGTTTATTGTGGTAAGTGCTACGCGTAATTACACTTATCAAAATGGTATCTGGCAACGTAAATGGGATGCCCTGGTACCTAAATTGGTAGAGCCACAAAAAATTGCCAAGGAAATTTTAAAATTATCTTCAATGCCCGGTACATCAAGACATCATTGGGGAACCGATATTGATATAACTAGTCTGTCATCGGAATATTTTCAAAAAGATAAACAGGGTATTATTTTGTATCAATGGCTACGTGAAAACTTACCAAAATATGGTTTTTGCCAACCATTTAATGACGGGCGAAATGGCGGGTATTTGCCCGAAGAATGGCACTGGTCATATAAACCAATTGCCAAACAATATTTAGTCCAATACAAGACGATACTCGAAACCAATCCACAAACGATTCTGCAAAATTTGAATTTTACTGGTTCTGATAAAATTACCCTAGAAAGCTTAGTAAAAGAGTATGTATTAACCGTTAATTCCGAGTGTTATTAGTGTTTTCGCCAATAAGGTAGTTTTATTGTCACCACTAAACCACCACCATCACGATTATTAGCTTGAATAGTACCGTTATGCATAATAACGGTCTTTCTGGCAATGGCTAAACCAAGGCCATAGCCTTTACCTAATTGTGCTGATTGAATACGGACAAAAGGCTCAAAAATACTCGATAATTTACTCGCATCGACACCCGGCCCACGGTCTTTAACTTCGATTTGCAAATATTTTCCTGCTTCTTTTAATGATACTTCAACCGTTTGGCCTGCTTTAGAGAAGCGGATAGCATTACGAATGATATTTTCAATCGCCCGGCGTATCTGTTCGGAATTACCTTTAACAATAGAGTGGCTGATAGATGATAAGTTAAATTCTACCTCTATCGATTGGTGATTGGCTTCATAGTTAGCATCATTAACCACCACACCAATTAACTCTTTTAAGTCAAAATATTCATCGGTTCGATTATTCATTTCAGCCCGTGAATAATTCAATATTTCCCCAATTAGTTGGTCTAACCGTTGCGATTCTAACTCGATTCTAGCTAATGAAGTATCGATATTTTGTTTATTTTGTTGCGCAAGGCCGATTGCCAGTTGTAAGCGTGCTAGAGGGGTTCTCAGTTCATGGGAAACATCATGAAGTAGCGCTTGACGATCAGATATTAAGATGTTGAGTTGCTCAACCATCATATCAAAATCTTTACCTAATTCACTCAGTTCATCACGACGAGGTTTTAACTTTTTAAATAACCGAACCGACAGATCGCCTTGCGAGACGCGGAAAAATCCTTCTCTTAGTAACTTCATCGGTCTGGTTAAGTTCCAAGCTAAAAATAGACTGAACACTAAGCCAACACAGATCCCCATTAGTACAATGGGTGTTGGCATGGTAAACAGGGTTTTTTTAGTGTTGTTGCTGTGATCGGTTTTATCATCTTTAAATGATACCGAGTAAAGCGTACCATCTGGTGCAACTGCCATTCTTTGGTAGATATAAGTGGTCGGTTCAAGTTCATCGGTAATGATATTGACTTGATCATTTTGCGGAGAGACCAATTTTATCGACAATAAAACCCGCTCACGTTCGGGTAAATGGGCGATAAAATTGAGCGTCTCATCTT
The DNA here is from genome assembly GCF_003202655.1 of Gilliamella apicola. GTDB lineage: Bacteria > Pseudomonadota > Gammaproteobacteria > Enterobacterales > Orbaceae > Gilliamella > Gilliamella apicola_R. The sequence goes on along the minus strand of NZ_QGLR01000018.1, from coordinate 86,892 downwards.
CACCGGCAACATGTAATAATTGCGCAATCATATCCACTTTAGTTGGCATATGATTTAAGAATCGTTGATTTTTATTCTCAATATAATAAGAGAACGCAATCCAAGTTAATTGGAAGGTAAGATAAAAGATTATCCAAAATATAATCAGTATTTTCCAAAATAATCGACGATTCATATTAAATCAAACCTACAGGATGGTTAACGAATGCGGTAACCAACAGCTCTTATCGTTTCAATGGTTACATCATTTTGTGCCACTTGATGTAATTTTTGGCGGATATTGCTGATATGGACGTCGACGCTGCGATCATAAAGTTCACGTGCCCGACCAAGACCTATTTCAGATAATTCTTCTTTAGTCACCACTCGTTCACTATGTTTAACCAATAGAACTAACAAGTTAAATTCGGTAGAAGTTAAATCAATAGGTTGACCATTCCAAGTACATAGCCGTTGAGGGATATCTAAAGTTAAACCATTAAAATGATATTTTTTATCATCGACTAATTCGACTGAACGTTCATCAAAACGACGTAAAACGGCACGCAATCTCGCTAATAATTCACGAGGATAACAAGGTTTAGGAATGTAATCATCAGCGCCTAATTCTAACCCCAACACGCGATCAATATTATCACCTTTGGCAGTTAGCATAATAACTGGCATATTACATTGTTGACGAATGCTTTTAAGGACATCAATTCCATTAATATCAGGTAACATTACATCTAAAATTGCCGCACGATATTTACCTGATAGAGCTTCATCAATACCATCTTTACCTAAGTAAACACTTTTAATATTAAAACCTTCATTGGTTAAATATTCGCTAAGCATTTGTGATAATTCTACATCATCATCAATTAATAAAATATTTATCATATGTCGCCATTATTATTTAATTTTAGATAGTTTTATTATTGCAATAATAAAAAAAAAGTCAGGTGGATTTACTAAAATATTACATATTTTGCTCTATTCCTGATTAATTTATTTACTATGCAACCAAGTATAGAAATTTTAGATTTACGCTATTTTTACAGTGTGCATTTCAATCAAAAAACGATCAAATAAGGCGCTGTTAGTCGTAGTGTAATTTATTAATAAAATCAATGTTTGATTAATATTATTTATCTAACGTTTAATCTAATATGTGAACGGTACATTCAGTTTTCAAGTTAAATAGAATAAAATAGCTGTTCTATTAATTAACTGAAAGTTTCACTATTTATTGTTAGCTATATGGAGATAAAAAATGGAACAACAAGTAATGTGGCAACAATTAATTAAATTGGTGAAACATGAGGTTTTACCAGCTCTTGGTTGTACCGAACCTATCTCGCTTGCTTTAGCGGCGGCTATTGCCAGTAAATATCTTAATAAAAATAAGATTAATCGTATTGAGGCTTACGTTTCACCCAATCTTATGAAAAACGGCATGGGTGTTACTGTTCCTGGTACAGGTATGGTGGGATTACCTATTGCAGCGGCAATTGGCGCAATTGGTGGTGATGCTCAGGCTGGTCTTGAAGTCTTAAAAAACATCACGCCAAAACAAATTAACCAAGCTAAAACGCTTCTTAGTGAACACAAAGTTAATGTACAAATTGCGGATAACGATAAGGCGATTTATTCTGAAGCCAATGTTTATACCAGTAGCGATCATATCAGGGTCTGCATTGAAAATTCACACACTAATGTAATTTTGATCGAAAAAAATGGCGAAAATATTTTTAAAGCCGATAGCAAAATACAAGATGAGTCTAACAATGAATCGATCATAAACCATATGTCAGTCAAACAGATATATGATTTTGCAACTCAAGCTAATTTTGAAGATATCGAATTTATATTACACTCTGCAGAATTAAATGACGCATTATCTCAAGAGGGATTACGACGAGAGTATGGATTAAGTATAGCCGCTACATTACATCAACAAACAAAAACAGGATTGTTGGCTGACGATCTATTATCCAAAGTGATTATTCGCACCACTGCGGCATCAGATGCTCGAATGGGCGGTGCGACATTACCGGCAATGAGTAATTCAGGTTCAGGCAATCAGGGGATAACTGCGACTATGCCAGTGGTGGTGGTTGCTGATTATTTAGAGGCTACGCCTGAACAATTAGCAAGAGCACTGATTTTATCTCATACTATTGCCATTTATATACATAGTAAATTTCCTCCGTTATCGGCACTTTGTGCCGCAACCACCGCCGCAATGGGATCGGCAGCAGGTATGGCATGGTTGCTTGGTAAAGGTCAATATGAACCGGTGGATATGGCAATATGTAATATGATTGGTGATTTATCGGGAATAATCTGTGATGGAGCGTCGAATAGCTGTGCAATGAAAGTTTCAACATCAGTTTCATCAGGATTTAAAGCGGTATTGATGGCGGTAAATCGAATTCGAGTCACGGGTAATGAAGGTATTGTCTGTGATAGTGTTGAAACCACCATTAATAATCTAGGGGCGATTGTCAGTAATAGCATGAAAGCCACCGACACTCAGATAATAGATATCATGTCGCATAAAGCTTAATTTTACCCAAAGTGGTAAAATATTAAGCTTTTAACGCTGTTAATATAACCAATCAGTATTTTTTTTAAAAAATATGCTGGACAATATTATTTTTTATGCGTAATATTCCGTCCTGCTTCTATGGTGGCTATAGCTCAGTTGGTAGAGCCCTGGATTGTGATTCCAGTTGTCGTGGGTTCGAATCCCATTAGCCACCCCATTTTATATCGTATAGATGAAGCAACTCTAACGGCGAGTAGCGCAGCTTGGTAGCGCAACTGGTTTGGGACCAGTGGGTCGGAGGTTCGAATCCTCTCTCGCCGACCAATTTTAGATAAAAAAGCTTACTCATTGAGTAGGCTTTTTTATTATCTGCTTTTTGAGAGGATGAGAACCGACCAGAGGTTCGAGCCGAGCGCAGCGAGACAACGTTGCTTTAGCAACGACCCGCAGGGCGAGCATGAAATGCGAGTAATCCTCTCTCGCCGACCAATTTAATAGAAAAGCCTACTCATTTGAGTGGGCTTTTTTATTATTACTACTCTATATTTAATTCGATGCGATAAGAGGTCCGAGCCGAGTACCACGAGACAAACACCAATACCGCACAACCATCAACAGAAAGCGTCCCTAATATATCCAGAGAAACTAATATAAAATTGTGTCAATACGGTAATACGGCAAGATACACACTGTCTTCATACCAGTATACTGTTGCAGCGGTCATCGAAAAATGAGCATAATCAGAATGTGTTGGCTGAATTAATCTTGGGGCGCCTGTTGTGCCGGCTGATATAATAATCACATTGTGTAAAATTGTTTAATTTTGCCTGTGTTGAAGTAGCCATCACGTTGTCATTCCTTGTTTGTTGGGGGTAAGCTGCCATGAAAGCGATTGCTGTTGACGTTGCCACAATTGAGCGTAAAGACCATTTTGGCGAAGCAGGGTGTCATGATCCCCTTGTTCCAGCAAACATCCAGCGTGCATAACAAGTATTTTCTGCGCTTTTTGTATTGTGTTTAAACGATGAGCAACAACTACAACGGTACAATGTTGAGATAAGTTTTCTAATACTCGGTGTATTGCCACTTCGGTAGACGCATCAACACTGGCAGTCGCTTCATCCAATAAAATGATAGGAGCTTTTTTTAATAATGCTCTGGCAATTGACAGTCGTTGCCGTTCTCCGCCTGATAATGAGTAACCATTATCACCAAGAATTGTTTGATAACCATCCGGTAACTTTTGAATAAATTCATCAGCTTGAGCTAATTTAGCTGCCTGAATAACTTCCTCAGCAGTTGCGTTTTGATTACCTATCAAAATATTGTCAAATACTGATGCCGAAAACAAAACCACATCTTGAAATACCATGGCAATATTGCGATCTAAGATCTCACTAGCGATTATTTTAGTATCATATTCACCCCAAAGAATTTGACCAGAGTCTGGTGTCCACATTTGCGCAATCAGTTGCAACAGAGTGCTTTTTCCTGAACCGCTTGGGCCAACAATAGCCGTTATCGCATTAGCGTGAATGTGGCAGTCAATATTTTGTAAGGCCGGGCAGGATTGCTCTGGATAGGTAAAACTGAGCTGCTTTATAGTAATTTCATTGGAGCTAGGGATTATAGAGGCGTTCCCATCATTATATGTGGCCACCGATGTTTCACTCAGTAGTTTTTTGATACGTTCCATGGCGCGTGAGCTAAATCGAAGTTTTATTAACCCATCTCCAAGTGTTTGTAATTGCCGATAGACAATCAGTGAAAAAAAATTGAGTAGGATAAAGTGTTGAATATCTAAACGTTCCTGAAACAACAAATATCCGCCTGATACAAGTAATAGCAGAAAGCTAAACTCACTGACAAAACCAAATAGTGCGACTAACGCAGAGGGTTTAGTTTCTAATACTAGCTGCGCTTGATATTGTTGAAACAACGCATTAGAAAGACGCTTCCAAGCTGTACCAAACTGACCAAAACAGCGAATAACGTTGATGCCTTGTATATAATCATATAACTCTGCTTGTGCATTACTGGCAGTGTCCAACATTTTTTCATCATAACGACTGATGACACGCTGCGTTAATGACATAACCCAAAAGGAAAAAGGAATGGTTATAATGACTAGCAAAGCTAAAAAGAGATCAATCCAGCATAGCAGTGCCAATATTAATAACATCGTGAAAATGGTGCTGGTAAAGACAGCTAAAAAATGCGACCACAGCCATTCGATTAGCTCAAGATCGGATGTTAAACGAACGCTTAAATCCCCCGTTCTTTTTGCTGAAAACCAGCCTAATGGTAAAGCGTGTAAATGGTTAATAATTCGAATTCTAGCTTCAGCCATCATGGCATAAGTCCCACCAAAAACGTGGCTTAATGCCAAATTACTTAAATATATTCGCCCCAACAGGCAGGACAATAAACCGACCGCGCTTAATAGGATTATTGGTAACGAAATAGTTGTATTGAAAACGGACAAGATAAGTTGTGCAACAATGAAATAACTTACTGTCAATAAGCAACCATCAAGTGCTGCTAGAGATAATCCTTTGGTTAGCCGACGATCTTGATAACCAGCCAACTGATAACCGGCACGAATAAATTTAATCAGCATTTATTTTTCTCCATTCAACTCGATATCTTGCCAGAGTTGACAATAACAGGGACACTTCAGAAGAAGTTCATCATGGCGTCCCTGACCAACCACTTTTCCTTGATCGACAACGATTATTTGATCTGCATGGATAATCGTTTTAAGGCGATGGGCAATCATTAGCACACTTCGCCCATTGCAAAGATTGGCGATAGCCTGTTGAATAAGCCACTCGTTCTCACTATCTGCATAGGCTGTTGCTTCATCCAGAATTAAAAGAGGGGCATCTCTTAATAGTGCTCTGGCAATGGAAAGGCGTTGGCGTTCACCTCCCGATAAGCGGGTGCCATTTTCACCAATTGGGGTGTCATATCCTTGTGGTAGAGAGAGAATAAATTCATGAGCACAGGCTGCCTTTGTTGCAGCAATTACCTGATCAATATTGGCATCCGGTCGACCGAGTAATAAATTTTCCATAACCGTGCCATTAAAAAGATATACATTCTGAGATACCATGGATATCTGTTTAAACAACTCTTCTAAGGGCCAATGCTGGATATTGAGCCCACCCAAGGTGATTTCACCGCGATCACAGTCAAGTAATCGTGTTGCTAAACGGGCAATCGTTGTTTTCCCCGCGCCACTAGGCCCAACAATCGCGGTTAATCCATGTGGCAATGTATTAAAGGTTACCTCTTGAAGAGCTGGTTTTTGCTGATCGTAACGGTAAGAAACGCTAGAGAACGACAACACAAGGTTTCCCGTTGGTAAACTCGCTTTATCAATCTTTTGAGATACTGTCATCTGTGATACATTAACTATCTGGTTAAGACGATCTAACGACCCTTGCCGTTGGGCTTGTTCCGATAACGCAAATACAAGGCGTGAAAATGGTTGAACTATTACCGGAGCAACCAATAAACACAGTAACCAATCAACTGACGCTAAATCCCCATGAAAACAGCGCCAGGCTCCAATAGGCGCCACCAAGACTAAATTGCTTGAAAGTAAACAATTAAAACAATTCCAACCAAACATATTCTTTTTACAGTAGTTTTCTATCCAAGGTGCGACATTACGGATTGTCTGACTGAGTTGACGAAAAGAATCAGCTCTCAGTCCAAAACTTTTAATTACTGCAATGCCTCGGATATATTCACTTACTTTTTGGGCTATATTGAGCTGTAACTCTCCCCACTGACGCGCTTGTTCGGCACTGTGTCGCATAGATAACCATTGGCAGCAAAACGCGATTGGCAATAATAGAATAGCAACAAACGCCATCTGTACATCTATATAAAGTAACAATGATAATCCAACAATTGGCAGAGTAAGTGCTGAAGCAACATCGGGCAAAAAATGCGCCAGAAAAGCTTCTAATGCGGCGATATCATCATTAATTACTTTACGTAAATCACTTGCTGTATGAGAGCTAAAAAACGATAAGGGAGCTAATCCCAGTTTGTTGGTTAAATGCAACTTTAAATGATAAGCTAGCTTTAATGCGCCATGATGAGCACTAACATGGCTAATCACAATTAATCCCCAGCGAAGCAACATTGCGATGAATGCTGCTACTAGGCATGAATAGATAAGTTCAAGCGACACGGTGGCAATAGTCAGTTCTCTCACCATGATGTAAAGTATCCAAATGGGTACCAGCGTCATAATGGTTGAGATGATTGCTGTCAGTGTTGATATCCAAAAAGTCTTACCCATTAACTTTATTAATAGAATAAAACGCAATGGTTCAGAAATGTTCATAACTGTCCTCGAACTTATATGATCCTAACTTAAAAGAAATCAACTTTTATGTTAACGCCGGCAGTTAGGCCTTCGTTAAATTGCGCAAAAGCATTATTACCACGAGCGTAAGCGTATGTGCGGTAGCGTTTATCAAAAATATTGTTGATATAACCAGTCACAGTAATCCGTTCATTGGTTTGCCAGCCAAGACTTATATCAGTTGTACTGTAACTACCTTGACGTAGTTGATTACTACCATCAAAGTAAAGCGGACCAGTCATATTCACCGCTATTCTAGGCATTAGAGCGCCCATTGACGTTGCAACCAAGCCATCTACGCTAAACCCAGCTCCATACTTAGGAATAAACGGAACTCGATTATTAGCATAATCATCAGCCGTCACATTACTGGCAAACTTAGAGTGAGTTAAATTGCCATTTAGGGTTGCAGCCCATCCGGGGGTAAATAACCATTTTGCATCAGATTCAATACCTACAGCATTTGCACTACCCGCATTTTTCAATGTTTGAAAACCCATCGGACCTGAGTAAAGCTGCATATTCTTAGTATGGGTATAGTAGACAGCACTTTGAAGCTGAAAATCGTCAATTTCATAACGTGAACCAATTTCATAGTTAATCGATTTTTCAGCAGAAAAAGGCTCCGCTCGAGTACCGGCTTGTGGTGTAATAGTAAAGCCAGCAGCCTTATATCCCTGTGCGACGCGCGTATAGATACGCCAGTCTGGTGTTAAACGATAACCAACTGAAAACTGACCTAACACCTGATTATCACTATTATCCCCAGCTGACCAGGCGCTATTATTACCATAATGCGTCTTCGCTTTATCATGAGAAGCACGTAAACCTGCTCCCAGATCAAATTGGGAAACATGCAAGGTTCCATCCATATAAGTGGCTAATGATTGCGAGGTGACTGAGGAATCGGTTGTACTCGTTTTGCGACTTTCATCAATATCCAGTCGGTATAAGCCAAATACGCCATCCCATAAACGGTCATCGCCTTGTGTTGCTGCGCGAATTTCTTGGGTATTTTGATCCCAATGCTCCGAGGATTGAGCTGAGTAAGGACCATAAGGAAAACGACGTTCATATTTAAGTTGTTGCCAAGCACTACTAGCAGTCAGTAACCAATCGCCGAAATCATAACTTCCATTTAGAGTTTGACTATGTGTACGACGATGCATGCGTGGATCTAAACTACCGGCAGACGTTAATAGTTTGCGGCTGTGGGTCTTTTTATAGTCTAAATAGGTATCCTGAGTTGAGTGAGTTCTATCTTCTGTTGCACTAAAATTGACTTCCCAAGGAGCGGTTATTGGCGCTAATCTGAATTTAATATTACCGGTATTTTCATCTGATCCTCCCAATCTGTGCGAACCAGTGGATGGGTTATTGAATGCCCCAGGTTGTGACTGACGCAGCAATGTGATGCTACCATAGAATACATCCTCTACTAGTGGACCACTGAGATTCACACGGCTATGGTAACCTTTTCGGCTAGCACCACCACCATCAATATAACCACGAAATAGGTTATTAGGCTTGGCAGTACTAATATTCACTATACCGCCCTGCGCACTGCGACCATAAAGAGTGGCTTGCGGCCCCTTCATCATGGAAACATGATCAACGTCGATCAAAGACTGGACTAAATTAGTCGACAGTTGTGGTACTCCATCAACATAAAATGTGATTGCCGGCGAATAAAGATCCTGAGCAGAAGAGATCCCCCTTAGTGATATCGCAGGAAATAGCAAATTACCACTGTTTTGTATATTCAAACCGGGCAATACCAGAGAGAGTTTTTTCGTATTATCTACCCCCGCGGCTTCGAGTTTAGCCTGGGAAATGGTATTAGAAGATACATTCAGTGAAGAGGCAGCTTTATTAGATTGCTTACTTGCAGTTACAATAATAGTATCAAAGTCAGTTTTCTGATCGCTTTGTTTAGTTATTGGATCTGCCAGCAATTCTTCATTATATAACAAGCCTAATATACACAAAAATATAAGTTTTTTTTTCATCGATTATTATCCACTGTTACTTTTATTTTGAGCTAAAAACTCATTCTAAAATAGAAATTGGATAACGCTGGTGTACAAAATCTTCAAAAAAAGTATAATTAAGTATAATGATAATTATTATCATCTTGTTATGGATAGAGAGGTGACGGATGAAAACCATTCGCTATAGTAAAGATACTCGCAAACTGGCAACCAAAGACAAAAAACTATTTGAAAGTACTGAATGGTTTAACATACAAGGGTTGCTTAATGCTGGTTTCGTAGAAATGGCGCCGTTACAAGATATTCGAAAGAATACAAAGGTTGGTAAGCATTTATCGCTCGTATTTATGCTCAATGGCGCTGTGCATCATCATATACATGGCTCCAAATCAGTCGTGTCTTATCAACCCAATAAGGTTTATCTCTCTTACTCACACGATACGATATATGGCACCGATTTTTTCCCTGCTAATTACAGTTATAACATCATATTGTTACAATTCCGTCCGGACGAGCTATTAAAGATATTCAATGAGTGCCCACTAAATAGCTATCGGGCGAATATGCAATTTTCTTCACCAAATTTCTGTATTTGGCGGTTAACACTTACACCGGTGCTCAAAGATATAGCACAACGATTGCAAGCCGCCAGAAGATCTTCTGATGCTTTATCGCAACTCAATATACAGCGATTAAGCCTTAACGCGCTGTGGTTAACATTAGAGCAATTAAAGTACTCCTCATCGACAGATGGCGAACCAATAAAGAGCAGCTTAACTGGTCGAGATCGCAAAAATGTAATCAATGCACAATTATTTATACACGAGCACTTCCAAACTCATTTAATCATAAAAGATATTGCTAAAGTTATTGGTGTGAGTGAGTCTAAATTGAATAGAGACTTTAAAAAGGTGTTCGATGTTGGTATACACCGCTATATTATCAACTATCGCTTGCAACAGGTGACAAAATTACTTAATGAAAGCACATTAACCGTTAGTGACATTGCAATTCGATGTGGCTTTACCTGTGCTGGTCATCTCTCCAGACGATTTGTTGAGGTGTTTGGTGTCACACCTCATGCTTATCGTTGCAATTAATCCAAAATCTATACTGCTTTTAAAATTGAGCTTCGATACAAAAAAATAAGTACGAATAAAGCACAGCCTAAAGTAAGATTGAAGAGTGTAACGTAACCCATATAATAAGCAACGATACCACCGATATAACCAGAACATCCGGCAGCAAGCGCTGCTCCGCATTGAAATAGTGTAAAATCTAATCCAGCTTGCTTCAACGATGCTTGTGTGGTTAGGAACGAGTAAAGACAAACTAAGCCCACAGAAAAAGTGTAGTTAAAAAACAGATAGCTAACAATAAGCCATAGTGGATTTATATCAGGCTGAAGACTTAATATGATAAAGCAGCTGATTGACAAGCATTTAAATAGGGTTGCCAATAAGAGTGCCCAGCGATAGCCTATAATTCGGATAAAGAGCATACCTGATAAAGTGCCTAGCATCCCACAAGCAGCACCGCCAAAACTGGTTACTTTGCCTAAATTCTCTAGAGAAAGCCCAGCGTCAATCGCAAAAGGAGATAGCATAGATGAAATTAAACGACCACTAATCTCAAAGAAAAAGACTAAAACGATCGCCTTTAGCATCATTGGTTGCTTTAGTGTTTTAATGAGAGATGGTCTCTGATCGCTTTTTTCTGTAACAGGAAGCTGATTGATACTCGGCGCTAATAACAAAGGTAGCAATAAAAAGAGTAGTAATCCACTATAAACAAGTAAGGAGGATTGCCATCCCCATTTATCATATAGATAAATTAACCCGCCACCGCCTACAGCCATTCCTAAATAACCACATCCAATCCGTAATCCATTGCCGATACCGTATGATTTTGAATTTAAATTCTCAATCATATAAGCATCACAAGCAATCTCACTCGTGCAACAAACTAATGATAATAAAATTAATAGTGAGATTAGTGTGATGAACATATTTTCATGTATGAATGATAGGCCAATTAATATCACCGCCAGAGCCACTTGTCCGGCAATGACAATTTGTTTGCTGCGAATTTTCCCGGATGCAGTGACTCTATAACGCTCAACGCCACCCGCCCAGAGTACTCGAAGTGTCCAAGGAATCATAGCAAGTGACACTAAACCAATAGTGTACAAATCCACATTATGACTCCGTAGCCAAGCCGGTATAGCTTGAAAGACAATACCACCGATTAATGTTTGAACAAAATAAAATGAGCCAATTGCAAATATAAGTTTCAAAAGAACGCCACCATTAAATATAAAAATACCCACAAAAGTACAAAGTTTTTTTCATCAATTATTAGCCACTGTTACTTTTTGGGAGCCAAAAACTCATTCTAAAATAGAAATTGGATAATGCTGGTGTACAAAATCTTCAAAAAAAGCACAATCAAGTATAATGATAACTATTATCATTTGTCTATGGTAAGCATTTCTTTGTTTTTATTAGATATTTTTATATGATTTATATGAATAGTAATGATTAAGATGATAAGGTCTTCCTGTGATGTGGGTAGCAATTATCAGATTGATCTGGCTTAGCAATATATTTCTTAAGCAGCACATTAACTGTACTATATTAGAAAATTTTTTTAGCTTATTGATAGATTGTGAAAAAATTACAGCCGATATGTTTCGACGCTCGTCCACGGTCATGTTTTAACGAACCCTTTGGTATATTCGATTGGCATAAGGATTGCTGCCGTTTTCTAAATTTTATGGAGGATTACCCTGAGACTTGAGCAAAGGTAGAAAAATCTTAGGGGCATTTTTACATTCATCTGGTTTGGTAAAGACTAAAACTTTGATTGGTTTGATGCCGTGTTCTCTCTTGATTCAAAGCAAGGTAAATTTATAGCTGATAGATTGCTAAGCCCATTTTGCCACAATGTGATTTAGCAATAACATTAACAGACGATTAGTTGGTAAAATGGCGGCGTTTTTAGTTAGTCTGTGCACTTGTTGCACGGCAACAGGCTCGTTAACTGGCTCGCAAAATTCATATAAATCAATCAACTCTTACATTAGGAGGCAATTTTATTCTCTCGACCAAAGAAAATATAGGCAATAACGGCAATAACACCGAAAACAAGAGAGAGCAAAAACATGATATAGTAACCATTGTTAATTGAAATTAGTTGAGCTTGCGTCAGATAGATAAGCATTCCTGATAATACTCCCCCAAATGCACCGCCAATCTGCTGTACAACACGCGTGATAGCACTCGTGTCCTTGATTTGATTTTTATCGCAAAATTCGAATGGAGAAGAGAGAACCGCAATCGTCGCAATACCCAACCCTGAACCTCGGATAATAAAACCAATAATTTCTGATAAGTTTCCGCCGATTTGAATTATTAATATACTTATGGCAGAGAATATTAATCCAATGCCAATAATTAAAAATGAATTTATCTCACTTAAACTTTGATAAATAAATTTTCTAGCTAACCAGGCACCTACACCCTGTAAAGCAAGTAGCAAACCAATATACGTGATAGCAACATTATCATTTATAGCTTGGATTAAAGGAAAAAAAATCATGAAACCAAAAAAGATAAGCGACGTCAGAAATCCCATAATTATTGCCAGTGAATATTGAGCGCAACTAAAGGGACTTAAGTCGACCAGTTTAATAGCCGACCTACTATTAACAAGAAGCGAAACTATCATCAAGCCAATCCCTAAAACCAGCATAATAATATTAGACATATCAAAAAAATGGCCAGAAGCGATATTTTTAATCGAGATAAAAAATAATATTAAAGCGATTAGGAATGTCATAAATACATAAATATTCATATTGTATTTAGACGTTTTATTATCAGGTACTGTCGTCCTACCAAAGAAAATAGCCAGAAGCACTAAGGGTACGTTAATAAAAAAGGCCATTCTCCAATTTAACTGTTCAGAAATAATCGCGCCAAAAATTGGTCCTAGTGCAGGAGCAAAGACTGACGGAATAGCCACTAATGCCATAATTGATTTTAGTCTCTGTTTACCAAAATAAGTCGCTATTATTGATTGAGTAATTGGAATTAAAATCCCCGCACCAAGACCTTGGATACCTCTAAATAAGAGCAAAGACACTAGATTATATGAGAAACCAACCAATACAGAGCCAACAAGAAAAATGATAATTGAGTATAGCCATGCTTTTTTGAGTCCAAAATTTTCATGTATATAAGGAGATAGTAATATACCCATAGCACAGGCCAGCATATATACAGTCATCGCCCATTGTATGAAAGTATAAGAGGTATTAATGTCATTGGAAATTGCGGATAAAATAACATTAACAATGCTATTATCTAATAATGGCAATACGCTAGATAGCGTCATAGCAAACACTAACTTTCTTTCGGCGGCTGTCAGCTCAAGGGTTTGTTTCATGACAAACTCTCTCTAAACGATATTTAGTTGCGCCGCGTATATATATGCCATTAAAGGTTGTTGGTATCACTTCTTTATAATTTTTATGTTTTCCTTTCATGCATCTGTTACCTTCTCAAAACCAGACTATTAAACAATGAATAAATTTGCAAATTACTCATTAATGCGTATAAAAAACGATTATTTGGCTCATTTACAACTTATCTATTTATTGCTAACTTGTTATCTTGAATTTAATTAAGAGGACTTTAGGATAGCCAGTAGAATAGCCTTTTACTAGCCAATTTAAGCCACAAAATATCCCATCGGGGCCACATAAATGAATACGCCACTCATCTCTCCACAGCTCGCTTCCTCTGATAGTGAACCGATGATCATATCGACAGTCAGCCACTCTTCCCAAAGAGTGACTCAGCGTCATGGTCATTCGAGAGGGCAATTACTCGGCACATTACAGGGTTTAATTTCAATTGCAGCTGAAAGTTGTCAATGGGTAGTGCCGGCAACTCATGCGGTCTGGATACCGCCAAATGTACAACATAGTCTTCTTGGATCACATGGGGGTTTCGAGGGATGGAGCATCTATATACAAAAAAACGCATGCATTGAACTACCTGTCAAACCATGCATTTTAGCGTTATCTGGCTTATTGCGCGAAGCAATTACCCGAACCATGTCATGGCATAATTCAGAACTTGAACCGGAACAGCAGCGATTAATTGCCGTAATCCTTGATGAGATTAGAACCATGCCCCAAATCGAGCTAGCACTTCCAATGCCAAAAGATATGCGTCTGTTAAAAATCGCTTTAGCTTTGTCTGATAATCCTGGCGATAATAGAAATCTTAATGACTGGGGCGTTTGGGCTGGCATTTCCCGGCGCTCACTAACCCGTCGATTTACCAATGAAACTGGGTTTAATTTCACACAGTGGCGTCAAAAACTGCGTATGTTAAAAGCGTTAGAATTACTTACTGCCGGAAAACCAATCACCGAAATATCTTTGTATTTAGGTTATGACAATATTAGTGGATTTATTGCTATTTTTCGACGAAATTTCGGGGTAACACCGGGAAACTACCAAAAAGCCATGAGAAATCGTCTCTCATGGCGAAACTTTACTAACTAAGACGATGAAAACCTTTCTGCGGTTTGCGATAAGTACAGCGAGACGGCTTTATTTTAACAACGATCAGCAAGATGAATATAAGATGTCAGTTAGTCGTCTCCCGCCGACTATGTTTATAAAAAGTCTGCTTATTGAGTAGACTTTTTTATTAATGCCATCAGGTATTTGCTACAAATCTCGCACCGCGAGACAAAGCAACTTTCTGACTATATTTACCTATCTGTCTATTCTGATGTTGATTGCTTCACCCTCTAAAATCCCTACATTAGTGTTTATTCTATTGATTTAATTAAGTTAATAATAAAAATTGTGATCTACACAACAGTTTTGGTACTTAAAATTGACAACATGTATCTTTTTGACTATTTTTTAACAATAGTTACGTTAATTTAACGTATATCTGTTTTATAAAAAAGTCCAACCATGGAGTATGATTTTTTGGAATATCGTGAAATTGCTTCAAAAACTTATGTTGAAGAACAAATTAAAGCTAATCCGACTATTGTTAGTCAAAAATTGACAGAACGGGCACTAGCAGAACATTTTGGTGTAAGTCGTACAACAATAAGAAATGCTTTGAATGATTTAGCTATGGAAGGTTATGTATTCCAAGCTGAGACTGATGTCGAACAGCATAAAATTTTTGAGATTAACATGTTAAAAATGTCTTCTTTTAGTGAAGAAGTTAAAAAAGAAGATGATATCGACATTAATATAAAAGTTATTAGCAATCAAATTATTAACATGCCGGCTGAACTAAGAGCCTTTTTTGGTTCAAACGAAAAATTGATTAGAATTATTCGACAAAGGATATTAAACAAAACCCCGCTTTCTTACGAAATAACCTATTTATCATCTAATAAGTTCAAAGGTTTAGAGCAAGTCGATTTAAATAATGTCTCTCTTTATCAATTTTTAAAAGATCATTATCCAGTTAAACCTAGTCATGGCCGTGAAGAAATAACCTATGAGTTAGCAGCTGAAGATAAGGCTAAATATTTACAAGTTATTGATGGCACACCCATTTACAAAGTTTCTAGTAATAATTTTGATGATAATTTTCAACCATTTGAACATACCGAACAATATCTAGTAGGCAATCGATTTAAATATCATCTATCGGCTAAAAATATCTTCAATTACGGAGAAAAAAATAGTGAAATTGTTTGAAAAAATAGCTGATCATTTAATCGAGAAAATTAACACCGGCCAATATGGTGTGGGTTCGGAATTACCTCCAGAAGTCCAATTACAGAAAGATTATGATGTTAGCCGAACAACTGTGCGTAAAGCCATTGATCTATTGGTAGAAAAAAATATGGTTGTTCGAAAGAAAGGTGTTGGTTTATTTGTTGCGCCAATGCTTTCTACGCAAAATATTTTAGAGATGACCGGTATTATTAAACCGGGTATTTATCAACATCACAAAAAAATTATCAAAGAAGCTTATTTAAGACAAGCGGGTCTTTATTACAGCCAATTACTGAAAATAAAACCATCAGAATTGATTTATTACATTAGTTTTTTAGAAATAGCAAAAAATAGTGTCGTGAAAGAAATTTTTATTTTACCACTTAACCATTTTCCTGATTTTCAAGTTTCAATAATAAAAGTGCTGTCTGCACTTGAAATCACCAATTCAGGTAAGAAAAAAGTCGATAAATTAGAACAAGATTTACAGCTTATTGTCGCCAATGCTGAATTAGCCAAGCAACTACGCTGCCAAATCAATGAACCGTTATTTAAAGTGTCTAATCACTATTTTGATATAAATAGCGAACCGATTGCCATTGAATACAAATTCGCTAGTAATACTAAATATGTGGTGGATTTCACCTAGGAGGAAAAACCAATGATTAAATTATTACGTGTCGATCACCGCTTATTGCATGGTCAGGTTGTTGTTTCATGGTTCGATAATGTTGGGGCGAATACTATTTTAGTTGCCAATGATGCGGTCGCTAATGATGAGTTTCGAAAATCAGCGATTCGGTTAGCTAAACCAGAAAATGCCAAACTGGTTATGAAGTCAATTGATGACAGTATTGACGCTATTAATTCTGGTGTAACCGATAAATATCAGATGTTAGTTGTGGTGGAATCAGTTGGAGATGCAGAAAAACTTATTCGGGGGACTCAAGAACAGATAACTAGCCTTAATTTAGGAGGAACTAAACCACGTGAAGGGACCAAAAATTACTCTAAAACAATTAATTTGACCGATTTAGAAGCGGATCTTTTAGCTGGATTACAACAAGATGGTGTTGATGTGTATATACAACAGATCCCAAGTGAATCTAGGCAAAAATTTGAAAAATAGACCAAAAGGAATACAAAATGAGTATTGTTATTACAGCAATTATTTTGGCCTTGATAGCTATGTTAGCCAATGGTGAATACTTTTTAGGTTCATCAATGTTATCAAGACCTTTGGTTACTTGTACCTTAGCGGGGCTAGTAATGGGCGATGTTACACAAGGGATTATCATCGGTGCAACATTAGAGTTAGCGTTTGTTGGTTCTTTTTCTATTGGGGCATCTATACCACCAGAAATTATTTCAGGTAGTGTATTAGGAACCGCTTTTGCTATTGGTGCCGGTAAAAGTACCGCAGTTGCTCTAACTTTAGGTATTCCAATTGCCTCTTTGGTTTTAATCGTTAAAAACTTATGTTTCTTATTTATTTTACCCTACTTTGTTCATAAAGCCGATAAGTATGCTAGTGAAGGTAATGGTAAAGGTGTTGATCGCATGAATATTTTTGGCGGTTTCTTTTCCATCAATTTACCAATTGGCTTAGTAGTCGGTTTTTCATACTTATTTGGTAGTGAAGCGATAAAAAGCTTACTTGAGGTTATTCCTGAGTTTGTTATTAACGGTTTAGGAATTGCCACTGGTTTATTACCGGCATTTGGTTTTGCCATGTTAATGAAGATTATGATCAAAAAAACCAATGCAACATTCTTTATTCTTGGTTTCGCTGTAGCAGTATATATGAAAGTACCTGTCACTGGTGTTGCCGTTTTTGGCGCTTGTATGGCGTTAATTCTTACCGGTTACTCTTCATTTACCGGCAAAAAATTTACCACCTCAGACAATCAAGAAGTTAATAATCAATCAGGCAAGGCTTTAGTAGGACAGGAGATCAATTATGAAGATGAAGAATTCTAATTTAATTACTAAAAAGGATTTAATGCGAACATTTTGGCGCTCTTTCACTGCTGAGTGGTCATGGAACTATGAACGGCAAATGAATCTAGGTTATTCTTTTGCGATTCGTCCTGCTTTAGAAAAAATTTATAGCCAAAAACCAGAACAATTAACCACTGCCTATCAAAGACACTTAGAGTTTTATAATGTTACGCCATGGTTAATTACTTTCCCATTAGGTATTTCCATTGCCATGGAAGAGCAGAATGCCGTAAATAAAGATTTTGATGAAAGTTCAATAAATGACGTCAAAATTGCCTTAATGGGACCACTAAGTGGTTTGGGGGATTCATTCTTCTGGGGAACATTACGGGTTATTGCCACAGGTATTGGGACCTCACTGGCGATGCAAGGGAATATCCTAGGCCCACTGCTATTTTTATTAATTTTCAATATTCCAGCCATTATCGCTCGTTATTTTGGTCTATTTATTGGTTATAACATTGGTGCATCTTTTATTGAAAAAGTGCAAAAAACCGGCTTGATGGATAAATTATCTTATGGAGCATCTATCTTGGGGCTCTCGGTGGTTGGCGCTATGGTAGCGACGATGGTGACACTAAATATGCCATTAACAATAGGATCTGGCGATGATGCAACATCATTACAAGCCATTTTTGATGGCATTGTTCCACAAATACTACCGTTGCTATTTACTCTATTTATCTTTTTATTAGATAGAAAAGGTCTGAAAGCACCTTGGATCTTATTACTGATTGCCGGTATCGGTATCTTTGGTGCTTGGAGTGGATTACTCGGTTTATAAAAAGGAATATGTAATGAAAAGTATTGCTGATTATGTAGCATTAGAACCTGAATACTATCAGAGTATTTTAGACAATTATCAAACATTATTTGTTGATACTATTGATTTAAGCCAAGTTAAACAATTTAACTCAATAGTTATTTTTGCTACTGGTTCAAGTTCTAACGCAGCTTATGGGGCAAGACCTTTAATGTGTAAAATCTTAAAGGTTCCCGTTTATATTGAAGATCCTTCAATCGCTGCTAATTATTTACATTACAGCGATCCTAATACCTTGTATTTTGCTATTTCACAAGGAGGCGAAAGCTACTCAACGATTCATTTAGTTGAAGAATTTATTAGGAACAACCAAACTATCTATACGCTTACCAGTAACCCTGATAGCCCATTATATAAAATTAGTAATAATGTGTTATCTATGGGTATTCCGATTGAGGAAATGCCTTATGTCAGTGCGGGTTATAGCGTTACGATTCTTGATTTGATCTTAATTGCTTTAGTCATTGCACAAAAAAATGGCAGCATGGATGATCAACAATTTGCTAGTTATTTCGATCAACTTAGAAAAGTTGCAGGTTTGCTACCTAAAGTTATTGAACAATCGCAAGCTTGGGTAAATCAATATCAACACAAATTTTATCATTCTCAACGAGTCATATTTATTGGCTACGGTGCAACCTATGGTACCGCCAGAGAAGGTGAAACCAAGTTCACGGAAACTGTACGAAATAGTGCTTTTGGTAAAGAGCTCGAAGAGTATATGCATGGCCCATATTTAGGATTAGATGAGGATGATAATATCGTTTTCCTTGAGCCGCATGGCGTATTATCTGACCGTGCTGAATTGTTAAAATTATTTTTGACTAAACATGTTAAAAATATTTCGACTATTTATGCCAATAACAGTAGCAATCTTAAACCAGACGATTTGTGTCTTAATATTGATATAGATGAACTGTACGCATCACTATTTATGACAATACCCGTTCATCTATTAAGTTACCAAGTTTCAAAATTAAAAGGTCATAACCTTGAAAAATCAACCTATCCAGAATTTGATGAAATAACTAGCTCGAAAATTAAGAGGATTTAAAAATGAGAAAATATGACGAAAAGAAAGAATTAGATAGCATGAATGGTGCGTTAGCATTAAGACCAAAAATTAATGAATTTATTGATAAAATCCACGAGCGTGGTTATAGCAATGTATGTTGGTTAGGTATTGGTGGTACCTATGCATCATCAATGCAAGCAGTTGTACATATGAAAGAAAAAACAGCGATTGAAACTTTTGTGCAACATGCGGCAGAATATTTAGTCACTGGCAATAAACGTATTACTAAAGATACGCTTATCATTATTTCATCAGTGACAGGTACGACACAGGAAGTGGTTGCTGCTATTGATAAAATTAAAAAAGAAGTGGGTTCAACGGTATTTGCTTTTATAGATAAAGCCGATACCACATTAGGCAACATGGCCGATTATGAGGTTGTTTACCCGATGAATGAACAATTAAAATTCTTTATGACAGCCGACCGTTTAATGTTTTTAGCCGGAGAATTCCCAGATTATGATGAATTTTACCAACAAATGGATCAACATTTTGCCCAAAATATCGTAGCTGTTGCCAAAAAAGCCGATAAATTTGGTCAAGAAGTTGCTGAAAAACATCATAATGACTCAATGCACTATTTTGTTGGCGCGGGTAATCAATGGGGAGCAACTTATTCTCATGCTATGTGTTATTGGGAAGAGCAACACTGGTTACGATCAAAATCAATTGAATCAGCAGAGTTTTTCCATGGTACGTTAGAAGTTATCGACCGTGACACAGCAGTCACTGTTTATGTTGGTGAAGATACCCAACGGCCATTAAGTGAAAGAGTAGCTAAGTTCTTACCGCAAATCTGTGGCAATTACACTATTATTGATACTAAAGATTATGAATTACCAGGTATATCGGAAAAATATCGTGGAAATCTTTCACCATTTGTCTTCCGAGCTATTAATAATCGTATCGATGCTTATGTTGAACATCTCAATCGTCATCCAATGACAATCCGTCGTTATTATCGTTGTTTAGATTATTAAAATAGGAACTTAACTCGATGATTTCTGTATTAGTCAGTACTCATGGTTCAACAGCGAAAGGTTTAATTGAAACGGCGGAAATGATTTGTGGTAAACAATCTCAGTGTGAAGCTGTTTCGTTTGCTATGGGACAATCAACCGATGATTTTCAACAGCAACTGCAACAAAAGCTAAAAGCGTTACAAGATTTTGGCTCAGAAATTGTCTGTTTTGTTGATTTAAAAGGTGGCACACCATTTAACACTTTAGTTAGATTGATGGCTGATTTTCCTAATATAGAAATAGTCACTGGGGTAAATGTGCCTATGCTGTTAGAAACTTTTATGCAACGCAGTGAGGTAAATCTAGCAACATTGTTACCAGATATTATACAAGCAGGCACTCAAGGGATTGAACGGTATAATATGGCGGCAATGGCTGTAGACCAACCAAGTGATGAAGATTTCTAGAATCGACCGATCGCCAAACTAAAATAAGCCCGATAATTCGGGCTTTGTCTTATCAAAAAACAATTATCTAAATTGCCATAATAATCTCTATTTTAGATGAAGCGTAAGCCAATACCAATGAATAATCATCATTTGATATATTAAGATATAAATGATAGAACTAGATAATTATTCTGGTTTTATTTTTTATAGAGCATGATAAAAGGAGATCAATAATGTTCTGGTTAAAAAAATCTTTTTTTATCATTATCGTCTTTTTATCATTAGTGAACTGCATAAGTTGTGTATCTAACAACTCTTATTCATCAGTTGACAATTATGGTTGGATGGAAACCGATCAAGTACGCACCAATGAATGGTTATTAGCAAACTCACAGGAAAGCGAAAAAATACTTGATGCTCTGCCATGGAAAGCTTCTATTGAAAAACGATACAGAGAGTTAACAGCTTATGGAACTGAACCAATAATTTGCTGTATTAAATTAAATGGCAATAATACTTTTTACTTGAAACGGACAAGCGAGCATCCTTATAACCGGTTGTTTGTTAAAGATCGATTCGGCAAAGAAAGATTATTAGTCGACCCACCAGTTGGCTATATATATAATTTGTACCCTTCAAATGATGGTAAGTATGTTGCTTATGCTATTTCTGAAAATGACTCTGAAATTTCATCAATCAAAGTGATTAATGTAAAAACTAGAGCACATCTAGCCGATAGCTTATCCGGCATAACCGTCTCAAATTTAGTATGGGCGAATGATAATTTATCTTTTTTCTATCATCGTAATAATTTTGCTGATTCCGGTCATCGAAAGTCAGGAACGGAGGAACTTTATCTTCATCGTTTAGGTTCCAATAGTGACAAGGATTTGGCTATTTTTGGTAAAGCTAATATTGAGAATTATCAAGCTAATATTGACCAATATACCTACTTATCGCTATCTGCCAATTGGGCAGTTGCTTCAGTAGAATCTTCAATATCCGGTGATACCATAGATTTGTATTTAACCGACTCTACTTCTCTTAATCTGGAAAACAAACATTGGAAAAAAATCATCGATAGAAAACAAAAAGTAACCAATTTTTTGCTGCGAGATAATTGGCTTTATTTGGCTAAATATAACAACTTTTCAGGTTATACTCTTTCGCGATTAGATCTTAATCATATCGATTCTCCAGAAGAAAAAATAATTGAATGGAAAAAAGGCGAATTGACTTGCTTTGCAGCCAGTAAAGATGCTATTTATCTTGCTTATTATGAATCTGGAAAGTATAAATTCGTGGCTATTCCTTTTGCTGATCTGCATAACAGCAAATCGATTCCTGTTAGTGATGGTAACGAGGTAACGGCTATTTTTTCTAGTTCAGATCATAAAGAGATTTTATTTACCCAACAAAATTGGAATATACCACCAAAAATATGGCAATATGACCCTGATAGTCAGTTAATTGAAGATTCTAAAATAATAAAGACTGACGCATCACTATTTGCAGATTATGAATCAGAGCAAAAATGGGTTAAATCCAATGATGGCGAACTGATTCCACTTACACTTATTCATCGAAAAGGAATTAAACTTGTTGGCAATAATCCAACTTGGTTAACGGCTTATGGCGCTTATGGCGAAAATAGTTATCCTAATTATTATGATACAGCTCGTTTAATTTGGCTTGAGAAAGGTGGAATTATTGCCATTGCCCATATTCGAGGTGGTGGAGAACTAGGACCTAAATGGCATCATGATGGAAAAGGAAAAAACAAGATAAATTCAGTCAATGATTTTATTAAATGTGCAAAATACCTGATTGATCATCGTTACACCAATTCATCCAAGCTAGTTATAAGTGGCGCGAGTGCTGGTGGTATTGTAATTGGCTCTGCATTAGCCAGACATCCAGAACTTTTTGCCGCCGCATCAATTACCTCAGGTATGTTGAATATGAGCCGTTTAGATCAAATACCAATTGGTAGTGTGAATTTTGCGGAATTTGGTTCGCCTTTTAATAAACAGGAGTTTAAAAATCTGCAAACTATCGATGCTTATCTTAATCTACGTGAAGGTGTTAACTACCCACCAGTGATGCTTTCAGTTGGCTTACAAGATGCACGAGTATCTCCTTGGCAGAGTGCCAAATTTGCGGCCCGACTCGGTGAGATAAATCGTTCTCAAAATGAAAACGTCTTTATTATAGCTAACCAAGAAGATGGCCATTTTATTAATTATTTTGTCGATATGATGGTGTTTTTTATGTGGAAAACAAATATTAGTGACTAGTTTATGATGAGCTAGTTTTTGTGCCATCTTCAGTTTTGTCTATAAAATTATATATAACATCACGTTATCATATCCACGACTACAAAAATAATTCTTATCTGACTTGTTTTATGATGATATTTTGTTTTAATAGTCAGTAAATATTTCTTTATATAACATCTACCTTTGGAAATAAACTATGAAAAATGTTGGTTTTGTTGGTTGGCGAGGAATGGTTGGTTCTGTTCTTATGCAACGAATGGTTGAAGAACATGATTTTGATTATATCAATCCTGTTTTCTTTTCTACATCACAAGCAGGTCAAGCTGCGCCTACTTTTGGCGGTAAAACAGGAACATTGCAAAGCGCAGATAATATTGATGCTTTGAGCGCATTAGATATTATTGTGACCTGTCAAGGTGGTGATTATACTTCTGATATTTATAAAAAATTGCGGGCAACTGGCTGGCAAGGTTATTGGATTGATGCGGCTTCAACCTTGAGAATGGAAGATGAAGCAATCATCGTTCTTGATCCAGTCAATAAAGCGAATATCCAGACCGCGTTAGACAAAGGAATAAAGACCTTTGTTGGTGGTAACTGTACGGTAAGTTTAATGTTGATGTCACTTGGTGGATTGTTTGCTGAAAACTTAGTTGATTGGATTTCGGTTTCCACTTATCAAGCGGCTTCCGGTGGTGGTGCACGTCATATGCGTGAGTTACTTACTCAAATGGGAATGTTAAACGCCGAAGTGGCTAAAGAACTTCAAGATCCTAACTCTTCTATTTTAGATATTGAACGCAAAGTGACGCAAAAAATGCGTGATGGTAGTTTACCAACTGATAATTTTGGTGTGCCATTAGCGGGTAGCTTAATTCCTTGGATTGATAAGGCTCTTGATAATGGCCAAAGTCGTGAAGAGTGGAAAGGTCAAGCGGAAACCAATAAAATTCTAGGAACGAGTCAGATTATTCCAGTCGATGGACTTTGTGTACGAGTAGGGGCATTACGTTGTCATAGTCAATCGTTCACGATTAAGTTGAAAAAAGATATCAGTGTTGCGGAAGTTGAAAAGTTACTGGCGGCACATAATGATTGGGTTAAAGTTATTCCTAATGATCGTGAGCTTTCAATGCGAGAACTCACTCCAGCAGCGGTTACAGGTACATTAACTACTCCTGTAGGACGCTTACGTAAACTGAATATGGGTAAAGACTATTTATCTGCCTTTACGGTTGGCGATCAGCTATTATGGGGTGCTGCTGAACCATTACGAAGAATGCTTCGTATCTTAGCTTAATGATGAATAATAAAAGCCCAGTTGATGGGCTTTTATTTTTTATTATCAAACGATACTCGTGTTATTAGATTGTTTCTAACAAGGTCATTAACAGTGAACCGTTAAATAACGCTTGTTGTACTAAGGCAAATGCCCCAATTGCTGAACGGTCATTAAGTGATGAACAATTAATGGTAAGATTATTTCTTAACTCTTCTAAGCTTTGAGCATTTAACGCGCTGTTTACCGCATTTAACAATACGTCTGGTGATTTAGTTAATTCGCCAGCCAACACAATTCGTTGTGGATTAAAAATATTGACCATCATGGCAACTGCTCTACCCAAATTTTCACCAGCATCTTTGACTAACTTAATTGCCAGTTCATCACCTTGATTAGCATATTTACAAATATTGGCAATATTACAGTCATCCAAACATAATTTAGTTGGATAACCCTGCTCAATCATCTGTTTAGCTCGAAGCTCAATCGCTTTATTAACCACTCGATTTTCCAAACAGCCAAAATTGCCACAATGGCAACGTTCACCTAACGCATCAATTTGAATGTGACCAACTTCGCAAGCACTTTGATTATGGTTAGTTAGCAATTGTTGGTTAACAATTACACCGGAACCCACACCTCGATGCACACGAATCAAAATGGAATCATCAACATCTTGAGTTGAACCAAAATAGCTTTCCGCTAAAGCTAAACTTTGAATATCATTGCCAATAAAAATCGAAACCTTGAACTTTTCTCGCAAGACATCAGCTAAAGGCCATGCTTTAACCTGAATATGGGGGGTATAACGAATAATTCCGCGTACAGAGTCAATCAAACCGGGTAATACTACCGATATCGCCACAAGGTGTTTTACTTTTTTGTTGTTTTGCTCTATGAATTGATCAATTAACGCAATTAAATACTCTTCAGCTGATTGCTGAGTAAACAAAGTTAATGGATAAACCTCGGAAACTAAACTGTTAGCGCCAAAATCATAAAGTTCAATGGTGACATGCGACCGACTTAATTGGATAGCAATAGTTTGATAGTAACCAAATTTTGCTTGTATTGAAACGGCAGGTCGTCCGCCTGTTGATTGCTGTGCATCAACTTCTTTGATTAAGTTTTTTTTAAGAAGTTGGCGAGTAATTTTGGTGATACTGGCTGGTGCTAATTGACTAATTTCGGCGAGTTGAATGCGTGAAACAGGGGCTTGCTGAACAACCAAACGGTAAATCATTGCATAATTTAATTGTTTGATTAGTTCAGCATTACCAACTAGGTGTAGATAATTAAAGGTCATATTTTATCTCAATACTTTCATTAACTATCTCACATTCTAGCGGGTCATCTCTCCATTAACAACCGTTTTAACGTTTGAAAAATCACGATCAAAAATAACCAAGTTGGCAATTTTATTTTCGGTGATGGTGCCAAGTTGTTTATCAACGCCAATTGCTTTTGCTGGATAAAGCGTTGCCATTCTTAATGCTTCATCTAACGCAATTCCAACATATTCAACCGCATTTTTTACTGCTTCAATCATGGTTAATGCTGAACCACCTAATGTGCCATTTTCATCAACACAACGGCCATCTTTGTAATAGATAGTTTTATCAGCAAATACCCCAGAAGTTAAATTAGAGCCGGCTAATAACATCGCATCAGTAATTAAAATTAAATGGTCTTGTTTAATTTTATGGCTATTACGAATATTCGCCCAACTTACATGTTGTCCATCAGCAATAATACCAACATAAACTTCTGGCTCATCATAAATTGCACCAACAACACCCGGCTCACGACCAGTAATATAAGGCATTGCATTAAATAGATGCGTACCTAAACGAATACCGGCATTAAAACCACGACGGCAATCTTCATAATGGCCGTTAGAATGGCCAACAGAAACATGAATGCCAGCTTCAGTTAATTGTTTAATATAATGAGATTCAACTTTTTCAGGAGCTAACGTAATAATTTTTATTACATCGGCATTGTCACAAAGAAAGTCGATCATTTTTTGTGAAGGTTGGCGGATGTAATTGACGTTATGTATACCTTTCTTTTCAGGGTTAATATATGGCCCTTCAAGATGTAAACCTAATGCTTGGTTTGGATGTTTAGCCAAATAATCACGCATTACATTTACTGCTTTAATCATAAATTCATCAGTTGAAGTGATTAACGTCGGTAAATAGCTGGTACAGCCATAAACAAGATTGGTTGCTTGCATTTTTTCTAATGTTTCAACACTTAACGCATCAAGTGTTTCATTAAATTGTACACCACCACAACCATTGACTTGAATGTCAATAAGACCCGGTGCGACGATGGCACCTTGTAAATCTTTAATGGTGATACCTGCTGGTAATTCTTCTTGTTTACAAACTTTGGCAATCTTATCGCCGTCGATTACAACGGCGTGATTTTCAAGAATTTCATAACCAGTATAAATACGGCAATTTGTTAATGCGTACATTGAGTTATCCTTTATAAAACGGTCACTTTAAGGTTATCAGCTTCCATTTGTTGGAAATATTTTAGAGTTTTCACTTTTAGATCATCAGTACTCGGCTCATCACAAACAATAATTGATGCTGGATGCATTTGTAATGCGGTAACTGTCCATAAATGATTAACTGATCCTTCAACACCTGCTTGTAAAGCTAAACTTTTGTTGTGGCCACAAACTAATAAGATCACTTCCTGTGCATCCATTAATGTTGCAACACCGATAGTTAACGCGTGTTTTGGAACTTGTTTGATATCATTATCAAAGAAGCGTGAATTAGCGATAATGGTATCTTCAGTTAAGGTTTTAATCCGCGTTCTTGAACAAAGTGAAGAACCAGGTTCATTAAAGGCAATATGCCCATCTTGACCAACACCACCAACAAAAATATTGATTTTACCATAGGATTTAATCTTTTCTTCGTATGCTCGGCACTCTTGATCGATATCAGGCGCATTACCATTTAATATATGGATATTGTTTTTATCAATATCAACATGGTTGAAGAAATTTTCATACATAAAAGTGTGATAACTTTGTGGATGATCTTCAGGAAGGCCAACATACTCATCCATATTGAAAGTAACTACATGTTTAAAACTGACGTTACCAGCTTGGTACTGTTTAATCAGTTGTTGATACATAACTAGTGGTGAACTTCCTGTTGGTAAACCTAGTAAAAACGGACGATCCGCTGTCGGTTTAAATTGGTTAATTTTGTTAACAATGCGCTGCGCTACCCAAGCGCCGACTTCTTGCGCATTTTCTAAAGGAATAAGTCTCATAAGATATAGCCTCTTCTGATATAATTAAATAAAATCTTTTTTTTTAAAGTAAAATATGTTGCGGGTATTCTACTATATTAAAGTAATTAATCAAAAAAAAATCGTGATGTAAATCACAAAAAGCAAACATTTAATTTGCGAAGTAAAATAATATAATGTCAAATATAGTTGACTTACACACTTTTACTTAACGATGTGATATTTCACTATTTTTAAGTAACTCCCAAATAATAATATGAGGTAAAACTTATGGGAATTTTAGCTTATTTACAACGAATTGGGCGCTCGTTGATGGTGCCTGTGGCAGTATTACCAGCTGCTGCAATACTTTTAGGTGTTGGCTATTGGATTGATCCAGAGGGTTGGGGAACAAACAATATTGCTGCGGCATTTTTGATTAAATCCGGCGGTGCTATTATCGATAATATGCCAATCCTTTTCGCAATCGGTGTTGCATATGGTATGTCTAAAGATAAAGATGGTGCAGCTGCATTATCTGGATTGGTAGGCTTTTTAATCATTACTACACTATTATCACCTAATACTATCGCTCTATTTGAAGGGGTCGATACTAGTGTGGAAGGTTGGAATGCACAAATATCTCCAGCTTTTAGCAAGATAAATAACCAATTTATTGGTATTCTAGTAGGGATTATTTCTGCTGAACTATATAATCGCTTTAGCTCTGTTGAACTACATAAAACATTAGCTTTTTTCAGTGGTAAGCGCTTAGTTCCAATCATTGTTTCTATTGTGATGCTACTTGTTTCAGCGGTACTATATTTTATTTGGCCAATGGTATTTAGTGCATTAGTTTCTTTTGGTGAATGGATTAAGAATTTAGGTTCAGTAGGTGCAGGTATTTATGGCTTCTTTAACCGTTTATTAATTCCTGTTGGTTTACACCATGCGTTAAACTCAGTATTTTGGTTTGATGTGGCAGGTGTTAATGATATTCCTAACTTCTTAGGCGGACAAGGTTCTATTGATTCTGGTAAAGCGATTGCAGGTATAACTGGTCGTTATCAAGCAGGTTTCTTCCCTATTATGATGTTTGGTTTACCTGGTGCTGCACTGGCAATTTATCATTCTGCTAAAAAAGGTAATAAAGATAAAACAGCTTCAATTATGTTAGCGGCATCTTTTGCGGCCTTCTTTACTGGTATTACTGAACCTTTAGAATTTGCCTTCATGTTTGTTGCGCCAGTATTATATGTAATTCATGCTGCTTTAACCGGTATCTCTCTATTTATTGCCGCAACCATGCAATGGATATCAGGATTTGCATTCAGTGCAGGGTTAATCGATATGTTGTTACAATCACGTAACCCATTAGCTGTACACTGGTATATGTTAATTCTACAAGGTATCGTATTCTTCTTTGTTTACTATATCGTATTCCGTTTTGTCATTGTTAAACTCAATCTTAAAACACCGGGTCGTGAAGACGATGTTACGGTAGCTGAAGAAAACGTACCAACTGTAGGTGATGTTTCTAAACTTGCTGAACAATATTTAGTGGTTATTGGTGGTAAAGAAAACTTAACTAATATTGATTCATGTATTACTCGTTTGCGTTTAAATGTTCATGATACCGATCTAATTGATGAACAAGCAGCTAAAGCACTGGGTGCAATGGCAGTCATAAAATTAGGTAAAACCGGTGTGCAAATCGTGGTTGGTCAACAAGCTGAAAAGATTGCCGATCATATGAAAAAGTTAGTTTAATATAAATTTTATCTACTAAGTTTGTTTAAAATAATCCCCGCAGCTTATAAAGCCACGGGGATTTTTATTATTACTTACAAAATTAGGTTAAATATTAATAAGATAACTCTCAAATTAAAGAATAAAGGAGTTGCGTAATCGAGGTTGTAAAGGTAATTAAAAGCGTAAAACCGCGTCTTGACTCGCTAGTAATTGGTGCAATTGTTTATTTTCAATTAGTTGGTTGGCAATATTGATGGTTATCTGGCTTAAATTCCGTTCATCTAGTGATGTTTTACAAACATAAACATCTTCAATGTCATAAAGTTCTAACATATTAAATGTTGCTATATAATCTCGCATCAAGATATCTTCTGGATGTTGATTAGGTAAAAGATGAAAAACACCATCACCCATAAAAAAGACGGAAATATGGTTAAATGTTGAGAGCGCTAAAGCAGTATCCAACGCTTCTCGACCCTTGGCACTGCCATGTGGTGCTGAGCTAATTATGATGGCTACTTTTTTCATGTTATCTGCCTGTATTTAAAATTGTACAACTCGATCTGAACTGGCTACCGCAGCACTTAACTCTCCAAGACCAGTTAATTCAAAATGTTCGGCAAGATTGTCTAGACTAATTCCTCGTCTTTGCGCAGCCGCTACACAGACCGTAAGCTTTAAGGAATATTTTTTTGCTAAATTTTGCCAAGCTTTGATTAAATCAAACTCATCATTAGCCGGATCCGTATAACAGTTGGCGTTATAAACACCATCCGCATAAAAAAAGATATTATCGATGGAATGATTAGTACTTGAAAGCAGTATTTGTGCAAATTGATAAGCACAATAAGCAGATTGGGCCCCATAAGCGGGACCCATAATAACCAATGTATAACTCAATGGTTTCATTAAATTATTTTGCTGATAGTTCTTGTGTTTATTCTGTATCGGTAGCTGGAGCAGTCTCTTCATTGTGCTCTTTATCACTATCAATACCAAGTAGTTCAATTTCAAAAACTAAAGTTGACGCAGGGGTAATGCTAGCTTTGTCGCCTTGGTTTGGGAATCCTTGATCACCATAAGCTAATTCAGGGGGAACAACGAGTTTAATCTTACCACCGACACCAATAATTTGAATTCCTTCAGTCCAACCTTTAATGACACCATTAAGTGGGAAGGTTGCAGTTTCGTTGCGATCAAAAGAGCTGTCGAATTTACGACCATCAGTTAATGTTCCAATATAGTGAAC
Source organism: Gilliamella apicola (assembly GCF_003202655.1). Lineage (GTDB taxonomy): Bacteria > Pseudomonadota > Gammaproteobacteria > Enterobacterales > Orbaceae > Gilliamella > Gilliamella apicola_R. The sequence continues at coordinate 56,082 of NZ_QGLR01000018.1, read as the reverse complement.
AATAACAGTATCATTCTCTGTTGGGTGAGCTCCGGTTCCTTCGTTAATAACTTTATATAGTAAGCCTGACTTAGTTTTTATTACACCTGGTTCTTTGGCAAACTCTTCGCGGAATTTTTCACCAGCTGCGGTATTTTCAGCTTTTTGTTTTTCAAAACGCGCTCTACTTTCTTCTTGCACTCGTTTACCGAAAGTCTCAAGAATTGTATTCACTTCTTCTTGGCTGAATTGTGAAGTATTTTTCATTGTTTCGTTAAAGCCGCTAATTAAATATTCTTGGTCAGCTTCTATGCCATTTTGTTCTAAGTTTGATTTTAAGTAGTTAGCAAATGAAGAACCTAGCGCATAAGATTCTTTTTGAGCTTCAGTTGTAATTTTTATTGGCGTGTTTTGCACATCATCTTTTTCAGGTGTTTCGCTAGCTTTGGCATTATCAACTGTTGTCGTTGTTTCAGATTCTGGTTTATTTTCATCTATCGTAGTTGCCGATGTTGATACCGGCTTATCGTTGCCTTCTGTATTATCAACTATTGTCGTTGTTACCGATTTTGGGCTATTTTCATTTATTGCTGTGTCAGGGGCAGGAGTACTATTATTTTCAGTAGTATTTGCTGTTGTAGTTTTAGTGGTTGTTACCGGTGCTTCGCTTTTTTCTGTAGTTTTTTTATCATCACAACCTGCTAATGCTAGTACAATAGCACTACTTATCAATGTCATTTTAATAAATGATTTCATTTCACTCTCCAAGTTAAAAGATCTTTTAGCTAAATATTAATCATATTATATATGATCTATTATTGGATAATATAGTTTTTACATATCATTTATATAATTAATTTATATCGAATTAGATTTATTTATTATTGCAAACCATAAAAACAAGGTGAAAAATCACTCCTTGAGTGAAAGTGGTTTCCTCAGTTATAATAGACACAATTTATAGTAAATAATGTATAAGGATAGCTATTTTGACTACCGAACTTAATACCCTTGATATTGAAGAGATCATCAGTTTACTGCCTCATCGTTATCCATTTTTAATGGTTGATCGCGTACTTAGTTATGAAAAAGGCAAAACATTAAAAGCAATTAAAAATGTGACTGTTAATGAACCTTTCTTCCAAGGTCACTTTCCTAATAAACCGATTTTCCCTGGTGTGTTAATTTTAGAAGCAATGGCTCAAGCGACAGGAATTCTTGCTTTCAAAAGTATTGAAGAGCTTTCGCCGGGGCAACTTTATTATTTTGCTTCAATCGATAAAGCACGCTTTAAACGTCCTGTCGTACCAGGAGATCAAATCGTACTTGATGTTGAATATATTAAAGAGCGTCGTGGTATTGCATTGTTTCATGGTGTTGCAACAGTTGATGGTAAACTGGTTTGTGAAGCCGAAATGATGTGTGCCCGTAAATAATTTTGATTTTTGAAATATCCCAAAAGTATTAAGGAATTGCTATGGCAACGGAAATACACCCAAGTTCAGTAATAGAAAAGGGGGCAAAGATTGGTGATAATGTCAAAATCGGGCCTTTTTGTTATATTGGTGAACATGTTGAAATTGGTGACGGTACCTTTTTAAAATCACATGTTGTCATCAATGGACACACAAAAATTGGTCAGAATAATCAAATCTATCAATTTGCCTCAATCGGTGAAGTCAACCAGGATTTAAAATATCGTGGTGAACCAACTGACACTATAATTGGTGATCGCAATCTGATTCGTGAAAGTGTGACGATTCATCGTGGTACGGCTCAAGGTGGTATGTTAACCCGTATTGGTAGTGATAATTTATTTATGATTAATGCCCATGTTGCGCATGATTGTATTATTGGTAATCGCTGTATTTTAGCCAATAATGCCACACTTGGTGGCCATGTGCAGTTAGATGATTATGTCATTATTGGCGGCATGACAGCTGTGCACCAATTCTGTGTGATCGGCTCTCACGTAATGGTTGGCGGTTGTTCTGGCGTTGCCCAAGATGTCCCACCTTATGTTATTGCTCAAGGAAATCACGCAACACCACATGGGGTTAACTATGAAGGGTTGAAACGTCGAGGTTTTAGTAAAGAGGCGTTACAAGCCATTCGTAACACATATAAAATCCTTTATCGAAACGGCTTAACCCTTGACGATGCCAAAGTTGAAATTGAATCGTTGGCAAAACAGTATCCTGAAGTTCAACTGTTTATCGACTTTTTTGCTCGTTCAACTCGTGGCATTATTCGTTAATGACAGATAAACCCTTAATCGTTGCCCTAGTCGCTGGTGAAACATCCGGCGATATTCTTGGCGCAGGTTTAATTCGTGCTCTCAAAAAACGCCATCCCAATATGCAATTTGTTGGCATTGCTGGCCCTCAGATGCAAGCTGAAGGTTGTAAAGCTTGGTACGAAATGGAAGAGTTATCGGTGATGGGCATTGTCGAGGTATTAGGTCGATTACGTCGTATATTAGCAATTCGTCGAGATATCACTAAACGTCTTATTGATCTAAAACCTGATATTTTTATCGGTATTGATGCCCCAGATTTTAATCTTGCATTAGAAGGCAAACTTAAACAAGTTGGAATTAAAACTATCCATTACGTAAGTCCTTCGGTGTGGGCTTGGAAGCAAAAACGCGTATTTAAAATTAAACGCAATACCAATCTTATCTTAGCTTTTCTGCCTTTCGAGAAAGCCTTTTATGATAAATTTGATGTTCCTTGTCGATTTATTGGTCATAAAATGGCCGATGATATTCCTTTAGAGCCTGATCAAACGGCTATGCGTCAGCAATTAGGTATTCCGCTTGATAGTCAATGCTTAGCACTTTTGCCGGGTAGCCGTCATGCCGAAGTGGCCTTATTATCTCAACCTTTTTTGCAAGCAGCTCAACTATTACGAGATAAATTGCCCGATTTACATATTGTGGTTCCTTTAGCGAACGCCAAAAGAAGACAAGAATTTGAGCAAATTAAAGCCGAAGTTGCGCCACAACTTAATGTTCAGTTAGTAGATGGCCATGCACGTGAAGCGATGATTGCTAGCAATGCGGCAATTTTGGCTTCCGGAACCGTTGCGCTTGAGTGTATGTTAGCCAAATGCCCAATGGTAGTGGGTTATAAAATGAAAGCCTTTACCTTTTGGCTGGCAAAAAAACTTATCAAAACTCCTTATGTTTCTCTGCCTAATATTCTAGCGGGTAAAGAGATCGTCCCTGAATTATTACAGCATGACTGTACGCCGGAAAATATCGCTAATCATGTTCTTCCCTTTTTAGAAGGTGACAACACCGAACTAAAAGCAACATTTTTAGCTTTACATAAACAAATTCGCTGTAATGCTGATGAACAAGCTGCTCAGGCGGTATTAGATGTATTAGAGGATTCCCCTTGTTATTAGAATTTACTTACCCGGATGCGACATTAATTGCTGGTGTTGATGAAGTTGGTCGCGGACCACTCTGTGGCGATGTCGTAACTGCTGCGGTGATTTTAGATCCGAATAAACCGATTGAGGGATTAACCGATTCTAAAAAGTTAACAGAAAAAAAACGTGAAGCCCTCTTTGATATTATTAAGCAAAATGCATTAGCATGGTGTGTTGCCAGAGCATCAGTTGAGGAGATTGATAAACTCAATATCCTGCATGCCACCATGCTAGCAATGCAACGCGCAGTGGCAGGATTATCAATCAAACCAAATTATGTTTTAGTTGATGGTAATCGTTGCCCTAATTTTGGTATCCAAACTCAGGCGGTGGTTAAAGGTGACTTATTAGTCGCAGAAATCAGTGCCGCATCGATTTTAGCTAAGGTGACGCGTGATCGCGAAATGGTCGAGTTTGATAAGTTATACCCTCAGTATGGCTTGGCCAAACACAAGGGTTATCCAACGAAAGACCATTTAAGGGCAATTGAAGAACATGGTGTGAATCATTTATATCGTAAAAGCTTTGCACCAATAAAAAAATTGTTACTCATTTAAGATCACCAGTTCTTATCAACGGTGATTAATAGAGGTGAATTAAACATCGCAACCGGTGAAATTACCGTCTCTTGATAAGGGATCTTATCGCCATAACGTTGTTTTAATTTTTGTTTAACCGCTGGTGATGTTAGGTTAAAATCTTTAATCGTTTGTAATTTACCAATTTTTAAATTAAGTGCTTTATTGTAAATTTTCCAAACTAATTCTGAACAGTAAATATAGTTATCATCCCAACCAAACCAAATATCGTAAGGCTTGTTTTCAAATGTGTGAGCGACTTGCTTTAAATTGGTAATTTCTTTAGCTGATAAGGTATGATCTTTTAACCGTTTAATCACATATTTTTTATTTTTTCCGCGATTTATCCATTTATCTAATGGCGTATAAACCACTTTACTCGCCGCTTCAAAAACATAAGGTTTACCATTTTTAGTAAAAATGATACCCATATGACTATAAGGTGAATTAGTTGCTTGCTCAACAGCTTTGCTTTGGTTTGATTGAGAAGATTGGAAAATGATATCACCATCTTGAGGTAGATAATCTGCTATAGCCGTATAGCTAGTGAAAAGTAATCCTATAATGAAAATAAAACGCATAAACAGTGACTTAAAAAATAAACTAAAGTAGTAGTATATGCTAAAACAGCTACTTAACAAAATTTTTAAGTAGCTGATGTTTTAATAATTAATCCCGATTACTAAAAATGGAAGTTGATTTTGTTTTGTACATAACTTTGCTAGCACGAGCAAAACGGATCGCTTTAAAAATCCCCAACAAACTAGCTTGGTGCATTCGATACAACAATCGATGAATGATGAGTGCAAACCAGCCTTTTACACTCATTTCACTTTTTCCTGCTATTTTCACCACACCTTGTGCAGTATCGTGTAAAGAAATGATTGTACCATTATCAGTATACTTAAATGATTTTAATGGATTGTTATTTAGTATATTGATAATGTTTTCATAACAGATTTTTGCCATTTGATGCGCGGCTTGAGCGGTAGGTGGTGAGGCATGGCCATTATCTTGCATCGCATAAGCACAGTCACCAATAACAAAAATACTATCATCACGTGAAGTTTGCAATGTTGGTTTTACTACCAATTGATTGGAACGGCTTGATTCTAAACCAGCAATTTCTTTCAAATAATCAGGTGCTTTAACCCCAGCAGTCCAGATCATAATATCAGCTTTGATGGTATCGCCTTCTTTTGGATAAAATCCATCACTTTCGGCTTTGGTAATCATGGTTTTAGTTAACACATGAATACCTTGTTTTTCAAGTGTTTTAGTGATGCTTGCTGCGGTCTTTTCAGGAAGAGCAGGTAAAATCCGATCGGTTGCTTCAATAACCGACACATCTAAAAGATCGGAACACATCTTATTACGACCGCAGGCGCCAAATGTTTCCACCATATGTGGTAGTTCAGAAGCTAATTCTACGCCGGTTGCACCACCACCCACGATAGCAATGCGGATTTTATCTTCCTCACTGCTTTGATCATTATCGATGATGGAACAAAAACTGGTGAATTTATTGATTAAGGTTTCACGTAATCGTATAGCGGCATTTTGATCATCTAAGAAAATACAATGCTCTTTTACACCAGGGGTACCAAAATCATTAGAGGTACTACCAATGGCAATAACTAAAATATCATAATCAATAGTTAGTGTTTCGTCTTGGTGATTGATGATAGTAATTTGTTTTTGGTCACGATCAAGGTTAGTAAAAGTACCTTGGGTAAATTCGAAATTATGCTGTTGTCCTTGAGCGGCATAAAAGATATTATCAACTTGTTCATCAAGTACACCAGTTGCAACCTCATGCAATAATGGTTTCCATAGATGATAACTGTTTTTATCAATTAAGGTTATTTGCGCTTTATCCGTTTTGCCTAACTTATCACCTAGGTCGGTAGCGAGTTCTAAACCGCCGGCACCACCACCTATAATAATTATTTTTTGCATATTTCAAGCCTTATTTTTTAAACTAAAAATATCATACTAAATAAGTAGGTTTTTATCTATTTCTTTTGACTGATAACATTTATAAATGAAATCTATTGAAATGGTGGTTTGCAATTATTGAAATTTATTTAAGGGTGCAATAGAATATCTTTTAATGTAGTTGTAAATAATCCCATGTAGTAGCCTTACTTTGTTATAGAAATATAGCTTTGATTGTTTAAGTAAAGCACTATATCCTGTGATATAGTAATCATTATTGATGTATATTAATTCTAGATTGCATACAATTATCCTAGTTCTTTAGGCCTTATCTTACAATTGTCACTCAAAATAAATTTATGAATAAAAAAATATTTATTGTTATTGCATTGATTGTTATTTTAATTTCGATGACGATCTTAATACGTGCTCATAATAGCCAGCTTATTTTGCAAGGCGAAGTTGACGCACCCAATGTTAGCATTTCCTCAAAAGCCAAGGGGAGAGTGCAAGTTATTCATGTCAATCGTGGCGATGATGTTAAACAAAATGATGTTTTAATTACGCTCGATAGTCCTGAACTTTTAGCCCAAGTTAAAGCAGCTGAAGCTGGGCGGGACCAAGCTAAAGCGCAAGTTGAACTTTCGCAAAACGGCACCCGTGAAGAAAGTATCCGCTATTATGAGGCATTACTTGAACAAGCTAAAGTTGCTTATGACAACGCCTCGAAAGAGTACAACCGTAATAAAGCCATTTCGGCAAAAGGATTTGTATCGCAATCAATATTGGATAATGCCCTTAAAACGCGTGATGCTGCTTATCAACAAGTTCTATCAGCTAAAGCCAATTTAGATCAAGCGCAAAATGGTGATCGTATTGAGCAACGCGAAATCTATAATGCTAAATTGAAAGAGGCAGAAGAGCAGCTTAAACAATTACAGATTCAATATGATGATCTGCAAGTTAAAGCACCGGTCGATGGCGAAGTCGGTTCAATTCCTGCTGAAGTTGGTGAGTTGTTTAATCCTAATAGTCCTCTATTAACGGTTATTCGCTTACCACAAGCTTATTTCGTGTTTAACATTCGTGAAAATATTATGCCTAATATTCATAAAGGTGATCATGTTAAACTAGAAGTTCCAGCGCTTGGCAATAAAGAAGTTGAAGCTGAGGTGCGTTTTATCTCACCAATGGGTGATTATGCCACTAAACGAGCTACGCGAGCGACAGGTGATTTCGATTTAAAAACCTTTGAAATTAGACTTTATCCAACTAAACCTGTTGAAGGCTTACGCGCAGGTATGAGTACATTATGGAAAATAGACAACTAATTTCAGATTTCTGGCACCGATTTAAAGATGCATTTAACGATGAAATCCCAGTTATATTTAAGCGCTTTACCTTTCATTGGTTAATGTGGATTTTACCGCTGATTATATTTGTTATCATCAGCAGTATTTTCTATCGAGGGGTATTATTTGACCTACCAGTAGGTTATGTTGATCAAGATAAAAGTACCTTATCTCGTGAAATTATTCGCGATCTTAATGCTGGAGCGCACGCAAATCTAACTAATTATGATAATCAGCTAAAAATGGCTGAACGTGATTTAGAGAAAGCTAAAATTTACGCTATTCTCTATATACCGCCTAATTTTGAAGCCGATGTGTTAGCCGGTCGTCAACCGACACCAATGCTTTATTATAATGCTTTATATTATAGTGCTGGTTTATATTCCATCATGGATTATTCCGGATTAATTGCCTCATTAAACACTCAATATCGTACCACTCTGGCTACCAGTATTGGTTTGCCGGTACCGAAACTTGCACAAGTTAATTTCAATTATGATGGATTATTTAATGCCAGTGGTAACTCAATGTACTTTCAGCAATTTTCTGCGGTAGTACATCTATTACAATTATTTGTAGTGACCACAACGATTCATATTCTCTCGCGATTACCTAAAAGAACTCGACCTAATTATCCATTTGTATTAGGTAAGCTAGCGCCTTATACCATTTGGTACACTATGTTATTAATGTTTGAAATAGCCATGCTGGTTCTATTTTCTGATGCTCGAGTATCAGGTTCGCCATTCGCTATGATGTTGGTTGTGTTCTTTTATGTGATTGCGGCGCAAAGTATTGGTATTTTGCTCTATACGTTTACTAAAACAGTATTAGATGCCTATACCTATATTGGTGTGTTAGTCGGACTGGCCTTAACCTATTCGGGGGTAGTGGTACCTGAATTATCGATGCCTTGGATAGCTAGATTTATCTCTTCTTTAGAACCTTTAACTTATGCGCTTAATAAATTGTTCGATCTTTTTTTGCGGCATTCTAGCTATCTATCCGTATTAAAAACCTGTGGTATTTTAATGATCTATCCAATCATTATCACAGTGCTAGTTAGAAAACGTTTAGTCAAACGTTTACATTCACAGTAAGAGGCAATATTGGGATGCTTAAGCTATTTTTATCTTCAGCTGTAAAAATGTTTTTCTACATGCTCATGCGACCAATGTGGTTATTGCTATTAGTATCTGTTTCATTAATGAGCCTAGTTTATATTAATGGTACCATCACCAATTTGCCCGTTGCGATCGTGGATCAAGATCATACTGCCACTAGTCGAAGCTTGATTCGTTCTCTAAATACCAGTTCTAAAATTGATGTGCTTACTTATGAAAGTTCATTAGAAGCTTATGATGATATTAACAACCGTAAATTATTTGCGGTATTTACCATTCCCAGAGATTTTGAAAAACGCCTGTTAAACGGTGAAGACGTGACCATCCCTGCCTATGGAGATGCCTCTAGCCGTTTAGCTAATGGTTTGATACAAGTCGATATTCGAGGAATATATCAACAAATATTAACCGAATATAATACCCGGGTAATGCGTAATGCTGGTTTTTCTGATCCGCAGATTAATATCATCTTATCGCCAATAAAAGGGCAAACTATGCCGCTTTATAACGCCGGTATCAGCTTTGCGGCAATAACTTTTCCTGGATTATTAGTCATGTTGTTGCAACACTCTTTTTTGATTGCCTCAACGCGTACCAACATTACTTTACACTCCTTGCCACAAGGCAAGCCACCGAGGATTGTTATCTTCGGAAGTTTATGCGGTCTTATTCCAATTTGGCTATTTTTGTCTTTGGTCCTATTTGGATTATGGCCTTGGGTGCTTGGTTACCGGCAATTAGCTAGCATACCGGCGATTTTGGTGATGACATTTCCGCTATTATTAGGCGTATTAGGTTTAAGTAAATTACTCACTGAATGTTTACATCGAACTGAGATGATTTATCTTACTTTAGCCTTTTTGACTACGCCGGTATTTTACCTTTCGGGTACCATATGGCCGCTTGATGCTATGCCGTTTTGGGTACAAACGGTATCGCGAATGTTACCATCAACCTGGGCGACCAATATGATTGCCGGTGTCAATCAGATGGGATTAGGTTTATCAGATAATTTATTTAATATATTTATGATTCTTTTTCTTGGGGCAATTTATGGGGCATTAGGCTTTTTTATTGCGGCATTACGAGAAAATAAGGTTAGAGGATATATCAAAAAAGTAAAAAAACTGATGCGCTCAAGTAATCAGAAAGTTAATAATAAATCCTCAATTAGTTAGTGTAAAAAGGTGAATATACTATCAATTACTGTTATCATAAATACTTAAGTTTTTTCAAATAAATAACTAGTTTTATGTTCAATAAATATTATCCATGGATGATTAGTTTACGCCCTAAAACGTTAGTATTATCGCTTTCTGCTATTTTGATGGGAAATGCGCTTGCGTATTGGCAACAATCTTTTGATTTATCAATTATGCTGTTATCAATTATTACCGCATCGTTATTACAAATTTTATCCAATTTGGCCAATGATTATGGTGATGCAGTTAAAGGTAGTGATCAGCAAAACTTATTGGGGCATAAACGAGGATTACAGCTGGGATTAATCACCCTTGAACAGCTGAAAATAGCGCTTTGGATTACTGTTATACTATGTATTATGTCAGGGCTGGTTTTACTCGTTTTAGCCTGTAACAACTATCAACAGTTACTGATTTTTGTCTTATTGGGATTAGGTGCAATCATTGCCGCAATTACTTACACCATAGGGAAAAAACCGTATGGTTATATTGGACTAGGCGATCTCTCCGTTCTGATTTTTTTTGGCTTAGTTGCAGTCATTGGTAGTGACTATTTACAGACCAAAGTGTTATCAGCATCAATAGCTTTACCGGCAATTGCCAGTGGTTTGTTGGCGGTTGGAGTGCTTAATATTAATAATCTGCGTGATTATGACAGTGATAAACAAAACCATAAACGGACATTGATAGTTCTGATTGGCAAAACTTACGGTTGTTGTTATCACTTTCTTTTATTAATGGTATCATTGAGCTTATTTGCGCTATTTGCTTACCAAAATCTCCATACATATTACAGTGGATTATTTCTATTAACGTTACCACTATATATAAAACATATTTATTTGGTGTTTAAATTTAAGACAGCTAAAGAAGCGGCACCGTTATTAATACAAATGGTCAAACTTGCTTTATTAACTAATTTACTTTATTGTTTGGGTATTATTTTGAGCTAGTTCACGTTTATGCCAAATTTATATAGTTTTACTTCATGTTAGCGTTATACTAGAATCAAATAGATATTACAGTTAAAGGAGACTCGACCATGGAATTTGAAACATCAATTCTTTGCGATTACTACCCAGAAGATGTAAACGTCGTAGAACCGATATTTAGTAACTTTGGTGGTGTGACTTCGTTTTCAGGCCAGGTTGTTACAGTGAAATGTTTTGAGGATAACGGCATATTGTACGAAGTGTTACAGTCCGATGGTGCAGGAAAAGTACTGGTTATTGATGGCGGTGGTTCGGTGCGTCGAGCATTGATAGATGCCGAATTAATCGATATTGCCCTGCAAAACCAATGGGAAGGTATCATTGTTTATGGAGCGGTACGCCAAGTTGATTATATCGCCGATTCTGAAATTGGAGTACAAGCACTAGCGGCAATTCCTGTTGGCTCTGATGATCAAGGTGTTGGTGAAATAGATATTCGCGTTAACTTTGGTGGTGTGACGTTCTTCTCTGGCGACTTTATCTATGCTGATAATACTGGCATTATCTTATCTGAAATTGCGCTTGAAATAGACGATAAATAAATCGCATAGCATATTTATAAACCGCTGTACTTTTGAAGTGCCCCCATAAAGTTGGACACTTTTACAGCGGTTTTTTAGGTAAAAAACTTTCCTCAACCTTTTGGCTATCGCACAGTATCTTGTGCGGTTCTTGTTCGGTTACGAATGTAACCACCCGTGACGGTAATGATTAATCCTGCTATTTCCATGTCTAATAATTTAATGGTTAGCTCAGGAATGGGTAAATTAACAAGGGACGCAATGGTATCAACTGGAATTGGTTGATGGTGAATAACGGCAAAAATGTCAGGATATAACACACTATTACTCTCTTGGTTATCAAAATCACTTTGTCTTTCAATTGTGGATAAAAAGCCACTATAATGTTCTAAAATATCAGTTGGTTCGGTGACTAAATAGGCACCTTGTTTGATTAAATAATGAGTACCATGGCTATTTTGATTATCGATATCCCCCGGCAATGCAAACACATCACGATTTTGTTCAAGCGCATAACGAGCAGTAATAAGTGATCCACTTTTTTCCGATGCCTCAACCACAAATGTCCCTAAACTTAATCCACTAATAATACGATTGCGGCGCGGAAAGTATTCGGATCTTGCTTTTTCAAATGGATAAAATTCTGAAATGATAGCCCCATTTTGTGCCAAAATATCATTGGCTAATCTAACATTTGAACGAGGTGTAATTTGCGCTAAACCGCTCCCCAAAACGGCAATAGTATTTCCTGATACCTCAAGTGCACCACGATGACAGATCGCATCTAAACCCAGTGCCAGTCCGCTAGTTATCGTCAAACCATTAATGGCTAATTCACTAGCAAAATATCGTCCCCATTGTGCACCATACTCACTAAATTCACGACTACCTACCATCGCAATTTGTGGTGAATGTAATAACTGTTTATTGCCCATAACAAATAACAATGGCGGTGGTGAACTTATCTGTTTAAGCAATATTGGATAATCGGAATCACAATAGGCAATCAAATATTTGGCAGGATAAGGTGTGGCTAACCAATCGAGTACTGGTTCAAAATGAAGATAAGAGGTTTGAAAAAATTGCTCTTGAACCGTTTTGGATAAACCTAGTTTATCTAACAATAACGATACATCATTGATGTTATTTGGCAGACCATTGCTAAAGCAAAGACTAATTCGCTCAAAACAGCCTATTCTTTTATGACCAAGCATTGAAATTCGTAATAAAAATTCATATTTACTCATTACTGTCCTTTTTTATCTACATCGTTGCTTGGTGCCAAATCTAAAATTGATTAGATATATTTTACCAATAGTCAACTAAGGCTATTCACCGGCATCATAAATGTTTACAATGTAGGCGAATCTGAAAAAACACAAAATTGAGGAGTAGATCGAAGAATTTATGGCTATTTTACCGGTATTACGTTTCCCAGATGAACGACTTCGCAAAATCGCAAAGCCTGTCTCTAATTTTACACCAGAGCTACAAGAAATTATCGATAACATGACTGAAACTATGTACGCTGAAAATGGTATTGGACTTGCAGCGACGCAGGTGGATGTGCATGAACAGATCATTGTGATTGATGTGTCAGAAGATCGAAGCCAGCTTTATGTGATTATCAATCCGGAAGTGATCAGCCAAGAAGGCGAAACTGGCATTGAAGAGGGATGTTTGTCGATACCTGACTGCCGTGGATTTGTACCAAGATCAGAAAAAATCAAGATCAAAGCATTAGATCGTGAGGGTAATCCTTATGAAATTGATGCTGATGAACTGTTGGCGATTTGTATTCAGCATGAAATGGATCACTTAAAAGGAAAACTGTTTGTCGATTATCTTTCGCCATTAAAGCGTCAACGTATTGAACAAAAGATGAAAAAGCTAGCTCGTGAAGAGCAAAAGAATCGATAGTATAAACCGCCACTATATTTTGACATAAAAAGCTCCCCCAGTAATTGGTTGTCCAACTATTGGGGGCACTTCAAATTTGGCGGTTTTTAGTTTAAGCGACCATTATTTAGCGACAATTACCATCGCTGGTCGAATAAGTCGGCCATTAAGTGTATAGCCTTTTTGGATAGTATTTACAATTTGTCCTGACTGATGTTCAGGCGATTCAACCATACTAATTGCTTGGTGCAGATCTGGATTAAGCTGTGAATCAGCTGTATTGATTACGTCAATGCCAAATTTTTTGACCGTATCTAAAAATGATTTTAAGGTTAACTCTAACCCTTCCACTGTTGCTTGGTGTTCTGGATTATTTTTATCGGTAGATTCTAACGCACGCTCAAGATTATCAATTACCGGTAGTAGCTCATTTGAAAATTTTTCTAACGCAAATTTACGTGCTTTATCTACATCTTGCTCAACACGTTTGCGAACATTATCAATTTCTGCTCGAGCACGAATCATTGCTTCGCTTTCATTTTTCTTAGCTATTTGCAGTGCTTGTTCAAGTTCGCTAATACGTGCATCTTTAGCCTTTAACTGCTCTTCAACACTTGGTTGTGATGGGGTTTGTTCTTCAGTTGTTTGCTCAGCAGCGGTTTCAATGTTTGTCTCATTTTCTGACATATTGTTCTCTTGTTCAGTCATACGGTACTCCAAATTTAGTCGAAAACTTAGTGAATAACAGTTATTATGGGGATAATTTTTATTATTACAAGTTTAACGATAAGATGATATCGTGTTTTTTAATTGATAACTAAAAAATAATTGTACTTAAGTCAAAAATAAACAAGGATATTTTATGGGTAGACCATTTAAATGTGTTGGTTTGGTTGGGATTCCACGTAAGTTAGAGGCGATTGAAACTCACCAAGTACTATATGACTGGCTAGTTAACTTAGGTATTGAAGTTTTGGTTGAAGATCAATTAGCGCAATACATTAAATTCCCAAGCAATGTATATGCATCATTAGATACTATTGGTGAGCAAGCCGATTTAGCGATTGTGGTGGGTGGCGATGGTAATATGTTGCGTTCAGCCCGTCACTTATCACACTATAAAATCAAAGTCATTGGCGTAAATCGTGGTAATTTAGGTTTTTTAACCGATATTTCTCATGATCATGTCATCGAACAATTAACCCCAGTTATCAAAGGTGAATATGATGATGATCCTCGATTTTTGCTGGAAGTATCAATCTATAGTGATGGTCAGTTAATTAATTCTGGTTTTGCGGTAAATGAAATAGTGGTTACCCCCAATACGGTTGCCCATATGATTGATTATGATGTCTATATCAATGAGCGTAATGCATTTTCGCAGCATGCGGATGGCTTAATTATTGCCACACCGACCGGTTCAACCGCGTACTCACTATCGGCCGGTGGTCCGATCCTTGCGCCACATTTAGATGCGTTAATTATTACACCAATGTTTCCACACTCGTTAGCGGTTAGACCATTGGTAATAAAAAGTGATAATCCTATCCATCTTAAATTTCCCACAACCGCGTTGGATCTTAATATTGCTTGCGATAGCCAAATTATTTTACCGATTAAACCGACACAAGATGTGATTATTCGTCGCTCAGATTATGAATTTAATTTAATCCATTCGAAAGATTATGACTATTTTAATAATCTTTCGAGCAAACTAGGTTGGTCGCAGAAAATGTTTTAGTGGAAAATTATTACTGCAAGTAAATTATCATTTAAAGATAAATCTATCTTTAAATGATAAAGGTTAAGGCATAAACCGTTAATGATGAAAAGATTGCGGCGATCACATCATCAACCATAATGCCAAATCCACCCGGCACGCGTTTATCAAACCAGCGGATTGGCCAAGGTTTTGCCATATCAAAGACTCTAAAGGCGACAAAAGCAATAGCAATCCATAAAACAGATATTTGTGGAATAAAAAATAGGGTGATCCACATACCAACAAATTCATCCCATACTATATGCCCTGAATCATGGGTGTGAGTATCATCCGAGGTTTTTTGACATAAAAAACAACCAAAAATAAAGGCGACAACTATAAACACCCAATATAAATATGGTTGCAGACCATCAAATAGCAGCCAAAGTGGAATAGCCATTGCTGATCCCATTGTGCCGGGCATAATAGGTGACATTCCCGATCCTAAACCCACCGCGAGTAAATGGATAGGATTTGTTAATTGCACATATTTTTTAAAGTCTCTATTTCGCTCTTGTTTTGTCATTATGTTAAAGGTCTGTTAGATAAAATAATGCCGACTTAAAGTCGGCAAAAAACGGTTTAGCTAAATCAAGCTAAGCATTAGTGATAATCAACTATATTATTCGTCTTTAGTTAACGTTGCAACCATTACCGCTTTTATCGTATGGAGGCGGTTTTCCGCTTCGTCAAATACGATGCTATGTTTTGATTCAAAGACTTCATCGGTGACTTCTAAACCATTTTGCAAACCATATTGAGCTGCCATTTGTTTGCCCACAGTGGTATTCATATCATGGAAAGCCGGTAAGCAATGCATAAATTTCACATTTGGGTTGCCAGTTAATTTGATCACATTTTGATTGACTTGATATGGTGTTAATAATTTTACTCGTTCATCCCACACTTCTTTCGGTTCGCCCATTGATACCCATACATCGGTATAAAGAAAATCTACATCTTTGACACCTGAAGCAACATCTTCCGTTAAAATAATTTTAGCGCCGGTGGTTTTAGCGATTTCTTGACATTTTTGTACTAACTCAGCTTCAGGTTGGCAAGCTTTTGGAGCAACTAAGCGAATTTCCATACCCATTAATGCAGCACCTTCCATTAAGGAATTGCCCATATTATTTCGTGCATCACCTAAATAGGCAAATTTAACACTGTTTAATGCTCTATCGCCAATATGTTCTTTCATGGTCATAAAATCAGCTAAAATTTGCGTTGGGTGTGCTTCGGTAGTTAAACCATTCCAAACCGGCACGCCAGCATATTTTGCTAAAGTTTCAACAATTTCTTGCCCATAACCACGATATTCAATGCCATCATACATTCTACCTAATACCCGAGCGGTATCGGCAATCGACTCTTTGTGTCCGATTTGACTACCACTTGGCCCTAAATAGGTAACTTGTGCACCTTGATCAAAGCCACCTACTTCAAATGCACAGCGTGTACGGGTTGAGTCTTTTTCAAAAATAAGGGCAATATTTTTACCAACTAAATGTTTTTTTTCGCTACCGTGTTTTTTGGCTTTTTTTAATTCGATAGCAAGCTGAATCAGCTGGTTAATTTCTGTTGGGGTGAAGTCGAGTAAACGTAAAAAATGGCGTTGATAAAAACCGTGCATATTGAGCTCCTAATAGCGGTAAATATTGTTACGATTTTATTTGAATAATTATGCAATTTCAAGTTAAACATTTTTAATTTAGTTAATATTATTTTTTAATCTTTGAATTGTCTAAAAAATTAGATTTTATTATTTAATTATTTTTTATAATATCGCTTTTTTTGTTCAAAAAAGTGTAATAAAATGGCCAAACATTAGATCCTAAAAAAACAGTTAAATGAATTATTATTCATAATTATTGATTATTTAATCAAAGGTTGTTTAATCATGCAAACTTATGCCCTCCTTATGTTACAAGATGGTTCACAATTTATCGGTAAGTCAATTGGTGCTAACGGTCAAACTGTTGGTGAAGTGGTGTTTAATACGTCAATGACCGGTTATCAGGAAATCCTCACTGATCCTTCTTATAGTGAGCAAATCGTTACATTAACTTATCCGCATATTGGTAATGTTGGTACCAATAGTGCCGATGCTGAATCAACGCAAGTTTATGCAAAAGGATTGATTATTCGTGATTTGCCGCTAATTGCCAGCAACTATCGAAGTGAAATGGATCTTTCCAGTTATTTAAAAAAGCATAATGTAATTGCTATTGCGGATATTGATACCCGTCGTTTAACTCGTATTTTACGTGAAAAAGGGGCACAACATGGTGTGATCATTACCGCAAATGATAAGCAGACCTTATTAGATAAAGCCGAAAATGCCAAACAGGAAGCACTAAATTATAAAGGGTTAAGTGGATTAGATTTGGCTAAAGAAGTGACTTGTAAACAAAGTTACACATGGACTTATGGTATTTGGACCAGACAACAAGAGCATCCTACACCAAAAGCGGAAAGTGAATTGCCTTACCATGTGGTTGCTTATGATTTTGGCGTGAAACAAAATATATTACGGATGTTAGTTGCGCGTGGATGTAAGTTAACTGTTGTTCCGGCTAAAACACCAGCAGATGAAGTACTGGCACTAAATCCGGATGGAATCTTTTTATCAAATGGCCCAGGAGATCCGGCGCCTTGTACTTATGCCATTGAAGCGATTAAGAAGTTTCTGACTACTGATATTCCAGTTTTTGGTATCTGTTTGGGTCACCAACTGTTAGCACTAGCCTGTGGAGCTAAAACTATCAAAATGAAATTTGGTCATCATGGAGGCAATCATCCAGTTAAGGATCTAGAAAATAATCGTGTCATGATTACCGCGCAAAATCACGGGTTTGCTGTCGATGAGAGCACCTTGCCAGCACATTTACGCACTACACATAAATCCTTATTTGATGGCTCATTACAAGGGATTCATCATAATCAGAAACCTGCATTTAGTTTTCAAGGACACCCTGAAGCTAGTCCGGGCCCCCACGATGCTGCGCCACTTTTTGATCACTTTATCGAATTAATTAAAATTTATAAGCAGGAGCAATAATATGGCTAAGCGAACAGATATTAACAGTATTCTAATTATTGGTGCAGGTCCAATTGTTATTGGTCAAGCTTGTGAATTTGATTATTCAGGCGCTCAGGCATGTAAAGCTCTACGTGAAGAAGGCTATCGTGTAATTTTAGTTAACTCCAATCCGGCAACCATTATGACCGATCCTGAAATGGCGGATGCCACCTATATTGAGCCAATTCATTGGACATGTGTGCGCAAAATTATTGAAAAAGAGCGACCCGATGCCATTTTACCAACGATGGGCGGACAAACGGCATTAAATTGTGCATTAGAGCTTGAAAAACAGGGTGTATTAAAAGAGTTTAATGTTGAAATGATCGGTGCTACCGCCGATGCGATTGATAAAGCCGAAGATCGCAAACGCTTTGATCAGGCAATGAAAAAAATTGGGCTGGATACTGCACGTTCGGGTATTGCTCACTCATTACCAGAAGCTTATGCTGTACTGGAACAAGTGGGCTTTCCTTGTATTATTCGTCCATCATTCACTATGGGCGGAACCGGCGGTGGCATCGCTTATAATCAAGAAGAGTTTGAAGAAATCTGTACTCGTGGACTTGATTTATCCCCAACCAATGAACTCCTGATCGACGAATCACTAATTGGTTGGAAAGAGTATGAAATGGAAGTTGTGCGCGATAAAAACGATAATTGCATTATTGTTTGTTCGATTGAAAACTTCGACGCAATGGGCATTCATACTGGTGATTCGATAACAGTTGCGCCGGCACAAACTTTGACAGATAAAGAGTATCAAATCATGCGTAATGCCTCAATTGCGGTATTGCGCGAAATTGGTGTTGAAACTGGCGGTTCAAACGTGCAATTTTCGGTTGATCCACAAACCGGACGATTAATTGTCATTGAGATGAATCCTCGGGTATCACGCTCTTCGGCGTTAGCCTCTAAAGCAACCGGCTTTCCTATTGCCAAGATTGCAGCTAAATTAGCCGTCGGTTATACACTTGATGAGCTTTCCAATGATATTACTGGTGGTAAAACGCCTGCTTCTTTCGAACCTTCTATTGATTATGTGGTGACTAAAATCCCACGGTTTAATTTTGAAAAATTTGCCGGTTGCAATGATCGCTTAACCACACAAATGAAATCAGTAGGCGAAGTGATGGCAATTGGCCGAACATTCCAAGAATCGATGCAAAAAGCACTTCGCGGTTTAGAAGTAGGGGCGAGCGGATTAGATGAAAAAATCGATGATGCTAGCGATGAAAAGAATCTTGCTAAAATTCGATACGAACTACAAGAGGCTGGTAGCGATCGCATTTGGTATATAGCCGATGCTTTTCGCGCTGGTTTTACCGTTGATGAAGTGTTTTTATTAACACATATTGATCGCTGGTTCTTAGTGCAAATAGAAGAATTAGTGCAAATAGAAAACCGCTTAAAACAGCAAACGATTGAAGATCTTGATCAAGAGGCCTTATGGCAACTTAAACGTAAAGGCTTTTCGGATCTGCGTATTGCTAAACTGCTTAATACTCAAGAACAAGCCGTGCGAGATCTGCGCGTACAATATGATATTCACCCAGTTTATAAACGTGTGGATACCTGTGCAGCCGAGTTTTCAACCGATACCGCCTATCTTTACTCAACCTATGAACAAGAGTGTGAGGCCAATCCACAATTTAATCGTAAAAAGATTATGATTTTAGGAGGAGGACCTAATCGTATTGGACAAGGGATTGAATTTGATTACTGCTGTGTACATGCTGCTTTAGCTTTACGTGAAGACGGCTTTGAAACCATTATGGTAAATTGCAATCCCGAAACGGTTTCAACCGATTATGATACTTCCGATAGACTCTATTTTGAGCCGGTTACCCTTGAAGATGTGCTTGAAATTGCCCACGTTGAAAAACCTGATGGCGTGATCGTACAGTATGGTGGACAAACTCCGCTGAAATTGGCGCGGGCTCTTGAAGCTGTTGGAATTCCAATTATTGGTACTTCACCTGATGCCATAGATAGAGCTGAAGATCGCAAACGCTTTCAAGAAGTAGTCGATAAATTAAAATTAAAACAGCCTGTTAATGCCACCGTAACCGATATCGATGAAGCAGTAATCAAAGCAGAGCAAATCGGTTATCCACTTGTGGTGCGTCCATCTTATGTATTAGGCGGACGGGCAATGGAAATTGTCTACAATGAACAAGATTTACGCCGCTACTTTAAAACCGCAGTAAGTGAATCCAATAATGCGCCAGTACTGCTTGACCACTTTTTAGATGATGCCATTGAGGTGGATATTGATGTGATTGCCGATGGCGAACAAATCGTTATTGGTGGCATTATGGAACATATTGAACAAGCCGGTATCCACTCGGGGGATTCAGCTTGTTCACTGCCAACTCATACCTTAAGCCCTGAAATTTTAGCTGAACTGCGAAAACAAGCGAAACAATTGGCGTTTGAACTTAATGTAAAAGGTTTAATGAATGGGCAATTTGCTGTCAAAGATAATCAAGTTTATCTGATTGAAATTAATCCGCGTGCAGCGCGTACGGTGCCATTTGTCTCGAAAGCGACAGGCTTACCACTGGCTAAAATTGCGGCTCGCGTCATGACAGGGCGATCGCTTGCCAAGCAAAATGTCACCCAAGAAGTGATTCCGCCTTATTACTCAGTTAAAGAAGTGGTATTACCATTTAATAAGTTTAGCGGTGTTGACCCAATTTTAGGGCCTGAAATGCGCTCAACCGGTGAAGTTATGGGAATTGGTAAAACGTTTGCCGAAGCTTTTGCTAAAGCACAACTTGGTAGTTTATCTAACATGAAAAAATCTGGTAAAGCATTACTTTCTATTCGTGAACAAGATAAACCACGTCTATTAGAAGTTGCTAAACGATTAATCGCTCATGGATTTACTATTGATGCCACACTTGGCACAGCAAAAGCATTGCAACAAGCAGGAATTGCCTGCCAAATTGTCAAAAAAGAGAATGAAGGTCGGCCAAATATTCATGATCATATTAAAAATGGCGAGTACAGTTATATTCTTAACACGACCTCAGGGCGAGCAGCTATTGAAGCTTCTAAAATTCTGCGCCGTAGTGCTATCCAATATAAAGTCCATTACGATACCACTATGAATGCTGCTTATGCCACAACGTCGGCACTAGATTACGATCCTGCCAACAGTGTGGTGCCATTACAGGCACTTTATCAATAAGCCAAAAGACGAGCAATGCTCGTCTTTTTTATAAATATATCAAGTTATAATTTATTTTTTAAGCCTTTCCTGCCGCCATCGCTAAAATATCTGCTTCGGTTAATTTGTGAGTCGGATTAGCAAACGCGTAGCAAGTTGGTTTTTTATCAATAAAGACTTCAGCTGTGAATTTTAACTCTTTAATATCGTCAAAGATCCAAGCAGCAATATAGTAATTTTGCGTACCTTTTAAATGATAATAAAGATGAGAGCCACACTCTTTACAAAATGCTCTTTCCGCCCATTCTGATGAGTTAAAATGGGTAACGTTTTCTTGTCCTTCTATCGTTAAATCACCACTGTGCGCTAAGGTCATTAAAGGCCCTGCACTCCATTTACGACAAGTTTGGCAATGACATGCACTAAACTCCGTATTGGCAAATGGCACAGATAATTTAACTTTTCCACACAAACAAGCTCCATGATATTGAGTTGACATACTTATTTCCTTTTTTCTTATTAAAAATTTTATGTAATTGTAAAGATGTTAGCATAATGAATTATCAACGAGAATAAATTTTGTTATAAAAATATTGAGAAAAGCATACTAAATCGTATAAAAAGCGAGATTATTTGGTAAGGAATGCGTAAAAAAAGGGCGTTTAGACAAGAAAGGTATTGCTTTATTATTTAATTACTATATTATAGCAACCTCTTTGACGCGGGGTGGAGCAGCTTGGTAGCTCGTCGGGCTCATAACCCGAAGGTCGTTGGTTCAAATCCAGCCCCCGCAACCAATTCTACCAAACCTTTCTCATATTCTTACAAACAACTAAATAATTACGCTGATTTTGGCACCGCAAGCAGTGTTGATACCGCTTCGCTAATGCGTCTAGCAATGTAACTATTGTTCATTGTATATAAATGGATACCATCAACGTTTTGTGAGACTAAATCAACAATCTGATCAATAGCATAAGCTATACCAGCATCACGAAATGCATCTGGATGATGTTCATATTTTTCCATCATCTGTTTGAACTTTTTAGGTAAATTTACGCCACACATTGAAACCATGCGTTCAATTTGATTTTTATTAGTAACTGGCATAATACCTGCTTCAATTGGTACATTAATATCCATATCATGCGCTTTATCTAAAAAGGCATAAAAATAGTCATTATCAAAAAATAGTTGTGAAATTAACTGATCGGTACCGGCATTTACTTTCTCTTTTAGATGGATTAAATCTTGTTTAAGCGTCGTTGCTTCAAGATGCCCTTCTGGATAGCATGCGCCAATAACATTAAAATCACCATTTTCTTTAATAAAGGTGACTAATTCGCTAGCAAAGCGAAAATCATCTTTAGGTGTTACATTGGGACTGATATCACCACGTAATGCTAATACGTTATCAATTCCGGCACATTTGAGGTCGTGAAGAATTTTTAGCATTTCGGCTTTGTCGAAGTTAATCCCCGGTAAATGGGCGACACTTTCAATACCATAAGTATGTTTAACTGCATGCGCAATATCAATCGTAGTTTGACCATTTAAACTACCACCTGCACCATAAGTGACACTAATAAAGTCAGGTTTAAAATAACCTAATTCGCGTAAAGTGCTATAAATTGTCTCTAATGGTGACGTTTTTTTAGGTGGAAAAACCTCAAAGGAGAATACTGTTTTTTGGTTAAATAATAAATTTGTTTTCATTGGTACCATCCATTCTTGCTATCTTTTTTACTCTACTGACATTACCGCCGCCTATAAAGGCGGCGGTAATTAAGACAGACAAAGCTAATTAACTTTATAAAAAACAGTGTTAATTAAGAGTCTTTCTCACTTCTAAGGTTGCTTGAACTAGATGTTCTAAGCTTTCAACTACTTCTTTTTCACCGCGAGTTTTTAAACCACAATCTGGATTAATCCACAATTTTTGCTTATCAATTTTAGCCACTAATTTTTCAATGGTTGCTTTGATTTCCGCAACTGGTGGTACGCGTGGTGAGTGGATGTCATATACACCAGGCCCCACTTCTGTTTTAAAGTTATTTGCTTTAAGCACATCAATTAATTGTAGATTTGAGCGTGATGCTTCAAATGAAATAACATCAGCATCCATTGCATCGATATCTTTGATGATGTCAGCAAATTCGCTATAACACATATGAGTATGAATTTGGGTATCAGCTTGTACTTTGCTGTGAACTAATCTAAATGCCGGAATTGCCCAATCTAGATATTCACTATTCCAATCCGCTTTACGTAGTGGTAATTTTTCTTTTAATGCCGCTTCGTCAATTTGGATGACTTTAATGTCAGCCGCTTCAAGATCTAATACTTCATCACTGATCGCTAATCCAATTTGGAATACCGATTCTTTTTGTGAAATATCTTCACGAGGGAATGACCAGTTTAAGATAGTCACAGGGCCAGTTAACATGCCTTTGACAGGTTTATCAGTTAAACTTTGCGCATATTTTGAATATTCAACCGTAATTGGTTTAGAACGGGAAATATCACCCCAAACAATTGGTGGCTTAACGCAACGCGTACCATAAGATTGTACCCATGCTTTTTCAGTAAAGACAAAGCCATTTAAACTTTCACCGAAGTATTCCACCATGTCATTACGTTCAAATTCACCGTGAACTAATACATCAATACCGATCTCTTCTTGTAGTTTGATACATTCAGCAATTTTTTTCTTATTAAATTCAGTGTATTCATTTAGGCAAATTTCGCCTTTTTTGAATTTAGCACGATTTAAACGTACATCCGGCGTTTGTGGGAATGAACCAATAGTAGTAGTAGGTAATAATGGCAAATTAAAGGCTTTTTTCTGCGCAGCTTCACGTACTGAAAACTCAGGTAAACGAGTAAAATCAGACTCTTTCAGTGCAGCCACTTTTTGGCGGACCGCTTGGTTAGCGCCTTCTCGTTCACGGGTAAACAGAGTTTGGTTAGCTTTGTAAGCCGCATTGTTATCAGGATTGGCTTCATTAAGTAATTGACCTAGTTCAGCAAGTTCTTGTAGTTTTTCTTGGGCGAAAGCAAAATAAGCACGTTGTTGAATAGTTAATTTCGTCTCATTTTGTAGCGTATAAGGTACATGCAATAATGAACACGAAGTATTTATCACCACGTTTGCCGCTTTTTGTTTAATTTTAGCTAATAAAGTTAAGGTTTTTTTGTAATCATTTTTCCAAATATTTTTACCATTAACGACACCGGCAAATAAAACTTTATCAACAGGGAAGCCATTATTTTCAAGTAAGGCTAATGTTTGCTTACCTTCAACAAAATCCAGACCAATACCATCAAACGGTAATGCAACCAGTTCTTTATAGCAGTCACGCACATCACCAAAATAGGTTTGTAACACAACTTTAGTTTTACCTTTAACTGATAAGATAGCTTGATACAGTTCGTTAAATAGTGCGATATCTTGTTGACTAAGATCCGTCACTAAAATTGGTTCATCAATTTGGATCCAGTCAGCACCAAGTGCAGTGAATTTTTCGATGATTTCTTGATAGGCTTTAATAATGTCTGCTTTAAAATCAACTAGCTGTTTGCTGCCTAAATATTGGGCTAATTTGAAAAAGGTTAATGCCCCAATAATAACCGGTTTAGTTTGGATTCCTAATGCTTTTGCTTCTTGATATTCATCAAAAGGTTTTGTACTGGCGATTTTAATTTGCAGTGAATCTTCAATTTCAGGCACTAAGTAGTGGTAATTGGTGTTAAACCATTTCTTCATTGCTAACGCACGCACATCACCTTTTTCACCTTGATAACCACGCGCCATTGCAAAATAGCGATCGAGTTCAGGTAAACCTAAATCTTGATAACGTTTGGGAATAACATTAAGTAAACATGCAGTATCAAGTACGGCATCATAAAATGAAAAATCATTTGATGAGATAAATGCGATTTTTTGCGAAGCTTGTTGTTGTAAATGTTCCGCACGTAGTGCTTTTGCTTCACTTAATAATTCAGCTTGGGTTTTATTACCTTTAAAATAAGCTTCGGTGGCAAATTTTAATTCACGAAGCTTCCCAACTCGAGGGTATCCGATAACAGCAGTATTCATTTTGTCTTCCTTTCATCACATTTGGTTAGTAATAGGAAAGATAACAAAAAAAAATGCTATTGAATAATTCTGGTTTTTTATTGGTTGGTATAGTTTTTATCTATAATGAAATCATCCACCATTTTCACTTAATCAAAAATTAACTATATTTGTTTAATAGCCATATATTAAGATAATAAGAAATTCTATAGCATGATCAGCAATAGTTACTATGTGTATTATTCTTTATTTAATTTATTTTCTTGAACTTACTTTGATCTGTCCGTCATTAGGTAATGACCATATCGGTGTTATGACGACTCAGTCGATTTTGAACTTTTTTATTATGGTTTTTTTCTTGTTTAACTGCATTGTCAATATTCTGTATTGGCTATTTAAATCACATAAACATTGGTTTGATTATACTGCGGTTGGATTATTATTTGCGGTTATTATTTTTATCCCTGTGAATAATTTTATGGTGGAAAAGAAAAAGGAAGCTCGTCAATCAATTAGGGTTGAGCGACAACTTAGTGATATAAATGCAGATAGAGTGGTGAAGATTAACCTAAATATTTCATATAAAAAAATGATTAATAATTAATTTATCTTAACTTTAAACCCTCCTATCTTGATTGGGACAGAAGGGTAGTAAACAATATTTATTTTCGCCATTCACCATGAATCGGTCTAGAAAAGTGAGCGAGTACGGCAATCATACAGATCTCGATTGATACCCCCCAATAAATATGGCCTAAGATTTCACTCCATAACTCATAACCATTTAAATTCCATAACCAACCAATTGTTCCTTCAGGTGCATAAGCCGGATGACGGAAGCCTAATAATGGAATAAAAAAGCCATGCATAACAACAGTAATAATTAATCCATAAAAGGCTCCATACCAAAGTCGGATTTTATTCCAAAAATAAGCGATAAATACATAAACAAAAGCAAAAGCGAAACTGAATAACCAGTGATAAAGGGTGACCGCGCCCAAAACGTTTGCACCTTGATAAATATAATCAAGGGAATGAGAATTAATGCCTAACCAACCAAGCCAAGCATCAATATGTGCCGCTGGTGGCGAAATTTCACCGGGAACTCGAGGTGGCATATTAACTTCAGATCCCCATTTGACTAATGAACTGATAAAACCACCAATAATTGTTGTCCAAATGATAATTTGACGATTTGTTTTATTTCCAAACATTGAAGTTATTCCTTACTATATTTAATAGAATTAAATTAAATAGCCAATAATATAAATAAAATGTGTTCTATCTAAGTTCTACCTAAATTCGGTAGGACGTTTTATCGTATATTCGTTTAAAACAAAATTTGCTTGCTCAGTATTACTTTTGGGGTGGACTAATATAGCTTTAATCAGTCATAATGGTTAGATGCCGACATACCGATTTATAGACTAATTACGGTTAAATAATATACGCTTTTAAATCTAAATAATACACATTATCCCGATCATAATTTCTAAAAAACTTAAAATGGTTAATTTAATTGATAATGATTCTCATTATCATATATAATGGCAATATATCAATTTTGAGGTTTTGATTATGTTGAAAATATCCACAGTAAGTTTAGAAGAGATCAATAATACTGTTCATATTCCCGATCCAAATGCGAGTTTTCTTCGAAAACTGTGGGCTTTTTCTGGTCCGGGGGCTTTAGTAGCGGTTGGTTATATGGATCCCGGTAATTGGATCACCTCAATTCAAGGTGGTGCGCTTTATAGTTATTTGTTGCTATCAGTGATATTAATTTCTAGCTTGATAGCCATGTTATTACAGGCCATGTGTGTCAAGATTGGCGTAGTTACCGGCATGGATCTTGCTCAAGCAACTAAATCAATGGTGGGTAGAAAGGTAGCATTTTGTTTATGGATATCAACTGAATTAGCGATTATTGCCACAGAAATTTCTGAGGTTATTGGTAGTGCCGTTGCCTTGAATCTTTTGTTTGATATTCCATTATTGATTGGTGTTTTATTAACGGTTTTTGACGTTGTTATTCTATTAATTTTAATGCGGTTTGGATTTAGGAAAATAGAAGCGATCGTCTTTTGTTTGATTGCGACAATATTTATTATCTTCACTTATGAAGTGTTAAGAGCTTCACCGGCATTGGGTGACATTATAAATGGCTTTATACCAAGGACGGACATTTTTACTGCTTCAATCAAAGGCCATGATTCAGCATTGGTTATTGCGCTAGGGATTGTTGGTGCAACTGTTATGCCACATAATTTATATCTACACTCTTCTATCGTTCAAACCAGAAAATATGACAGAAAGAATCGAACTAGTCTAAAAGATGCAATTAAATATGCCACCATTGATTCTAATATACAGTTATCCTTTTCGTTCATCATCAATTGTCTATTATTGATTCTTGGTGCCGCCCTTTTTTATGGCAATAATCCCGATGATCTTGGTCGATTTACACAGCTATATGATGCTTTGAAAGATCCAAATATGGTTGGACCGGTAGCCAGTTCGATTATGGCAACATTATTTGCTGTGGCGCTACTAGCCTCAGGTCAGAACGCCACTATTACCGGCACATTAACCGGGCAAATCGTGATGGAAGGGTTTATTAATCTCTCTATTCCGCTTTGGGCTCGGCGAATGATTAGTCGAGGATTGGCGGTTACGCCAGTGATTTTATGTATCTATATCTGGGGAGATAAGGAAAATATTGTTGAGAATTTATTGATTTATACTCAAGTATTTTTAAGTATTGCCTTACCGATTTCAATGGTGCCTTTAATTTTGGTTACTTCAAATAAAAAAATTATGAAGGAGTTTGTGAATAGTAAGTTAACGATTATTTTAGGCTGGATAGCGACTATTGCACTAGTGGTTTTAAATCTGCAATTGATCTATGAAGTTATTGCTTCATTATATTAGCTCTGTTTTAGGCCATTGAAATTTCTCCTTATCAATGGCTTTTTTGAATTTTTAGTGGCCGATAAATCTCTCACTATCACTTATTTACTTATTTATTTAAAAAAATGAATAAGCTTTAAAAGTATCTTAAACCCTATCAGCACAATAATTCTAGCAAATATCCTCGAATAAAATCGTCATTTTATTTAAAAAGCTGTGTTTATTTACAGTGTTATTATTGATATACTCGCATTAATTTTAATCAGTTGCATACACTTATTGAACTATTATGATAACTCAACTTACTATTAATAATTTTGCTATTGTCGATCAGTTGTTAGTTGATTTTACAACAGGAATGACGGCAATAACGGGGGAGACCGGCGCGGGTAAATCGATTGCGATCGATGCTTTAGGGCTTTGTTTAGGAAATCGTTCTGATGCTTCAGCCATACGCAATGGCGCGGATCGGGTAGATATTTCTGCCAGTTTTGTTCTTGATGATACTCCGGCGGCACATTCGTGGTTAACCGAGAATCAACTTGATGAAGGTAATGAATGTATTTTAAGGCGAGTTATTAATCAAGATGGACGTTCTAAAGCATTTATTAATGGTCGCGCAGTGCCTATTTCGCAATTAAAAGATTTAGGGCAAATGTTAATTCAAATTCATGGACAACATGAACATCAACGTCTACTACGTAGTGATTATCAACAAATTTTACTTAATCACTATATGAATGAGCCGACATTATTGTCACAAATGCAACAAGCTTATAAGCAATGGAAATCTGCCGCCCAAGCTTATCAGCAATACCAAGCTTCCAAACAAGAGCGGGATGCACACCTACAGTTATTGCAATATCAATTAAAAGAGTTAAACGAATTTTCTCCTATTGACGGTGAATATCAACTGATTGATGAAGAATATAAAAAGTTGTCAAATAGTGAGCAGCTAATTAATCTTAGCCAACAATCTATCATGCTATTAGATGAAGCAGATGAATATAATGTTAATAATATGCTCAATAGTGTGAAGCAGAGTATCCATGAGTTAGTAACATTAGATCCGTCGCTAAATGATATTTTAACGATGTTAGAAGAAGCTGCTATTCAAATTAAAGAAGCTAGCTATGAATTACGTCATTATAGTGAAAGCTTAGAGCTTGATCCGGCAAGAGTAATGCAACTTGAACAACGGTTATCAAAACAAATTGCCTTAGCGCGTAAACATCATGTTTCTCCCGAGGCATTACCCGAGTTACATCAAAGTTTATTAAATGAATTTAAACAGATTAATCAACAAGATGAACAAGGTGAGCAATTACAAGAAGAGATCAAAAAGTATCAACAAATTGCCCTTAAACTTGCCACTAAATTACATCAAAAACGATTAACAGTGAGTAAAACGTTAGCTAAAAAAGTCATGACGATTATGCATGAATTATCCATGCCAAATGGTCAATTTAGTATAGATGTTGTATTTGATGAAAACCGATTGAATGAAGATGGCGCAGACCAAGTCTGTTTTTTAGTGAGCACTAATGCCGGGCAAGAGGCACAGCCTTTAGCAAAAGTAGCATCAGGTGGGGAATTATCACGTATTGCCCTTGCCATACAGGTTTTAACCGCACAAAAAATGGATACGCCAGCATTAATTTTTGATGAAATTGATGTCGGTATCAGCGGACCAACTGCCGCTAAAGTCGGACAGTTATTGAGGCAGCTTGGTGAGTCAACCCAAGTGATTACGGTTACCCATTTGCCGCAAGTTGCCGGTCAAGCCAATCAACACTATTTTGTCAGTAAGCAAACAACGGGTAAACAAACCTCGACAGATATGCAAAAATTAGATAAAAATGGGCGTATAAATGAGCTTGCACGATTGTTAGGTGGGGATAAAATTACCGATGCAACATTGGCCAATGCGAAAGAGTTACTTATTATCTAAATTAATTATGGTAATATAACGCTTTTAACAGAGATCGGAGAGTAACGAGATCATGAGTCTATCTGGTAAACATATCTTATTGGGGATAACAGGCGGCATTGCTGCTTATAAATGCCCTGATCTCGTTCGTCATTTAAAAAAAGCGGGCGCGCAGGTCCGTGTAGTAATGACTGAATCAGCGAGCCATTTTGTCACGCCAATGACACTGCAAGCGCTATCTGGTAATGCGGTATCACGTGATTTATTCGATCCTTCTGCCGAACTTTCGATGAGCCATATTGAATTAGCCAAATGGGCTGATTTACTATTAATCGCGCCGGCTACAGCCAATATTATTGCAAAAATGGCAAATGGTATTGCTGATGACCTTTTATCGACCATTTGCTTGGCAACACCAGCTAAGATCGTCATCGCGCCAGCTATGAATCAACAGATGTATAAAGCCGCGGCAACGCAACAGAATTTAGCGAGCTTAGCTTCACGTAACACCTTAATTTTAGGCCCCGATGATGGTTTCCAAGCTTGTGGAGATTTTGGTCCAGGGCGAATGGTTGAACCGGCAACCATCGTTGAACATGTTGAAGGTTATTTTCTCGCAACTGCAACACTTGTTGGAACCGAAATTACCATTACCGCAGGCCCAACCATTGAAGAGCTTGATCCGGTTCGTTATATCAGTAATTACAGTTCAGGTAAAATGGGGTATGCTATTGCACAAGCGGCGGCGGAAATGGGCGCAACAGTAAATTTAATTAGCGGTCCAGTTAATTTAGCAACTCCCAATAATGTCAATCGCATTAATGTAAAAAGTGCTAATGAGATGTGTGATGCGGCGTTAAAGCTTGCTACAAAGTCGGCGATTTTTATCTCTTGCGCCGCTGTTGCTGATTATCGAGCAGAAACTATTGCTAAGCAAAAAATTAAAAAAACTGATGATAATAATGAACTTGTGATTAAATTGGTTAAAAATCCTGATATTGTAGCTAGTATTGCTGCGTTAAAAAAGGGGCGTCCGTTTGTTGTCGGTTTTGCAGCTGAAACCAACAATATTAAGGCTTATGCCCTTAAAAAATTAACTACTAAGAATTTAGATTTGATTTGTGCTAATGATGTGTCTGATAAGAGCATAGGCTTTAATTCTGATCAAAATGCATTAACCATTTATTGGCAAAATGGCGAACAAACGTTACCATTAAGCAGTAAACAACAATTAGCAAGAGAATTACTTCAAGCAGTTATAACACGATATAAAGCGAGTCATGATGAAAAGAAAAATTGATATTAAAGTATTAGATAAACGTTTAGGTAACGAGTTTCCACTGCCAAGTTATGCCACCGAAGGTTCTGCTGGTATTGATTTAAGAGCGATGTTTGATAAAACAACGGAAATCAAACCAGGTGAAACAATCTTAACTCCAACCGGCTTATCAATGTATATTGCTGATCCTAGCTTAGCGGCATTAGTGTTACCCCGTTCAGGACTGGGTTCAAAAAACGGTATTGTACTAGGTAATTTAGTTGGTTTAATTGATTCTGATTATCAAGGTCAATTATTTGTGCCAGTTTGGAATCGAAGCCAAACCCCATTTGTTATTGAACCGGGCGATAGAATTGCGCAATTAATTATTGTGCCAGTCGTGCAAGCTGAATTTAATATTGTTGATGATTTTGTTGAATCAACACGCGGTGAAGGTGGATTTGGGCATTCAGGTAAGAAATGATCGTGAGTAACAAAAATAAAAATCGTAAAGAAGATATACTCCAAGCATTAGCAACTATGCTTGAATCCAATGAAGGAACACAACGGATAACTACAGCTAAATTAGCAGCAACGGTTGGTGTTTCTGAAGCAGCATTGTATAGGCATTTTCCAAGTAAGACGAAAATGTTTGAAAGTTTAATTGTTTATATTGAGGATATTTTGCTTTCGCGTATTAATGTGATTATGCAAGATGAGCCTAAAACATTTACACGACTACAGCTTATTTTGGCTTTAATCCTTGGTTTTTCGGAAAAAAATCCAGGGTTGACGCGAATTATGACTGGGCATGCGTTGATGTTTGAGCAAGATCAATTACAAGAACGAATCAATCAATTATTTGAACGTATCGAAACGCAGATAAAACAAGTCATACGAGAAAGAAAGATTCGTGAAGGCGTGGCCTTTACCACCGATGAGCGTGTTTTATCTAGTCAGTTACTGGCTTTTTGCGAAGGGATGATGGCACGCTATTCTCGTTCTGGTTTTAAATATCTGCCAACAACCAATTTTGAAACCCGTTGGGCTTTATTAGCAAAACAGTTAGTTTAACCGATTTAATCGTAATTATTCACTTAACGATTTCTGTTATTTTTTACAGAGGATAATTTCATGAGTTTTGAAAATATAGCAAACCAGATTTGGTTATTTATTGAAAAATATGATGGCGTAGTAATTAGTTATATAGCTCATTTTTGTTTTGCCATTGTTATTTTTCTCATAGGTCGAACAATTGCTAGATTTGTTGCTCGTCAACTAAGAAGAATTTTAACTAATCGTCATGTCGATCCAACAGTAGTTAAATTTGTTAGTTCGCTATCTTATTACGCCATTATAGTTATGACATTAGTTGCCGTGCTAGGGCAACTTGGTGTGCAAACCGCTTCAATTGTTGCGGTAATCGGTGCGGCAGGTTTGGCGGTAGGTTTAGCTTTGCAAGGGTCGTTGTCGAATTTTGCTGCTGGTGTAATCTTAATTATTTTTCGTCCTTTTAAAGTCGGGGAAACCGTGGTTATTAATAACCAAAAAGGGGATATTGATTCAATTCAAATCTTTTCAACCACTATTGTCACCCCAACAAATGAAGTAGTCGTTATTCCAAATAGCCAAGTAGTTAGTGCCAATATTATTAATTATACTCGCTTACCGGAAAGACGTTTAGATCTAGTGGTTAATGTTGGTTATAATTCAGATATTCAACAGGTTTATCAAGTATTAAGAGCGGCGGTAAACAAAACTGATAATATTTTAACCAATAAGGCGCCAACTATTCGTTTGGATTTGTTGGATGCTTCATCCATGAATTTTAATGTCCTTGTTTGGACGTTAAATGCTAATTATGGATCAGTTAAAGCGGCATTACTTGAAAATATTAAAAATGGCCTAACTGAAAATGGTATTAATATTCCGTACCCAACTATGGATGTAAATCTTAATTCCCAATCGTAATTTACAGTTATGGTATTCCGTTGCTTGTCAGCAACGGAATGGCCTTTGAAATTAGATATCTTGATCCATATTTAATGCTGGTTTATCACAATCAGGACAACCAACAACTTTAGCTGGCACCCCCGCAACGGTGGTATGTTTAGGTACTGGCTCTAAAACCACTGAACCGGCACCGATTTTCGCACCTTTACCGATTTCAATATTTCCTAAAATAGTTGAGTGGGCACCAATCATTACACCTTCGCGAATTTTAGGGTGACGATCGCCATTTTCTTTTCCGGTACCACCCAGTGTCACTGATTGTAAAATAGAAACATCGTTTTCAATAACGACGGTTTCACCAATGACAATTCCGGTTGCATGGTCAAACATCACTCCGCAGCCAATTCTCGCTGCTGGATGGATATCCACGCCAAATACAATGGCAATTTGGCTTTGTAAAAAGGTTGCCAGTGATTTACGGTTTTGTTGCCAAAGCCAATGTGCAATTCGATAAGCTTGTAGTGAAAGAAAACCTTTATAATAAAGCAGCGGTGTAGAGTAGTAATTGGTTGCCGGATCACGAATATAAACCGCAAGTATATCAGTAATCGCTGCAGAGATAATGTTGTTATCCGCCTGATAAGCTTGTCTAGCAATTTCACGAATTTCCATTGCCGGTACAACTTGCGTCGCTAGTTTGTTAGCGAGAATGTAACTTAATGCACTATCCAAATTTTCATGATTAAGTAAGGTTGCATGAAAATAACTTGCTAACATTGGCTCACTTTCAACGAGCTTGGACGCTTCTTGTCGGATGGTTTGCCATAACATTTCAGGTTTAACTACTTTTTTGCTCGTATTCACACCAAGTACCTATATCGATTTAAAGGTTAGTTTCAATAGTTTATATTGTTTCGCAAACCAAGAATAGAAGCAAGCTTTCTCTAGTGAGATTATAAAATGGGAGCAATTAGTTCCCATTTTTACAATATCACAAAATGAATGTATGGTTATTTTTCTACTTTTTTCTTACTGTCACTTAACGTAAATGTTGCGATAAATAGAATGACAAATACGATTGCCGCAAGGATATAGAAAGTCGTTGAATATCCTGTTTTATCAAATAATTTACCGACTATCCATGATAATACTATCACCCCAACATTGGATGAAATATTGAATCCAACTAAATATAAGGTAGATGATAGTCGTGCATCAAAGTTAGCTACAGCATATTTAAATACCGCTAGAATAAACAATGGTGTTTCAATGGCGTGGAAAAGTTTAACCAATGAAATTAGATAAACATTATCCAATGTTGCTGATAATGAGATTCGACAAACCATTACCAAAGCCGCGGCTAATAATGCCTTTTTAGCGCCAATTTTGTTAATAAAATAAGGGGCTAAAATCATACAAGCAGCTTCTAAAAAGACTTGGAAGGAGTTTAAATATCCATAAATTTGATATCCCTTGTCAGGTTTTTCAAAGAAGCTGGTATAAAAATTTGGGAATAGTTGCTGATCATAAATGGTATAAAAACTGTTAGTACCAATTATAAAAAAGACAAATAACCAAAACTTTTTCATACCAAATAGTGAGAAAATTTCATTCATGGTAGGGATAGTTGGCTTTTGTATTACTGCTTTATCGGTTGCCGAAAATTGTTGCGTAGGTTTGTAAATTAAATTGATAGTGAAATAGACAGCGGCAACGGCAGACGCCATCCAGAAGTTAATATGGGGGTTGATGCCAAATAGAATCCCGGCAACAAAAGTTGCTGCGGCATAACCAAACGATCCCCAGAATCTTGCTGGACCAAATTCAAAACCAAATAATCGACTAATACGCTCAATAAATGAGTCAATCAAAGCACATCCAGAGATAAAACCTGCACTTAAAACCGGAGCGCCAATACAAACACCTAAAATAAAATCATTGCGCAATAAAGGTTCATATACATAGATTAAGAACGGCCCAATAAGTAGCATGATAATACTTTGGAAGGTAATTACCGCTTTGCCGATCTGTAATTTATCTTGGATAATGCCATAAAAAATCATAAAAAACATGGCAGCAGCAGAATTAGCTGAATAAACAATCCCTAATTGTTCACCAGATAATCCAATTTCATTTTTAAGCCAAATGGCATAAAAAGACCACCATAGTGACCATGCTGCATAAAAGGTAACAAGATAACCTGACGAGAACCAATAATTGCTATTTTTAATCATATCTATTTTCATTTTTATTCTCTTTTCTG
Source organism: Gilliamella apicola (assembly GCF_003202655.1). Classification (GTDB taxonomy): domain Bacteria; phylum Pseudomonadota; class Gammaproteobacteria; order Enterobacterales; family Orbaceae; genus Gilliamella; species Gilliamella apicola_R. Next base: position 20,648 of record NZ_QGLR01000018.1, on the reverse strand, counting down.
TGGAAGTTTAACGTTAACATGTTAATGTTAACATTATTGTCATAGTTGAAATAAAATAGAAACAATCAATTGTCATAAATGTTACTTTCCTCACACTTTTTATCATTTTTATTTGTGGTATCATCACACTAAGTGAAAATTAATTATTATTTTAATGCTGAGTAAAAGGATTGAACTATGGCTTCACTAAAGGATGTTGCTAGATTGGCATCAGTTTCCTTGATGACGGTTTCGCGGGCAATTAATAATCCTGAAAAATTAAATAAAGATACGTATAAAAAAGTGAAGAAAGCTATTGAGGAGCTTAATTATGTCCCTGATTTATCGGCACGCAAGATTCGTGGTGATAATTCTGGTCCATATGCTATTGGAGTGCTGGCATTAGAAACTGCAACGACGCCATTTTCAGTTGAATTACTTCAAGCAATAGAAAAAACCGCGCAACAACATGGTTGGAATACATTTATCGTCAATTTATTTGATGATAAAGATGCTGATCATGCGATTAATACTCTTTTGTCTTATCGACCTAATGGCATCATCTATACCACAATGGGGTTAAGAAAGGTTCAGCTTCCCGATAAATTGCTAGGTAAAAATGTGGTATTAGCAAACTGCATTAGTGATTCAGAGCAACTAGCGTGTTACATTCCCGATGATTATGCCGGTCAATATCAAGCAATGCAAAATGTGATAAACAAGGGATACCAAAAACCTTTATGTATCTATTTATCAGAAAATACCTTAGCTGGAAAAATTAGGCGTAAAGCTGCTGAGCAAGCGTGGTTAGATGCCGGTAACGATTTAAATGATATGAAGAGTTATCATACTTCAATGTCACCTGAAAATCTTGCTTTAGAATATATGATGACGATAGAAATTTTGGCAAAGCATTGTATTAACAAACCTGATTTTGATGTATTAGTTTGTGGTAATGACCGAATTGCCTTTGTGGCTTATCAATTTTTACTTGGTAGAGGATTTCATATTCCCGAGGATGTGGCGGTGCTTGGCTATGACAATATGGTCGGTACCGGTGAACTTTTTTATCCTTCACTAACGACCGTGCAATTACCGCATTACGAGATTGGTGAAAAAGCCGCCTTGCATATCATCAACAGTGAAAATGACAAGACTATTACTCAGATACCATCGCCCTATTTAGCAAGAGAATCTTTATAACTTAAAAACCACCATTTCTGGTGGTTTTTTATAAATTATTCATAAATTGATTTTAATTGCCAACTTGCCAATTTGCTTATTTGGGCTTGTCCATTTTCGGCAAATAAGTTAATTACTCTTTTTGCCGGTAATTTAGGGTAAATACGGCTTGAAAGGCTATATAAATCTTTATTTACAAAAACTTCGACTGATGAGGCATCTACAAAAATATGCAGTGACAGTTTCTTAGTTTTGGGTAAGGGTACACTTCGATAACCTTTTAAGTCGATTCCAGAAAGACTTCGATCAAGAATGATACGGTTAGCTTGACGGTCAATATACAGTAAAGTCGCTTGTTTACCATCTGGCGTGGCAGCAAGTTGTAAGCCAAAACGTTCGGCATTACTATTGGCTAAATCAATTTCAACATTAAGTTCACAACTGATTGACTCAATTTCGGTGTTTTTTAACTCACTATTTAATTCGATATTGGTCAGTGATTTAGGTTGGTTCCGAAGCGCAACAAGTTCTTTTATAGGGCGATTACGAACTCTATTTTGGCCATCTAGGATTAATTCGCGTGGTAAAGTAAATGCTCCCATCCATTTATCGTGTTTACTTGGCATTTTCGATTCCCACATATCCATCCAACCAAACATAATACGACGGCCATCAGCCGCAAGGAATGATTGCGGTGCATAAAAATCATGGCCATAATCCATCTCTTGGAATGATTTAATCACTGTGTATGGTTTACCTGGTTGCCAATCTCCTACAACATAGCCCGATTGGAATCGATTTCGATATTGATAACCTTTTGCCTGCATGCCTTGTGGTGAGAACATCAATATCCATTTATCGCCTAATGGAAAAAAGTCTGGGCATTCAAGCATATAAACATTTGGATCAATATCACTAATAAGTACCTGATCGAATTTCCAATCTTTTAAATCAGTTGAATGATAAAGTAACACTTGACCGACATCATTGGTTTCTCGTTGGCCAACTACCATCCACCACTTACCATTTTGTTGAAAAACTTTAGGATCACGAAAATGCATAATCCCTTCTTTAGGAGTAAGTACCGTGCCATGTTTTTTAAAATTAATACCGTCTTTACTAGTGGCAAGGCATTGGGTTTCTCGGATATGTTCGTCATTACCTTGACCATTTAACCAGATGTGGCCAGTGTAAATTAAGCTTAATTCGCCATTATTATCAACGGCTGAACCGGAAAAACAGCCGCTTTGGTCATAATCATGATCTGGGGCAATAGCAATTGGTAATCTTCGCCAAGTAATAAGATCATCACTTACTGCATGTCCCCAATGCATTGGTCCCCAATTTTCATTATAAGGATGGTGTTGGTAGAAGGCATGATATTGTCCGTTATAATAGACTAAACCATTTGGGTCATTCATCCAACCAGCTTGAGGTGCTAAATGGAAATGAGGATAATATTGTTTATTCATTTCTTCTTCTAATTTTTTTACCGCTTGGTTAGCTTTATCAATTGCGTTTGTCATAACATTCCCTTCTTTCATCATCAGTTAAGTTAATCTGGTTACATACTACATTAAATTATTTGTTAACGTTAACTTATAATGAAATAAACGTTAAAATATGTGATGATAGTCACATATTTTTAACGTTAACAATAAATTTTTTATAAATGATTTAGTTTATTGTTAATATTGATTATCAATACCTCAGCCGATTAGTGCTCTATGAGCTAATTTAATTAGTAATATGCTGAAACAATATGAATAATGTAATTCAACCCTATTCAACAATAATATGAGTGACAAAATGAAGAATACAAAAGTATGGTCTCTTGGTGATGCCGTTATTGATTTATTACCATTTGGTGAAATGAACTATCGAGCCTGTGCAGGTGGAGCCCCAGCAAATGTTGCTATCGGTATTGCTAAGTTAGGACTTCCTTCAGGTTTTATTGGTAGAGTGGGTAATGACCCATTTGGTCACTTTATGGAAAAGACCTTTTGTGAACATCATGTTGATTGCCAAAGTCTGGAAAAAGATGATGAACATAGAACAAGTACAGTTGTTGTTGATTTAGGTGAAAATGGTGAGCGAAGTTTTACCTTTCTTGTATCACCTTCTGCCGATCAATTCCTATCTGAACAAGCACTTCCTGATTTTAATCAAGATATTCTGCATTTTTGTTCTTTGGCATTAGTTGGACCAACATGTCGGCAAACGCTGAAAACTGCTATTGAACAACTGACAGCTAAAAATGGTTTGATTAGTTTTGATATCAATTTGCGTGAACAAATGTGGCAAGATAAAACTGAAATGCGCTCCGTTATCACCCAATTCTGCCATGATGCTGACATTCTTAAACTTTCTGATGAAGAGTTATTTTGGTTAACAGAAAATAATGATTTGCATATTGCCTTAAGAAAATTAGCGCAACATTATCCGGCACCATTAAAATTAATCACTAAAGGTAAAAATGGCAGTATTGTGTTATGGCAAGGTAAAACGTTTAGTTTTGACTCATTTCATGTCAATAGCATTGATACCACTGGAGCCGGAGATGCATTTGTTGCCGGATTGCTTAGCAGCATCGCCTCATCTGGTATGCCTGAAGATAAGTTAATGTTAGAAAGTATGATGACTATAGCCAGTGCATGTGGTGCATTAGCAACCACCAAAAAAGGAGCATTAACAGCACTGCCAGACAGTGGTTTTTTACAATCATTCATTAGTGATAATCCAGCATTAGTCGCAAAACAGATGGGATAGTAATATGACTGAAAAAGAGAAAATGTTAAGCGGTTTACTTTATAACCCCGGTATTAATGAGCTTGAAAGCGAGCGACTTTATGCACAAGATCTCTGTTTTGCGCTAAATCAACTACCTCCTTCCGCCGTGGATAAACGGCAACAACTTTTTAAAAAATTACTGGGCAAAACTACCCAGCAATTTACCATTATGCCCGGTTTTCAGTGTGATTATGGCTACAATATTGAAATTGGTGATAATTTTTTTGCTAATTTTAATTGCATAATCTTAGATGCCGCCAAAGTAACTTTTGGACATAATGTGCTTGTGGCGCCTAATTGTGGCTTTTATACCTCAGGTCATCCACTTGATAGCCAAACGCGCAATAGTGGTTTAGAGTTTGCCAAACCAATAACAATCGGTAATAACGTTTGGATTGGTGGTAATGTTATTGTACTACCGGGGGTAACAATTGGTGATGATAGCGTTATTGCTGCCGGGAGCATTGTCGATCGTGACATACCTAGCAATGTTATCGCCATGGGTACCCCTTGCCGGGTATATAAAACATTAAAAGAGCATTAACAGCACTATCTGATAGTGTATTTTGGTAAGCATTTATAAGCGATAATCCTGTTTTATACGCTTAACAAATGGCGTAATAAAATGACAGAAAATGAGAAAATATTAGCAGCTTTATTGTACGATTTTGGTCTCAATTTACGTGCTGATAAATAATTTAATGCGCAAGATATCTGTTTTCAGTTAAATCAATTTTTTTATAGCAAAAAGGCATAGTAATCCCTTTTATGTAAACCATTTAAAATTAAAATAGTTGATAATGCGTGGTTATGTATTATGCTGCACGTAGATTTATGTTGATTCTTAAAAGGATTTTCTATGTCATTCAATGGCATTCGTCATGACTGGCTATTGTCTGAAGTAATGGATATTTTTCAGTTACCTTTTTTCAATGATCTTATTTTCAAAGCACAAACCATACATCGACAATATTTTGATGCGAATAGAGTACAAGTTTCTACTCTGTTATCAATAAAGACAAATGCTTGTCCTGAAGATTGTAAATATTGTCCCCAGTCTATCCATCATGATACTGGCTTAGAAAAAGAAAAATTACTTGAAGTACAAGGAGTAGTTGAAGAAGCTAAAGCCGCCAAAGCTGTAGGGGCTACACGTTTTTGTATGGGAGCGGCATGGAAACATCCAACAAATCGCGATATGCCTTATCTCTTGGAGATGGTAAAAGGCGTTAAAGCTCTGGGGATGGAAACCTGCATGACTCTAGGGCAACTATCCCAACTACAGGCCTACGCATTAGCCGATGCAGGTTTAGATTTTTATAATCATAATTTAGATACTTCACCTGAGTTTTATCAGCAAATAATTACTACTCGTACATACAGTGAGCGTTTACAAACATTGGCTTATGTAAGAGAGGCCGGCATTAAAATTTGCTCAGGTGGTATTCTCGGTATGGGAGAAACTTTAAAAGATCGAGCCAATTTATTGATACAACTTGCTAATTTAGACCAACACCCAGAAAGTGTTCCCATTAATAATTTAGTCAAGGTTAAAGGTACCCCGTTAGCAAATGAAAAAGATATTGAACCATTTGATTTTATTAGAATGCTAACTGTCGCTCGGATTATGATGCCTAAATCTTATATACGTTTGTCAGCAGGAAGAGAACAAATGAGTGAGCAAATGCAAGCATTGGCTTTTTTAGCCGGCGCTAATTCAATATTTTATGGTGATAAGTTATTAACTACATCTAATCCGCAAGTCGATAAGGATAATGCTCTATTTGTTAAATTAGGCATTAATCCAGAGAAGATCCAAGATTATAGTGATGAGATACATAAGGCTGCTATTGTGCAAGCAATTAGTGAGCAAACGCAAAATAATCAATTTGGCGACAATTTCTAAGATTTGAATATAACAATATTAATCTTAACTTTTTGGCCGATTACTATAAGTTTGCGCAGGTTTGTCTTGCCCATAGATCTATTGTAAATACGTCTTCAATCGTGGTCGGTTCAGGAAAATCAAGTGCTTCTAAAACTGTTGCTACCTGTTTAGCAATATCCATAAAGCCGATTTTGTTTTGTAAGAATGCCGCTACCGCTATTTCATTCGCCGCATTGAGTGCCGTTGTTGCCGCTTGTCCTTGATTGAATGCCTCAATAGCTAACTTTAAGCAAGGATAACGGTTAAAATCGGGTTGAGAAAAAGTCAGTGATGAAATTTGCGTAAAATCTAATGCCGGCACGCTTGATGAAATTCTAGCAGGATAAGACATTGCATAAGCAATTGGCGTACACATATCAGGAATGCCGAGCTCGGCAATCACACTGCCATCTTGGTAACGAACCATCGAATGTATGATTGATTGAGGATGAATGATAATTTCCATCTCTTCTTCACGGGCATTAAACAGCCAACGCGCTTCAATATATTCTAGTCCTTTATTCATCATGGTAGCAGAATCGACAGAGATTTTCTTACCCATTGACCAATTAGGATGAGCAACCGCTTGTTCAGGCGTAACTGTGGTTAATTGATTTAACGGTAAATCTCGAAATGGTCCTCCAGAACCGGTTAGGACAATTTTGGTGATGCCATAATCGGCTAAATTAGCAAATCCTAAATTTTGTTGAACTTCTGATGGCAGGCTTTGAAAAATCGCATTGTGCTCACTATCAACTGGTAATAACTGTGCACCATATTGTTTAACTGCCTGCATAAATAAATGGCCACAAGTTACCAAAGATTCTTTATTCGCTAACAAAATGCGTTTGCCTTTTTTAATGGCGGCAAGGGTAGGTTTTAATCCTGCTGCTCCGACGATTGCTGCCATAACCATATCGACTTCAGTAAGCTCTGCTAAATCGCATATAGCTTGTTGACCATGAAATACTTCAATATTTAATTTTAGGTCTACGAGATTATTTTTAAGTTGTTGAGCGGCTTCTTCATCAGCCATGGCGACATAATTGGGCCTAAATTCCAAACATTGTTCGGTCATTTTGCCGACATTCTGCCCACCAGTTAAAGCAATTGCTTTAAATAAATCTGGATTTTGCCGTATAACGGCTAAAGTACTACAACCTATTGAGCCAGTTGAACCTAAAATTGTGATATTTTTCATATTAGTAAATTAAACTTATATTGTTTTCAGCAAAAAATGAGACGAATCGCTCATCAGGCAGTTTATCAGTAATTACCTGATCGAACAAAGTTAATTCACTGATGAAAGCCGGCTTGATTTGGCCAAATTTAGTATGATCAGCAATTAAGATATTTTGACCTGATTTTTTCATTGCCTGATGTTTCATACTAAGCTCATCAAAATGATAACAGGTTACCCCTTGTTGAAGATCGATACCTGCAGCTGAAATAAATGCTTTATTCGGACATATAGAATCTAATTGACTGTGCTGATTTACACTTGTGAAGATAGCATTATTGAGTTGATAATGACCGCCACATAAAATAATTTTACATTTTGGTTTATTTTGCAGTGCCAAAAAGGCGTTAAGTGAATAACAGATGGCGGTAAAGGAAATTTCATTATCGATAGCATTAATAATGAAAGGCATGGTGGTACCACAATCGAAAAAAATTGTATCGTTTTCATTGACTAATTGGCTGACCAGCTTGGCAATATCACTTTTTTCCTCAACTTGTTTATCTTGCTGATCAGATACAAAATATCGTGCTATGGAATGACGGGCTTCATCGACAATATAGCCACCTAATACAATTAATGATGTAGGTAGATTATTAATATCTCGCCGAATGGTCATTTCTGAAACCGCCAATCGTTCGGCAGCCTCTTTTAAGTGTATCTTATCAGTGGTCTTTAGGATTTCAATGAGTTCATTAATTCTTTTTTGCGGTTGAGTTTCCATTGTTTTTCCTAAAACAGCAATAAGCTACATAAAATATATGTAACTTATTGTTATGATTGGTTAGTAATTGCTAGTTGACGTACTGTTACCTGAAACAATGGCGATACCAGCACTTGCACCCAAACGGTTTGCGCCAGCCTGCACCATTTTTTCAGCAGTCATACGATCACGAATCCCACCTGAAGCTTTAACTCCTATGTTTTCACCAACAGTTTCACGCATTAGTTTTACATCTTCAACTGTTGCGCCTGAAGTACTAAAGCCAGTAGAGGTTTTGACAAAGCCTACACCAATTTCTTTACAAATTAAACAGATTTTTATAATTTCTTCTTTTGATAATAAACAGGTTTCTAAAATAACTTTCAATGGTACGTTATTACAAGATTTAAATACGGCTTCTATATCTTGTTTAACTGCCTCCCAATTATTACTTTTTAACCAACCAACATTGATCACCATATCAATCTCTTCAGCGCCAGCCTTAACAGCCATTTCGGTTTCATAAGCTTTAGCAGAAGTGAGCATCGCACCAAGAGGAAAACCAACCACGGAGCACACTTTTACGTCACTTCCTTTTAATAATTTAGCAGCTAAAGGGACATAGCCAGAATTCACACAGACTGAATAAAAATGATATTCCTTTGCTTCATCACAAAGTTTTCGGATCTGATCCTCGGTTGCATTCATCGCCAGTAAAGTATGATCAATATATTTTGCATAATTCATAATAATTTTCCTCAATCTATTTTGTATTTAAGAATTGTTATTAATATAACATATAAAAAACTGAATAACTATTTAAATTTATTGTATTTAAGCTATGTAAAAAGTAAATTCAAAATTTATAAACGAGATCTGTGTCACAATAATAACATTTCATGGTTAATTTTGTTAAATTTCTAACATAGAATTAAAAAACAAAAATATTCAGGAGGAAATAAATATGAAAATTGCTGTTATTGGTTCTAACATGGTTGATTTAATAACTTATATCGATCAAATGCCAAAAGAAGGTGAGACGATAGAAGCACCAGAATTTGAAATAGGTTGCGGAGGTAAAGGGGCTAATCAAGCTGTAGCGGCAGCCAAACTCGGTGCTAACGTAATGATGTTAACTAAGGTTGGAGATGATTTATTTGGTCAAAACACGATTAATAATTTTAAAAATATAGGTATTGATACCCAATACGTCAAAGTTATAAACAATGTTTCTAGTGGTGTGGCGCCAATTTTTGTTGATAAAAATTCTCAAAATAGAATTTTAATAATTAAAGGGGCAAATAACTACCTACTTCCACAAGATATTATTGATGCTAAGGATTCTTTGTCTCAATGTAATTTAATCATATTACAGTTAGAAGTGCCGCTCGAGACAGTTTATGCTGCCATAGATTTTGCTGTTACTCATGGAATTGAAGTTATTTTAAATCCTGCCCCTGCAATTAAAAACTTGGACATTTCGTATGCCTGTAAATGTGATTTTTTTATCCCAAATGAGACTGAATTAGAAATACTAACAAATATATCAATTAATAGTGAAGAAGCTATCTATAAAGCAGGTAAACTCCTTTTGGATAAAGGGTTAAAGAACTTAATTATTACCTTGGGTCATCAGGGTTCTATATGGATGACTAAAGATAAAATTCATCACATCGATCCTATAAAAGTAAACGCTATAGATACCAGTGGAGCAGGGGATGCTTTTATTGGCTGTTTTGCTAGTGAATATATTAAGAATCACGACATCATTAAAGCGCTAAATAAAGCATCAGCTTATTCTGCTGCCAGTGTAACCAGAAAAGGTACTCAACGCTCTTATCTTGACTCAATACAATTTAATGAATTTTTATCTTCTCTATCCCTAGGAGAATAATTATGAAATTTAACATAATAAAATTAAAAAAAATCTCTCAGATGCCGGATGGTTTCTTAGATAAAACACCTATCTTTCAATTTATATTACTTTCTTGTTTATTTCCATTATGGGGATGTGCAGCAAGTTTAAATGATATTTTAATCACCCAATTTAAAAGTGTATTTACATTAAGTGATTTTGCAAGTGCATTAGTTCAAAGCGCATTTTATGGTGGCTATTTCATCATAGCAATACCTTCATCACTTATTATAAAGAAAACAAGTTATAAGATTGCTATATTAATTGGTTTAGCCCTTTATATTATCGGTTGCTTAATGTTTTATCCTGCATCGCATATGGCAACTTATACAATGTTTTTAGCCGCGATTTTCGCTATTGCTATTGGTTTAAGTTTTCTGGAAACATCAGCAAACACCTATAGTTCTATGATAGGAAATAAAAATTTTGCTACATTACGACTAAATATAAGTCAAACTTTTTACCCTATAGGTGCGTTACTCGGAATTGTATTAGGAAAATACCTTGTTTTCCAAGAAGGAGATAGTCTTGAACTGCAAATGTCTAATATGACTATAGAGCAAATTCATGAATTCCGTCTATCCATGCTTGAATACACACTCCAACCTTATAAATATCTTATTTTGGTACTTATTATTGTGCTCTTCTTGTTTTTAATCACTCAATATCCTTCATGTAGAGCGGAAAATAAAGATAATCCAAAATCAGAATCCTTAACTAGTACCTTAAAGTATTTAGCCGCTAACTTTAGATTTAAAAAAGGTATTATTGCCCAGTTTATGTATGTTGGTATGCAAGTTACCGTTTGGTCATTTACTATCCGATTAGCTTTAGATCTTGGTGATATAAATGAGCGATATGCATCTAATTTTATGATTTTTAGTTTTGCTTGTTTCTTTATTGGTAAGTTTATCGCTAACTTTTTAATGACACGCTTTAATCCTACTAAGGTCCTGATTATTTATTCCATACTGGGAAGTATTACATTAGCTTATGTGGTTTTAGTTTCCAACTTCTCTGCGGTATATGCGGCTGTCTTTGTTAGTGTGTTATTCGGACCATGTTGGGCCACTATTTATGCAAAAACTTTAGCTGTGGTAGATAGTAAGTATACCGAAACCGCTGGAGCAATTATTGTTATGTCAATAATTGGAGGGGCGGTTATGCCGGCTATCCAAGGACTTGTTTCCGATAAATTAGGTTCAATGCAATTTGCTTTTATCGTTCCATTAATCTGTTTTATTTATGTGGGTATTTATTTTTGGACGGAATTAAAACAAGAGCAATCTAAATTATAAATTATTAGGAGTCACTAATGCTTACAAAAATTTCATTAATCCCTGAACAATTTCAAATATTACCATTAGAATTGTATTCTAATGAATATTTTACTATTACATCTTCACGTTTTAATTCAGGGATTGAAGCGTTAACGATAAAAAATAGTCGTGGTTTTGTTACGGTATTACCTTACTATGGACAAATGGTATGGGATGCTGAATTTGATGGCTTGACATTAAAAATGGACAATATGTTTAATCAGCCACAATACGGTACAGATATTACCGACACATATGGTTGCTTTGCCTTTCATTCTGGACTACTAAGTAATGGTTGTCCTTCATCAGACGATAATCATATTATGCATGGAGAAATGGCATGTGCCAAACTAAGTAAAGCTTGGATTGAAGTACAAGATAGTAGTTTATCTATTTGTGGCGAAGTTGAATTTATAAAAGGATTTGGTGCTCACTATGTTGCTCGATCTTCAGTAACTTTAACTGCTAACTGCGCTACTTTTGATATAAAAATGCAAGTAACTAATTTGAGTGGATTTGAAATGCCTTTGCAATATATGTGTCATTTAAACTATGCTTACATTGATAATGCTACTCTGGAACAAAATATACCTGATAATGCGTTTATGTTGCGAAAAACTATCCCCTCGCATGTTCATCCGACTGAACAATGGTTAGATTATACTAAAAAATTAACAAATCTAACCGTTCTTAATGAGCCCCATTATTATGATCCAGAAATCGTTTTTTTAGTTGATGATTTATCGCAATATACAGATGCGGCAGAATTTTATATGACATTACCTAATGGAAAGCGCTTTGTTACTCGTTTTTCAACAAAGCAATTTAATCATGGAACTCGTTGGATTTTAAATAATAAAGATCAAAAAGTCGCCGCCTTTATATTACCAGCAACATGTCGACCAGAAGGTTTTCTAGCTGCAAAAAATAATGGTACATTGATTATGCTTAAAAGTGGGGAAACAAAAAGTTTCTTAGTGACTACAGGAATTGATAAATAAACATATGCCCAGTTAAATTTTAACTGGGCATAGCAATATTAAAATTCCATTAATTCTTTTTCTTTATCAGCAAGTACGCTATCTAATTTTTTGATTGCCGCATCGGTTGCTTTTTGAATAAGATCTTGTGATTTACGTTCATCATCTTCAGAAATTTCTTTATCTTTCAATAATGCTTTGATCTGATCATTGGCATCACGACGGATATTACGGATTGATACGCGTCCTTGTTCTGCTTCACCACGAACAATTTTCGTTAAATCACGACGACGTTCTTCAGTGAGTGGTGGTAGAGGAACTCGAATAACGGTGCCGGCTGATGCAGGGTTCAAGCCTAAATCAGAAGTTAAAATTGCTTTTTCAATTGATGGTGTTAATGATTTATCAAACACGGTAATTGCAAGGGTTCTTGAATCTTCAGCAACTACATTGGCTAATTGGCGAAGCGGTGTTGGGCTACCGTAATATTCAACCATAATGCCATCTAATAAACTAGGTGACGCACGACCAGTTCGAATTTTAGAAATATGATTCTGGAAAGCCTCAATACTTTTTTCCATGCGCTCTTGCGCTTCTTTTTGAATCTCATTTAGCATAATAAAAACCTTTTTAAATAAGACTAACAGGTAACTGTAGCCTGATTATTGATTAATGTTCCTTCTTGCTCGCCTAAAATGACGCGACGTAATGCACCAGGTTTATTCATATTAAACACACAAATTGGTAGATTATGATCACGTGCTAATGTAAATGCGGCTAAATCCATTACTTTTAATTCATCATCTAACACTTTTTCATAGTTAAGTGTTTTATAGAGTGTAGCATTGGGATCTTTTACTGGATCGGCAGAATAAACGCCATTAACTTTGGTCGCTTTTAAAACCACATCAGCTTCAATTTCAATCCCGCGCAGACATGCCGCTGAATCAGTTGTGAAAAATGGGTTGCCAGTTCCTGCCGAAAGAATAACGACTTTACCATGCTTAAGCAAGCTGATTGCCTCAGTCCAGCGATAATCATCACAAACGCCGTTTAATGGAATTGCCGACATCAAACGAGCATTAACTTCAATTCGGTGCAACGCATCACGCATGGCAAGACCATTCATAACTGTGGCAAGCATGCCCATATGGTCTCCAACAACACGGTTCATACCCGCTTTAGCAAGTCCTGCACCACGAAATAGATTACCACCCCCAATAACAACAGCAACCTGAACATTCATGTCGATAAGTTCTTTAATTTCTTGTGCCATACGATCAAGAACAGTTGGATCAATACCAAAACCTTCTTCACCTTGCAATGCTTCACCACTGAGTTTAAGAAGGATACGTTTATAGAAAGGGGTTACCATATGAAGTCTCACTATTTCGTTATTTAATTACTTAAAAAGCTAGCATAACTAGCTGGCAATCATTTTAAAATATTTTGCAGATAAACAAAACCGCCATGACGGCGGTTTTAATAAAACAATTAAGATTGTTTCGAAATCGCAGCAACTTCGGCTGCAAAGTCAACTTCGACTTTTTCGATACCTTCACCCACTTCGAAGCGGATAAATGATGCAACAGTCGCTTTTTTCTCAGTAAGTAAATCACCAACTGTTTTGCTAGGATCCATTACAAATGGTTGACCAGTAAGTGATACTTCACCAGTGAATTTACGCATACGGCCTTCAACCATTTTTTCTGCGATTTCACGTGGTTTACCAGATTGCATTGCAATATCGATTTGAATATTACGTTCATGTTCAACCACATCAGCAGGTACATCACTTGGGTCAACATATTCTGGTTTGCTTGCGGCAATGTGCATTGCAATGTGTTTAACTAATTCTTCATCACAACCGCTATTTGCTGCAACTAAAACACCAATACGGGCACCGTGTTGATAACTACCAACAACATCGCCAGCAATTTCTTTAACACGACGGATACCAATGTTTTCGCCAATTTTAGCAACTAGTGCAGTACGTTCTTCTTCAAATTTTGCTTGTAAAGCTGCAAGATCAGTGATGCGATCATTTAAAGCGGCAGTTGCTACTTTGTCGCTAAATGCTAAGAAGCCAGCATCTTTAGCCACGAAGTCAGTTTCACAGTTGATTTCTAAAATAACACCCACTTTTTTATCAGCAGAAATTTTAGAAATAATTACACCTTCAGCTGCTACACGACCAGCTTTTTTAGCTGCTTTTGCTTGACCTGATTTACGCATGTTGTCGATAGCAAGATCGATATCGCCATTTGCTTCAACTAATGCTTTTTTACATTCCATCATACCTGCGCCAGTTCTTTCGCGCAGTTCTTTTACCATAGAAGCGGTAACTTCAGCCATTTTTAAATCCTCTATTTAACCATTATGATGATTTTCATTAGAATGGGTCGATGAGATTATCGACCCTGAAAATATTTGAGTTTATTACTCTGCTGCTGGAGCTTCTTCAACAAAGCTTTCTTCAGATACTGGAGATTGATTTTGTTCACGACCAGAACGAACTGCTTCAGCAACCGCATTTGCATATAATTGAATTGCACGGATCGCATCATCATTACCTGGAACGATATAATCAATACCATCTGGATCTGAGTTAGTATCAACAACAGCAATGACTGGAATACCTAAATTGTTAGCTTCTTTGATTGCGATATGTTCATGGTCAGCACCAATAACAAAAATCACATCGGGTAAGCCACCCATATTTTTAATTCCACCCAAGCTATTTTCTAATTTAGCCATTTCACGAGCACGCATAAGTGCTTCTTTCTTGGTTAATTTATCAAATGTACCATCATTAGCTTGTGTTTCTAAATCTTTAAGACGTTTAATTGATTGACGTACTGTTTTCCAGTTAGTCAACATACCACCTAACCAACGGTGATTAACGTAGTATTGTCCACAGCTTTCAGCTGCTTGTTTAATTGCTTCACTCGCGGCACGTTTAGTACCAACAAATAAAATTTTACCTTTACGCGCAGCAATCTTGTTTAATTCAGCTAATGCTTCATTGAACATTGGTACTGTTTTTTCAAGATTGATAATGTGAACTTTGTTACGTGCACCAAAAATAAATGGTTTCATTTTTGGGTTCCAATAACGAGTTTGGTGTCCAAAGTGTACACCTGCTTGTAACATATCGCGCATTGATACTGTAGTCATGATTTCCTCATTTTTACGTTGGGGTTATGCCTCCACATATCCGCTTTAGCCGACCTAATTACTTTAAGTAAAAGGCACCCCGGCAAAGAGTAATGATATGTGTGTGTTATAACGTTAATTAATAAATTTTATGCTGCTATTTCGCTATTTTTCTCAATGAAAATAATATGAAATGTAGCGCGCGTTTTATATCATATTTAGTTAAAAATTACCAGCAGTATTTAAAATTATATGATTTTAAGTATAAACTGTTGATTGGTCATTTTTTGATTAGGTATTAGAGGTGGTTAATTTATAAGCTAATGAAGAGAGTTCATTAGCTTATAAAAGATAAGTTGCAGGTGGATTTGGGTAACTAAGCTTTTTTAACAAAGCAAGCTTTAAGCATGACTTTCATCCCATCAACTTTACAATCAATTTCATGATCGCCGTCTACCAGACGAATGCCTTTAGCTTTAGCCCCTTTTTTCAGAACGGTTGATGATCCTTTTAATTTTAGATCTTTAATCAAAATAATATCATCGCCATCAACAAGTAAATTGCCATTGCTGTCTTTAACTTGTAATTCATCATTGGTTGAAGTTTCTTGATTTGGATCCCATTCATGTGCACATTCAGGGCAAACATAAAAGGTACCATCATGGTAAGTGTGTTCTGATTGGCAAACTGGGCAATTAGGTATAGATTCCATAGTTTTTCATTATTCCAAGTTAAATAAAATGGTGGTCACTATAGCAAAAAAAGGCTATTTCGTCATGGTATTCTCTTTTTAAGGATCCGCTATACCTATTTATTCTTTAGGTTTGACACTGCACACCGCAATATAATTAAGGTATTTTTTATTTTTTCTAAATCTGTTAAGCATGTTGAAAAATTGTTGCCGATTTTGTTTATGTAATGCATTACGAAAAATTTTCAGCGCACCAAAAAATCCCTCATCAATAATCATTCCCGTCGGTGACAATAGCGTCATAGGGGCGTGTGATGTTTTTATATCGCTAAATCCTGCGCTAGAAAAAAGATTTATCCAACCATCATGGCTCATAGGCTGAGCATTAACATTGATTGCAAGATAGATTTGTTCCAGTATGTATTGAGGATTTTCGGTGTTTAATAACATCATGTCATGAGTTAATAATTTTCCACCTGGTTTTAATACTCGAAAATACTCTTTGAGTAAGTGAGCCTTCGCCTTATCTGCGTACATGGTTAACATCGCTTCATTAATTACAATATCAAAGCTGTTATCATCAAAAGGTAATTTTGAAGCATCCGCTTGTTTTATCTCAACTAATTCACTTACATTGTTTTGGATAACATTTTGTTTGGCTTTCTCTAATGCCATTTTATCCATGTCGATACCAATAATATGGCAATTAAATCGCTTAGCTATTTCGATAGAGGTCGTACCCATATTGCATGCGATCTCTAACACTTGGCTTTGCGGTGTAAATCCAGCTTGTTTGAATAACCATTCAGTGGCTTTTTTTCCGCCTGGTCGTAAACGTGTTTTACCAAGACGAGCTAATAATTTGTGACCAACTTCTTTTTTATTGTTTTCCATGGTAGATCCTTTGTTTAATTAACTTTGATTTCTCTTAACATTATTAACAACATTTTTGCTTTTGTCGGGGCTTCAACAGCGTGAGGGATATTAGCTGGCATTCTCACAATTGTTCCCGGCTCCGCGTTAACTGGCTTACCATCAATGATTAAATTTAGTTGACCTTCTAAAACCATAACGAGCGCATCAAATGGCGCACTATGTTCAGAGAGTCCTTGTCCTTTATCAAAAGCAAATAAGGTTAGATTACCGCCTGAAGTCTTAGCTAAAATACGGCTAGCAATCCCTTGCTCAGTTTCATTAACTAATGAAACTAAATTAAGTGCTTGTGCTGGAATAATAGTATTATTTGACATAGGATTCTCCTGATTATAACTAAATGTTAAATAAAAAAGTAGTGATCATTTTTTAGCCTCTGCCCAGGCATAGGTTATAATTGGTTAAATTATTGCTATTAAGATAAATAAAACATTATATTTCATAAGGTTATTCCATATAATATTATTGTATTATCAATTGAAATAAGAATTATTATCAATTATATTGGCATCATTCTAAAAGTATCATTAGGCAATTCCTATGACATTTGTCAAAACTATGCCAACTCAAAGTGAGATCTTAAATTGGTTAAATCAGGTAAAGCTGTTCGATGGATTAGCTGCCGATGCATTAAAGCCAATTATTGAAAATGCCAATTATCTGGAATTTAATACTGGCGATTTGATTAGTTATGAAGGTATGCCATTCTCTGGTTGTTCTTTAGTTATTACCGGCAAAGTTGAAGTGTTTCGGAATACTTATTTAGGTGAAGAGAAAATTTTTGGAATATTTTCTCCTTATGAATTAGTTGCGATAGCCGCAGTATTTATGCCTCATAATCGCTTTCCTATGACCATCAGAGCAAAAACACATTGCACTTTGTTATTGTTAGAAAAAAGTAGCGTGTTACAAGTTTGCATGAATAATCCTATTATTATGCAACGTTTGTTAGTTCAATTTAGCATAAAACTATACGAACAAATCAATAATATCGATTGGTTAACCTCAAGCTCGGCAGAACAACGACTAGCAGCTTATATCTTATCTCAATCATCGAACCAAGATGCAAATTTTGTTTTACCAATATCACGTAGTCAATTGGCGACTAAGCTTGGGATCCGTTATGAAACTTTAAGTCGATTAATGTCGAGTTGGCGTAAGCAAAAAATTATTGAAATTGAATTAAATAATATAAAAATATTAAATAAATCGTATCTTAATGATCTTACACTTCCTTCACAACGTTCATTTTAAGTAGCGGTATCTGACAGCATTACTGTCAGATACACTTTTTTAGAAGTGGTAAACAAGCCCACTATTAAGATTGAATCCCATCGCTGGGAATAAGGTATTTTCTTGTTTTGAATTTACTACTTTATTAGCAACCGAGGCGGTAGCATAATGTTTGTTGGTTAGGTTATCCGCAGTTAAATAAGCCGACCAACCATTAGGATTTTGATAATTAATTTTAAAGCCTAAAGCTGCATATTTATCTCGATATTGAACATTCATATTATTGGCATGATCAACCGGCGTATTGGTTGGAGACCAGTGAATATTTGGGCCAAGTGTCCAATTATCATATTTATATAAAATTTCGGCAGTAATGGTATTTCTAGGGATGCCGGCAATATAATTACGATTGTATTCGCCACCCATAAAACGAAAATCGTTATACGTCCAAGCTAGACGATATTCGATATCGCCAGAAGCAATAACTGAAGGTATTAGCCCTTTTAGGCCTGCTTCTATCCCTTGATGACGTGTTTTGGCGCCATAATTAAATACCCCTATTGCCGTTCCACTTGAGTCGTAAGTGGTAATATATTCATCTTTAATGATGCTTCGATATAAAGCAATATCCCAGTTTAGTTCTTGGGTTATCTTTCCATTACCACCAATTTCAGCTGTAATACCTTTTTGACGATTTAATTTGTTAATTTTTGCTTTCATGCCATCGCTAGTAATAATTTCACGGAAAGATGCAGGTTCGTTACTAGTGTTTAAATTGGCATAAAATCGTGTATCATTGGTTTGATGCCAAATTACCCCTAATTTGGGTGACCAGAATGTCCATGATTGATCAAGGGCGTTTTTATTGTGCCGCGCATCAACATCTCGTTTAGCATGTGTAACTTTTGTATCTAAATTGAGTTGCCATTCATTGTTGATTTGCCATGAGGTGCCAATGGAACCATATATGTTTTCTGCGGTAGCATCATATTTTCCCAGTGAACGTTTATTCATTGTGGTATGACGTCGATTCATCAATAATTGACGATCAAGATTGGTTTTATCCCATGCGAGAGCCGCTCGATAGCTAAAATCATCAAAGTTCGCATTATAAGTTAATTGACTACCAATAGTGTTACTATCACTTAAAATATAATCGGTTGGCGTAACAAAATTATCATGTGTATGCTGATACCATAAACCTAGCTCAATCGCTTGGTTATCTAGGGTCCAATTTGCGCGGTTAGCAATACGCCCCTGTTGAACATTACGATGCGGGTCTCGCATTTGCACGACTTTAAAAATACTCGTTGGATCGCTTTTGCTTTTACCTTGCGATAAAGGCCCTGGAATATCAAAACGTAAATCTGTCCAACTTAACCATGTTCTATTTTCAAAGTTTTCATTACTATAACCAAAGTTAGATCGAACCGTTTTTCGTTGCGAGGTTGAATGATCTCGATAACCATCAAAATGGTCATAAGATAGGCTAATGCGACCATCCATATCATAACCGCTATGACCTAATGCGATTTGCGCGGCTTCTCGACCAAATGCTCCATATTCATAACGAGCACTACCAAGTTCATCTTTTCCTGTGTAGGAGATGAAATTCAATTCTCCACCTAAACTGTTGGCTTGAGGATGGCTATTATTGGCTCCACGATAGACTGAAATTAACCGAGCTTCACGCATATCTAAGGTACTAATATGGAAATCACCATCAGCATCAGTGATAGGTAGCCCATCTTGTAATAGTAAGACCCCTCTTGATAGTGGCGCGCTTTGCACCCCGGAACCACGAATATTCAACCTTGGTTGATCTGTGCCGCCGAAAAAGTTTTGAATAATAATTCCGGGTTGATAATCAAGTGCATCTTGTAGTGTGGATAATCTATTTTCCTGTTCTGGAATGATTAAGTTAGTCGCCCCAGCAGTTTGTTTCTGTTTAGCTTGTTCCTGCTGAAAAGTCGGAGACAATGAATTTTTTTTGTCATCATTATCATTAGGGGTAACTATAATTGTATCATTACTAGTCTCGGCGAATGCATAACCGCTAAACATCATGGGTGAATAGAATAGGGTTAATATACTTATTTGAATAACTTTATTTTTTCTGCACATAACATCTCACTTCTCATTTGGTTTAATGATAATGATTATTATTTGCACGAATAATAAGAAACACTATGACATTTATCAAATATGACAAAAAATAAATAAGAAAAGTTTGAGACATAGACTATCTCTAGCTTTTGTTAATCAACAATAATATTGTAAATTATTTTCTTAGTTGCTTTTTCTTTGTCTAGCTAATACCTCTAGCTGCTATATACAGCAGCATCTTCACTGATATCGCCTTTATCTTGATACATTGGTCTAAATAGGCTAATTAACCTGTTTAATTGGTGTAGTTAAAT
The DNA here is from genome assembly GCF_003202655.1 of Gilliamella apicola. GTDB lineage: Bacteria > Pseudomonadota > Gammaproteobacteria > Enterobacterales > Orbaceae > Gilliamella > Gilliamella apicola_R. The sequence goes on along the minus strand of NZ_QGLR01000018.1, from coordinate 180 downwards.
ATTGAGGACAATAAAAAAGGTGCACATAGTGCACCTTTTTAGAGCTGATTAAGCTTAAATTATTTGATAACTTTAGCAACAACACCAGCACCAACAGTACGACCACCTTCACGGATAGCGAAACGTAAACCGTCTGCCATTGCGATTGGGTGAATTAATGATACTGTCATTTTGATGTTA
>NZ_QGLR01000016.1:0-42172 GCF_003202655.1 Gilliamella apicola | reverse complement strand
GACCACCGTATTTTTTAGAAAGTACAGAAGTAATAGCTGCAGTTAAAGTTGTTTTACCATGGTCAACGTGGCCGATTGTACCAACGTTAACGTGGGGTTTTGTACGTTCAAATTTTTCTTTAGACATCTTAATGTTCCTTTATTAAATCACTTCCCTAGTTATTATAGGGAAGTGTTACTTTATTTATATAAATAATTATTTCGCTTTACGAGCTTCAATAATTGCAGTTGCAATATTGGTTGGCGCTTCATTGTACTTCAAGAACTCCATTGAGTAAGAAGCACGACCTTGGGTTTGTGAACGAAGGTCAGTTGCATAACCAAACATTTCTGAAAGTGGAACTTGTGCTTTAACTGTTTTACCAGTTGCAGTATCTTCCATTCCTTCGATCATACCACGACGACGGTTTAAGTCACCGATTACGTCACCCATATAATCTTCAGGAGTTTCGACTTCTACTTTCATGATCGGTTCTAAAAGCACAGGTTTAGCTTTCATGAAGCCATCTTTAAATGCCATTGAACCGGCAATTTTAAATGCCATTTCTGATGAGTCCACATCATGGTAAGAACCATCATAGATAGTGACTTCAACATCAACAATTGGGTAGCCAGCAAGAACACCGTTTTTCATTTGTTCCTGACAACCTTTATCAACTGCCGGGATGTATTCTTTAGGAACCACACCACCAACAATTTCATTGTTGAATTTGTAGCCTTCGCCACCAGCTTCTAATGGTTTAATTCTTAACCATACATGACCATATTGACCACGACCACCAGACTGACGAACAAATTTACCTTCTTGTTCAACTTCATTGCGAATGGTTTCACGGTAAGCAACTTGTGGTTTACCAACATTTGCTTCCACTTTAAATTCACGTTTCATACGGTCAACGATGATTTCTAAGTGAAGCTCACCCATACCAGAAATAATTGTTTGACCTGATTCTTCATCAGTGTGAACACGGAATGAAGGATCTTCTTGTGCTAGTCGACCTAAAGCAAGTCCCATTTTTTCTTGGTCAGCTTTAGTTTTTGGTTCAACAGCAACAGAAATTACCGGCTCTGGGAACTCCATTCTTTCTAGAATGATTGGTGCGCTCTCAGCACATAATGTATCACCAGTTGTTACATCTTTAAGACCGATTGCCGCAGCAATGTCACCAGCGCGAACTTCTTTAATTTCTTCACGTTTGTTAGCGTGCATTTGAACGATACGACCAAAACGTTCTTTTCTATCTTTAACAGAGTTAAGAACAGTATCGCCAGAGTTAACCACACCAGAGTAAACACGGAAGAATGTTAAGTTACCAACAAATGGGTCAGTTGCAATTTTAAATGCTAGTGATGAGAATGGTTCGTCATCACTTGAGTGACGCTCAGCTGCTTCACCATTAGGTAATTCACCTTTGATCGCAGGAACATCTGTTGGTGCTGGTAAGTATTCAATTACCGCATCAAGCATGAATTGAACACCTTTATTTTTAAAGGCACTACCACAAGTTACTAAGATGATTTCGTTAGCAAGTACGCGTTCACGTAACGCTGCTTTGACTTCTTCTTCGCTTAACTCTTCACCACCAAGGTATTTTTCCATTAACTCTTCATTTGCTTCAGCTGCAGCTTCCATTAGGTTTGCACGCCACTCTTCGACTTGCTCAACCATATCCGCTGGAACATCTTCATAAGTGAAAGTAACGCCTTGATCAGCATCATTCCAGTTAATTGCTTTACGTTTAAGTAAATCAACTACGCCAGTAAAGCCTTCTTCTGCACCGATAGGTAGTACTAATGGAACTGGTACTGCCGCTAAACGTGTTTTGATTTGATCAACAACACGTAAGAAGTTAGCACCCATACGGTCCATTTTGTTTACGAAAGCAATACGTGGAACTTTATATTTGTTTGCTTGACGCCATACTGTTTCTGATTGAGGTTGAACACCACCAACCGCACAGTAAACCATTACAGCACCATCTAAAACACGCATAGAACGTTCAACTTCGATTGTGAAGTCAACGTGTCCCGGGGTGTCGATGATATTGATTCGGTGTGGTTCATATTGTTGACCCATACCAGACCAGAAAGCTGTAGTCGCTGCAGACGTGATAGTAATACCACGTTCTTGTTCTTGTTCCATCCAGTCCATGGTAGCTGCGCCATCATGAACCTCACCAATTTTGTGACTTACGCCAGTGTAAAACAAAATACGTTCAGTAGTCGTAGTTTTACCTGCGTCAATATGTGCACTGATACCGATATTACGGTAGCGTGCTATAGGGGTTGTACGAGCCATATTAATCCTCTATTTAGAATCGTTTGCTTATAAAATATCTTTTCAGGTTGACTGATAGTAGATATGCGCTATCAGTCTAATTTCAAGCGGCTTATAAAAGCGCTCAAATTACCAACGATAATGTGCAAACGCTCTATTAGCTTCAGCCATACGATGAACATCTTCACGTTTTTTCACAGCGGTACCTTTGTTTTCAAAAGCATCCATAAGTTCATTCGCTAGGCGTAATGCCATTGATTTATCGCCACGTTTACGTGCAGCATCTACAATCCAACGCATTGCAAGTGCATTACGACGGACAGGACGCACTTCAACAGGAACTTGGTATGTAGAACCACCAACGCGACGAGACTTAACTTCTACAGTTGGTCTTACGTTATCTAATGCAACTTCGAAAGCTGCTAAGTGGTCTTTTCCACTACGCTCAGCTAATTTATCAAGAGCTGAATATACGATTGATTCTGCGATAGATTTCTTACCATCTATCATTAAAATATTTACAAATTTCGCCAGCAAATCTGAACCGAATTTCGGATCAGGTAAAATTTTTCTTTGACCGACAACATGACGACGTGGCATTGGAATACTCCGTTTATATGTTATAAATTTTCAGGTTTACCCAAAACTCAAATGAGTTAAATGGAATTATTATAGTTTGGCCTTACTTAACGGAGTTCCATTAAGCTTTAGGTCGTTTCACACCGTATTTAGAACGGCTTTGTTTGCGATCTTTAACACCTGCGCAGTCTAATGCACCACGAACAGTGTGATAACGAACACCAGGTAAATCTTTAACACGACCACCGCGGATTAAAATCACGCTATGTTCTTGCAAGTTATGACCTTCACCACCGATATAAGAAGTAACTTCAAAACCGTTGGTTAAACGTACACGGCATACTTTACGTAATGCTGAGTTTGGTTTTTTAGGTGTAGTAGTGTAAACACGTGTACAAACACCTCGTTTTTGCGGGCATGCTTCAAGTGCAGGAACGTTACTTTTCGCTTCCTTTAGTGCTCTTGGTTTGCGTACCAGCTGATTAATTGTTGCCATTAATAAGCTCCTGATTAATTAAAATAAATTTAAAATTGCTTTTTAGATACGTAATTAATAACTGTAGCCCAAAGCCTATTTATATAAGTTTTGGGTCGCAAGATTCTAGACCTCAATAGCTATAATGTCAAGTATCAGCATAAGATCTTTATGTTATTTAATAATAATTTATATGGCCTTCAGATGTAATATAAAAATGAGTTTTTCTCTTAATTTTGATAGTGTCTTGAGCAAACGTTGTTGAGAAAATTTAGGCTGAATATGGTAGTTATTTGCACTATACAACTATACAAATTGATATTTTATGTAACACTGGTTTATTCTAATAAGCAGACTACAAATTAATGCTAATAAGTTAAATATATTAGTAGGTGATAATGATCGAGATGCAGAATAAGAGTTACCGAGTTGTTTTGCTATTTAATGCAAATAATATTTATGATCGGCAAATACTAAAAGGTATCGGGAATTTTTTAAAAGCGAATAATATTCACTGGAATATCTATATTTCCGAAACCATGCGCTATGATACTAATGCACCTTTCTATTTTGATTGCGATGGTATTATTGCTAATTTTGATGATCCAGATATTCAAGATTTGCTCGCTGATGTAGATATACCAATAATTGGCGTAGGTAGTTCGCATCACCATGATTCAAATTATCCTAAAGTGCCGTATGTTGCCGCGGATAATTTTGCCATTATAGAGAGTGCTTTTAACCATTTATGTTCGAAAGGAATTAATAAATTTGCCTTTTATGGTTTACCATTGAATCGATCTTGTCGTTGGGCAGCTGTAAGAGAACAATTTTTTTCGCAAATTGTAAGCCAAAAGGGTTATGAAGGATTTATTTATCAAGGAACCTCCACATCACTTGATAATTGGCAAGATAGCTTAGATAAACTCTCTAAATGGTTATTATCCTTACCTGTTAACACCGGTATTATTGCCGTAAATGATGCTAGAGCCCACCATATTTTACAAGCTTGTGATAGAGTTGAAATAAAAATACCTGAAGAGTTATGTTTAATTGGTATAGATAATGAAGAAGTAATTAATGATCTGTCGATGGTTTCCTTATCTACCGTTAAACAAGGAACTGAGGAGATGGGATTTGAAGCAGCTAAACTGTTGCAAAAAATATTCAATAAAGGGAAGGTTGCTACCTCGCCAAGGTTAATCTCACCGAAAAAAGTCATTGAACGTCGTTCGACGGATTACCGTTCAATACAAGATCCTTATGTTATACAAGCTATTCATTATATCCGTGATTATGCTTGTAAAGGCATTAAAGTAGATCAAGTAACTTCGGAATTGCAAATATCTCGTTCCAATTTAGAACTTCGCTTTAAAACATCATTAGGTAAAACTATTCACACGGTCATTCATGAAGAGAAATTTAATCGTGCTAAATATCTACTAATTGAATCATCATTGTCTATTCAAGCTATTTCTGAGCAGTGTGGCTATCCATCGGTTCAGTATTTTTATTTTTTATTTAAAAAGTTCTATGCAATGACGCCTAAGGATTTTAGAAGTAAATTTACAAACCTTAATTTACTGTAATTTGTTTAAAATAAAACCATAAAAAAGCAGAAAATCATATAGATATGAAATTCTGCTAGTTAAATATCAAGACATTAATGGTTTTAATTGTTGATAAATTTTTCTAAAAATTGAACGTTGTTGTTGGAATTCTGCATGTTTTTTCATATCGGGTTGGTGGGTTTGAACCATTGGTAATGGTGGTAACAACACCTCTAAGTGAGTATTGGGATTACAGGCAATTTGTGCCAGTTTCGCTGATCCTAAAGCAGGTCCCACTTCGCTCCCTTCACAATATTCGATATGGTAACCTGAAATATCACTGATCAATTGCCGCCAATAGCCACTACGGGCACCGCCACCAATAATCAGGATTTTATCCGGCGAAGTTCCGGTTTGATGAACAACATCAATACCATCGGCAAGCGCATAGCTGACGCCCAATAATATTGCTTTTGCTAGATCTACCTTGTTATGTTGATAAGTTAGACCAAAAAATACGCCTTTGGCTTCAGGGTTATTATGTGGTGTTCTCTCACCAGATAAGTAAGGTAAAAAGTAGACTGGTGGTTTATCGTCAGACGGTTGTTCCTCAATCAAACTGAATAAGGTAGCAACATCTTTAATGCCTAACAATTGACATCCCCAATCTAGACATGAAGCACAACTTAACATCACTGACATCAGATGCCAGCGATTAGGTAATGCATGACAAAAGCTATGAATTGCTTGTTCAGGCTGGCTGATAAAACGATCGGTGACCGCGAAATAAACCCCTGAAGTACCTAGTGAGAGCATTGCTTGTCCAGAACGATAAAGCCCAACACCGATAGCACCTGCTGCATTATCGCCACCACCGGCAATCACTGGAATTGAGTTGATATTCCAGCGTTCAGCAATATCATCAGTAACATAGCCAGTTATTTGATTACCTTCAAATAAGGTAGGCATATGTTGGCGATTTAAACCGCAAGCATTTAATAATTGATCGTTCCAATCTCGTTTTTCAACATCTAACCACATGGTACCAGCTGAATCAGACATATCAGATGCATATTCACCTGTGATTTTAAAGCGTAAATAATCCTTTGGTAACAGTACCATATCTATTTTGGCAAACGTTTCTGGCTCGTGTTTTTGTACCCATTTAATTTTCGGTGCGGTAAAACCTGCCATCATTAAGTTGCCCGTAATTTTTCTAGAATTTGGCACTAATTGTTCTAACTCATGACATTCAATATCACAACGGCCATCATTCCATAAAATTGCCGGTCTTAATACTTGAGATGAACTATCTAATAATACAGCACCATGCATTTGTCCACTTAGGCCAATTGCCTTGACTTGGGTTAAGTCATGCTTATGACTAAGTTCTTGTATTGCTGAATCGGCTGCTTGCCACCACTGCTGTGGATCTTGTTCGGACCATAATGGATGAGGACGCGATACAGAGAGTGGCTTGGTATTTGATGCCACAATACGTTGTTTTTCATCCATTAAAATTACTTTGACACCGGAAGTGCCTAAATCAATACCAATATACATATCTGCCTCCATTATGTAGCTATCAGAACTATAAACATAATAGTTCTGAACGGTAAATACACAATGATTTTTTTAGCCAAAAATAGCTTTATTAACAATATTTTCTAATTGCTCTTGAGCACCGCTACGTGCTTTAGGTTGTAGATTATTTACTAGGCTATATTGAGCAATTTCTTGTAGCGACATATTCCCTTGTAAAATGTCTTTACCTAGATTTTTGTCCCAATCGGCATAACGCTCAGCTACTTTTTGATCTAATCGCTTATCTTCAATCATTTTTGCTGCACATTTTAATGATAATGCCATGGTGTCGATGGCACCAATATGGCCATGGAATACATCATATTTATCAATGCTTTGCCGTCTTATTTTGGCATCAAAGTTAAGTCCACCAGTGGTAAATCCGCCACTTTTTAAAATTTCATACATAACCAGTGTGTTTTCCTCGACACTATTTGGAAATTGATCGGTATCCCACCCCAATTGTGGATCCCCTCGATTAGCATCAAGTGATCCAAATATATCTAAGGCAATAGCTGAAGCGACTTCATGTTGAAATGAATGGCCGGCAAGGGTTGCATGATTTGCCTCAATATTGACCTTGATTTCCTTCTCTAAGCCAAATTGTTTTAAAAAGCCATAAATGGTTGCGACATCGTAATCATATTGGTGTTTGGTTGGCTCTTGTGGTTTTGGCTCAATGAGTAATGTGCCGTTAAAACCAATCTTATATTTATTTTCGACAACTAATTGCATGAATTTACCAAGTTGTTCACGTTCTTGACGTAGGTTGGTATTTAATAGTGTTTCATAACCTTCTCGACCACCCCACAGTACATAATTTTGACCGCCTAACTTATGAGTAGCATTCATTGCATGGACAACTTGAGTGGCCGCACAGGCAAAAACTTCCGGATCAGGATTGGTTGCTGCACCAGCGGCATATCTTGGATTAGTGAAACAATTTGCTGTTCCCCAGAGTAGCTTAACGCCTGTCTGTTGTTGCTTTTCTAGCAAGATATCGGTCATTATTGATAAATTGTTGATATATTCTTGAATCGAATTGCCTTCAGGAGCAACATCCACATCATGAAATGCATAAAAAGGTACATTCATTTTATAAAAAAACTCAAAGGCAACATCAGCTTTAGCTTTTGCGTTACTTAATGGATCGGCGCTGGATTGCCATGGATAGTTAAATGAACCCGAACCAAACATATCTGTTCCAGCCCAACAAAAAGTATGCCAATAACAGATAGAAAAGCGTAAATGTTCGGCCATTGTTTTACCCAAAATTATCTGCTCTGGATTGTAATGTCTGAACGCAAAAGGATTATTAGTTTGTGTTCCTTCGTAATTAATGCGTTCTATTTGGTCATAGTAATGTTTCATAATATTCTCCTTAATATTGTTTTAAAATAAGTTTTGGTTTATTTATTCCAGAACTTTTCAAGTTCTTCTAAAGATTTTCCTTTTGTTTCAGGAAGCCATTTCCAGATAAAAATAGCTGCCAGTATGCTAATTGCGCCATATAGCCAATAGGCAAAACCGTTATTAAAATGAGATATAAGATAAGTATTTTTATCCATAATTGGAAAAGTCCAAGATACTAGGTAATTTGTAATCCATTGTGCTGCAACCGCAATGGATAACGCTTTACTGCGGATAGAGTTAGGGAATATTTCTGCTAATAATACCCAGCATACAGGTCCCCAAGAGATAGCAAAAGAAGCGATATAGAACAACATTGCCGCAAGGGCAATACTTGCTGATAACTGTAAATAAAATGTCGTGCCTGATGTGATCATGCCGATAGCCATGCCAATGGCACCGATTATTTGTAATGGTTTTCGACCAAATTTATCAACGGTAAAAATGGCAATGGTAGTAAAGGCTAGATTGATAATACCAACTACAATGGTTTGTAATAATGCGGAATCAGTACTAGCACCTAATGTTTTAAATACTTCTGGTGCATAATAAAGAACAACATTAATTCCCATCAATTGTTGAAATGCAGATAATAAAATTCCAATAATAATAACGCCTATACCATATTTTAATAATGAGCTGCTTTTTTTATCACAATTGGATGAGAGGGAATTGATAATGCTTTTTAATGCTTGATCGGCTGTTTGCTTTCCCAAAATGTTAACAAGAATATGTTGAGCTTTGTTTATTTTATTTTGTGCGGTTAACCAACGAGGGCTTTCTGGTACGGTGAATAATAAGGCAAAAAACAGTAATGCTGGAATGGCTAAAGACAAAAACATATATCTCCAACCAACTATATTCAACCAAACTTGATCGCCTGAACTTGCTATGCAGTAATTAACACAATAAACTAAGAGTTGTCCGAAAATAATAGCAAATTGGTTAAACGATACTAGCTTACCTCGAATCTCTGCTGGCGCTACTTCTGCAATGTACATAGGTGATAACATAGAAGCTAAGCCAACACCAATACCACCGATGATGCGATAAAACACAAAGTGAGGTACATATTGAGCTAAATAATAGGGTATTTTTTGCGATTCTACTGTATGAAAGCCTAGTTCCGGCCAAGCGGAGCCAATTGCAGCGATAAAGAATAAAAATGCGGCAATTAGTAATGAATTTCGACGACCAAAACGATTACTTAAATAACCCCCCATTAAACCGCCGATAATACAACCGATTAAAGCACTTGCCACACAGAAACCTAATAAGGAATTGGCACTCGTCTCACTTAAATGTTGCGGTTCAACAAAAACTTTAAATATAGATTCAACTGTTCCAGAGATAACGGCTGTATCATAACCAAATAATAGGCCACCTAAAGTTGCAACTAGGGTAATTCGGAAAACATATAGAGAATTGTAATGCGTACTCATATTCATACCTCCCTGTTTATCAAATTAAGTTTTAATTAAATCTAAAACTGTTCAATCAATATGCATGAATATTAAGTACAGCAACAATTACTAAATTTTGTAACGATTTTATGTTTTTTGTTTTTTGTGACGCAGATCAAATTCTCTAAAGAGTTTGAAGAAGGTGAAATGATTGCTGTAATTTGTTTGAAATTTCAGATGGAATAATTTTATGGGGGGGGAAGAAGCTATTTCTACCATGTTAATGGTAGAAATAGTTTGATGAAATTAGTGATGATCAATAAAGATAAATTTTAAAGCAAACAGTACTGCGAAAACGATCACACAAAGATTTAACTCTTTAAATTTACCAGTAAATGTTTTCAATATTACATAAGAGATAAAGCCAAGTGCGACCCCTTCAGTAATTGCAAAAGCAAACGGCATCATTAATGCAGTGATAAATGCTGGCGTTGCATCAGTTAAATCAGACCAGTTAACTTTCATTAAACTAGATACCATTAAGATACCAACAAAAATTAGTGCCCCCGATGTGGCATAAGGTGGTACTAAATGCGCTAAAGGCGATAAGAAAGTCATCATTAAAAATAATAGGCCAACTACCACTGCTGTTAAGCCAGTACGTCCACCAACTGAAATACCTGCGGAACTTTCAATGTAAGTTAATACTGATGAAGTCCCAAATAATCCGCCTAGTGAAGAGCTGAAACTATCGATTAACAACGCTTGACGCATTTTAGGAAAACGCCCTTTTTCGTCAGAAAGTCCTGCTTTGTCGGTTAAAGCTAAAATTGTGCCTGAAGAGTCAAACAGACTGACAATCATAACTGAAAAGATAACCCCCATAATACCAATATTAAGCGAGCCAGCTAGGTCAACATGACCAACAACACTGCTAACACTTGGTGGAGCAGATGCAATTCCTTGATAACTAATATTTGGATCAAGCCATAGCGCAAGTAAGGTAACCACAAGAATTGAAACTAATACCGCGGCATGAAAATTGCGTGATGCAAGAATAATAATGATAAAAAATCCAAGCGAACCTAATAATACTTTAAGTGATAAGATATTGCCTAAGGTTAGTAATGTGGCTTGTGAGCCGACCACAATGCCCATGTTCTGGAATCCCATAAAAGCAATAAATAATCCAATACCCGCACTGATGCCCGCTCGCAAACACTGCGGAATATGTTCAATCAACCAATGGCGAACTTTAAATAATGATAATGCAAAAAAGGCTAATGAACCCCAAAATATCGCCCCCATACCGACTTGCCATGAGTAGCCCATCGCACCACATATTCCATAAGCAAAGAAGACATTAAGCCCCATCGCTGGCGCTAAGGCAATCGGTAGATTAGCAAATAGCCCCATTAAAATAGTAGCCAAAGCGGTTACTACACACGTTAGAACAAAGACCGCTGATTTGTCCATACCAGTTGCAGATAGAATAGAAGGGTTAACAAAGATAATGTAAACCATGGTTAAAAAGGTGGTACAGCCTGCGATAACCTCAGTACTGATGGTGGTTTTCTTCTCTTTGAGTTGAAAAATTTTTTCGAATAGTGAATTCATATGTTAAAGCCCAATTTAGGTTGATAATAATCAATATAATCGCTATTTTTACCTAGATTAATTTGTGGTAAAAATAAAAAAGATACAAAGTTATCACTTCATATCTCAAAAAACGACAAAACACAGCGCTATTATTGCCAGTAATTTATTTTGGTCAAGCGTTATTCATATTAAGAGTAGCCTCGAATTATAGATAGATAATTTTTATAACTTACCTTCCAAATAGGTAAAATATCAGCAAACTGGTTGTTTTATGTCTCTAATTTATTTTTAGTAATTTTTACTTTTAAAATACGATGACTTTCAACTTCGGCAACTTCAAATAAATAATCGCCAATCTGGATAGTTTCCCCGACATTAAGTAAATGTTGCGCTTTTTCCATCAATAATCCAGCAAGAGTATGAAATTCCCGCTTATCATCTATAGGAATCGGAACGAATCTGACTAATTCCTCAACTGGAATATAGCCATTAGCTAGCCAACTATTATCATCGATACATTGAATATCATGTTTGGCATCGATTTCCTCTTCTTCGGTTGGAAAATCGCCGGCAATGGTTTCAATAATATCAGTTACTGACACAACACCTTGCATTGAACCAAATTCATCAACCACAAACGCAAAATGGGTTTTGGCTTTTTTAAATTGTTCCAGAGCAACAAGTAAAGAGACAGTTTCTGGAAAGATTAATGGTTGTTTTATTAAAGTACTAATATCAATAGGTTGTTTATTTTGTAAAACATCTTTTAAAAGATCATTAACTTGAATAATCCCTAATGGCTCATCAATTGAGGCATTATCGGTCACCACTAGACGCGAATGAGGATTATCAAATATCTCTTTTAATATCACCTCGCGATCATCATTGATATTGACCATATCTACGTCTAATCGAGAAGTCATAATACTACTAACAGAACGTTGCGCTAAACCTAGCACCCGTTCAACCATGTTTAATTCTTGATGATTAAATACTGATGTTTTCTTATTATTATCCGAGACAACATCAATATTGTGAGTATCGGGATCTTCTTCGACATCGCCCTTGAGCAGATGTAAAATTGCTTCGGCGGTACGTTCACGTAACGGTTTTTTGTTTAATGCTTTTCGGCGATTAAATATGGCTAATTGGTTGAAAAACTCGATCATAATTGAGAAGCCAATAGCGGCATAGAGATAGCCTTTAGGAATAATAAAACCAAAACCTTCGGCAACCAAACTGAAGCCAATCATCAATAAAAAGCTTAAACATAAAATAACTATCGTTGGATGAGAGTTAACAAAATAGGCTAATGGTTTACTGGCAACCATCATAATACCAATAGCAATACAAACAGCGATAATCATCACAGGAATGTGCTCAACCATTCCTACAGCGGTAATTACTGAATCGAGTGAAAATACGGCATCGAGCACCACGATTTGCGCAACGACTGTCCAAAAATGGGATGTCTTTTTCGGTTTACCATCTTCATGTGTTGCACCTTCTAGACGTTCATTAAGTTCCATCGTGGCTTTAAACAGCAAAAATACACCACCAAGCAACATAATCAATTGCCGAGCATTAAAACTGATTCCTGATATTGAAAATAGTGGGGTAGTGAGTGTAACTAACCAACCAGTAAACATTAATAACAGTATTCGTGTGATTAATGCAAAAGCAAGGCCGGTAATGCGTGCTTTATCTCGTTCTTGGGGTGGAAGTTTCTCGGCAAGAATGGCAATAAACACAATGTTATCAATGCCAAGGACGATTTCAAGTACAACCAGAGTGGATAAACCAATCCAAATTGTAGGATCCATGATCCATTCCATATGTCAGGTGATTACCTCTAATGAATACAGCACATGCTGCTTGATAATTCTGGCGGTAATTGAGCAAATAATCAATAAAATATTTAAATTTTTAGCTATTTTGTGAAAATTCTTCAAATTAACACTTAATTAGGTGAGGAAAGTTAACTTCGCCAGAATGTTGGCGTAAATAGAACCAACAATGTAAATATTTCCAGTCGCCCAAATAACATATCAACAACCATAACCCATTTCACCATATCACTGACATGAGCAAAATTATCACTGACACTTCCCAGACCAATCCCTAAATTGTTGAGTGATGAAGCAACAATATAAAAGGAGTCAGTTGCGTCAATCCCTGATGTCATAATGATAAATAGACTGACTAAAAATACTAATGCATAGGCAGAAAAGAAGCCCCAAACCGCCTCAATAATCCGTTCTGGTACCACCCGATGATTTAATTTTAATGTATAAATCGCATTCGGGTGAATAAGCCGTTTCAATTCCCGCGAGCCTTGCATAAATAACAGTAGTACACGGACGACTTTTAATCCCCCGCCAGTTGAACCCGCGCAGCCACCAATAAACGAAGCACATAATAGAAAAATCGGTAATGAGGATGGCCAAGTATTAATATCATCAACGGTAAAGCCGACAGTTGCAGAAACCGACACCACTTGTAATACAATTTTATCAATACTCAGGTTTCGTTGTGGCTGATAAAAGTAGATAACAAAGGCACAGATAGCAATTAAAGTAAGAAGGATAAAAATAAACGTTCTAAACTCTTGATCGTGCCAATATACTTTGAGTGAAATACCATTTAATGCGGCAAAATGTAGGGCAAAATTACAACCAGACAAAATAAGGAAAAGGGTAACAATATAGTTAATTGCCGGACTATTAAAATAGGCTAAATTGCTATCATGGGTTGAAAATCCCCCCATTGATATCGTTGAAAAGCTATGGGAAATTGCATCAAAGATATCCATTCCTGCAAACCACAAACTTATTGCACATAAGGTGGTAAGTAAAATATAGATAGACCACAATGTTTTTGCAGTTTCAGCAATTCGCGGGCGCATTTTACTATCTTTTTGTGGACCAGGAATTTCGGCACGATAGAGCTGCATGCCCCCAACACCTAATAGTGGTAAAATAGCAACTGCAAGTACGATAATCCCCATCCCACCAAGCCATTGTAACAATTGACGATAAAATAGTAGTGCTTTTGGCAAATGATCTAGATTAACAATGGTTGTTGCACCAGTGGTGGTTAACCCTGAAAAAGACTCAAAAAATGCGGTGGTTAAATTAAGATTGATATGATTATCAAACAAGAATGGGAATGCACCAATAGTACCTAATACTATCCAAAATAATACCACGATAAAAAAGCCTTCTCGGGTGCTCAATTCGTGGCGTTGATTGCGATTAGGAAACCACAATAATCCGCCCAAAATTAATGCCGCAAAAAACGAACGGACAAAAATTGCGCCAGCACCATCACGATAAATTAATGCTACCAGTGCCGGTATTAGCATAAATACCGACAACAGTGATATTAATAATCCGATAATTCTTATAATTGAGCGCCAATGCATCATAGCAATTATCTCTATTTGAATCCACGTGATGCTTTTATAAGGTCATAAGCGGCTTGAATCTCTTGAGCCCGTTTTTTGGCTGCCTCTAGCATCTCTTTTGGCAAGCCTTTTGATACTAACTTGTCGGGATGATGTTCATTCATTAATTTACGATAAGCACGTTTAATTTCAGGAATATCAGCCGATGAATCTATTCCTAAAATTTTATACGCATTTTGTAAATCTGTCTGTCGAGAATTGCTTTGATAACCGCCATAATGATTACTTTGATTATACTGATTATTTTGTTGGTACTGACTATTTTGTTGATTATCATAATGCCCATGACGAAAATGAAAACTTCCCATCATCATCTGAATATAAATAACCATTCGTTGGCGAGGAATATGAAATTCATCGGCAACAATAAACAAAATTTGTGACTCTTTTTCATCTAACTTGCCATCGACTAATGCTGCTTGGATCAGTTGTTCACAAAAAATATTTAATACATTCCGCCTAAAACGATATTGGAAGTAGAGTTCTCGCAAGCGCGATCGAAGTGGGTAATCACTCGCTTTACCACGATTGAATGACTGTTGGGCTAATTGGCGACTGGTGGCATCGAGTTGTAGCCGATCCATAAATTGCCGAGCAAGATTAATATCATCTTGAGTAACAACGCCTTTTGCTTTACTTAAATGTCCCAATACTTCAAATGCAATAGTTAAGTATAGAGTTGGATTTGATTGTGTCCTTTTTTCAGTCAATTTATTGCCCAATGCTTGATATAGCATTGGACCAATAAATAGTCCAATTATAAATCCCCATCCCGATTTTAATACTGAACTTAGTATTAATCCGAAAATAATGGACCAGATCAAAGACATATTATTCGTTCACCTCAATTCGATCGATTTTTTGTAATCCGCGCGGTAATGATGTCCCTTTACGGGCTCGCTCTGCTCTAAAGTTTTGTAAATCAGCTGAGGAAAGCGTGAGTTTGCGTTTACCAACATATAATGTTAACGATGTCTCAGGTGTTATTAGCATCATATAAGCGAGGCTATCATCACTGCCAGAGAGTGAAATAATTTTATTTCCCTTACCTTTAGATAATTCTGGTAAATCTTTTACCGGGAAGATAAGCATTCTACCTGCTTGGCTAATTGATAAAAGCAAGCTCTCTTCAGATATAATTTCTATCGGTGCAAGCACTTTGGCATCGTTAGATAAATTAATTATGGCTTTACCGTTGCGGTTACGCGCGATTAAATCACTAAATTGGCAAATAAAGCCGTAACCAGCACTTGAGGCAAGTAACAATTTTTGGTCTTCATTGGTTGACATTAAAACATGTTCAACGGTTGCACCAGCCGGTAAAGTTAATTTACCGGTAAGCGGTTCGCCTTGCCCGCGGGCGGATGGCAACGTATTTGGTTCAATAGCGTAACTGCGTCCGGTTGAATCGATAAAGACAACCGGTTGGTTACTTTTACCTTTTGCTGCCGCTTTGAAGCTATCACCGGCTTTATAACTTAACCCAACTGGATCAATATCATGGCCTTTAGCCGCTCTTACCCATCCCATTTCTGATAATACAATAGTGACGGGTTCAGAAGGTGTTAATTCTTGCTCGGTAATTGCTTTGGCTTCACTGCGCTCAACAATTGGCGAACGGCGTTCATCGCCATACTTTTCAGCGTCGGCTTGTAACTCTTTTTTGATTAAATTACTTAACTTTCTTGGTGATGCAAGTAGAGCTTGCAGTTGATCACGTTCTTTAGCCAGATCCGCTTGTTCGCCTTTGATGCGCATCTCTTCCAATTTGGCTAAATGGCGAAGTTTTAACTCTAAAATAGCTTCCGCTTGGGTTTCGCTTAAGGCAAATCGTTTAATTAATTCGGCTTTTGGATCATCCTCATGACGAATGATTTCAATCACTTCATCAATATTTAAAAACGCAATTAATAAACCATCTAAAATATGTAATCTTTTAAGTATTTTATCCAAACGATAATTTAGACGACGTGTTACTGTTAAACGTCGATATTCTAACCATTCGGTTAATATTTCGAGCAATCCCTTAACTGATGGACGATTATCTAGTCCAATCATGTTCATATTAACGCGATAGCTTTTTTCAAGATCGGTAGTAGCAAAGAGATGATTCATTACTTGCTCTAGATCCACGCGATTAGATCTTGGCACAATCACCAAACGAGTTGGGTTTTCGTGATCAGACTCATCACGTAAATCTTCAATTAACGGCAATTTTTTCGCCCGCATTTGTGAGGCAATCTGCTCTAAGATTTTTGCACCAGAAACTTGATGTGGCAAATCAGTAATAACAATATCACCATCTTCTTTTTTCCATACTGCACGCATGCGGATTGAGCCGCGTCCAGTTTGATAAATCTTAGCTATATCGTCTGGTGAGGTGATAATTTCGGCTTCGGTTGGATAATCCGGCCCCGGTATGTGAGCCATCACTTCGCTAAGCGTTGCTTTCGGGTTATCAGCCAACATGATGGCGGCATTGGCCACTTCTCGAATATTATGTGGCGGGATATCGGTTGCCATACCAACTGCAATACCGGTGGTGCCATTTAATAAAATATTTGGTAATCGCGCTGGCAACATTTTCGGCTCTTGCAAAGTACCATCAAAATTTGGGATATAGTCAACGGTACCTTGGCCTAATTCGCCTAATAATAATTCTGCATATTTTGATAGACGTGATTCGGTATAACGCATTGCGGCAAATGATTTAGGATCATCAGGTGCCCCCCAGTTCCCTTGGCCATCAACTAACGGATAACGATAAGAGAATGGTTGTGCCATTAACACCATGGCTTCATAACAAGCACTATCACCATGCGGGTGATATTTACCTAACACATCACCGACAGTACGCGCGGATTTTTTGAATTTAGCTTGCGCATTTAACCCTAATTCTGACATGGCATAAACAATGCGGCGCTGCACAGGTTTTAAGCCATCACCAATAAAAGGTAATGCGCGATCCATAATGACATACATTGAGTAGTTTAAATAGGCGCTTTCGGTAAATGTTCGTAGCGACTGAACTTCTACTCCGTCATGAGTTATTTCACTCATTATTGTTCCTCTAAATTATTCTGTATATTAGACATCAAGTTCAACTTGGTCACCTTTTTCTTGTAACCACTCTCGGCGATCTTCGGCGCGCTTTTTCGCCAACAACATATCCATTAATGCCATGGTTTCTTCGGCACTATCAAGTGATAACTGCACTAATCTGCGGGTATTAGGATCCATCGTTGTTTCACGCAATTGTAATGGATTCATTTCACCTAACCCTTTGAAACGTTGAACATTCGGTTTGCCTTTTTTACGTTTCAGTTGATCTAAAATGCCTTCTTTTTCTTCTTCATCTAGGGCGTAATATACTTCTTTACCTAAATCAATACGGTAAAGTGGCGGCATAGCAACAAAAATATGACCATGTTCCACCATCGCCCGAAAGTGACGAACAAACAATGCACAAAGTAATGTGGCAATATGCAATCCATCTGAGTCAGCATCAGCTAAAATACAGATTTTACCGTAACGTAATTGACTCAAATCATCACTATCAGGATCGATACCAATCGCAACAGAAATATCATGAATCTCTTGAGAGCCCAAAACTTCGTCAGAAGAGACTTCCCAAGTATTTAAAATTTTACCTTTCAACGGCATAATCGCTTGATATTCACGATCGCGAGCCTGTTTAGCTGAACCACCAGCAGAATCACCTTCGACTAAAAATAGTTCAGTACGACTTAAATCTTGTGACGAACAATCGGCCAATTTACCCGGTAAGGCCGGACCACTGGTCAATTTTTTACGAATGACTTTTTTCGATGCGCGTAGCCGTTTTTGTGCACTGGAAATTACCATTTCAGCTAATAATTCAGCAATTTGTACATGCTGATTTAACCAAAGGCTAAAGGCATCTTTAACAATCGCCGAAACAAATGCTGCGCTTTGTCTTGATGATAAACGTTCTTTAGTTTGACCAGCAAATTGCGGTTCTTGCATTTTCACTGATAACACATAAGCACAACGTTCCCAAATATCATCAGCGGTTAGCTTTAACCCTCGAGGCAGTAAATTACGGAACTCACAAAACTCCCGCATCGCATCAAGTAGGCCTTGGCGTAAACCATTCACATGAGTACCACCTTGCACCGTTGGAATCAAGTTAACGTAACTTTCGGTTAACAGTTCGCCACCTTCCGGTAACCAAAGTAATGCCCATTCGACCGCTTCTGTTTCGCCGGTATGATTACCGGTAAATGGCTCTTCTGGTAATAGAGTATATCCACTAACTGACTCCATTAAATAATCTTTTAAGCCATCTTGATAACACCAGCGTTGCTCAGTGTTATTAATTTTGTCTTTGAAAATGATTTCCAATCCAGGACAGAGTACTGCTTTCGCTTTAAGCAAATGAGTTAAGCGTGGCACGGAAAATCGAGGTGAATCAAAATACTTTTCATCCGGCCAAAAACGTACTTTGGTTCCGGTATTACGACGACCACAGGTACCTATCACCTGCAAATCCTCTACTTTATAACCGTTTTCAAAAGCAATTTGATAAACTTGTCCATCCCGGTTGACGGTAACTTCCACTCGTTTGGATAACGCATTAACCACTGAGATACCCACGCCATGCAAACCGCCAGAAAATTGATAATTTTTATTAGAAAACTTACCACCAGCATGTAAACGACAAAGTAAAAGTTCAATAGCCGGCACACCCTCTTCAGGATGAATATCAACCGGCATACCGCGCCCATCGTCAATAACCTCAAGTGAATTATCTTCATAAAGGGTGACTTTAACTTGGCGAGCATGTCCCGCAATAGCTTCATCGACACTGTTATCAATAACCTCTTGTCCCAAATGATTTGGGCGAGCGGTATCAGTATACATGCCTGGTCGATGGCGAACAGGATCGAGTCCTTTTAAGACTTCAATATCAACAGCATTATAAGTGGATTGTGACATAACTTTTCTATTTATTCGAATAAATGGTCGTATTATACCAGTCTTTCTTTAAGATGCATGAAATTAAATTTATAATAGCAAGTAAAATAAATTTGTAATTGATAATAATTCTTATTTAATTAATTTATTTTAAGTTAAATTCGATTTTAATCGTTTTTCTGTATTATAATCTTAATAAATTTATTATGATAAATACCTCCCAGATAGAGATGATGGAATAGGATGAGCAGGTCAGAAAATAAGATAACTCGGCGTGATTTTTTACAAAAATCATTAGCAATAAGTGGGGTGGCTGCATTAGCTAGTAATATACAATTACCTTTTGCTTATGCAACGCCTGAGACAGATCCTAATAAAGTGCCGCCAACTAATTCGACTAACGAAGAAAAGATTTTTTATAGTGCTTGCTTAGTCAATTGTGGCAGTCGTTGCCCATTAAAAGTACATGTTAAAAACGACATTATCACCAAAATATCTTCTGAAGATGGAATTAATGATGCTGTCTTTGGACAACATCAAATTCGACCTTGTCTTCGTGGACGTGCTGTTCGCTGGCGGACTTATGATCCTGAACGATTAAAATATCCAATGCTGAGAATTGGTAAACGCGGTGAAGGTAAATTTAAGCGTATCTCGTGGGATGAAGCCATCAATCTATTAAGCGAAAAACTCAAATACACTATTAATAACTATGGTAATGAAGCTATTTATTATCAATATGGCACGGGTACCACAGGTGCAAATATCTCGGGGCGTAACGCTTGTAAGCGCTTTTTAAGCACAATCGGCGGTCATCTAAATTATCATGGCGATTATTCCAGTGGACAGATCACCGCGATGCAACCGTTTATTTATGGTAATGCTAAAGCTTCATTATTAGATCAAATTAAGCACTCCGATCTGGTTGTCATGTTTGGTCACAATATTGCAGAAACCCGTATGTCCGGTGGTGGCCAAGTTAACGAAATGTTTAATGCCTTAGCGCAAAGTAAAGCTAGAGTCATCATTATCGACCCACGCCGTAGTGAAAGTGTGGTGGGTTTTAATGCTGAATGGATGCCGATTATCCCAGGAACAGATGCCGCACTGGTCGCTGGAATTATTTATGCTTTACTTGAAAAAGATCGTATTGATGAGGCGATGTTAACCAAATATTGTATTGGTTGGAATGCCGAAACTTTACCTGATGAAGCGCCACTTTTTAGTGACTATAAATCTTATATTTTAGGATTGGGTGATGATGGAATACCTAAAACCCCAGAGTGGGCGAGCAAAAAAACCGGGATTGCGGCCGATCAGATTCGAAAATTGGCGTTAGATATTGTCAATGCCAAAGCTGCATGGATTTCCCAAGGTTGGGGACCACAACGTTGGCAAAATGGTGAGCATACCACAAGAGCGATTATGATCTTACCTATCATTACCGGTCAATTTGGTAAGCAAGGTACCAATATTGGAACTTGGGGGGAAAGTATTACCTATCCAGTACCTGGCTTAAATATGGTTAACCCAATTAAAACTAGTATTCCTTTCTTTTTATGGACTAAAGCGATCGAAGAACCGCTCAGTATGACCGCCCAAAATTCTTATATAAAAGGTAAAGATAAATTAGATGTTGGTATTAAATTCCTTTGGAGTTATGCCAGCAACGTCATCGGTAATCAACATTCCGATCTCAACCGAACTCATCAAATTCTACAAGATGAATCAAAGTGTGAATTTATTTTAGTATGGGATACGCATATGACTGCTTCGGCAAAATATGCCGATTTATTGTTACCAGATGTCTCATCAGTTGAAAGTAACGATTTAATCAATAACTCATATGCATCGGGTGCTTATCATTATGTTATCCGTATGCAACGTGCCATTAAGCCACTTTGGGAAAATCGCCCAGCTTATGATGTATTGACTGAACTATCTGAAAAAATGGGTGTTAAAGACAAATTTACCGAAGGCCGAAGCCAAGATGATTGGATCGCCTATAGTTATGAAAAAATGCGGAAACTCGATCCAAATTTACCTTCTTTTGCTGACACTGATGGTATGGGGGTTGTTGATCGTAAATTAGCTAATAGTGATGCCCATATTGGCTTAAAAGCGTTTCGCGATGATCCAATAAAAAATCGACTAAATACGCCGTCTGGTAAAATCGAAATCTATTCAGAGGCATTAGTCCAAATTGCCGAGCAGTGGGAGTTTGATGAAGGTGATATCCTCTACCCGATACCGGCCTATTTGCCCGCAATTGAGGGTAGCGAAGATACTCAAAAACGGCAAAAATATCCATTACAATTGATTGGTTTTCATATCAAAGGGCATTGTCACTCAAGTTATAGTAATCTTCCGCAACTTAAAGAAGCGGTGGCAAGTAGTATCTGGATTAATCCATTAGATGCTGAAGTAAGGCAAATAAAACATGGTCAATTGGTTGAAGTTTATAACGATCGTGGCCGACTTTATATTCCAGCTAAAGTCACACCACGCATATTACCCGGCATTATTGCTATTCCACAGGGATTATGGGCCAAAACCAATGCGGCAGGTATTGATATTGGAGGCTGTATTAATCGTTTAACCTCGTTGCGACCATCTGTACTGGCCAAATCTAATCCTCAGCATACCAATTTGGTTGAAATGAAACCATTAACGGTTACGCCGGCGGCATCGTAAGGGAGATGATAAAAATGCAATATGGATTCTATATTAACTCAGCCAAATGCACCGGTTGCAAAACTTGCCAAGTAAGCTGTAAAGATGAAAAAGATAATGCGCTAGGGATTAATTTCCGGCGTGTCTATGAATATGGCGGCGGCAGTTGGCAACAAGTCGATGGATGTTGGCAAAATGATACCTTTGTCTATTATTTATCGGTCTCCTGCAACCATTGCCAAGAACCAACCTGTGTACAAGGTTGCCCAACCGGTGCCATGCATAAACGTCAAGAAGATGGCTTAGTCGTTGTCAATCAAGATATCTGTATCGGTTGTCGTTATTGTGAAATGCGTTGCCCTTATGGTGCACCACATTATGATCATCAAAAACGAGTTATGTCCAAATGTGATGGTTGTTATGAACGTGTCTCGCAAGGTTTAAAACCAGTTTGTGTTGAGTCTTGTCCTCAACGTGCTTTGGATTTTGATGAAATTGGCAAATTGCGTGAGCTTTATGGCCAAGAGTGTGATATTGCACCGTTACCAAGTTCAGAATTAACCAAACCAAGTATTGTGATAAAACCACATCCACAAGCTAAAGTAACCGCTGAATCGTTTGGTTCCATACTTAATCCAGAGGAGGTCTAAAATGCAGGAACTACCACTGGTATTTTTTACGGTAATTGGCCAACTATCAGCAGGAATGATTCTCTTAAGTGGATTATTTTATCTTGTTTCTCGTTCGCCAACTAAATTAGCTATCACGCGAAGGATCTATGCAGTATCGCTCATCTTTATGATGATTGGCATGGGCGTTGCCTCCTTACATTTAGGGCAACCATTACGCGCATTGAATGTCATTTTTGGCATAGGGCGTTCACCAATGAGTAATGAAATTTTTACCTTTTGCTTATCATTTGGTATCGCTTTTGCCTTTGTCATACTTAACCATTTTGTTCTATACCCGGATAGTACAAAATTAAAAATCATCAAACCACTATGTCAAAAAATTAACCGCATTCCTGGTTTAAACTATTTATTAGCCACTATGTTGGTCATATTAAGCCAGTTATTTGTATGGTCAATTGTACAAACCTATATGTTACCAACGATTAAAACCTGGAATACCCACTATACTGCAATACAAATGTATACTGCAATGTTAGTGCTAGGCGGTATTGCGGTTACTTGGTTAGGTCTATATCGAATTGGCTATTGTGCTTTTTTTATTGGTAGCTCGGTGATTCTACTAGTAAAAAGACCTTACTTAGAACTCATGACTAGCATCGCCCCAGAGCTAGCGAATAATCAACATGACTTGAACGTTATCCAATGCAGATTGTTGATTGGCGCTATGGTATTACTTTTATTAACGATTTTGTGCCGCCGCCATCCCAAAATACTCTATCTATTGGTGTTTATTGGCGTATTTGTCGCCGAAATTTGTGAACGTATTACCTTTTATAATTTGTGGATGATAACCATCTAATGGTGTAATACTTTATACAATATTAATGCAATGATGAATAAAGGATTGAATAGTTTGGATAATCTAACATCTATCACTTTGGCGAAAATATTAGGCGCTTTTTTTTATTATCCACCCAAAAGTGAGCAGATAAATTCATTGCTTGAAGGATTATTACAGGTCGATCAGTTAACCAATTGGCCAAATCAATCCTTAATAACAGAACAGTGCCAAATATTAAAAAAACAGATAGATCATCCTGAAATAGAATATCAATTCTCGCTACTATTTGAAGGTCAAGGTAGTATGATCGCCCCACCATGGGGATCGGTCTATTTGGATCAAGACAAATTACTTATGGGCGAATCACAAGAACGCTACCGGGCATTCTTACAACAACAAGGTTTGAGGCTCAATACCGGGATGAATGAGCCGGAAGATCAGTTCGGTTTAATGTTAATGGCTTATGCACTACTGCTTGAAAAACATCAATTTCAAGCAGCTAAACAATTACTGACCGAACATCTATTAACTTGGGCGCCAGCTTATTTAGATAGTCTAAAACAAAACCAAATCAGCCCGTTTTACCAAGCATTGGCCATAGTTGCCGAAAACTATTTGCCAATGCTATAAACTTTATTGCAGAGCAAATTGATCGTTCGTTTATTTGATAATGCAATATGCTCAGTGAACGCAGCGGATTGCAGCTTTTAGGGGAACAGGTATAATCCATCTATTATGATTCAGGATAATGACTACCTATTATGTTAGCTTATTTACAGTTGATGCGCTTAGACAAGCCAATTGGTTGCTTATTACTACTTTGGCCAACATTGTGGGCGATTTGGCTTGCTACCGCGACGCCATCGGTTCATGTCGTTAGCGTATTTGTACTTGGCGTGATTGTTATGCGCTCTGCGGGTTGTGTGATTAATGATTATGCTGACCGGCATTTTGATGGAAAAGTCGAACGCACTAAAAATCGTCCTCTCGCTCGTGGTGCATTGAGCGAAAAAAATGCCTTATACACCTTATTTGTGTTACTAGTAATTGCACTGGGTTTATTGCTTACTTTAGATAAATTAACGTGGTTAATTGCTGGATTTGCCTTAATTACCGCAATGGTCTACCCATTTATGAAACGTTATACCCATTTACCACAAGTGACCTTAGGTATCGCCTTCAGTTGGGGAATACCGATGGCGTATGCCGCCACGATCGCACAATTTCCTTTAACTTGTTGGTTACTCTGTTTGGCTAATATTTGTTGGACAATCGCTTACGACACCGAATATGCTATGGTTGATCGCAATGATGATTTGAAAATTGGTATAAAATCTACAGCCATCCTATTTGGTCGTTATGACAAGTTTATTATTGGGGTATTGCAAACGTTAACTTTAATTTGTTTAGCATTCATCGGCATAAACAACCATTTTCATCAATTTTATTATATTGGTTTAATCATCGCTTTATTGCTGTTTATCTATCAACAATGGTTAATCAAAGACAGAGATAGAACCAATTGTTTTAAAGCCTTTATGAATAATAACTATATCGGCCTGTTTATATTTATCGCGATCTTTATTGAATAAAATTTTATCATCTTTATTAAAACACCACTAAAGTCGTACTGTGCGGCTTTAGTATTTTTAATTGCAGTACATTTGTTATCAAAAAGCGCAACAATATAGCCTCACAATATTTTTTACAGAAAGTATGCTGGCTTTCTAAAGAGATAAAATCTGATAGGCGACTATCTATTTTAATTATTAGAAATAGTCGGATTGGCGTTGCTGTGCGCCAACTTATCTTGCTGGTTAGCGTTTAATTATTTTTAAATAATAGTCGATGATTAGCAATTGTGACGATATAGACTTGGCAATATTTTTTACAGAAAAGTATGCTAGATTTCTAAAGTGATAAAATCCGACAGGCGACTATCTATTTTAATTATTAGAAATAGTCGGATTCACCTTAGTTTGCGTCAACTTATCTTGCTGGTTAGCGTTTAATTATTTTTAAATAATAGTCGATGATTAGCAATTGCGACGATATAGCTTCGCAATATTTTTTACAGAAAAGTATGCTGGCTTTCTAAAGTGATAAAATCCGACAGGCGACTATCTATTTTAATTATTAGAAATAGTCGGATTCACCTTAGTTTGCGTCAACTTATCTTGCTGGTTAGCGTTTAATTATTTATAAAAAATAGTCGATGATTAGCAATTGCGACAGTGTAAATTCCTCAATATTTTTATGCAGGCGAATCACAACTAAAAAGATTGAGGAAAGAGGAGATTAACAAGATTTTCATATTTAATTATTTAAAAATTATCTCATTCATTAGATAGCGTTTTTTTATGTAATGGTTTGACGACATCAATACTCCGCTCCAAATGGACTTTGGATTTTTCATGATCCAAAACCACAATTGCGATAAATAGTGTATCTAACAAAGTGAGTTGGATAATTCGAGCGGCAGCATTTTGACCGAGTAACGGTCCATTTTTGGCTGGGCTAAAGATAGATAAGTCAGAAATTTCAGCCAATTCTGATTGGTGATTATTGGTAATACAAATAATCTTCGCCTGATTCTTTTTGGCAACCAATATTGCATTACATATTTCTGCGGTGTTTCCTGATTGAGAGATAGCAATAACCACATCGTTTTCTTTTAATTGGCTCGCTACCATCACCATCAAATGATTATCACTATAAGTATGGCTGTGAATTCCTATTCTCAATAATTTATGCTCAAAATCTTCACCAACAATTGCTGAACCACCTACACCAAGAATAACGATCCGATTAGCATGGAAAATCCATTGTGCAGCTTTGGAAATAATTTTAGCATCAACAATAGATTGAGCTTCTTTTAATGCTTGCACAGAGTTATTAAACACTTTCTCAATAATATCTTCGACATTATCTTTTTCTGACAGTTCTTGCTCTTTATCAAAAGGCAAGGCATCAAAATAGGAAAGCAATGCACTTCGAATTTCTCTAAAACCTGAATAGCCTAACTTTTTGGAAACTTTTACTAGCAATGGTTCTGAAACAGATAATGCTTCGGCCACCTCTTTAATACTGGTTCTTGGCTTTAAATTACCTTTAGTCATCATCCATTCAATAATTCGTTGTTCGGTATTACTCAAACTTGAAAGTGAAATACGAATCATTGCTCCAATTGCTAACGCATTAGAACTTTCAGGATCATTTAGCTGTTTCACATTTTTACTCCGTAACATTTTTGAAGGGTAATTTTAACCCAATTTCAATTTAAGCACATGGTAAAAAGCAAATTTTTTATTTTTGGTAAACTTTACAAAAAAATAAATTAACGTTAATATCATAAAAAGTGAAGTAAATCGCCTTATTTTTAGTCAGCAGAGAGGAAATATATGAAAATTGCGATTGGTTATGATCATGTAGGATATATTTTGAAGAAAGATATCATTGAATATTTGGAAAATAAAAATATTACCGTGATTGATCTTGGTGCACCATCAACAGAAAGAACCGATTATCCGATTTATGCTAACCGAGTGGCAAAAGCCATTAATTCCAAGGAGGCTGATTTAGGCATCTTAATATGTGGAACCGGTATTGGTATTTCGATTGCGGCCAATAAATGCCAAGGAATAAGAGCCGTTGTTTGTAGTGACCCCTATTCGGCAAAATTATCTCGTGAACATAATAATACCAATATTCTTGCTTTTGGTTCTCGTGTGGTAGGTAGTGAATTAGCTAAAATGATTGTTGATCAGTGGTTAATGGCAAAATTCGAAGGTGGACGTCATCAAACTAGAATAGATCAAATCGATGCTATACAAAAAGGAGAGTTTCATGAGTAAATTTTGTCCTTCGCTTATGTGCGTTGACTTTTCTAAGTTGGAGGCCGAACTAAACTCATTAGAGGAGGCTGGCGTCGATATGTTTCACATTGATGTGATGGATGGTAATTTTGTGCCTAATTTCGCATTAGGTATAGAAGATATTAAAGCGGTAAGCAAATTAAGCAAAATTCCTTACGATGTGCATTTGATGGTAACCAATCCAACACCATACATTGAAAAATTTGCCCAACTTGGCTGTGATATTATTTATGTGCACGTGGAAACGTTAGTGCATGTACATCGCACACTAAATCAAATTAAATCAACAGGTAAAAAGGTTGGTGTTGCCATTAATCCCGGTACGCCATTAGTAGTATTAGAAGATGTTTTAGATCTCATTGATGTTGTTTTGATAATGTCAGTTAATCCAGGATTTGCTGGACAACCTTTTATCACTAATTCTATTGATAGAATTAAGCGCTTAAATTCTATGATTAAAGATAGAAATCTAAATACGACTATCGCTATTGATGGCGCGATAAGCCCTAATATCATCGAACAATTATCCCCTTACGTTGAATATTTCATACTTGGAACTGCTGGATTGTTTAATAAAGATAAACCTTATAAGCAGACCATCAATGAGTTACGAAACCTATCCTAGTTTATAAGGCCTTTATTGCGATAATGTGATAAAGGTCTTAATTCACAAAATATTTCAAACAAGATAATTTATAATTCATTTTTCACCATATAACCCGGTAATAGAGCGTTAAAAATTAATTTTTTATTAAAATTATGTGAACTAGATCTCTTTAATTTAAATCACTTTACATATAAAATTAATTTTGTGAATTATTTAAGTTGTTCACGTTGTCTTTTAATAAAAAAAATAGGATTAACTACAATGAAAAGTACTTTTTTTAGTGTATTGCAACGGGTTGGACGATCTTTTATGTTACCCATTGCTCTCCTTCCTGTGGCTGGATTAATGTTGGGCATAGGAGCTTCATTTACTAATGAAACAACTATTGTCTCTTATGGGTTACAGGGCTTTTTAGGTGAAGGAACCCTGCTTCATGCATTTTTAACCATAATGAAAAATGCTGGTAGTGTTGTATTTTCTAATCTTCCTATTTTGTTCGCTATTGGCGTTGCGATGGGAATGGCCAAACAAGAAAAAGAAGTTGCTGCAATATCTGGTGCTGTTGGCTTCTTTATTATGCATTCAACTATTCATGCACTATTAGAGTTAAAAGGACTGTTGAAAGAAGGTGCACTGCCAGACGGATCTTTAGGTGATGCGGTTGGCATTCAGACGCTGCAAATGGGCGTTTTTGGTGGGGTTATAGTCGGGTTAGGCGTAGCAGCTTTACATAACCGTTATTATCGAATTGAATTACCAGCTATATTATCGTTCTTTGGTGGATCTCGTTTTGTGCCTATTATTACCGCGTTCGTCTATTTATTTGTCGGTATTGTCATGTTTTATATTTGGCCATCAATCCAACATGGAATTTTATTATTAGGCCGCTTAGTTAATGAATCAGGTTATGCCGGTACCTTTATTTATGGATTTATTGAACGTGCTTTAATTCCATTTGGTTTGCATCATGTATTTTATATGCCATTCTGGCAAACTGGGGTTGGTGGTACAGCAATGATTGATGGCACCCTTGTTGCTGGTGCGCAAAATATTTTCTTTGCTCAACTCGCTAGTCCAAATACTACCGAATTTTCAGTTGAAGCAACTCGCTTTATGGCTGGTAAGTTTCCATTTTATTTATTTGGTATTCCGGGTGCAGCATTAGCTATTTACCATACCGCTAAACCACAAAATCGTAAAATGGTGTTAGGCCTTCTTGTTTCAGCAACCTTAACCGCTATTTTGACAGGGATCACTGAACCTATTGAGTTTTCTTTCCTCTTTGCGGGTCCTTTACTTTATGTTATTCATTGTATTTATGCTGGTTTATCTTTCATGTTGTGTCACATTTTTGATGTTGGCGTGGGACAAACCTTCTCTGGTAGTTTAATTGATTTCGTATTATTTGGTGTTTTACAAGGAAATAGTAAAACGCATTGGATTAATGTTATTCTCATTGGTCTTCCATTATTCCCAATCTATTACTTCACCTTTAGATTCTTGATCAAAAAATTCAATTTTAAAACTCCTGGTCGAGAAGATGATAGTGAAGAAACCAAATTATATACTAGAAAAGATGTTGAAAATGCCAAGAAAAATAAAAATAACAGCGATCTCTCAAGTGTTATCTTAGAAGGATTAGGCGGTAAAGAAAACATTACTTATGTTGATTGTTGCGCAACAAGATTAAGAATTTCGGTACATGATAATCAATTGGTGGATAAAGAAATCTTAAAATCAACCGGAGCAAAAGGCGTAATTATTAATGGACAAGGTGTTCAAGTGATTTATGGTCCTCATGTAACTGTAATTAAATCACACTTAGAGGAGTATATTGCAACATTAGAATAATAAAACTATTTTTAAACCTAATTTCTTCTGAGTAGTTGAATCAATCAAATATTTAGCCGTTTTTAGATAATCTTTAACGGCTAACTTATTGATTTAATGATAGTAAAAAATCGCGTTAATCCCGCCAAAAATTAACCTTGCTCTGCTAATGTTGCTTGGACTATTCGCATGGCATCAAACGTTTCTTTGACATCATGAACACGGATAATTTGTGCACCTTTAATTGCAGCAATAACCGCACAAGAGACGCTACCAAGGACACGCTCTTTTGGGGGTACATTTAGCACTTGTCCGACCATCGATTTTCTTGACATGCCAACCAAAATAGGCAAATTGAAGTGATGAAATTTTTCCAGTGTAGCCAATAGACGATAGTTGTGGGCTAAAGTCTTACCAAAGCCAAAACCTGGGTCAAGGATGATTTTTTCACGAGCAATACCGGCTGCCACACATCGTTGGATATGTTCAGCAAAAAATGAATCGACTTCTTGATAGATATCTTGCTGATAGTGGGGAGCATTTTGCATGGTTTTTGGATCACCTTGCATATGCATAATACATACCGGTAATTCAGTTTGTTGTGCTGCTTCTAATGCACCCGGTAAAGTTAATGCACGGATATCATTAATCAAATGTGCTCCGGCTTTGGCTGATTCAGTGATAACTTCCGGTTTTGACGTATCAACTGAAATCCAGACATCAAAGTAGCGAGCAATTTTTTCGACTAACGGAATTACTCGGTCAAGCTCTTCGCTAGTTGATACTTCTGCAGCGCCGGGGCGAGTTGATTCCCCACCTACATCAATAAAGGTTGCCCCGGCTTGAATCATATGATCAACCCGGCGCATTGCATCATCAAGATTGTTGTAATTACCGCCGTCTGAAAAAGAATCTGGGGTCATATTAACAATTCCCATTACTTGCGGAAATGAGAGATCCATTACGTAATTTTGAAAACGAATTTCCATGATTTTAGGCCTTATTTTATCTATATTGTTCTTGCTAAGTACGCTATTGAGATGATGACGTATTGCCGTTGCTGTTTGATCTTCTTTTGTAAATTAATTGATTTTTGATGATAAAAAACGCGCCGTAGCGCGTTTAAGATTTAGTCATCATTAATCTTCTGCTTGAGGTGGTATCTCAGTTCCCTCATTTGGAATCTCTTTGGCTGCTTGTTCATCACTTTCTGTCCAATCATCTGGTGCGCTAATTGGTCTACGAGCAATTAAATCAGCAACTTGTTTGGCGCCGATGGTTTCGTATTTCATTAATGC
Source organism: Gilliamella apicola (assembly GCF_003202655.1). Lineage (GTDB taxonomy): Bacteria > Pseudomonadota > Gammaproteobacteria > Enterobacterales > Orbaceae > Gilliamella > Gilliamella apicola_R. The sequence goes on along the minus strand of NZ_QGLR01000016.1, from coordinate 11,116 downwards.
ATCTTTCATGGCATGAAGTACGTCCATATTGTCAGTTAAGATTTTGCGTGCACGTTCAAAGTTACGATCGATAATTTTTTTCACTTCTTCATCAATGATTCGGGCAGTTTCATCAGAAATATCTTTCGGTCGACCATAAGAGGCATTATCATCCATCTCATAAAATAGTGGACCTAAACGATCTGAAAAGCCCCATTGCGTGACCATCGCTCTGGCATATTGGGTGGCTACTTTGATATCGTTGGATGCGCCAGTCGATATTTTATCAACACCATAAATAAGCTCTTCGGCAAGACGTCCACCATATAGTGTGGCAATATCCCCTTCTAATTTTTCACGGCTTTCACTAACACGATCACCCTCAGGTAAGAAGAAGGTAACCCCTAATGCTCGGCCACGTGGGATGATAGTGACTTTATGGATTGGATCGTGATCTGGCATCAAATAACCAACAATTGCATGCCCAGCTTCATGATAAGCAGTTGAAATAAGTTGTTCTTGAGTCATGGTTAGCGAACGTCGTTCTGTTCCCATGTTGATCTTATCTTTGGCTTCTTCAAATTCGTCCATTGTGACAACACGCTTATTACGACGTGCGGCAAATAGTGCGGCTTCATTTACTAAGTTTGCCAGCTCAGCACCAGAATAGCCCGGTGTACCACGAGCAAGAACGGATAGGTTGACATCAGTACCAAGTGGCACTTTGCGCACATGAACAGCTAAGATTTGTTCACGGCCTTTCATATCAGGTAAGCCAATTTGAACTTGACGGTCAAAACGACCAGGGCGAAGTAGGGCTGGATCTAAGATATCCACACGGTTGGTTGCGGCAATAATGATGATACCACTATTAGCTTCAAAACCATCCATTTCCACTAACATTTGGTTAAGAGTTTGTTCTCGTTCGTCATGACCACCCATTGAGCCTGCCCCACGTTTACGGCCAACGGCATCAATCTCGTCAATAAAGATGATACATGGTGAATGTTTACGAGCTTGTTCGAATAGGTCACGGACACGAGAGGCACCCACACCAACAAACATTTCAACAAAGTCAGAACCTGAAATGCTAAAGAAAGGTACATTCGCTTCACCGGCAATAGCTTTAGCTAGTAATGTTTTACCGGTACCTGGAGGCCCTACCATTAAAATTCCTTTTGGAATACGACCACCTAATTTTTGGTATTTACCTGGATCACGTAAAAAATCGACAACTTCGGTAACTTCTTGTTTCGCTTCTTCACTGCCGGCTACATCGGTAAATTTAGTCTTAACTTGGTCTGGGGTTAGCATTTTGGCTTTACTTTTGCCCACTGACATTGGACCACCTTTACCACCACCTTGCATTTGGCGCATGACAAAGAACCAAAAACCAAGTAGTAAGATAATCGGGAACCAAGAAATTAGAATGCTAACTAATAAGCTTGGTTTTTCATCTGGGCTACCATATACAGCTATATCATTAAGCACCAAATTATCAACTAGCTTTTCATCCAGATAAGGTATGTAAGTAACATAATTACCATTACCTTTCGTTGTGGCAACAATTTCGCGGCCGTTAATATGCACTTCTTTAAGCTTACCGCTCGTTACATCCGAATTAAATTTGGTGTAATCGACTTGAGGTCCGCTATTGGATAGCGTGCTGAATTGGTTAAATACAGCAATCAATACAACCGCGATAACACCCCAGATCAGTAAATTCTTTACCATGTCGTTCAAAAGAAAAACCTCTCATAAAATTAATAGTTACGACTAAAATTAACCAAGTATGGTACTACAAAATTGTCCGGCTGGCTACTTCATCCCCATTGCGACTATATATACTTCTCGAGACCTTGCTCGTGAAGCTTCAGGCTTGCGAATTTTGACCGTTTTAAACAGTGATCTTACTGTTTTTAGATACTCTTCAAAGCCTTCGCCTTGAAATACTTTGACGATAAAACTCCCATTAGGTGCAAGAACGTCTTTACACATATCCAATGCAAGTTCAACTAAATACATTGCTCTTGGTATGTCAACGGCAGGTTGCCCACTCATATTGGGAGCCATGTCAGACATGACGACTTGTACTTTTTCTTCGCCAACGCGTTCAAGTAAGGCATTTAATACGGCTTCATCCCGAAAATCACCTTGCAAGAAATCTACGCCAACAATGGGATCCATTGGTAATAGGTCACAAGCAATAATTCGTCCTTTATTGCCAATGAGTGATGCAACATATTGTGACCATCCGCCCGGTGCTGCCCCGAGATCGACGACAGTAATTCCCGGTTTGAATAGTTTGTCACTTTTTTGTATCTCTTCTAATTTAAACCATGCTCGAGAACGTAGGCCTTTTTTCTGTGCCTGTTGCACAAAACGATCTTTAAAATGTTCATTTAGCCAACGAGTAGAGCTTGCTGAGCGTTTTTTGTTACTCACAGCGAATAAATCCTTAGTGTATTGAGGTCACTTCAATTGATTACAATTATATATAAGGGTAGAATAGCAAAATTACAACTTAATGTGATAAAAAATTAATGAATTTATCAAATAAACAAAAACAGTATTTAAAAAGTGAAGCTCATCATTTAAAACCGATAGTGATGATTGGGGCTAATGGATTTACCGAAGGCGTTTTAGCTGAAATTGAAAATGCCTTAAATTTCCATGAATTAATTAAAGTTAAAATATCTGCTGAAGATCGCGAGACCAAAAAGCTAATTTGTGAAGCTATCATTCGTGAAACAAAAGCGTTAGCCGTTCAACAAGTCGGATCTATTTTTACCATATTTAGACCGAGTGACGAGAAAAAAATTACTTTACCAAAATAAAACAGGGCAATTGCCCTGTTTTAGTCATGAGTTATATTAGATATATTCAACTTTAACAATATCAAATTCAACATCACCGCCTGGCGTTTTAATTTGCACGGTATCACCATCTTCCTTACCAATAAGTCCACGAGCGATAGGTGAATTAACCGAAATTAAATTTTGCTTATAATCCGCTTCATCATCACCAACAATGCGATAAGTTGTTTCTTCATCGGTATCGATATTGATTACGGTTACGGTTGCGCCAAAGATAATGCGTCCGGTATTTTTGACTTTAGTAATATCAATAATTTGCGCTTGAGATAATTTGCCTTCAATTTCTTGAATACGACCTTCACAAAAACCTTGTTGTTCTCTGGCTGCGTGGTATTCGGCGTTTTCTTTTAAATCGCCGTGAGCTCTAGCTTCAGCAATGGCGGCAGTAATTTGAGGTCTTTTGACATTTTTAAGTTCTTCAAGTTCTGCACGTAATAATTCGGCTCCCTTCACCGTCATTGGGATCTGTTTCATCTCGATTTTTTCCTATTTATATAGTCAATAAAAAAGAATAACACATGTTCACTCTAGTCAACGAATGAGGAATAATTTAGAGAGTTTGTTATTCTGATGTCACAATTAGTTTTGATTATATATTAACGTTAAAATTGGCTTAACAACAAATTATTTATATCAAAATGAAGAGTGCTTTTATTCAAAATCAGGGGGTAATAACAATTCACACCCATCATCTATCACTATATCGCTTATTTATGAAGCGACTAACATCTTGTTTAATCTTGTCCATTTCGATTTTTTGGTTGTTAACTGCTATCAGCTATTTTGCTTTACAAATCAGTTAGGCTATCAAAATAGTAAGTCGTAATTATCAAAACTAAGTTGTATTTTATTTCAATTGGCAAAATAAATCATCCGTTGGTTAATTTGATGTGTTATGAATTGGTAATTGATGGCTAACCACTGATAAACAAATCGTGATTAATGCAGCTCAATTGATTATTGGCTTTGATAGTTAAATTTATGCTAGCTTCATCAAGTTAATCAAATTACTATCGTGGATGATTAACTTAATAGCAGTCAATTCTCCACTCTGTTTTTTGGTCTATGAATAGCATTTTTATAACTCACTAATTAAATTTCATTTAATGACAGGCCGAATTGCCCATGACTAGTAGAAAAGCGTGACACCATTAAACTATTTGGGTTATCAAGCAGACAATTATCGCCAATTGCTGCCATTTTATGCCAAAGATGGTTTAATTGAATCTTGAAAAACAACTTAATGCGTTAATCAATGCAAAATTAATCTAATTTTTTTCCAATCGGTAAATTGTCACACTGATTTACATGTTAAAATTGTACCATTTAGGTTATTAAGAACTTTGTTGACTAATGACGATGATTAATCTATTCATTCATTACATTGATTTTAATAAATCTATCCTTATATCAGTTATAGAATGTATTAAGTTTTAAATGAGGAAACGATGTATCTAGTAAGATTAGATAAATGGTTATGGGCTGCAAGGTTTTATAAAACGCGTTCTATTGCTCGCGATATGATTGATGGTGGGAAAGTCCATTATAATGGTCAACGAGCAAAGCCAAGCAAGATTGTTGAAGTTGGCGCAATGATAACACTGCGACAAGGCAATGAACAAAAGACAATTCGCGTTTTAGCCATTAGTGATCAGCGTCGAACGGCAAGAGAAGCGGAATACCTTTATCAAGAGACCCTAGAAAGTATCACCAAGCGTGAAAATATTGCTCAGGCACGAAAACTTAATGCACTAACCATGCCGCATCCGGATCGACGTCCTGATAAAAAAGAGCGGCGTACACTAATTAAATTTAAATATGATAGACAACAAGGCAATTAATATGGATACCTTAAATCGGTTTTTATTTGATAATCATCCCGTTCGCGGAGAAATTACCCGACTTGAAAAAACATACCAATCTATTTTAGAAAACCATAATTATCCTATTGCGGTTCAGAACTTATTAGGTGAATTATTAGTCGCAACTAGCTTATTAACCGCGACGTTGAAATTTGATGGTGATATTGCTGTACAGTTACAAGGCGATGGTCCATTGACGTTAGCGGTTGTCAATGGTAATAACCAACAAGAATTACGTGGAGTCGCGCGTGTAAATGGTGAAATTGCCGATGATGCCACACTTAAACAGATGGTTGGCAACGGTTATATTGTTATTACCATAACACCTAAAAAAGGCGAGCGTTATCAAGGTATTGTTGGTCTTGAAAAAGAGACTTTAATTGGTTGTATAGAAAATTACTTTATGCAATCTGAACAACTGCCAACCCGTTTATTTGTCAAAACAGGGGTTCATAATAACAAACCTATGGCAGCAGGTATTTTATTACAAGTATTACCGGCAAATGAGAATATTCAAGCCTCATTTGAGCACTTAAGTGCTTTAACCGAAACTATCACCGGCGATGAGTTATTTCAACTCCCTACGGATGAAATTTTGTATCGTCTTTATAATCAAGAAGAAGTTCGTCTGTTTGAAACGCATCAAATTATCTTTAAATGTGGCTGTTCACGACAACGTTGTGAAGATAGTTTAATGACGTTACCGGCCAGCGAAATTGATGAGATCTTAAATGAAGAGGGTGGCAAGATCGATATTCATTGTGATTATTGTGGCAAACATTATCTGTTTGATGCGATAGATATTGCACAATTGCGAAATAAGAGACATCTTAATTATCATTGAGCTAAATAAAAATGCCACTAAAACTATTAAAACTTTAGTGGCTAAGTGAAATATAGGGAATTAAACCCACATCCAATTTAACAGAATCATAACTTTTTACCAACTAAAATTATCGGTTTCGCGTAGCTATTTTGTAAATTTTCTTTACAAATAAAAAATCTAATGAAAAAACAGATTATTGTCAAATTTTATTATTTAAATAAATAAATTTTAGCGACTAACAATTTGTATCTCTTCAATGCTAGCTAAGCAACCGGCTACCTTCCATTTAATATTAAAATCATATAATGAGATAGCATAGGTTTGTTCATGGCTATTTTTTTGTTTATAGGCTGGCCTAGGATCTTGAGATATGACTTGTTCAATAAGTTCGGTTAGTTGTGGATAGTCTTGTTGTTGGGATTGCAAAAATAAGCTAGCTTCGGTTGAGAATGAAACCTTAAGCTTCTGTTCAGGAATCATTTGCGCGTAGCCCGCTTTTGCATCAGGAAGGCTGTCACAATAAGGTAAGTAGGGTTTTATATCAATTATTGGGGTGCCATCTACCAGATCTAATCCGCTTACGGTCAAAATCACCTGATTTTTTTTAATAACGATATCAAGCAATTCGACAACTGAAAGACCAATATTATTAGGTCTAAATGGGGATCTTGTCGCAAATACGCCTAAACTTTTATTTCCACCTAAACGTGGCGGACGTACCGTTAATCGCTTTTTGCTGGGGTCAATATGATGGAAATGAAACAGAAGCCATAAGTGAGAAAACTGTTCTAACCCTTTGACACTAAGTGGATCGTTATAGGGTGCAAGTAAATGTAATTCACCTTGGGCAGCCTTGACCAAATTGGCTTGTCGTGGCACAGCAAATTTTTCTCGGTAAGGTGAGCGGATGACAGCAATTGGTTCAAATTGATATGTCATTATTGATTCATTAGTTAATTATTTTAAGGGTTTCCGTCGACCAGTGTCGACGGAATGGGGTAAATTTTAGTTTGTTAGTATTGTATTACCAACCACGAATGGCGCCACCATTGAAAATTTGGTCAGCTTTTTGTGCTACGGCATCAGTTTGGTAAGCTTTAACAAAGTTTTTCACGTTTTCATTATCTTTATCAGCTTCACGCGATACGATGATGTTAACATATGGAGACTCTTTATCTTCAACAAAAACACCGTCTTTACTTGGTGTTAAATTTGCTTGTCCAGCAAATGCATTATTAATAATAGCAAGATCGATTTGTGCATCATCAAGTGAACGAGGAAGCATTGGCGCTTCAAGTTCTACAATTTTATACTCATATGGGTTGCTAGTAATATCAAGTACAGTTGGTAATAAGCCTTTTTCTTTATCAACAGTAATTAAACCTTCATGTTGTAATAAAAGTAATGCTCGACCTAAATTGGTAGGATCATTAGGGATAGCAATTGTTGATTTGGCAGGAATAAAGAATGTTTCGCCACGAGGTGAAGTCACTTTTACCCCTTCGCCTGTTTCACTGCTTTCATCAATTGGTTTTAACTTGTGTGAATAACTGGCAATCGGATAAACAAATGAGTTACCAACAACAGATAATTTATAGCCTCTTTCTTTGATTTGTTCATCTAGATAAGGTTTATGTTGAAAAGCGTTGACATCAATTAATCCATCATTTAATGCTTGGTTTGGCGTAACATAATCATTAAAAATGACAAGTTCAACATCAAGATTATAGAGATCTTTAGCTTGTTGTTTAACAACCTCTGCCACTTCTTGTTCTGGACCTGAAATTACACCAACTTTAAGCGTAGTTACTTTCGCGGGTTCTTCAGGTTTATTCTCAGCTACAGTCGTTTTGTTATTATCACAACCAGTTAGGAAAAATGCACTTGCCAATGTAGTGATCAGTGCCAATTTTTTTATAGACATAAATTTTCTCCAAAATTAATGATGGGTAACGCGTTTAACAATATTATTGCCAATAAATTGTATTATAAAGACAATCATAATTAAGATAATCAAAACGGTATTCATTATAGCAGGTTTATAACCGTTATAACCATATTGAATAGCAAGTTGACCTAATCCTCCAGCTCCGACAGCTCCGGCCATAGCAATATAGCCTGTTAATGTAATGAGTGTAATGGTCATACTATTTACAATCACCGGTAATGCTTCAGGCAATAAAACTTTATAGACTATTTGTAATGGTGTTGCGCCCATAGAACGAGAGGCTTCAATTAATCCTTTGGGTACATCAAGTAAAGCATTTTCAATCATTCGAGCAATCAATGGCGAAACACCTATACTTAGTGGAACAATAGCCGCTTGTTTACCTATAAATGTTCCCATTAAAATTGTTGTAAAAGGAATAATCCATACAATTAATATAATAAAAGGTATAGAACGGAAAACATTGGTTATAAATGAAATAAGACTATTTGCTATATAAGAATCTAATATTTGCCCTTTTCGGGTAGTATAAAGCAATATACCGATGGGTAATCCGATTACAGTACCCCAAAAACCAGATAAGATGACCATATATATAGTTTCATCCGTCGCTTGAGCCATTTTAAATAGCATTGCTTCGTTAAAGCCATTAAATGAAGAACAAAAAGCAACAAAATCTGCCCAGAAGCCATGTTGAGCTAAATAGCGAAATAGTGATTCAAATGGTTTAAATGAAGGAATAAAATCAAACATAGCCTAAAACCTCAACTTTGGTATTATTATTTTCTAAAAACGCAATTGCAGCTGCTGTACTTTTCTGTGTTCCTTTCATTTCTGTTAACATTAAACCAAACTTAACACCACCGGCATAATCCATCTGAGCACTAATAATATTACTATCAACTTGGAATTCTTTTGCTATTTGCGACAATAAAGGTAAATCAACCGATACGCCGGAAAATTCCAAACGAACCAGTGGATTGAGGCCTTCTTTATGTTCGGGGGTAAGTCTTACCAAATAGTCATCAGGAATAGTAAGGTGTAAGGTTGATTGAATAAATTGTCTTGCAATATCGGTTTTTGCATGTGAAAACATTTCACCGACTGAAGATTGCTCAACTAATTCGCCGTTACTAATTACTGCCACTTGGTCACATATCTGTTTAACTACATCCATTTCATGCGTGATTAATAAAATGGTTAACCCCAATTTTTGATTGATATCTTTTAATAATGCCAAAATAGAGCGCGTTGTTTCCGGATCAAGTGCGCTGGTGGCTTCATCACATAATAATACTTTCGGATCACTGGCTAACGCTCTGGCAATGGCAACACGCTGTTTTTGTCCGCCAGATAAATTAGCTGGGTAGACATCAGCCTTATCACTTAAACCAACCAGCTCAATAAGCGCTTTTACCTTTTGTTTAATTACCGCTTTAGGGGTTTTATTTAATTCAAGTGGAAAAGCGATGTTATCAAATACTGTTCTTGACGATAATAAATTAAAATGCTGAAAGATCATGCTGATCTTGCGACGCACTTCAATCAATTTTCGATTAGAGAGATGAGTGATCTCTTGGTTATCAAAAAATATTTTTCCACTGGTTGGATTTTCTAACAGGTTTACACAGCGTATTAATGTACTTTTACCAGCCCCTGACTTGCCGATAACACCATAAATTTTACCTTTAGGAACATATAATGAGATGTCCTTTAAAGCATGAATCGTGGTGTTATTGTGCTCAAAAGTTTTTGAGATGTGTTCGAGTTTTATCATGATATAAACTAAAAAATATGAATAGTTAAATATTAAGACGTCTAGACATCTAAGTCAATCAATAATATCCTATATAAAGTAAGATAGATACGCCTATAAAAGGAAGATAATTAAATATGAAACCAGCTATATTTTTAGATCGAGATGGTACCATTAATATAGATTATAATTATGTGCACACGATTGATAAGTTTCACTTTATTGATGGTGTTATTGAAGCGATGCAAGAGCTCAAAAAGATGGGTTTTTTACTTGTTATCACCACTAACCAATCAGGTATTGCCAGAAATATATTTACTGATGAACAATTCAATACGTTAACTGAATGGATGGATTGGTCACTACAAGACCGTGGTGTTGATTTAGATGGTATTTATTATTGTCCACATGATCCGTTAGTTGATGATTGTGAATGTCGTAAACCAAGTCCAGGCATGATCCAAACTGCCGCTAAAGAGCTAAATATAGATATTGCAAATTCCTATATGGTTGGTGACCGAGTTTCTGATTTATTATCCGGTAAACGAGCAGGGGTTAAAAAAACCGTATTAGTTAAAACCGGTGATGTAATAACCGAAGAAGCTTTAGCTCAGGCTGATTGGTTAATTGATAGTTTAGCGGATTTACCGCAAAAGATTAAAGCAGAAGCATAACAAAACAACAGCGTTTATTTTAAACGCTGTTGTTTTTTTGATTATAAGTGGCGTAAACATTAAACCTAAAAATGCTGCACTAATTAAAATGACAACTATGTTGTCTATTTGATTTAAGTAAAAACAGTATCCGAAAATGGCAAAATAGTGGCGGTAATAATTATTACAAAACGCCAGTATTGCACACTGATTTGATATTTTGGGGATAATTATCGGTAACCGTAAAATAAGTATCACTATAAAAGTCAGACTAATCAATGTGCTACTATGTTGTCCTACTATGTTGTCGTAGCTGATAGATTGGAATCAGCATTGAGCCTAATGAATATCATTTTTAGAAAACCAGACAGATTAACTAAATAACCCGATATCAGGGTAAATCCATCCCAATATATATAAGAAACAATACCGATAAAAGTGGATGTCAAAACCACTAATCAGTGTCGATAAAAGTATTGACGCCAATTAAAAACAATATAAGTAGCAAATCTTTTATAAAAGAAGTTTGGCAAATTGTTAATTAAGCGATCGCGAATAATGGAGTATAAGAGAAAAGCAATAAAGAGAGTTAATAGCAAATCAAAATAAAAGTATACCAATTATATGATGACTCACATCGCTTTCGACTGCCATTCTAATAAAATATTCAAAAATTGGGGACATGCTAGCAATAATGAAGACCGTCATTAAGAATAAATAGGGTTGTTTATAAAAAGGTAAGATTATAGTTGGACGTGCAAAAGTAAAAAGCATTGAGTAAATTTTGCTGAAATTACCCAATTTGGTCACTTTATATAGTAGAAAATATTACCAACAGATTAAATGCTCCAAAGCAAAAATTACTACAAAATGTCAATTTTAGGTTGTTTTTAGCTCATTCTGCGTAAAAAAAAGACAAACAGTAAGAAATATTGCAATAATCACTTGCACGTTTTTTTTAACGCCCTATAATGCGCATCCACTGACACGGCGTCAGCGATAAGCAGACAAAACCGATGTTAGTGAGCAAGGTCAAAAATTTTAAAAAAAGATCTTGACGAATGAAAAAGTGTAGCGTAGTATACGCAGCCCTTGAGACAGCAAACTAAAACAAGAAATTGTGAAGTTAATTAATAAGCTGTCAGCTCTTTAAAAAGAAGAAACAGACAATCTGTGTGGGCACTTACGAGACGAAAAATTAAAAGTCTACGGACTA
>NZ_QGLR01000015.1:0-131399 GCF_003202655.1 Gilliamella apicola | reverse complement strand
ATATGTCTGGCGGTAATAGCGCGGTGGTCCCACCTGACCCCATGCCGAACTCAGAAGTGAAACGCCGTAGTGCCGATGGTAGTGTGGGTATTACCCATGTGAGAGTAGGGTGCCGCCAGACTTTTAAATACACGAGCCCAGCAGCAATGCTGGGCTTTTTTGCATTCTAAGATTAATAAAAACATATTTATAAACAATCTATTATTCAGATCTATTAATTCGATCTTTTCACTATGTAGAGCACCGAGAATTGCAATCTATCAGTTGTATAGCTTAGTCGTATAGCATTCACACATTTTTGAATTGACGAGTAGAGTGGTAATTCAATATTTGATGAACTATTAATAGCCGACTTTGCGAGAGTGATAAAATAAATAGCGATTACGATATTTTTATTAGTATATCTTTGTTCAGAAATATTCATAAACAATCTATTATTCAGATCTATTAATTCAATCTTTTCGCTATATAAAGCAACGAGAATTGCAATCTATTAGTTGTATAGCTTAGTTGTATAGCATTGGCACATTTTCGAATTGACGAGTGGAGTGGTAATTCAATATTTGATCAACTATTAATAGCCGACTTTGCGAGAGTGATAAAATAAATAGCGATTACGATATTTTTATTAGCACATCTTTGTTTAGAAATATTCATAACCAATCTATTATTCAGATCTATTAATTCGATCTTTTCGCTATATAGAGCACCGAGAATTGCAATCTATCAGTTGTATAGCTTAGTCGTATAGCATTCACACATTTTTGAATTGACGAGTAGAGTGGTAATTCAATATTTGATGAACTATTAATAGTGGACTTTGTGAGAGTGATAAAATAAATAGCGATTGCGATATTTTTATTAGTATATCTTTGTTCAGAAATATTCATAACCAATCTATTATTCAGATCTATTAATTCGATCTTTTCACTATGTAGAGCACCGAGAATTGCAATCTATTAGTTGTATAGTTTAGTTGTATAGCATTCACACATTTTTGAATTGACGAGTAGAGTGGTAATTCAATATTTGATGAATTATGAATAGCCGACTTTGCGAGAGTGATAAAATAAATAGCGATTGCGATATTTTTATTAGTATATCTTTGTTTAGAAATATAGTTGTAAGAAAGATCTCATCAGGAGTGCTGAGTTTTTTGTATTTTGGAATAAAGAATACTAGTTTATTAATAAAGTTACATAATTTTATACAAAGCCTTAATCATAACAATCAAGGTTATCTTTCTCTTACACATCATACATAGCCTTAAATATTTCTGGTAGGCCTAATTATTTTAAATATATTATATATTAAAGGTATGCAGTTTTTTCTATTGAAAACTAAAATCTGTTTTTTACTAAAACTATATTGGTATTCGTAGAAAATACCTATAACATATTTATTAGTGATGATAAGGAATTTATATGGATTTATTGGAATTACGTAATCAATATAGAAGCGGTAAACGATTCAAATATTTATACTTTTGGGGACATACCCAAAAGCAACCTTCTTCTATCATAACAAAATGTTGTTTTAGCCAATGGTATCCTAGTTCTTTTGAGATTGATAATATTTACTATGCAACGGCTGAACATTATATGATGGCTGAGAAAGCACGATTATTTGGTGATGAGCAAATTTTATCAAAAATACTTGCAGCTAGTTCTCCTGGACTAGCAAAGTCGTTAGGACGTCAAGTGAACGGCTTTATACCGCATATTTGGGATGAACACTGTTCAAATATAGTTATAAGAGGTAATTTTGCCAAGTTTTCTCAGAATCCTAAGTTAACTGATTTTATCTTATCAACTAAAGAAAGAATATTGGTAGAAGCAAGTCCTGTCGATAAAATATGGGGAATAGGATTAGCTGAAGATGATGCTAATATTGAGAATCCATTAATGTGGAAAGGTAAAAATTTGCTAGGTTTTGCCTTAATGAATGTCCGCCGACAATTAAAAGAAAAATTATAGGTATTAATATAGGATAAGAAAGCAATATTCTTCTAATAAATATTGCTTTCTAATTTAAAGACTAACCTAAAAGTAAGGCATCGTCTGTAACTTTTTCACCACGCGTTTTTTCAAACATCTCTAAGAGATCGGTAACGGTTAATTTATCTCGCTGTTCTCCGGATACATCAAGTACCACTTGCCCTTGGTGAAGCATCACTGTTCGTGTACCATACTCTAATGCTTGTTTCATTGAATGGGTAACCATCATAGTGGTTAACTTATTTTTTAACACAATTTCATTAGTTAAATCCAAAACGAATTGCGCTGTTTTGGGATCGAGAGCTGCGGTGTGTTCATCGAGCAATAAGATCTTTGATGGTTGTAACGTTGACATTAAAAGGCTTACTGCCTGTCTTTGTCCACCTGATAGTAAGCCCATCATATCTGCTAGCCTATTTTCCAAGCCTAAATTTAGGGTTGCGAGTTTTTCTTTAAATAGAACACGCAGTTTGCGATTTAAAGCGGGTCGTAAAGTAAAATTATTCCCTCGATTGTAAGCAATCGCTAAGTTTTCCTCAATGGTCAGGTTTTCACAGGTTCCTACCATAGGATCTTGGAATACTCGAGCAACCATACCGGCTCTTTTCCATGCAGGCCAACGTGTTACATTTTTATTGTTGATAATCACATGACCCGAATCGGCAATCAGGTCACCACTAATAACATTAAGTAACGAGCTCTTGCCTGCACCGTTACTACCGATTATAGTAACAAACTCACCTTTTTTGATATAGAGATTTAAACCTCGTAATACATGATTTTCAATTGGCGTTCCTCGGTTAAACGTCAATTGTAATTGTCCAACTTTAATCATGCTTACTTCCCTCTTCTTTTTGAGTATTTTTTCAGTTGTTTTGGTAAGACTAAAGCTAAAACCACCAATATTGCGGTAATAAGATTTAGATCTTCTGTACCCACACCGATCTCTTGTAAATATTCATTGCTAAGCGCAAAGGCGATAAATAAACGATATAAGATTGCGCCGAAAATAACAGCCATCATCACCGCCCAGATGCGTTTGGTTGGAAATATACTTTCACCAATAATGATTGACGCCAGACCGATAACGATAGTACCTACACCGATAGTAATGTCGGCTCCACCTTGTGTTTGCACAAATAAAGAACCGCCAAGTGCGATTAAGCCATTTGAGATAGCCATGCCTAAAATAGTGATAGCACCAGTGGGAATTCCTTGGGATTTTGCCATGCGTTGATTAGTACCCGTTGCTCTTAGTGCTAATCCGATTTGCGTATTTAAAAATAGATTTAACAGTAACCAAAATACTACAACAAAAGCTAAAACCATAAGTGGTTGCACTAAGTATTGATTACTATAATCTTCATTAATAAATGGAGAGAAAATCGTTCTGGCATCGAGTAAAGATAGATTCGGCGAACCAGCCATTCTCGGGGTTTCATCCATAAGATAAGGGCCTAAACCTAAAATTCTTAGATTAATTGAATAGAGACCTATCATCACGATAATACTTGATAGTAGTTGTAATATGTTAAGTTTAACATATAGTAGCCCTGTCATTGCACCAGCAATACATCCGGCGAACATACCTAAAAAGGTTGCAATCCATGGGTCAATACCAACATACATACATAAGCCGCATATTGCTCCACCAAGCGGGAAACTCGCATCAGCAGTGAGATCGGGGAAATCGAGTAACCGAAATGATATAAACACACCTAAGCTAACTAATGCGTAAATAAGTCCTATTCCAACTGAGCCTAATAAAAATTCAAATGACATGAAAAAATCCACTAAAAAGTAACCGCCAAAATTGGCGGTTTAGTTATTAAAAAACGGTTTAATAAATTATTTTTCAATAATTTTTGCCGCTGATTTTAATACCTCTTCAGATAGAGTGATACCTTGACGCTCAGCAGCTTTTTTATTAATTATTAATTGTGTGATATTACCTATTTGTGGTGGAATATCACCTGGTTTTTCACCGTTAAGAATTCGAATAACAATTTTACCAGCTTGATGACCAAGATCATAATAACTCATTCCCAAAGCTGCAATAGCACCTCGTTCGGCTGACTCTGGATTTGATGCAACAAGAGGAATTTTGTTTTCATTGGCAACTTTTGCTAACGCTTCATAAGCTGAAACCACGTTATTATCGGTGGTTGTGTAGATCAAATCAACTTTTCCTTTCAAACTTATTGCAGCGGTTGAGATATCTGATGTGCGTTGAGCTGGAGCAGCAATAATTTTCATGCCACGTTTTTCAAGTGCAATTTGTAATTCTTTAAGGACAATTGTTGAATTTACTTCGCTCGGACTATAAACGTAACCAATATTTTTGGCATCAGGTTTAATTTTTAACATCATATCGATTTGTGGTTCTAATGATAATGCATCTGACACACCAGTTACATTGGTTTTAGACGCATCCCAACTTGGTGTCAATTTAGCCGCAACCGGATCGGTAACTGCGGTAAACACGATAGGAATTGATTTGGTTGTCGCCACTAAAGCTTGGGTACTTGGTGTGGCAATTCCAACGATAACATCAGGTTTATTGGCAACAAATTGCTTAGCGATTTGCGCTGCATTAGCACTACTACCTTGGGCACTAGCAAATTGCAATTTTAAGTTTTGACCTGCAATATAGCCATTGTCTTTTAATTCATCTTCAACACCTTTGCGAACATTGTCGAGTGCAGGATGCTCTACAATAGAGGTGATTGCGACATATTTTTGCTCAGATTTATCATCTGCTGATGAATAAAATGTTACTGCTGACAAACTAAGTAACATGAAAAGTTTGATGATTGAATTTCGCATTTGGTACTCCTGTAATATTTATTTTACAACCAATCTAAATTTTTATTCACTATAAAGCAAAAACAGATAATTTTCTATATTTAAAAGAAAGTATAAGTGTAAATATTATATTACATTTTATTGAAAACTCTTATTAATAATGTCGTTTTACCAATGATAAATTAAAAATATTTTTGCTTGAGGAAAATAAGGGCTTGCACATCCTTTACCCATTAAAAAGCGTAAAGGATTGCATTTATTTGAAGATAGGATTTTATGGTTGACCAACAACTTTATAGGCAGACTTAATCACCTCTGGTGATAAAACAATTCCTTGCTTTTTAGCTGCATCGGTATTGACGACGAGACGCAATGCTTGTCCAATTTCTGGTTTAATATTACCTGGCTCTTCACCATTTAAAACTCGCACTACTAGCTTGCCAGATTGACGACCAACATCATAATAGCTCATACCATAAGCCGCAACAGCTCCACGTTCAATAGCATCAGGAAACGACGCTAAAAGTGGAATTTTATTTTCATTGGCAAATTTAACTAATGATTCATATGCCGAAACGACATTGTTGTCTGTGGTGGTGTAAATAAGATCAACTTTTCCTTTCAATGTATTGGCTGCGGTTGAGATATCCGCCGTACGTTGGGCTGGTACCGCCACCAATGAAATATTTTGCAGGTTAAGTTCATTTTGTAGATTTTTTAACACGATGGTAGAGTTAATCTCACTGGGACTATAGATATAACCGACAGATTTTACATTAGGCACAACTTTCTTCATAAATTCAATTTGCGGGCCTATTTCTTGATAATCGGAAACGCCAGTCACATTAGTATGAGAGGGCTGCCAATTTTTGATTAATTTTGCGGCTACTGGATCAGTGATTCCTGCAAATACCACCGGGATTTGCTTTGTAGCGGCAACTGTTGCTTGAGCACTTGGGGTGGCAATCGCAACGATGACATCTGGTTTGGCGGCAACAAACTGTCTGGCGATTTGTGCGGCGGTTGCGCTACTACCTTGAGCACTTCGATATTGGACATTTAAATCTTCGTTTAATTTAAAGCCACTGGCGGTTAATTCATCTTTTACCCCATCACGGATTTGGTCTAATGAAGGATGTTCAACAATTGCGGTTATCGCAACATTTTTCATCGAATCAGCCAAACAGAGAAATGGTGTCATTACTAACATCATTATTAAAATTAGAGAGCGTTTCATCATAAAGAACTCATAAACTAGTACAGTGATATCATTCTAGTCTTAATATCTGAAAATGTTAAGTAATATTTTTTTTAATTCCATTATTTTGCTACTGGGCAAAGATAAAGGGGTTTACGCCACTTTTAGCGTATCCTTCTTCTTCGGTTTTGATATCTAATATTAATGAGGCGATATCATCAGCGATGACTTCGATGTGAGGATCTTTATCTTGATCTAAAATTTTCAAATAACTATGGCAAGCATCACAACATTCGTTTTTAATTGCAGCTAACTCTTTATCTAAAGAGAAATATTGGATATCTTGCATATTATCACAACAAGTACACTTTATTCGTGGCACATACCATTCACTTTCACATAAGCTACAATGGAGATATCTTAATCCGTTGTTACCGCCTAGCTGAATAACACTGGCAACAGGTAAACTATTACATACTGGACATAACCAGCTTTGGTCACTGTTATCGGCGATGGCTTTTCCTTTAATTTGCTTAGCCAGTTGGCAATAGTAAACCGATAAGGCTGACCAAATAAATAGCGATTCATTACCGTCAACCAATGTAAATTTACCATTAAGCAAGTTAAGTGCCTTATCTTGTAGCTGATTAGCATCGTTTAATTTTAATTGCTTAATGACCGATTGAATTTGTTGGGTGGTGTTTGCAAATGCATCTAATAACGCTGATAAATACTCTTGCCAGTGCGTATTTAAAGGTAAATTTGGCAAACTTAATGGTGGAAAATCACGATTAACAGATGGAGTAACATCAATCGATTTTTTGCTTAGCTTAGCTTGTTGCTCAGCTATATTCGCGCAAAAATTTAAATAATCACTTATCGCGCTGTTTTGCGCTAAGGTTTTTAAACGTTCAGCACGACGAATATAAAGGGTTTGAGGTGAAGGATAAAAGATTAAAGGTATCTGTCTAATCACCGAGGTTTGTTGTTGTTCTAGTTCTTCTTGTGGGATGATTTTAATGCTCATTATTGATAACCAGTTCTGTTATTTTATCCATTATTAATAAATAAGAGGATTCCGCTGATTAAGAATCAGCGGATAGATCTATTTTTTATAAAGCCGTTTTTTGTTCAGTAGGCGACACTTGCTCAACGGTGATCTCTCTATTTTCCTTGAGTTCTTGCTGATAGACTTTTGCCATTTCTTCTTCATACCAAGAGGAGTGGTTTTTAAACGCCCATGCGCGTGATACATAACCCGTTATCATGCCTTTTATTGAGCCTTTAACCCAAATTGCCATATAAGCATGGCCAATAGCCAGTAAAATAAGGCAAATAGCTGCAAATGAATGGAAAAATATCGCAATACGGACTACTTGGATTGGAAAGTAATCAGACACATAGCGGCGCCACATTATCAAGCCTGTAACAAATAGTACAAAGATTAAACTCATAATGCACCAGAATAAAAATTTCTGACCAACATTATATTTACCAATTGGAATGCCTTCTTCTTTTCCCATAATGACGTTTTTAAAATTTTTAATCCATAAAAGGTCATTTTTATTTGGAATATTGTGATGAGCGAGTTTGATAAACATAAACATGAGTAAAAAGAAGACCACACAACCAATGATAGGATGTAGGGCCCTTAGCAATTGTGGAGTGCCAAGGAATAATCCAAATAGTTTAATGGATGGAAAAAACAGCGCTAAACCAGATAGTGCAGTTAAAATAAACAGGCATACCATACACCAGTGACAGAAGCGTACAATAAGTGATGTTCTTAATATCATTCCTTTCTTATTCATGACGAGCCTCCGATTGTGATGAATTAGGGCTATTTTTTCGGCCAAAAATCGGTAGTCCTAAACGTGTTCTTGCTTGTTTATCCGCTTCTTTCTCGTGTTCAATATCCTCTTCGTCGACTTCAACTGCACCTACTCCCATATAGTGGAACAGTAATCCACCAAAAGTGGCAACAAAAGTAGCCGCCGACAATGGTTTCCAAGCGCCTTTCCAGAACTTAACGATTTCACTAATTTGAGGATCTTTGGGTAAGCCATGGTAAAGTTCTGGTTGATCGGCATGATGTAATACATACATAACATGAGTACCGCCAACACCTTCGGGGTTATAAAGACCTGCATGCTCAAATCCACGTTTTTTCAGATCAACGATTCGATGCTCCGCATGGCGAATCATATCTTGTTTGGTGCCAAAATGAATTGCACCAGTTGGGCAGGTTTTTACACAAGCAGGTTCTTGGCCAACTGCGACACGATCAACACATAATGTGCATTTATATGAATGATTATCTTCTTTGCTGACACGCGGAATATTAAATGGACAACCAGCAACACAATAACCGCACCCTATGCAGTGTTCCGATTGAAAATCAACAATACCATTTGCATATTGGATAATTGCTCCTTCTGATGGACACGCTTTTAAACAACCGGGATCGGCGCAGTGCATACAACCGTCTTTACGTATAAGCCATTCAAATTTGCCATTGATCTCCACTTCTGAATAGCGCATAACGGTCCACGCTTTTGGTTGTAAGTCGGCTGGATTATCATAAACGCCGACGGTATTGCCCACTTCTGCTCGTAGGTCATTCCATTCGCTACAAGCTACCTGACATGCTTTACAACCGATACAGGTGGTAACGTCAATTAATTTAGCTACTTCTTGCTGATAATCTCGAACCCGAGGTGCAGGGGTTAAAGCGTTAGTTGCTGAGCGGCGAATAATATCTTGAGTTTGTAATGACATAATTTATCTCCCTCCTTATGCCGCTGTGGTAACTTTTTCGATGTTAACTAAAAACGACTTATATTCTGGTGTTTGTGAATTAGCATCACCTAAATGTGGTGTTAATTCATTAACCAAAAAGCCTTTTTTAGTTTGCCCCGTGAATCCCCAAACAATTGGAATTCCGATGGTTTCGATCTCTTTACCATCAACTGTCAAAGTTGGTAAACGTTTTGTCACAACTGCTTTGGCTTTGATGTAACCTCGATATGAGGTAACTTTAACCGTATCGCCTAGTTTTATGCCTTTTTTATTAGCAAGATTTTCACTCAGTTCAATAAATTGTTCCGGTTGTGTGATGGATGCTAATCTTGCATGTTGCGTCCAGAAGTGGAAGTGTTCAGTAATACTGTATGTGGTGCCAACATAAGGAAACTCATCTGCTTTACCTAAGCGAGCTAAATCCTCTTTAAATGCTCGAGCAACTGGGCTATTAACTTGTTTAGGATGCATAGGATTATTGGAAATTGGTGTTTCAAATGGCTCATAATGTTCAGGGAATGGACCATCAACCAAACGATTTAAGCAGAATAATCCACCTAAACCGTCATTATTCATGATAAATGCACCGGCACCAGAGCTTGGTGATAATGTACCGGTAAAGTCAGCGACATCATTACCATCCCAATTTGTACCATTCCATTTGATTAACACTCGATTTGGATCCCATGGTTTACCATTTTCGTCGGCCGAGGCTCGGTTATACAACACTCGTCGATTCATTGGCCATGCCCATGCCCAGCCAGCATGGATACCTTTACCGGATGGATCACTAGGATCGCGGCGAGCCATTAGATTACCTTGCTCAGTCCAAGAGCCACAGAATATCCAGATCCCTGATGAGGTAGAGCCGTCAGCTTTTAATTGTGAAAAACCGCTTAATAGTTGACCTTTTTTCAGGATGACATTGCCACTGTTATCCGTTAAGTCAGCTAATGCTCGACCATTACACTCTTTAGCGAGTTCTTCAGCCGATGGGCCTTCTGGATCTAGGTAATCCCAGCTTAAATTGTTAATTGGTTCGTGGTAAGCACCACCTTCTTCTTTATAAAGCTCTTTAATTCTTAGGTAAATGCGGGCAATAATCTCTGGATCATAAAGTGATTCGTAAGGTGGTCTGGCTGCTGCCCAGTGCCATTGTAATAAACGTGATGAGTTAACAATTGTGCCGTTTTCTTCTGCAAAGCAGTTAGCAGGAAGCCTAAATACCTCGGTTTGAATTTTGCTTGGATCAACATCATTGGATTCACCATGGTTTTTCCAAAACTCAGCGGTTTCGGTTGGCATTGGATCAATACTAACTAAAAATTTAAGCTTAGATAATCCATCACGAATACTATTTTTATCAGGTAGTGCTGCTAATGGGTTGAAACCTTGGCAAATAAAGCCATTAGCTTGACCATCACGCATCATTTTGCTGAATCTTAAAACATCATAGGTTTTATCCCATTTTGGTAACCAATCAAATCCCCAATTGTTATCTTGAGTGGCATTCTCTCCGTACATTGCTTTCATAAAGCTAACAAAGAATTTCGGGTAATTACCCCAAAAATTGACCTCATTTGGACCAAGTGGTTTTGGCGTTTTTTCGGACAAATATTGTTCGAGCGAGGTTTGAGAATCTTTTGGTAGATCGAGATAAGCGGGTAATCGATTAGAGAGTAAACCAACATCGGTTAAACCTTGAATATTGGAGTGACCACGCAGCGCATTTATACCGCCACCCATGACACCAATATTACCAAGAATCAATTGAATCATTGCCGCGGTACGAATAATTTGCGAACCATAAGTATGTTGAGTCCAACCTAAGGCATATAAGAAAGTTGCTGCACGATCGTTAGTTTTGGTACTAGCAAGTGAACGGCAAACATGTAAAAAACCTTCTATTGGACTACCGGTAACTTTATTTACCATTTCTGGCGTATAGCGACTTACATGTTGTTTTAATAAATTCCATACACAACGTGGATGACTTAGGGTTTTATCTCTTAATGCATAACCATTTTCATCTTTTTGATATGCCCAACTGGTTTGATCGTATTGGCGGTTAGCAGCATCATAACCACTAAATAAACCACTATTTGTATCAAAGTTAAAATCATCACGGACAATTAAACTAGCATTAGAGTGGGTAACCAGATATTCAAAGTTTACTTCGTTATGTGAGATAAGGTAGTTAATAATACCAAGTAAAAAAGCAATGTCAGAACCAGCACGAATTGGTACATAATGATCAGCGACGGAGGCAGTTCGATGAAAACGTGGATCAATCGCAATCAGTTCTGCGCCGTTAGTAATTTTGGCTTCAATAGCCCATTTAAATCCAACAGGATGGGCTTCTGCTGCATTCCCTCCCATAACGATAACCACATTAGCATTTTTGATATCATTCCAATTATTGGTCATCGCGCCTCGACCAAATGTCGCCGCTAAGCTAGAAACAGAAGGACCATGACAAACCCTAGCTTGGGTTTCGAGGCTTAACATCCCTAATGAACGAGCAACTTTAAAGGCTAACCAACCCGTTTCATTACTCGCTGCTGAGGTAACCAACCAGCCAGTTGTTGTCCAGCGATTAACAGTTGTACCTTGTGCATTCTTCTCTTGGAAATTTTTATCGCGGTCAGCTTTCATTAATCGTGCAATACGATCAATTGCTTCATCCCAACTAATCCGTTGCCATTTGTCAGAACCAGGAGCACGATATTCAGGATATTTAACCCGTTGTTCACTTTTAATATAGTCGAGCACACCGGCACCTTTTGGACAAAGTGAGCCACGACTAACGGGATGATCCGGGTCGCCTTCAATATGAAAAATAGACGATTCGGCATTTTTAGCACCATCTCCTCGGCTATAAAGGAGCATTCCACATCCAACGGAACAATAGGTACAATTATTTCGCGTTTCTTTTGATTTTAATAATTTATATTGGCGAGTTTCTGCAAGTGCTATACTCGGCGCAAGTCCGAGGGTAGCAACTGTTGTTCCTGCCATGCCACCAGCGCAGATCTTAAAGAACTGTCTTCGGTTAAATAGCATATGAACTCCTTAAAAAGCTGACATTACATTTTATAATTTAGTTTTTTGTGGGGATATCATTAACATCCTTATTAATTGTAATGATAATATTTAATTGGATGGAAATAAAGGGATAAATATTGAAAAGGTTGACATATGTCAAAAAAATAGTTGCACTGTTTATTTAATTACTTAATTATGAATATTAAAGAAAAAATTATTTAAAAAATAGTGATAGAGATAGAAAAGTTGATGTTTTATTTAATGATTAAGTTTATAAGGCTTACCCAAAATAATCAGGTAAGCCCTAGATAACTTAATTATGATGGATTAATTTCGTCAATTGTCTGCATTACTCGGTTAGTGATTAATGGTTTAAGTATTTTATTCATAGTGTCAATTTTTGCTAAATTGGCATCGTCTTTATCATCTAAATAACCTTGTTCACGAAGTGAAGCAACTAAGGTTGAAAAAACACCTTTATCAAAAAATTCAGGGGCATTTATACCATGTAATATTGATAACCGCTCTGCAATTAAACGCCCTTCTTTTTCTAATGTTGCACGACTAATGGTTGGATCTTTTTGTAACAATGAAAATGCGATGACATAGCGTTGCAATGTATCTCGGGATGATGATGCTAACAACTGTAATCCTGACATTTTCAAGTAATTCAACGTTAATTTATCCGGCGCATAACTGATTAGATTCAATTCAGCGTATGTTTCAATAATTTTATTCACATATTCAGTTAATTGCTCTTCATTATGATATAAAAATAGTTCGGATTTTATTAAAGGAAAGAGTAATTTTACTTGTCTAAGTACTTCGTCAGCTGAAATGCGATTATGCTTAAGTAAAATTCTAGCCACAATTGCCGGTATAATCAGTAAATGTTGAATATTATTGCGATAATAGGTCATCAATACCGCTTGTTCGGTAGTTAATCCCACCATTTCACCCACTTCATCGGTGGTAATTACAAATTTACCCATCTCTTTGGCATGCTCAAACATCTGTTCAGCAGTTTGATCAGGAATGGTAATCAAATCAGAATAAGGAATGTTTTTTAATAATTTTAAGAGATAATCAATATTTTCTAATAATTTTACTTTGGTTAATGTACATTGGTCAGCAGCTAACAATATTGAACAACATAAATTCATGGCATTAATTGCCGCTGAAGAGTTGATATGCTCCATTATTTGTTTGGCAAGTAGATTAGTTGTTGGCGTTAACCAACTAGGACGCTGCATTCCGCTTGGATCAATCGCATCTCGCCACTCAGGTATTTGCTGATTTAGAAATTGATTTAAAGGTATTGGATTACCAAAGTTAACGTAGCCAAAGCCTAATTTTTTTAATTTTAAGAAGGCTTTAATGGTACTCCATAGACTCTCTTTTTCTTTTTTAGCACCGCGAAGCTCATTAGCATAAGTGGCAACTTCTAAAACATGTTCGTAACCAATATAGACAGGAACAATTGTGATTGGGCGATTGTCACCTCGTAATAAAGTTTGGACTGTCATCATCAACATTCCAGTTTTAGGATCGAGTAGTCTTCCGGTACGTGAACGCCCACCTTCAATGAAATATTCGACGGCATAACCGCGAATAAATAATTCTGCTAGATACTCTCTAAAGACCGCAGTATAAAGTTTGTTACCCTTAAATGAACGACGGATAAAAAATGCCCCTAAGCGTCTAAAGATAGGACCGGCAGGCCAGAAATTTAAATTGATACCGGCTGCAATATGTGGTGGCACCAATCCTTGTCGATAAAGTACATAAGATAACAATAAATAGTCCATATGACTGCGATGACATGGCGCGTAAACTATTTCGTGACCATTTTCTGCTAGCTCTCGGACTGGGTCAGCATTGGTAACTTTTAAACCTTGGTAAAGCCTATTCCAAGCCCAAGTGAGAACAAAATCAGTCACTCTCAACATACGGTAAGAAAAATTAGCAGCAATTTCATTCAACAGGGATAAAGCACTCTTTTTGGCTTTATCTAGCCCAATGTTTTTACTTTTAGCTTCTTCTTTTATTGCTTCAGCAAGCGCTGGATTCGTTAATAATTTATTGAGCATTTGTTGTCGAACCGGCAATGTTGGCCCAACAGAAGCAGTTCGTTGTTTGGCAAAATGAATGCGTGCTACCCGCGAAAGTTTATGCGCTAGAACAGAAATATCTTGTTTATCATTAACTTTAATATTTTTAAAAGATACTGTTCGCGAAAACCGAGTATAACAGTCACGACCAGAAATTAAGATTTTATACAGTTTATAGGTAGCCCCTAACACTTGTAGTGAAGGGATTTTTTTGCCTTCCTTATCCGGTTTCCGCCCAAACATCACAGATACTGGCAACATTTGGATATCCAGTTCATCATTTTGTTGGTGAGCTGAAATATATTCTCTTAAAATTTCAATTGTTTTACTTTTTTGCTTATTTGAAGCAAAAATACCCGGTCCTTTATCGATATAAATATAAGCCGGTACAGTTTTACCATTGATCTCAATGCCTAATAACGGATCGGGTAAATCATATTTAAGGCAAAGTGATCTCACTACCATTAAGTCAATTTGAGAGTTATAAGGTAGCACATACAAAATTGGCCGATGGATATCGAGCTCCAATTCAGTAATAGGATCAGTTGGAATGGGTTTACTTTTAACAAAAAGCTTAACAGGGATCTGAATTAGTGAAAAATAGATTTTTGTCCACCAAGAAAACATAAAAATAAACCTCATACTTTGTTGCTAATTGTATACTTAAATCATGTTAAGTTATTCATTTACCAACTTAATAATGAATGTTTAAGCTGTAAATTGATATCTTATTTTAAAATAAGAAACGTTAATTCAAGTATATATACATTATTGTATAGCTGTTAGCAAATTTGCATAATATTGTAGTTATTACCACAATATTATGATAATGACTGTTTATTATAAAGGTTTATTTATACCAATACCACATTGAACATTAAATGAACTTGGACGCTAATTAGAGATGTTAATAAGCGTAATGTTTTTTTAACCTCCTAAATTAATTATGTTTAATTAGCTACACAAACATTAAACTGCTAATAAGTTCTCTTTTGTTTTGCCTAAAAAAATAATTTATCCGCAGTAAGCGTATACTAACAATTGCACTTTAAATAGCTATCACCTAGAATAACCATCTTTATTTTGCTACGAAAAATCTATTTATGAATACTATTCTTGAGCTGCTTTCCTCGGTAAATGCTGTTGTTGTTGCGGTTATTTTAATGTTGGTACTTTCGCTTTGCCGTGTTCATGTGGTGATTAGCCTGATTATTGGCGCCTTTGCCGGTGGTTTGTGTAGTCATTTAACACTAAAAGAAACGATTGATGCTTTTAATACCGGGATAAGTAATGGGGCTAATATTGCTCTATCTTACGCTATGCTTGGTGCCTTTGCGGTGGCAATTTCAAAATCAGGATTACCAGAATTATTAGCTGATAAAGCTATCAAACAATTAACGACCAACGATGCGAAAACACGGATTAAATGGTTGTTAATTATTATTATTGGCTTAGTTAGTATTTCCTCACAAAACATTATCCCAATTCATATCGCCTTTATTCCGTTGTTAATTCCACCACTATTATATGTGATGTCGAAATTACAATTAGATAGACGCATGATTGCTTGTATTATGACATTTGGTTTAATTACCCCATATATGTTCTTGCCGGTTGGATTTGGTAATATCTTCTTAAATCAAATCTTGTTAAAAAACATTATTTCATCGGGGATGGATGTTAGCCATGTTAATGTTATGCATGCAATGGCTATTCCTGCTTTTGGGATGTTTGTTGGTCTACTTTGGGCTATTTTTATCAGTTATCGTAAACCAAGAGAGTATAAACTTATTCATGAAAAGAGTCATGCTGAAGCATTTAGTAATGTAAGTACGCGTTCACTTATTGTCTCACTATTAGCCATTGTTCTTTCTTTTACCGTGCAACTTTATACTGGATCGATGATTTTAGGTGCTTTAATCGGCTTTATTTGTTTTATCGTATCAGGGTCAATTAAATGGGGCGAAGCAGACGGAATCTTTACTGATGGTATCAAAATGATGGCGATGATTGGCTTTGTGATGATATCTGCGCAAGGATTTGCTGAAGTACTAAAACAGACTCATGAAATAGAACCATTAGTTGTCAATAGTGCTGCGTTATTTGCCGGTAATAAAGTGGTGGCATCTTTTATGATGATGTTAGTTGGCTTGGTGATTACCCTAGGTATTGGTTCATCTTTCTCAACAGTACCTATTATTGCGGCTATTTATGTTCCACTATGTGTTCAGCTAGGTTTTTCACCAATAGCCACAGTCTGTTTAATTGGTGCCTCAGGAGCGATTGGTGACGCAGGTTCACCGCCTTCAGATACTATTTTAGCCACTTCAGCTGGTTTAAACAGTGATGGTCAGCATGATCATATAAGAGATAGTGTTATCCCAACCTTTACCCATTTTAATATTCCATTATTTATTGCTGGTTGGGTGGGATCATTGATTCTTTAATCAATATAAAGAATTAAGGCTATTATTAGTTATGAATAAAAAGTCATACCAAAACATTCGTGCGCTTTGTGCAAAAGCTATTTTTGCGGTGCTTGAAGACGGGCAATCACTCAGTACCGCGTTAGCATCTTTAAATCACCAAGTTGCCGATAAAGATAAAGCACTAATTCAAGAGATCAGCTTTGGTGTGATGCGCGTATTGCCAGAGCTTAATTTCTATATTCATCATTTAATGAAAAAAGTGCTGACGGGTAAAAATAGAGTTTTACATTATCTATTATTGGTCGGACTTTACCAGATTCTTTATACCCGAATTCCTGAGCATGCCGCTGTAGGTGAAACAGTTGGTGCGGTTAATGATTTAAAAAAACCGCAATTAAAAGGTGTGATTAATGGTGTTTTACGTGAATTTTTACGCCAACAGGCATCATTAAAACAAAAATTTCAGCAAGATAGTAAACAACAAATTAGTCAGACCTTACATCCTAGTTGGTTATTAAATCGTTTAAAATCAGCTTATCCAGAGCAGTGGCAAGCAATTGTTAATGCGAATAATCAGAAACCACCTATGTGGTTACGAGTTAATCTTAACCATTATTCGGTTAGTGAATACCAACAATTACTTGAAAAACAACAAATTGCTTCCGAGTCTTTTGCTGATATCCCTTGTGCTATTCGCTTAACTACGGCGGTAAATGTGACTAAATTACCGTTTTTTGCTGAAGGCGCGGTAACCGTACAAGATTTATCGGCACAATATGCGGCTTATCTATTAGCCCCTAAAAATGGTGAGCAGATTTTAGATATGTGTGCTGCACCTGGCGGTAAAACCACCCATATTTTAGAACTAGCGCCAACAGCTAATGTATTAGCTGTAGATGTTGATGCCAACCGAGTTAAACGAATAGATGAAAATTTAACTCGGCTCAAACAGCATGCGCAAGTCAAAGTCGGTGATGGTTTAACCCCTGAAAAGTGGTGTGATGGGCGCCTGTTTGATCGTATTTTACTCGATGCACCTTGTTCGGCGACCGGCGTTATTCGTCGTCACCCTGATATAAAATGGTTGCGTCGTGATAGCGATATTGCTCAACTTACTGAGTTGCAATATGCTATTTTAACTCGTATATGGCCTTATTTAAAAACAGGCGGCACTTTAGTTTATGCCACTTGCTCCGTATTACCAGAAGAAAATAAATTACAGATTTGCCGTTTTTTAAAAGAAAATCCTAATGCCAAACAGCAGGGGGAACTAAGACAGTTTTTACCGACTGAATTGGGCGGTGATGGTTTCTTTTATGCGGTATTAAACAAAGTGTAGTTATTATGCGTGATGATTTATGCTTTAGGCATAGATCATCACAATTAAACTATTAACGATATTTTTCAATCAGCGCTACTAATTTTTCACTATGTTGTTTTGCTTTAGCTTGTATATCATTTTGCTCAGTGGTTACAGGTGATACCCCATATAAAACAATCGGTGTTAGGTATTGCATTTGGCTATAAAGTGTTGATAGTTTTACTGGTTCATGCAGATGATTGATAACATCAACGTCATAATTACTATAATTTTGCTCAACTTGGCCGATAGTTAAACTGGTAAGCAATTTTTTATCTTTCAATTTATCGCCTTTTGAACCATAGGCAAATTGATAGGTAAACACTTCATCAAACCATAATTTCAGTATCGCTGGCATGTTAAACCAATACATTGGGTATTGTAAAATGATTAGCTCATGTCTTAGTAATGCGGCTTGTTCTTCCGCTACATTGATTTGGTAGTTTGGATAAAGCTGATGAATGTTACGAACTTCAAGATCTTTAACTTTATTTTGTAAAGTTTCAACAATAGTTTTATTGGCTGTTGATTGTTCAAAATGGGGATGAGCTAAAATAATTAATGGCATAACATTTCCTTTGTTTTTATACTATAAAAAATTGAGTTACTCTATTTAGTTTAGTGATCAATACTTTTTAAGCAATATCTATCAAACTTGATAGTATAGTTAGGAATATGTATGCAAAGTGCTGAAGAACGGCCGTCAAAACGCTATAACAATAAAACTTATTATTGCCCAATAAGTTTAGCAATGGATTTAATCGGTGGAAAATGGAAAGGGGTTATTCTCTATTATCTGCTATCTGGTGAAAAACGATTTAGTGAGTTAAAGATCTTGATTCCCGAAATCACTGATATGACGCTAACTATCCAACTAAAAAAACTGGAAGAAGATGGGCTTATTATTCGTAGCGTCTATGGCAAAAAACCACCACTTAAAGTGTTATATAAATTAACGCCACTGGGTGAAAAAATTGGCCCAGCACTTGAACAACTATGTTTGTGGGGGTTAGCGGTTTAACGTTTGTTTGCGCTTTCTAATTCGGACTTATTAACAAATAATCAATTAAATATTTAGTCAAAAAAAGTTGAGGAACGAGGTTTTTTAAATTACAAAATTGATTAAATAACCTCTTATAATCCTTACTTGGACAATCTTTGGCAGATATGGTAAATTCCGAATCTGATTTGCACTTTTAAGACTTTCGAAATATGGCTTACACATTAACCTATAGTGATCTCCCAGAGAATATACAACATTGGCAAGGTTTACCTTTGTCTTTAAATGGTTGTGAAGTAGTTCCATTAGATTACAATGCCGGAAAAACTGGTTGGATTATTTATGGAAAAAAGTTAAACAAAACATTACTGTCGAAATTTCAAAGACAACTTGCAATGCCGATGGTAGTGGTTTCATCGTGGAAAATTAAAACCTATCAAATTGTGCGTATTGCTGGCGTAATGCCGAAAAAAGCCAAATCGATTTCGTTAACCTTAGGAATTGATGTTGCGCCAATTGATAATTTACCAACCTTACATTCTCCTGGCTTATTGGTTATGGATATGGATTCAACAGCTATTGGTATTGAATGTATCGATGAGTTGGCAAAACTTCAAGGCGTCGGTGAACAAGTTGCTGCGGTCACCGAGCTTGCTATGCGCGGTGAACTCGATTTTGCCACTAGCTTACGCAAACGCGTGGCAACTTTAAAAGGTGCAGAGCAAACTATTTTAGAACAGGTAAAAGAGGGCCTACCATTAACCCCAGGATTAACTTATTTAGTTAAAGAGCTACATAAAAAAAATTGGCATGTTGCCATTGTTTCCGGTGGATTCACCTATTTTGCCGACCATTTAAAACAGAAGCTAAAACTAATAGATGCTCATGCTAATGAGTTAGAAATTAAAAATGGTAAGCTGACTGGTAAAGTGATCGGCCAAATTGTTGATGCTAAATATAAAGCTCGAACCTTGCAACAATTAGCTACCTCTTTAGATATTCCTATTGATCAGACGGTTGCGATAGGTGATGGCGCCAATGATTTAATGATGATTAGAATTGCTGGACTTGGTGTTGCTTATCACGGTAAACCTAAAGTCGTTGAAAAAGCAAGAATTAGTATCAATTATGCCGATTTAACTGGTTTATGGTGCATCTTATCAACCAGTTTACTAAGTGAAGGTTAGGAGAAAAATTTGGCCAAAACCGTAAAGCGCGCTTATGTATGTAATGATTGTGGCGCGGACTATCCTCGTTGGCAAGGTCAATGTAGTGCTTGTCATGCTTGGAATACGATTACTGAAGTAAGGTTAGCGAGTACTTCGTCACGTAATGATCGATTAACCGGTTATGCAGGTGGCGCTGGGCAAACTAGAATCCAAAAACTGTCTGAAATTAGTCTTGAGGCTTTGCCAAGATTTTCAACCGGTTTTTCTGAATTTGACCGAGTACTAGGTGGTGGTGTGGTGCCGGGTAGTGCTATCTTAATTGGTGGTAATCCCGGTGCCGGTAAAAGTACTTTGCTATTGCAAACCATGAGTAAACTTTCGGCACAAATGAATACGCTTTACGTTACTGGTGAGGAATCACTACAACAAGTGGCGATGCGTGCCCACCGTTTGGGTTTACCAACTGATAATATTAATATGTTGTCTGAGACAAGTATTGAGCAGATCTGTTTACTGGCCGAACAATCTCAACCCAAATTAATGGTTATCGACTCAATTCAAGTGATGCATCTTGCTGATATTCAATCTTCACCGGGTAGTGTGGCACAAGTTCGTGAAACAGCAGCTTATTTAACCCGGTTTGCCAAAACCAAAGGAATTGCCATTATCATGGTTGGCCATGTGACTAAAGATGGATCACTGGCTGGGCCTAAAGTCCTTGAACACTGTATTGACTGCTCGATTTTACTCGATGGCGATGCTGATTCTCGATTCCGTACTTTACGCAGCCATAAAAATCGCTTCGGAGCGGTAAATGAACTAGGTGTGTTTGCCATGACAGAACAAGGATTGAAAGAGGTTAGTAATCCATCTGCAATCTTTTTAAGTCGTGGTGAAGAGATCTTATCAGGGAGTTCGGTAATGGTATTATGGGAAGGGACTCGCCCATTACTGGTTGAAATCCAAGCATTAGTCGATCATTCGGTTTATGGCAATCCAAGACGAGTAACCGTCGGACTTGATCAAAATCGGTTAGCGCTTTTACTCGCCGTTCTACATCGTCATGGGGGGTTACAAATGGCCGACCAAGATATTTTTGTTAATGTTGTTGGCGGGGTAAAAGTAACCGAAACCAGTGCCGATTTAGCATTAATTGCCGCATTGGTATCGAGTTTTCGCAATCGGCCTTTGCCACAAGATGTGGTAATTTTTGGTGAAATAGGACTAGGTGGTGAAATTCGACCAGTACCAAGTGGCCAAGAGCGTATTTCAGAGGCAGCTAAACATGGCTTTAAAAAAGCAATTGTACCTATTGCCAATATGCCAAAGAAAAAACCAGAAAATATGCAGATTTTTGCCGTTAAGAAAGTCGCCGAAGCGTTAGATATTTTAAGTAATTTTTAATTTGCGCTATAACTGCTAAATATGCCGCCGATTTCGATATCGGCGGAGAGTAATTGCTTGATATTAAGATTAATTAATAACAAATTTCATAACAAGGTTGATAAGCACTGCCTCCAGGTAGCTTCATACGGTCTTGTTTCACATAGCTAAGCAGTAAATTATCTAACTGCTTCATGATTTCTGGATCACCTTGCAATTTATAACGGCCATGCTCAGCAATTTGTTTCATCCCGAACTCTTTAACATTACCGGCCACAATACCAGAAAAAGCTCGACGTAAATCAGCAGCTAATAATTCAACAGGTTGATCTTTATGTAGATTGAGGGATGCCATGTTTTCATGGGTTGGTTCAAATGGGTGCTGTAGTGCTTCATCTATTTTCAGTAACCAGTTAAATCCGTAAGCATCGCCAGTCGCTAACCGTGATGATTTCACCTGTTTTACGCCATGTTTCATGATGCGAGCGACTTGTTCCGGCGAATCAATGATAATTTCATACAGCTTAGTCGCTTCTTCACCTAAGGTGTTACGGATAAATTGGTCAATCGCCGCAAAATAATCTTCACACTCTTTGGGACCAGTCAAAATAATTGGTAAAGTCTGATTTTTATTGGCAGGATTGAGCATAATCCCCAATATATAAAGTAATTCTTCCGCGGTACCAGGGCCACCAGGAAAGATAACAATACCATGCGCCATACGTACAAACGCTTCAAGTCGTTTTTCAATGTCAGGCATAATAATCAGCTCATTAACTAATGCGTTTGGTGGTTCGGCGGCAATAATGGATGGTTCGGTCATACCAATAAAACGACTATCTTTGATACGTTGTTGTGCATGACCAACAGCAGCACCTTTCATCGGGGCTTCCATAATTCCCGGACCACAGCCAGTACAGATATTTAGTTCACGTAGCCCTAGTTGCATACCAACTTGACGAGCATAATAATATTCGTTTTCGTTGATAGAATGACCTCCCCAACAAACAATTAAGTTAGGTTCTTCACCAACATGTAGCGCATTGGCATTACGTAGAATAGAAAAAACTAGATTGGTGATATAATAGGAGCGATCTTTTTCAAGCTTCTCATTGGGTACCAAATGTTTAATTGCGGTAATTTGGCCATTTAAAAAAAGAATATCACGTAAAACAGCAAACAGATTGGCTTGAATTGAGCGAATGATTCGTTTATCAACAAATGCACTTTCGGGCGCATTAATCAGTTCTAATTTAACACCACGCTCTTTGCTAATAACGTTAATTTCGAAAGATTTAAATCTATCCAATAATTCTTGGGTATTATCGGTTTTACTGCCCGCATTAAGAGTAGCTAATGAACAATTTCTATATAATTGATAAAGTTCGCTATTTGCTGATTTCTTTAAAATATCAACTTCAGCCTGCGCAAGTAAATCCATTGATCCTAATGGGCTAATATGGGTGATCATCACAACCTCCATTTGACGGTTTTATTGACAAGAGGACTATATATACTTGAACCAGTTAAATAAGTAAAGTGGATAAAAACTTTACTTAACACAATCACAATATTATTAGAATTTGTAATAAAAATATAGGTAAGATGATTTACCTATATTTGCTATAATTATGATTTATAAAGGTATGCAATTTTCGCGTTTGTCTTGAGCATCATCATATCTTACAGAAAAAGAGGTATCACTTTCTTTTTGACCTTCATATCTAATATTTATAATGCATTCAAAATTTTCACTATATTCCAAATCCATGTTCCTGTTCTCTGTCTTAAAATATTTACCTATCTGTGGTTGTGAGGAAGATAGTGATCCATAACATAAGTAAATTACACTGCATATTGTTAATATAAATATCAAAATAAGAAACCCAATTTTTTTTCGTCGTTTTTGGGAGTTAGTTGTTGTAACTATCGTTTTATTCATCTTTTATATTCCGTATTAAGTTGCTGATATTAAGCTGCTATATTATTGGTGATCAAATTTTAATTTTTAATGTATATCCAAATGCGTTACTGGAATAAAACGATATAGCTTACTGTATTGTTCTAGCCGATTATTAGCTTGAGTCAATTGTTCTGCTGTTAATTGCTGTTTTAATTCTTCAGCTTTTTCTGCAGCTCGAGGTTGTTGATGTTCTGATAATAGACTATACCAAACATAAGCTAAACTATTATTCTTAGGAACTTCAATGCCTTCCTCATGCATATTGGCCAATTCAAACCAGATTTTATAAACCTCAGAAGATGAAAGTTCTTTGCTGCTTACAGGCTCATAATATTTAAGTTGAGTTAAAGGTGAGCTATTAAATAAAGCAAAGACATTAAAAGAGCGGTAGTTTCCAAATTTAGTAACATCATCTAAATCGTTTACTAATAGAGTAATTTTTTGCCGTTGATAGGCGTTATCAACATATTCACTTTGGGATGAGTAATAATTAAATAGTAATCTAGCTGCGTATTGATTACCAGTTTTTAATAGTTCTTTTAAACTTAAAAGCAATTCCTCATCTCTATTATCATAATGCCAATTAGCTCGAGCTCGATCTATTGATTCAATAATCGCATATTGATTTTGCTTATCGATTAAAGATTTTAGCTCTACATCATACTGGTCGGTAGCTATGTAATAATGTGCTTTTAAAAATTGTTTTCTATCATCTTCAAGATTGCTGTTGTCTATCCAAGTAAAAAATTGATCTTGTGGTAGTTTACAGACAAGTGCTTTAGTATTTAATGCTTCGACGACAAAGTATTGTTGAAGAGAGATATCACCTGCGAGAGCAGCATTGACGACTATATCGCAACTCATACTTTGAAACCTACGTGTGTTATGCTTCAACAAACGATAATTAATTTTAGCGGTTGGATTATTTTCTTTTTCAACTTTTAACCAATCTTCACCATCAACTAAAACCGTTGGTGATCGGTAATTCTGCTCATGCTCTATATACTGCGTAGTCAACCAGTCAAAATCAGGATGAGATTTATCAATTGTTATCAAAAAGTTTTGGGCGGCAGCGTAATTTTGTTCAGCCGCTAAATTAAGGTACCGCCAAGCTTCTCGGTAGTTCTGTTTAACACCTCTACCTTTATAATAGATGACACCTAAACGATATTGAGCAGGCATATATCCTGAATTTGCTGCTTGTTGGTAATAGGGTATTGCGGTCTTTGGTTTCTGGTTTAAAAAATCATATACTGTACCTAAACCATATAAAATTTTGGGGTTTTTAGGTTCAAGTTTTAAAGCTGATTGGTAAAGCTCAATTAATTGATCTATTGTTTTTCCATTAATCCTTTGAGCATCTTGATAATAACCATAAGCCATTTTCCTTTCTTTGGCTAGGGCTAATATCGGAGAAATAATCCAAGCTTGATCTGAATCAATAGGATATTTAGATCGTATTTGATCAATTAGTTTTGTATAAAACCTTTCCTCATCTTCTGAATTTTCACCAAATACCAATGCAACATATTTACTTGCATTGGTAGCATAGGCTTGATTCTCCAAAGTGAGAGTTTTCATTTTCTTATTATAAAGATCTGTATGTACAAATTCGTCAAATTCTCTTATGTATAAATCCTTGTTTTTATAAATGGGTTTAATCACATTCAGTAAAAATTCTTTTCCCATAAATTTATCATCAATTGATTCAAATGTTTTACCAAGTTCAAGACCTAAATGATAGTATATGGCAGCTTTTTCAGGATCTTTTTCCACACCTAAACCATTTAAGTAAAACCAAGCTAATTGAAAAGCTATTTTTTGTCTGATACTTTTTTCTATGCCACTACAATTAACAAAAAACATTAGATATTTAGCAGCCCATAAATAATTGGGTTGTTCTAATTTTGTACCGTCTGCTTGACCACCATCTAAGAAATAATCAATTAATTCATATGTTAGCTTTAATGCTCTTTTATCATCCATTTTTTTTAAAGATTGCTCAAGCCAGTATAAAGATTTTACGGGATCATTTAATTTATATTTATACAACCAATAGAGTTCATATTGTGCACTACCATTATGTCCCAAATCTCTGCTACTGCTTGCTAGTTCATAATATTTAATTGCTTTAGTATAATCTTGTTTAACCTCTAAACCCTCTTCATAGAGGTTACCGAGAAAATATTGTGCTTTGCCTACATAAGATCCCGCTTTAGCGGCTTTTTCCAACCAATACAATCCTTTTTGGATATTTTTAGTAACTGATTTACCTTCAATATAGGCAATACCTAAATTTGTTTGTGCATTTGGATGTGAGTTTTTGGCTGCTTTGGTTAAGAATTCAATATATTTGTCGTCAGATTTATTTTGACATCCTCTTAATTTTTTATTTTGTACTTCAAGATAAAATTGATGAGGGCGACAATCCCAATCATAATTGCTAATGGATGGGTTA
This sequence comes from Gilliamella apicola, assembly GCF_003202655.1. GTDB lineage: Bacteria > Pseudomonadota > Gammaproteobacteria > Enterobacterales > Orbaceae > Gilliamella > Gilliamella apicola_R. The sequence continues at coordinate 105,682 of NZ_QGLR01000015.1, read as the reverse complement.
TAAGCTTGAGCAATTTTATATTGGGCATCACCATCATTGTTATTCATTGCTAATGACCACACTGTTTGCGATATCGTTTCGGCAAAAGCGTTATGTGATGGAATAGAAAAAAGTATTAAGCCAGATAAAATTATAATTTTATTCATTATGTTATTTCCATATAAATAACAAACAATCCATTTTTTAGACAAATGATAAGTTAGTTTAAAAATTAATCCAATAGCGAGATATATTAAATAATATATAATAATCAATCAATTATTAATTTTATTTTTATGGGTATTTTGTGTTATCCGTAGTCAATATCACTTTCTTGTAAGCTAATTTTTATAACTATCCCAACCTAATTTATAAATAATTTAATTGATCCCAAATGAAAAAATACAATTGTTCTTCTTTTATCCAATTTTTTCAACATGATATTTAACAATGACTTAAATATAAATCTAGTATAAAATTATCTTAATTTTAGTCATGAAGTAATTGTGTTATCAATGAAATAGATTTTTGTTTACTCAGCGGAACGGTCAGTCAGCTAAAAAAGGATTTTTATTATTGTTCTCAATGCCCGCTTTTTTATGTTATTTTTGGGTAGCAACGCTTCTTTAAAAGAAAAATCCTTTTATTGTTATGTCGATAACCATTCAGTAGGCGGACGACTTACACAAATTATTTTCAATGAAAGTGATTATATTGAGATGTTAGTAAAACCTTCATTACACAACGATATTTATGCGTGTTATGTGGTTCATATTATGAAACAATATGCTTTAATATTTATCCTTTCTATTGAAATATCGCCGAGAGTAACCCTTAAACTCAATTCTATTATGACTACAATATTAATTGTTGCCAGCGTTATCCTATTTTTATATTTTGAGTAATAGGCGGTGGATATTCCTTTTTGGTAATCGGGTTTTTAACTGTTTAGGTTATTGTAAACCTTGGCAATATAATATCGAAAAAGAAGCCAGACGATTTAAGACATTACATCATATTAATGCACCTAAAAAATTAGTGAGCTAAAAGCACCAGATTTTAAAAAATTGAAATTATTTATAAATAGGTTTTATTATTATTGCCATACACCAATTTTACCTGTTTGGCTGAATGTTATTGATTAAATGATAGAAAAATATAAGGAATGTATATAATGCAATCTAACTTAACATCAAATAGTAGATACTATCAAGTCATTACCGGTTATATCACTGATCTTGAACTATATGATAACTATCAAAATTTTATCCAAGCTCGCACTTTAGCTAATCGTCCAGATTTTAATGTGTCTTCAATTGGTCATTTAGATAAGGTTTTTAATGAAAATAATTATATGAAATCTATCAAAGTGAGGAGAGAAGACGGTTCTCTTATTCAAAACATTGAACAATATTTTTGTTTTAAATTGGGTGATAAAGTGATTGAGGGCGTTTTTTGTCGCGCATTTTTCAATATAGGTGACTATGTAGAAGTTGTTGTTGATCAAATTGAAGGCGAAAACTATTTTGCCTATGCATTACGTCGACCAGTTGATCATTATTTATGGCTACATCCTTACGCAACGATGGGGACTGACTTGGCCAAAAGAAAAAAGAAAGAATACCTATCATTAATACCACTTATTATCTTTTCTAGTTTCGGCATAGCTGGTGCGTTTATTTTCGTATATATGTTAATGTTAGCATATTCTCTCAAGAGTATTGGTCATCTTATTATTGCAGTTTTGGCATTGTTATTTTTTTTACCAGTACGTTTTTATTATTCTACATTTAAAACATTGGAATCAGGATCGCCTGTGGCTGATAAAATTTTTGCAACTTTAGGTTATGTTAATCCTAAAAATTTTACAATCGACAGAGAATGTGATTTTTTTATTGATAAATTAAATTTTTTATTTAAACAATATGAAGCTAACTATAGTGGTTCATTAACAAATTTAGAAGAACTGTATGAAGAATTTATCGATTATTATAGAAATCAACAATCGGATGATGAAACTGAGGATGATATTTTACTAAAACACTTTTTAAGTGACGAGCCCCCAGGTGCACGGTGGGTTTATATTTATCGAACGGCAACGGTTATTCCTAGTTACATAACGGTTATCCATACCGAGAGTAGTAATGATAAAGTCGAATCTTAGGTAAAAAAACAAATTGTTTTTTATTAGATTGATATTAAATAATTGTCCATAGTCAAAAAATAAACGTTATGCTAGACTAAACTAAACTCTGAAGCTACTTTGCCTAAGTGATAATGTTATTCATATGGTGATTTAGCCGCGGTATAGCGCAGAAATGGCTATGCTTCCCGATTTGGATAAGGTGTTCATTACATATATGCAATTAGTCGATAATTATCAACGTCGATTTCAATACTTACGCTTATCGCTTACTGAACTGTGTAATTTTCAGTGTCAGTATTGTCTGCCTAATGGTTATCGACCTAATAAAGATCATCAATTTCTATCGTTAAATGAAATCAACAATGTTGTGTCAACATTTACTGAACTTGGCGTACATAAAATTCGCTTAACTGGCGGTGAACCGACGTTGCGTCGAGATTTTATTGATATTTTGTCAATTATTTCGGCTTATCCAAGTATTAAACAATTGGCAATTACCACTAATGGCTCACGGTTATTAAAAAATGTAGATAGCTGGCAACAAGCAGGACTTAATGCTATTAATATTAGCATTGATAGTTTTTCTCCTTATGTTTTTAAACAGATAACCGGTCAAGATAGACTTAGTGAGTTGATTCAAGGCGTTGACAAATCATTAGAAGTTGGCATCAGTAAAGTTAAAATTAATACTGTTTTGATGAGAAATATGAATGATCATCTGGCTGATTATTTAACTTGGATCAAACATCGTCCGGTTGAATTACGTTTTATTGAACTGATGGAGACAACGGAGAGCCGTGAGTTATTTAATCGTTATCATTTAGCCGGTCAGAGGATGGAAACACAACTTATTGAACAAGGTTGGCAATTACAGTCAAAAGAGGCGTTATCTGGTCCGGCTAAAGTTTATGCCCATAGTGATTATCAAGGTAAAATTGGTCTGATTATGCCTTATTCGCAGGATTTTTGTAAAAGTTGTAATCGATTGCGCGTTTCATCGCTTGGTAAACTTCATTATTGCCTGTTTGGTGATGCCGCAGTTGATTTACGAGATTTGCTAAGCAGTCCAGAACAGAAAGCACAACTTAAGGCACGAGTGTTAGCTTCGCTATTAATAAAACCGGAAAAACATTTATTACATGAGCATAATCTAGGTATTACACCTAATTTATCTTATATCGGAGGTTAACACTCTGTTTTGTTTCGGTACTTGGTTAATTTGCCAATGAGTGATAGCCCAAGCTAATAACTGTGTTTGTGAGGCATCTTGCCAATTGTCTGGCAATTGTTGACCTAAAAATTGTAATGCTTGTGCGGTTAATAAATTCGCTTTTTTACTATCAATCGGGCTAGCATGGTTCTGTTTTGACAGCTTATTACCATGACTATCTAAAGCCAATGGTAAATGGCAGTAATTGGGTATGGTGAAATTAAATAATCGATAAAGTGAGATCTGTTTAGCGGTTACCGGCAATAGATCAGCACCGCGAACAATTTCGGTGATCCCTTGATAATTATCATCTAACACCACAACTAAATTATAAGCAAATAGACCATCTTTACGATGAATAATAAAATCTTCTAAAGCATTAGTGGAATCAATGGTTTGTTGCCCTCGAATTTTATCATCGAAGCAAAAAACTGGCTGATTTTGTTTTAGTCGAATCGCACATTGCTGTTGGCAAGTGGATGCTAAATGTCGCTCACGACAAAAGCCATCATATATCCCATTGGTAAGGTTATGGATCCTTTGTCTAGTACAATCACAATAGTAAGCTTTTTGCTGACAAAGTAATGATGCTAAAACCGATCGATACCGCGCACTACAGTCTGATTGATATAAAACTTGGTCATCCCAATACAGCTCGAAAGCCTCTAAGGTTTTTAATATTAACGATGCGGCGCCTTTGACTTGCCGTGGTGGATCAATATCTTCAATGCGAACAAGCCACTTACCAAAATTGGCTTTGGCTTGTAAGTAACTACCGAGAGCCGTCACCAAAGAACCAAAATGTAATGGTCCAGATGGTGAGGGGGCAAAACGACCAATATATTGCATGGGCGTATTGAATAAAACGACGGTTTAAATGGAAATTATATACCCATTTGTTTTTCACGAAGTTCAGCTAATGTTTTACAATCAATACATAAATCAGCTGTCGGTCTTGCTTCTAAACGACGAATACCAATTTCAACACCACATGATTCACAAAAACCGAAATCATCGGTTTCAATTTTCTTTAATGTCTTTTCAATTTTTTTGATCAATTTGCGTTCTCTGTCACGCGCTCTTAATTCTAAGCTAAACTCTTCTTCTTGAGTAGCGCGGTCAGCCGGATCTGGGAAATTTGCAGCCTCATCTTGCATGTGAGAAACTGTTTTACCCATTTCACCTTGTAATTGTGACAGCCATGCTTCTAAGATAAGTTTGAAATGTTTTAATTGCTTAGAATTCATATACTCCTCACCTTTTGCCTCTTGATAAGGCTCAAGCCCTGCAATTGCAAGCAGGCTAAGAGAAGATGTATTTAATTTTTGTTCCTGTTTCACAGCAATCCCCTTAAGTACAGATTATTTGCGAGCGGTAAACTATAGCAATAATTTAGCCGTTGGCAAATTTTTTTTATTATTTTTTTCGCCGTTAAACCTCAAAAAATTACAACTATATGTTATTAATAAGGTTAATTAGTCATGCCATTTTTTCATTCCATTCATCGGACATTTTTTTAATAAATTAAAAAGCTTATCGTTATCAGGTAATATAAGATCCGGTGAGATATCAAATAGCGGATAAAGTACAAATTCTCGGTTTTTCATATGATAATGAGGAATGGTTAATCTTTCATTATCTATCATTAAATTATCATATAACAAAATATCTAAATCTAATGTTCTTGCTCCCCAGCGATTATCTTTGCGTACTCGACCCTGTGATTTTTCTATCGCTTGTAGCTCATCTAATAACGCTATAGGTGTCAGAGAGGTGGTTAATTTGATCACAGCATTAAGATAATCGTTTTGATCTTGCGGTCCAAGAGGTTTACTACGATAAAACGGTGAAACGTCAGAAACTTCGGTATTCGGTAATTGTTTTAACGCAGCTATAGCCTGATGGGCTTGTGCTAGTGGATCGTTAAGATTACTGCCTAAGGCAATATAACATATTGACATAATCAGATCTATTTTTAGGTGATGTTAAAATGTAGGCTCATTTTAGCACATAAAAAAGCTTATTAACTAAGCTTGGTCAATAATGATTATTTCGGGTTATTGTTATATAGCGATATAATCTTTAAGATGTATATTTGTTATCCACTATTCGCTCAACATATTATTGCGATTTTTATGAGAGTTTGTCATGCATCTAGGCCAGCAATTGAGTTTGTTAATAAAAAATACGCCAATTATTGCGCAACAGTCACTCCTTGATTGCGCAATTAATGGGCTTATTGACTATTTTGCTAGTAGTTTACAGGCGTCTAATGAAGCGAATGTTAAGAAATTGTTGACTTGGATTAATGACGAAGGCGGCCATAGCCGTGCTTGGTTAATCGGCCAAAAGAAATTAGCTACCCGTCGCCAAGCAGCATTATTTAATGGCTTTCAGGCACACTGTTTGGATTATGATGATGTGCATTCAGATATACGCGGTCATCCATCAGCGGTTATTTTATCGGCGTTATTTGCGAGTATTCGCTTAGATGATTCATTAAGTCAGTTAGATGGTCGACGCTTTTTAACTGCCTATGTAATTGGTATTGAAGTTATGGCCTTATTGGGGCAATGTGTCAACCCTGAGCATTATGAAAAAGGCTGGCATACGACAGTCACTTTAGGTGGAATTGCGGCAACAGCTGCGATTGGTTATTTATATGATGAACCATTTCTTGCTCAAGCATTAACGTTAGCCGCTACACAAGCATCAGGTATGCGCTTATTGATGGGAACCCCGATAAAATTTTTGCATGCAGGATTGGCGGCACAACATGCTATACAAGCCATTGACTGGCTAAGAGCAGGCATTTCGGCAGATAAAGATTTTCTTGATGATAATTTAGGTTTTTTAGCTATCTATGGCCAAGGTAATGATAATTTAGATTTAACTAGTTGGGCAAAACCTTGGAAGATTGTTCAGCCAGGATTATGGTTTAAAACTTATTCATATTGTTCTGCGGCTTCATATATTGCTGATGCTGGTAAGTTACTGTATAAGCATCCTAAATTTAATGTGGATAATATTAAGCATATTACCCTTTTCTTTGCTCCAGTTAATAGTGATGCCGCGCTGATCTATAAAACGCCATTATTAGCTGAGCAGGGGCGTTTTTCGGCAGAATATATTTTGGCGTTGATTTTACTGGGTATACCGATCGATTTTCAACAATTTGGCGCAACACCAATAGCTGAAAATATCCAAAAATTAATGCAAAAAATGCAGCGTAGTTATGATATCCAATTACCTCCGCATCCGGATGCATATAATAAGCGTTATGTGGTTATTGAAATTGTCTTTGATAATAACCAAAAAATTAGCCAACGAATAGATGTCCCGAAAGGCTCACCGAAAAATCCCTATAGTCAACAAGAGCTGGCTGCCAAGTTATTTACGGCATTGCAAAATGACGTTAAAGCACAACAGTTACTGACCGATATTCATGCGTTAGCCAATGGTATGGATATTAAACAATTACTGTTATCACATTGGCAAACGCTTTGATGCTTGAGATTGGATAGTGAGGATAAACAACTTAACCATTTTATAAAGGTAAGGTTAAATCTCAAAATCCACCTCATCAGTGAGTTGCCGTAAAAAGCGTTGGGTTAACTCATGTTGTGGATTATCAATTAATGATTTTGCTTGCCCTTCCTCAACAATAATACCATTGCTCATAAAAATGATACGATCGGCGACATATTTGGCAAACTCCATCTCGTGGGTCACTATCAACATGGTAATATTTTCTTTAGCCAGTTTTAACATCACTTGCAGAACTTCATGTACTCGCTCGGGATCTAATGCTGAAGTTGGTTCATCAAATAATAACACTTTGGGTCTTACCGCTAAAGCTCTGGCAATGGCAACTCGTTGTTGTTGCCCTCCTGATAAAGTGATTGGGTATTGATTAGCATAAGCTAACATGCCAACACGCTCTAATAATGATAACCCATACTGTTTGGCTTCATCTTTAGCCATTTTTTGACCGACTATTAAGGGATAAGTAATATTCTCTAATGCGGTTTTATTTTTAAATAAATTATAGTGTTGAAAAACCATTGCCGACTGTTTACGTAAATTGGTTTCTTGTTTATGGTTGTAATGTTGACTATTCAGTATGACTTGATCAATAGCAATAGTTCCGCTATTGGGCTTTTCAAGTAAATTAAGACAACGCAATAAGGTTGATTTGCCAGAGCCTGATGGCCCAATAATGGCAACCACTTCACCTTGTTTGATCGTCAGATTTATTTCTTTTAATACTTCATGATTGCCAAATCGTTTAGATAAATGAGATACATTAATCATCATGCACTCCTTAACGATGATATGGTTTAGTCAGTTTTTGTTCTAGCTGTTTTTGTAACCATGAATAGGCGACAACCGTTAGCCAATAAACAATACCGACGGCTAGATAAGTTTCAAAGTAGAGGAAAGAATTTGCGGTTAACATTTTTCCTGCCGCTAATAGCTCTTGTACGCCGACAAAAAAAGCTACAGATGAATCTTTAAGTAGTGAAATAAACATATTACCGGTATTCGGTAGGGCGTTGATCATCGCTTGCGGTAATATAATGCCACGATAAACCTGAATGGTACTTAACCCTGAGGTTAATCCTGCCTCTTTTTGTCCATGATCAACCGACGCTAAGCCTGCACGAAAGATCTCGGCTAAATAAGCCGAATATTTTAAACTAAAACAGATGATTGCCGCGGTAGTTGCCCCCATATGTTTCATTATTGGAAATATTTGTGGTAAACCATAGTAAATAATAAACAGTAAAACAACGGATGGAATACCACGAAATAACGAGATAAACAGTGCCAAACAAGAATCAATAATAATAATCCGATTGTTTCGAATGAGCGCGATGGCAAGTCCCAATATAATGGCAAACAGAATTGAAACGATGGCAATAAAAAGTGTAACCGGCAGATAAGGTAATATCTGCGGAAATACACTAAAAAAATAGTTTATATTAAAATTCATGAGGTAATATCTTCACCAAAATATTTAATCGACAGATTTTTCAGTGTGCCATTAGCACGTAATTTTTCGATCACTTGGTTAAATTTTTCGCGTAAAGCTTGGCCTTTTTCATCTTTATTAAAAGGGAAGGCAACTTGTTCAATCGTAATAGGATCGCCAACTAGCTTAAATGGTAGATTTTTTCGTTTGATCTCGGCCAATAAAATGGGTTTGGAATTGACATAACCATCGACGCGTTGAAATTCAGCGTCATGCATTGCACCATCTCGGGTTTCATAAGTTTTGATGGTAATTTCGTTATTTGGAAAGGCTTTTTTTAGGTTATTGATATGATTTGAACCAAGTACGCCGGCGATAGTTTTGCCATTGAAATCAGTTAACTGATTAATATTGTTATTATCTTTATGAGTAACAATTTGACTGCCATAAAAACTATAAGTTTCGGAGAAATCATATTTAGCCTGACGCGCGGGAGTTACCGCCACCGCATTAGCCACGGTATCTAAACGGCCTGAGTCAAATTGTCCCATTAATCCACCAAACTCAGCAATTACCCATTCAACTTTATAACCTAACTCATTGGCAATCGCTTCGGTCACCTCAACATCAAATCCAACTAACTTACCATCTTGTTTATAACCATTTGGATAGCTTTGGCCTGTAGAGCCTACTTTAATAATATTTTGTTCAGTTGCCTGATGGTTAGATTGATCATCACAACCAATTAAGCTTAGGCTGGTTAATAAAATAGCAGCAAACCACGTTATGATTTTTTTCATTATCGATGACTCCTCTTCTTCCAATTGGTATAGTTTTGATGATTGAGTATTTTTTCAAAATAAAGGGTAGTGTGATCACTAGTTAAATCTGCTTGGCCAATTGGTTGATAGCCTTTTTGGCGATATAATTTGGCTAACCATGGATGATTAGCTGCTGTACCTAAAGTGACAGCAGGTAGCTTAAGTTGATTAATTAGAATTTCGTTTTCAACCCAATCCCATAATGCATTACCGTAGCCTTGCCCTTTATAAATTGGATCGGTGGCAAACCAGCCTAAATGCGGTAAGCCATAAGGGCCTGGGTTATTTCCCCATGGAAAACGAATACTGAGCGTTGATATTAATTGTTGCTCTTTTTCCAGTAGATATACGGCATTCGAATCAATATGCTGAGCGATTTCTTCTGGTTCGACAGTGGCAGCAGCAAAATGAATGCCTAATTGTGATGTGGCTTGATAGGCACGGTGCAATAATTGCTGATATGCGGGAATATCGGAATAGCTGATTAAGCGAAAATTCATCATAATACTCCGCTTTGCTCGGCATATTTAATGACCTGTTCAACCTTTTCGGCTGCACTGCCGAGATAATTAATTGGATTTAGCCAATTATCGAGTTCAGCTTCCGTAAAGTGATTATTGATTCGAGGATCCTCTAATAATAGTGATTTAAATGGTCGATTTTGTTCAAATGCTTGCATAGCATTTTCATAAATTAAATGGTGAGCAGTTTGTTTGCCTAGACGTTTGCCAATTTCAAACATTATTTTTTCGGATAACAGTAAGCCATTTTGTTTTGCTAAATTAGCTAACATTTGATCGGCATTCACCTTTAAACCTTTTAACACGGCTAAAGCCGTTTGCAGTTGCGCGGAAATATAAAGATTGATTTCCGGGAGCGCGATCCACTCCGCACGCCAACTCATGGCATCCCGCTCATGTTCAACCTTCATTGATTCATGAATAAGCGCCACACTTTTCAATAAAGGGGCGGTAAGACTAGCCAATCCCTCTAAGGCGGCAGGGTTACGTTTATGCGGCATGGTGGTTGAGCCAATTTTACCATCGGAAAACGGCTCTTCAACCTCATTTATTTCGGTTCGCATCAGGTTGTAAAATTCGTTACCAATTTTGCCAAGTGTGCCACTAATAAGGGCAATCACTGATGCATATTCAGAAAATCGGTCGCGGGCTGCTTGCCAACCTATATTGGGTGTATTGAGTCCAAGTAACGTTAGCGCTCGTTGCTCAACTTGTGGGCCGAGTTCTCCCATTGATGCGTAAGTACAAATAGCGCCACTTATATTACCTACTAAAACCCGTTGTTTAATTTCAGATAAACGTTGTAAATGGCGAACAAACTCATCTAACCACACCGCTAATTTAAAGCCAAATGTGGTCGGTAAGGCTTGCATACCGTGGGTACGACCGACCATCGGTAAATATTGATATTGTTTAGCTAACAGTTTTAATTGACTAGCAATTAATTTGGTATCCCGTTCAATGATAGCGAATGATTGTTGTATCTGTAGGACAGTTGCTGTATCAACAATATCTTGAGTGGTTGCGCCATAATGAATGTATTCACCAGCGTCGCCAACTTGCTTCTGCAAGGCACTGATGGTTGACATTAGTGAATGTTTGGCTTTGGCTGCCTCTTCGGCAAGTTGTTCAAGGGATAATTTTGATGCATCCGCTTTGGCAATAATGGTATCAGCAATCTCAGCAGGAATCACCCCTAATTCACCTTGTGCTTTTGCCAAAGCCACTTCGACTTTTACTTGCTTCTCCAAACGATTTTGCTCAGACCATATCTGACGCATTTCGCTAGTACCAAAATTGTTGCCTAAAATTAAAAAATCTAAAATATGCGATGCCACAAAACCATCCTTAATCAAAATACCATGTCGTTAGCAATTATTATTAATTATTGAATTAACGTCTAATAGTTAGTTTGTCTATCGATATAACTAAAAAGAATAATAGAATTAATAATGCAACCCTATTCTTCATTTATTGTTTAAAAAGATGGAGAACTGGCAAAAATTTTGTCGAGCAGGGCGGAAAGAGCAAAAAGGTCAATAAAAATCAATTTATTATTAAATGTGAATGTAATGATGGTTGCTAGCCATTCAGGGCCAAACACCTAATATTGATTGCGGTTTTAAGAAGATTTTTATATTCAAGAAATTAAATACATTGGTGGCTAAAATGTAGATTAACTACCAATGTATTCGACTAGATTAAACAATAGTTTATTAAAATCGCCAACTATAAAACGTCGACAATCGATTCACAAAGTCTCGACATATTATCAATAGTCATTCCAGCGACATTAATTCGGCCGGAGTTAACAATGTAAATACCATAATCATCACGTAATTTAAGCACTTGTTCTTCATTTAAACCACTAAATGAGAACATGCCATTTTGTTTAGTAATAAAACTAAAGTCTTGGTTAGCCCCTTTGTCTTGTAGCGTTTTAACAAATAGCTGCCGCATACGATGTATCCGTTGGCGCATGCTGGTTAATTCATCAATCCACTCTTCTTTTAGTTCTTCATTATTTAAAATATAAGAGACAATTTTAGCGCCATGCGCGGGTGGATTGGAGTAATTAGCTCTGATAATGGTTTTTACCTGACTAAAGGCGCGATCAGCAATCTCGCTATCAGCTGCAATTAACGTAAATGCCCCCACACGCTCATTATAAAGACCGAAATTTTTAGAGTAAGAGCTAGCAATTAAGAGTTCCGGCTGACTATTGGCAAATAATCTAAGCCCATATACATCCTCTTCTATCCCTTGACCAAATCCTTGATAAGCGAGATCGAATAGTGGTAACCAACCGTTTTTTAACGCTAATTCTGAGATAGCTTGCCATTGTTCTGGTGTTGGATCAATGCCGGTTGGATTATGGCAACAGCCATGAAATAACACCGCTTCACCCTCGGCAACTAGGCTTAAATCACTGATTAATCCCTCAAAATCTAAGCTTCGTGTTTGCGCATTGTAATAACGATATTCGCGAACTTCTAAGCCCGCGGTTTGGAATACGCTACGATGATTAGGCCAAGATGGATTACTTACCCAGACACGTTTTACTTTGGTACGACGCGACAAAAAATCCGCCATAATACGTAATGCCCCAGTGCCTCCTGGAGCTTGCGCGGTTCTAGCTCGTGGATTTTCATTACCGAATAGTAGAATTTGGGTGGCAATATTAAATGGATTAAGACCATCGATAGGTAAATAGCTTTTGGTGGTTTCATCATTTAATATTAGATGCTCAGCTTTTTTTACACTTTCTAAAATAGGCGTTTTGGTGGTCTCATCTTTATAAACACCAACACTTAAATTGATTTTGTTGGTGCGTTCGTCCTTGTTATAGAGATCCGCTAAACCTAAGATGGGATCTGCAGGTGCTGCTAATAAATATTCAAACATAATGTACCTATTTCTTTTTCTGACCCTCAATGCATTATATACACATTGTTTGGCAAGTTACAATTTGGTTAGCAATCTTGTTTTGGCGCAATATTTTTACCATTATCAGTGGTTATCCCTCCCAAGTTATCAATTTTTAATTTCCAATTTTTCAAGAAATGATTTTAAATCAGATGTTAACGTACTTAACTGCCCAGTTATTAAATCTTCTTTAACCACTTCTCCTGTTAAGTTATTTAATGCGATGATTTCCGTATCTTTATCGGTTGAACCAATAAAAATGGTTGGCTGACGTTTTAATTTTCTTAATTGAGATAGATGCGCAATTAAATTTTGTTCTAAATTGGCGAAGTCATCATCACTCCATGGTTGCAGTAAAATTAGCTCAATATCAGCAAATTTGGCGGTCATATTGGCTGCATATTGTGTGCCGTAATAAATATGAGCACTTGGATGTATCTTGATATTAACCACTTGTTCAACGATGGTTAAATCTCTTGGCGGAATAAGCAAAAAAGGTTGCCAATAAACAGCAAGATTTTCAGTTTTTATAATGCAAGGCGAGGGTAACGAGTGTAATTCTTCACTTTTGGGAGCGTCATCAAATTGAGCAATCCAGCGCTGGGTAAAATTAAGTAGAGCAACTTTTTCCGGTAATTCCATAAATACACACTATTTTATTGTTCATTTCACAAGCAAATCTACTGGGTATTATACGGTTAAAATAAGGATATGCACCAGTGTTATTGTTAGGTTTAATACATTAATAAAATGGTGTATAAAATTAATGATGATAAGCAAAAAAATTCATCTATATCACCTTTAGCAAACAACCAAAAAAGATCGTTTGCGATTAAGCTACTTACCGATTTTGGCACTCAGCTAAAATTAACAGGTAATTGTTTATAAAATAATCAGTTTAATTTACTTGCTATCCTCTGCTGAAACGTGAATAATAGGCAGGGATAATTTATCCTTGTAATGCAGCAATGGCGTTAGACATTACAGTTTGTCAAAATAAAATAGCGTAAGTAGAATTATTATAATTAATTAATATGTTTATTTTAAACAATCATATAAAGATTTTGCGGTTTGTTAAATTGTAGAAATTTGCAAACTCATCGTTGAAATAATATCAATTGTTGTCAGTTTAGTGGTATTGAAAACAGTACATAAGTGTTTTGAATGTAATATTACCGTTAAACAGTATATTGATGTTGTATAATTTATACTGATTTCACATAAAATAATAACAAAAATAACACAAATAAAATAATGAATACGGTATACCGAAATATTTAGTTAAGTACTATTGTTTATTATTGTTAAAATAAGCGTTTATTAATAATAAAATTCTACCTACAGTTAATTTAGATTAATCAAGAGTGTAGAATAATGAAAAGAATGCTAATCAACGCAACACAGCAAGAAGAGCTGCGCGTTGCCCTTGTTGATGGCCAACGCTTGTATGATTTAGATATCGAGAGCCTTGGTCACGAACAAAAAAAAGCCAATATTTATAAAGGCAAAATTACTAAAATCAATCCTAGTTTAGAAGCCGCTTTTGTTTCGTATGGTGGCGAGCGAGATGGTTTTTTACCATTAAAAGAGATCGCTGAAAGCTATTTCCCTTCAAATATTTCTGGCCGTCGCAGTATTAAACATTTACAAGAAGGTCAAGAAGTCCTTATTCAAATTGAAAAAGAGATTCGTGGCAAAAAAGGGGCAGCGTTAACAACTTATATTAGTTTAGCCGGTAGCTACTTAGTATTAATGCCAAATGACCCAAGAGCTGGTGGGGTTTCGCGTCGTATTGAGGGTGAAGAGCGTGCTGATCTAAAACGCGTTATCGATGCGTTAGAAAAACCTAAAGGCATGGGCGTCATTGCAAGAACCGCTGGCGTGGGTAAAAGCCAAGAAGAGTTACAACAGGATTTAAATGCCTTAGTTAATTATTGGACCGCAATTCAAAATGAGTCTAAGAATCATCCCGCACCAAGTTTAATTCATAAAGAAAGTGATATTATTACGCGCGCATTTCGTGATTATTTACGTGATGATGTCGGTGATATTCTTATCGATAATCCAAAAGTACTTGAGATTGCAAAAAAACGCTTAGTTGACTTAGGTCGAGTTGAGTACGTTAGTCGCCTTAAACTTTATGATGGTGATGTACCACTGTTTAACCATTTCCAAATCGAAGGTCAGATTGAATCCGCATTCCAACGTGAAGTTCGCTTACCATCTGGTGGTTCGATTGTAATCGATGCGACCGAAGCATTAACTGCGATTGATATTAACTCTGCTAAATCTATTCGTGGTAGCGATATTGAAGAGACAGCATTTAATACTAATCTTGAAGCGGCAGAAGAGATAGCTCGCCAATTACGTTTACGTGATTTAGGTGGTTTGATTGTTATTGACTTTATTGATATGACACCAATTCGTAATCAACGAGAAGTCGAAAATCGTCTAAAAGAAGCCATGAAAACTGACCGAGCAAGAATTCAAACCACGCGTATTTCCCGTTTTGGTTTGCTTGAAATGTCTCGCCAACGTTTAAGCCCATCTTTGCGAGAAGCAACCCATCATATTTGTCCGCGTTGTCAAGGAACTGGTACCGTTCGTGATAATAATTCATTATCACTGTCAATTCTTCGTTTAATTCAAGAAGAAGCGATGAAAGATAATACCGTGCAAATTGACGTAATAGTACCAGTGCCAATTGCCAGCTACTTGCTCAACGAAAAGCGCCGAGCAATTACTAATATTGAAAGAATGCACCCAGATGTGAAAATCGTTATTGCTGGCGATGAAGAGATGGAAACACCGCTTTATAAAGTGATTCGTAAACGCAGTGGTGAAGAGACCGATGTACTAAGTTACAATTTACCTAAGCTGATTCGTGAACTTGAAGAAGAGGAAGAAGATCAAGTTGCTGAGTTGGTGGTAGAGCAAGCAGTATTATCGGGCCCTAAAGTCGAAGCGAGCAAGTCAGCTAAGGCGAAAACCGAACCGAAACAAGTTGAAAAATCTAGCGGTTTATTTGTTGGTTTCTTTAAGAAGCTTCAGCAGCTGTTTGCTTCTCAAGAGGATGAACCTAAGCCAGAAGTTAAACCTCAGTCAAATAAACGACGAGATAACCAACGTACAAATAATCGACGTCAACGTAATAACCGTAATAGTAATAATGGTTCAGTAGCAAATAATACAGCAACTGAAGAGGTTAAAGAGACTACGCGCCCTAATCGTCGAAGTAAACAAAATGGTAATACCGCGAATACCGCAAATGCCGCTAATACAGCGAATAACATTAAAGCCGATAAAGTAGCGAGTGAACCGGTACAACCAAAACAAAAGGAAGCGAAACCAAGGCGACAACAGCGTACATTAACTAAGAGCGTTCGGGTTAAAAATAGTGATGCGGCGGTACCAGATGAAAAAGAGCGTATCGTTATTCCGACATTATTAGTGCCAGTTATTGTTCCTGAATCAGACGATAATAACGTAACCGCTGATGCCCAACCGAAACGTCAACGACGAACTTCTCGACATTTGCGTATGAATGCCCCTCGGACTAAACGACGTGGCAAAAATACCGAATTAAAACAGTCAGCAATGCCATTAGAATTTGCTGCCGCCTCATTAGAGCTGGCATTAGGTCGTGTAGCGGTTGATTATAGTCAAGTGAGTCGAGATGAGCCAAGTAACACTGTTACCGTGATCCCTTCACTGTTATTACCAATTATAATCAAAGATGAGGTCTCTACAGCTAACGCTAAACAAGATGTTGCAAGCATATCGCAATCAAATATCACAACATCTGCTACTCAACCTAATATTGAGAAACAACCTATAGAACAAGAAATCAGCCAATCTACAGCTGATACTGCTTCAGGTTATTCATCATCAATAATGACTAAGGCTCCAGCTCCAGATTATGTGCAATCTGATAGTAAAATAAAGACTCGAGAAGAATTGGATTATCACTATGACGGTAAAGGTAATGCTGGTGGATTAAGCGCCCAAGATCATGCTTATGCCGCAGCAAGTAAACCGGTGATACCTGATTAGCCGACAACTAAAACAGCGGTGATGGATATCACCGTTGTTTTTAACTCATGATAAAGATAAACAATGATTATCTATATTTTAAAAAAAATAGTGACGTTTTTATTCATTATCTGCGTGCTTGCCCAGATTAGCTTCTGTCTGGTTTACTTTGTTCCTCAATCTATTTTTAGTGATTTAACTTTTATTGATGCCTATAGTGCTTTTTTTAAACAGTTACTACAAGGTCAATTTCGTTTAGCATCTGGTGAAACTTTACCATTTTTAGATACCCTATTAACAACGTTTGAGCTATGTATTTTAGCGTTACTGGTGGCGTTACTTGTCGGCTTACCGTTAGGTATTTTTCTTGGATTAAGTAATATAAATTGGTTGAATGCCACTATTCGCTTAGCGAGTTTGATATTTTATTCTTGCCCGATTGTGATGTTGGCAACAATTGTGATGTATTATCTTTCGGCGAAATGGTCGATTTCTATGAACTTTGATATACCACCATCAGTAACAGGTAGCTCTTTGCTTGATATTTTAATCTCATCAAGGCCAGAAAAATTAAAAGCATTGTTAGATCAGCTTCACTATTTACTTTTGCCAACCATTATTTTAGCTATACAGCCAAGTATTATGACCATTCAGCTGGTGAGTGAAAACGTCAAAAATACCTCAAGGCAAAACTATATTAAAATGGCAATTATTCGGGAACGTTCGCCGTTTAAAGTATTACGTCGGCATCTATTACCCAATTCAATTCCGGCTACCATTCCACAATTGACCTATAACACTACGACTTTACTGTTTTTTACTATGGTGATTGAAATCTTATTTAATCGAGTTGGTTTAGGTCAATGGGTGATGATGGCGTATCGTAATCATAATTATTTTATTATTTCGATAGCCATTCTTGCGTGTGGAACGGTAATTAGTTTATTAACTTTATTAGGTGAGATAACGGCTATTGCTATTTATCCATTACGTCATAAGGAACATTATGTCTAGGATAATTCAGTTAGGTAAGCGAATAAATTCGTGTTTCCATCGACTTCATAGCAATTTATATCTGATTGTCAGTTTTTATGGGATTTTAGCAATTGCTTTTATTGCATTATCAACCAAATGGTTCTTTCATGCGCATTTAAATCCCATCTATGTAAGCTCCTTACCGCCAGCTTGGTGGCCTAATGGTGATATTAATCATATTTTAGGAACTACTGAGCAAGGACAGGATATTTTTGACTATTTATTAATAGGTTATCGGTCAACGATTGTAATGACGCTAAAAGCAGTTTTTTATGTCATTATAATCGGTGGCGTAATTAACTATTTAATGTTTTTTGTCACATTTATCCGGCCTTTTATTCTATTTATCTTTAGATTTTTTATGGTAGTACCGCCATTGCTTGGGGTAATTGTTATCAGTTTGTTATTGGAAGATGATATTACCAATATATTAATTGTGATTGGTTTATCCTATGCACCGCGCTTTATTTATAATATCCATCAACGGGTTATAAAAGAGTCGAATAAAACCTATATTACGGCATATCGTTTAGATGGCTTATCTTCATTTTCGATTTTAAATCATTATATTATCCCCAATATTTTACCGGTTTACTTAGCTGAAGTGGTTTCATTATTTGGTTCGGTTATTTTAGCTATTACCACCATTACCTTTTTAGGCTTTGCTAATGACTTTTCTCGGCCGGACTTAGGCATGATGATGTTTAAAATGAAAGACATTATTGATGTTAATTTGCTGGCTTTTTTAGCGCCGGGTATTGCTGTTTCTGCTACAATTACGTTGGTTTATTTATTCAATTTTGGATTATACGGCCAGCGAGTAGGGCATTAATTATGGCATTATTAGACATTCGCAATTTAACCATTGAGTTTATTACTCCTGATGGCCTGTTGCGGGCAATTGATCGGGTTAATTTGAAATTATCAGAAGGCGAAATCCGAGGTCTGGTTGGTGAGTCGGGTTCCGGTAAAAGTCTGATCGCCAAAGCGATATTAGGTGTGAATAACCATAATTGGAAGATTTCCGCTGATCGTTTCCATTTTAATGATGTCGATTTGCTTAAATTGACCGCCAAACAACGGCGAAAAGTGATAAGTGATAATATTTCGATGGTGTTCCAAGAGCCGCAATCTTGCTTGGATCCTTCGATGAAAATCGGCCAACAGTTAATTGAAGCCATTCCTCGCAGAACCTTTAAAGGCCATTGGTGGCAACGCCTATTTTGGCGTAAGAATCGCGCAGTTGAATTATTGCATCGCGTTGGGATTAAAGATCATAAAGAGATCCTCAAATCCTATCCATTTGAATTAACCGAAGGTGAATGTCAAAAAGTGATGATTGCTATAGCATTAGCCAATCAACCTAAATTACTGATTGCCGATGAACCAACTAACGCCATGGAAGCGACCACCGAAGCGCAAATTTTCAGATTGCTGGCCAGTATGAATCAGAATATGGGGACGACGATTTTACTCATTAGCCATGATCTACAGATGGTTACTCGTTGGACTGATCGTATCAATGTCCTATATTGCGGACAAACCGTTGAGGTAGCTGATAGTGAAGATTTGATTAAATCACCTTATCATCCATATACGCAGGCATTGATTTATGCGATTCCTGATTTTGGTAAAGCGATGCCTCATAAAAGCCCTTTAAATACCTTACCTGGGGTTATTCCATCATTAGAACATTTACCTATTGGTTGCCGCTTAGGGCCTCGTTGCCCTTATGCGCAAAAAAAATGTATACAAGCACCAGAACTTATCCCAATAAAAGATCATTCGGTAGCCTGCCATTTTCCATTAAATACTGATGAGTAATTTGAGATATAGGAATAGTTAATGAACCCAATATTAAAAGTCCGCAATTTATCAAAACGATTTAAAATCCCTAAAGGACTCTTTGGTCATTTACAAATTGATGCCGTCAAACCTTTGTCGTTTTCGCTTAACGAAGGTAAAACCTTAGCCATTATTGGGCAAAATGGTTCCGGAAAATCGACATTAGCTAAAATGTTGGTGGGTATGATAAAGCCAGACAGTGGCGATATTTGGATCGATGGTAATAAAGTTGAATATGGCGATTATGGGCATCGTTCGCAACTGATTCGCATGATATTCCAACATGTGGAAAGTTCTTTTGATCCAAGACTTCGCATTGGTCAATTACTGGAAATTCCACTTAAACGCAATGCCAATTATACCGCTCACGAACGAGAAAAATTGATTAATGATGTTTTAAAACAAGTAGGTTTATTGCCGGAACACGCCTCTTATTATCCATCTGTGATGGCTGCCGGGCAAAAACAACGCGTTGCGTTAGCTAGAGCTTTAATTTTAAAACCCAAAGTGATTATTCTTGATGAAGCTTTAGCGGCTTTAGATATCTCAATGCGTTCACAAATTGTTAATTTGATGCTGTCGCTACAACAAGAACAAAATATATCTTATGTCTATGTCACACAAGATATTGGCATGATGAAACATATTAGTGACCAAATTATCGTTATGCATAATGGTGAATTGGTTGAATATGGTAATACTGCTGAAGTTTTGGCTTCGCCACTAAGTGAAATCACACAAAAACTTATCAATAGCTATTTTGGTGAGGCGTTAACCGCAGATACTTGGCGGACCGATACCCGAGCCATTTAAATTCACCTCTTTGCTATATAGATTATCGATAACGGTTAACAGTTAAATCCAATTAGTTTGCTATTATTCTGATTTTGTTGGCAATATCCTGGCTATTATTTCTAATAAAAACGCTCGACAAATTTTCTAAAACCCACTATATTTAGCTATATAGATTTCTAGACGTCTATTTGAAAAATTATAAAAAGTAATTAATATAAAAAATAATTAATATAAAAAGTAATTAATAGGAGCTTTTGATATGCCTATCTGTATTCCTGATTCATTACCGGCAGTAGATGTATTACGTAATGAAAATGTATTTGTGATGACCTCAACGCGTGCTAATACTCAAGAAATTCGTCCATTAAAGCTTCTTTTTTTAAATTTAATGCCTAAAAAGATCGAAACTGAAAATCAGTTTTTACGGCTACTCTCTAATTCATCTTTACAAGTCAATATTCAACTACTACGTATTGATCAACGTGAGTCAAAAAATACCCCTGTAGAGCATTTAAATAGTTTTTATTGTGATTTTGAAGATATTCGTGAACAGAATTTCGATGGTCTAATTATCACTGGCGCACCATTAGGTAAAGTTGCTTTTTCCGATGTGGTCTATTGGCCTAAGTTAGCTGAAATAATTACTTGGGCGAAAGATCATGTAACCTCAACCATGTTTGTTTGCTGGGCGGTGCAAGCGGCTTTAAATGTACTCTATGATTTGCCGAAATTCACCCGTTCACAAAAGTTATCTGGCGTTTATCAACACCAAATCTTGCAACCAAATGCGATTTTAACCCGAGGTTTTGACGATACGTTTCTAGCACCACATTCGCGTAATGCTGATTTTCCAATTGATAAAATTAAAAACTATACCGATTTAAATATCTTAGCTGAGTCAGAAATCACAGGTCCATACTTAATGGCAACCGCCGATAAACGAATGGCGTTTGTAACCGGTCATCCTGAATATGACTCATTTACTTTGGCTAATGAATATTCTCGTGACTTAAAAGCCGGTATTAACCCTGAGATCCCTTATAACTACTTCCCAGAAAATAATCCCGATTTAACGCCAAAAGCGACATGGCGAAGTCATGCCTATTTACTATTTAGTAATTGGCTCAACTATTACGTTTATCAATTAACACCATTTGATTTAACGACTCGTAATTTGACAATTGATGATTAACGATTAACGATTAACGATTAACGATTAACGATTAACGATTAACGATTAACATTAACGTTAACGATAGATGATAGATGATAGATGATAGATGGATTTATTAAATGAATAACTCCATCTATTTGATAATCATTAACTATTGCTATTCATACAACGTAAATAACTAAAATTAAAAAACAGAATGATATAATTTTTCAATATCTGATAGGTTTGTTTCTCTTGGATTTCCTTGAGTACACACATCAGCATAGGCTGCTTCGGCTAGTGCTGTTATATCTTCTTTCTTTACGCCAACCATATGTAAATTTGTGGGTATTTTGACGTCATGATTTAACTGAAAAACGGCATTCACGGCTGCATTTCGAGCATCTTCAATCGACATCTCTTCACTATTTTTTATCCCCATTGCTTTGGCTATATGCCGATATTTTTCACCGGTGTATGGTGCATTATATTGCATGATATGTGGAAGTAATATTGCATTAGCAACACCATGAGGAACATTATAAAAAGCACCCAATGGATGCGCCATACCATGAACTAAGCCGAGACCAACATTGGAGAATCCCATTCCGGCAATATATTGACCTAAAGCCATTTGCTCAACGGCATTAAGATCGCCATTTACTGAATCGCGTAGTGAACGAGAGATAATTTCAATGGCTTTCAAATGAAACATATCACTCATCTCCCATGCACCTTTCGTGATATAACCTTCTATTGCATGAGTCAGTGCGTCAATACCGGTTGCTGCTTTTAAACTAGCTGGCATACTCATCATCATATTAGGATCAACTAAAGTGAGAACCGGTATATCGTGAGGATCCACACAGACAAATTTTCTTTTATTCTCTTCATCGGTAATCACATAATTGATAGTCACTTCTGCTGCTGTTCCTGATGTTGTTGGAATAGCAATGATTGGAATCGATGGTTTTTTGGTTTGCGCTAAACCTTCTAAACTACGAATATCGGAAAATTCAGGATTATTTATCACAATTCCAATCGCTTTAGCGGTATCTTGCGGTGACCCACCACCAATCGCTATTAGATAGTCTGCATTTGATTGCTTAAATATCTCTATTCCTTGTTTTACTATACTTATTGTTGGATTCGGCATAACTTCATCAAATATTTGATAATCTAATTTTGCCGAATCAAGTAACTCAGTAACTTTAGTTGCCACGTTAAATTTAATCAGTTCTTTATCAGTAACCACTAAAGCTTTTTGATAGCCACGTTTTTTTACTTCATCGATAATATTATTGATTGAATTCACCCCAAAATATGCGGTTTGATTCAAAATCATTCTATGACTCATTTTTAACCTCTTTCTTTATTAATATGCAACTGAAGATGATTTATTGGGGTTTTTTAACTGTTTAAAGTGTTTTAATCGTTCATCAATCGCCTGCATATACAACATGGTATCCACGCCAACAGCAACGAAATTTGCTCCCCATGAGATACATTTTTGCGCCATTTCGATATCAACCGCTAAAAATCCAGCCGCTTTACCTAATTGCCTAATCCTTTTAATTGTTTTTTCAATAATTTTTTGTACATCTGGATGTCCAGCATTATCAGGATAACCTAAGGATGCCGATAAATCTGCCGGGCCAATAAATACGCCATCTACCCCGTCTGTCATAACGATTTCATCAAGATTTTCGAGGGCTTTTTTACTTTCAACTTGTACTAACAAACAGAGTGAATCGTTGACTTGTTGCATGTACTTTTCAATTTTTCCCCAGCGGGCAGCTCTGGCCACACTGGCGCCTACACCTCGAGTGCCTTCGGGTGGATAACGTGTCGCTGAAACGACAGCTTTGGCTTGTTCACCTGTTTCAACCATCGGTATTAATAAAGTCTGAGAACCAATATCTAGAATCTGTTTAATGTTAGCCTGACTGCCTTCTAAAGGGCGCACGACAGGATGACTGGCATATGGAGCGATTGCTTGTAGCTGGGTGAGTAAGGTTTGTGCTGTATTTGGTGCATGTTCACCATCAAGTAGTAACCAATCATATTCTGAGGTTGCAGCAATTTCAGCCATATAAGATGTCGCTGAAGATAACCAAAGACCAATTTGTAAATTTCCTTGAGTAATTTCTTGTTTGAATTTGTTTTCCAATAGTTTTTTCATTATGTTATTCCTAATGTATTAGGAGCTTATTGATAAAATCAATAAGCTCAGTTGGTTAACTATTTTTGTTAGTTTGTTTTAGCATGAATATAGTGATAGTGCCGACTATTGTTATCACTGCTAAAGTTAGTAAACCTGCTATATTGTTATCAAAAAGCGTTTCTGCTTTTACCCGAATAATTGGCGCGAAAAAACCACCAAATGCCCCAAACATATTAATAAATCCTATGCCTGCAGCTAGGGCTGCTCCAGATAACAGGTTGGTTGGTATAGTCCAAAAAACAGGTTGTACCGCAATAAAACCAATTGCTGCAAAACAAAGAGCAATAATTGCAATGATAGGGCTAGCCAGTGCGGAAATTCCAATACCTAAACCCGCTACCAATAATGTTATCGCAGCGATATTTCTTCTTTCTCCAACTTTGTCTGAATATCGAGGAATAAAATAAGTACCGAATAATGCAGCAATCCAAGGAATTGCTGCGACCAGTGAGGCTTTAAAACCAACCGTTGTTCCCATTAATTGAGCAACTTGGGTTGGTAAAAAGAAAATAAGCCCGTAAACACTTATTTGAATTATCATGTAAATAATGGCTAGATGCCAAACGGTGACATTACTGATAGCATCGATTATTTTAGAGGTGGTTTTGACACTCTCTTCTGATGATAATTTTTCTTGTAATGCTTGTTTTTCATCTTCATTTAAAAATCTAGCATTACTGATCTTGTCATCAAGGTAAATAAAAGTGACAACACCTGCTATAACAGCAAGAATACCTTCGATAATAAACATCCAGTACCAACCAGGATGATCTAAAAAGCCATGCATCTCTAACAAAGCCCCTGATAGCGGTGAGCCAAATGTTAGCGCCAAAGGTGCCCCCATATAAAATAACCCCATTATTCCGGCACGATGTTTTTGTGGGAACCATTGCGAAGTTAAATAGATCATACCAGGGAAGAAACCAGCTTCAGCCATACCAAGTAGTACACGAACCGTTAAAAATTTCCATTCAGAATCAGCATAAGCCATGGCCGCGGATAATAATCCCCATACTAAAGTTGTACCGCCAATCCAGTAACGAGCACCAAATTTACGCATTAATAAATTGGCTGGTGCGCCTAAAAAGGCATAAGCCACGAAGAAAATACCGGCTCCAAGTGCAAATGCTTCATTACTGAGTCCGGTATCTAATTGATATGCCGATTTGGCAAAACCAATATTTGCACGGTCTAAAAATGCTAATACGTAAAGTATTAACATGAATGGCACCAGTCTTAAACGGGTTTTGCTTACCGCTTTTTCGAGAATATTAGACATAAAAAACCCCCTCTCCATAAAAATGACAGAGATATAAATAATGTGCAGATGAGGAAAATAATTTTATTTAATCTAAAATCGCAGTTTTAAACTCCTTTTAAAACTGCAATAATCAATAAATAAACTTATTCTTCCTTATATAATTAATGAGAATAAGGACGAATTAATTTACATTCACGATTTAATTCAACACCAAATCCAGGTTTATCCAGTACCGATTTATGAATTTTTCCATTTACAGGAACCGGTTCATCAATCAATATTGGATCAAATTGTGGACGGAGTGTTGAACAATCCGGACTTGTCATTAAAAACTCACTAAATGGGGTATTTGTAAAGGTAATTACTGCATGGTGAGAATAAACGGATGAACCATGAGGTACGACAAGCTGCCCTTTTGATTTCGCAATTGCAGCAATTTCAAGTAAGGTGGTTAAGCCACCACACCAACCAACATCGGGTTGCATGATATCAATTCCAGTTTCAGATAATGTTCTAAATGATTGAATTGTTCCATGATGTTCACCAGAGGTCACCATCATTCCTGGCGGTGCATTGCGTTTTAACTCTCGGTATCCTTCATATTGTTGCGGAGGTAAACATTCTTCAATCCATTTTAAGTTATAAGGCGCACAAGCATAAGCAAGTTTTGTGGCGTAATTTACGTCTTGACTCATCCAGCAATCAAGCATGAGCCAAAAATCAGGTCCGCACTTTTCGCGCATGTCGGCAACCATTTGCGCATCTTTTTTGATACCTTGATCACCGTCATGAGGTCCCCAATGGGTAGGCATCTTGCCACCAATAAAGCCCATCTCTTTTGCCAAATCGGGGCGAGCACCAGTTGCATAAAATTGAATTTCATCACGAACTGCACCACCTAATAATTTATAGACAGGTAGATCAGTCACTTTACCAAATAGATCCCAAAGGGCTAAATCAACGCATGATATCGTGTTCATCACTAAACCACCTGAACCAGAATAATACATGGTGGCATTCATCATTTGGTCGTGAATTAGTTTGATATCAGAAACACATTTTCCTTCAATAAATCTATTTAGATGTTTTTCAACAATAAAACATCCCATTTCTCCACCAGTTGATACGGCAAATCCAATTTGTCCATTATCAGCTTCAACTTCGACAATAAGTGTTCCAAGAACGTTAATACCAAAAGATTGACGTGATTGCTCATACTCTTTATACTTACTCATTGGCGTGGCGATATGGTCGTCGATCCAGTGGTGGCCGCCCTGATCGTGATAGTCTGCCCCGCCACTACCTTTCTCGGCGGTTGCTCCTCCCATAAAATAAGCTCGTACTTCTTTTATTTTTGGTAGCTTCATTTACTTTCTCCTTTAAAAGTTACAAAAATTATTCGTACATAAGACAACCCAATTCTTTTGAGATATCTTTTGCACATTCCTTGATTTTAATCGTAATTTGCGGTAATACATGGTCGGTTATTTGAAATGTTGTTCCTACCGCTGATATAGCTGCTGCGATATTGTTTTGTGCATTAAATATAGGTGCTGCTATACATCTGATATTGATATAATCTTCTTCATTATCAAAACTACAACCTTGTTGGCGAATCTTGGCCAGTTCAGTATGTAGTGAACTCGATGTCATAATTGTATTTGCGGTTTTTTGTTCGAAGGTAATCTGGTTTACGATTTCAGTTATTTTTTCGCTTGGTTGGAAGGCTAATAAGCACTTACCTACCCCAGAACGGTAAAGGGAAACTTGTTTACCTACATAAGAACGAACACTGATTGTGCTGTGTGATTCACATTTCAAAATATAGTAAGCGGTTTTATTGTCTAAAATGCCTAAATGAGTTAAAAGCCCGGTGTTATTGGTTAATCTGGCAAGATGTTTTTTGGCTATTTCTCTAATATCAAAACAATTTGAAGCAAGTTCACCTAACTCGACCAATTTGATCCATAAAAAATAGTCACCATTCTGATCTTGTTTAATAAATTGATAGGACTTTAGTTCTTCTAATAAAAGATAAGCGGAACTTTTCGGTATTTGTAGACTGCTGATTATTTCGGCAGCACTACACCTTCCTTTAGAAGAGATAAAGTTAAGTATTTTTATTGTTCTTTGTAAAGCCGGTACTTTAGACATACATTCCTATATATTGTACTTTAATCCTGTATATTGGATGGGTCGATTTTACGTTTATCAAATCTGGGCACAACTATTTAATCGCATAATTGTGAAGTTGATCATAAAAAATTTATAATTAACAAATGGTTATTCCTCTATATTGGAATTTTTCGTTTTATTCCAGTATAGAGGAATTTAAAATAGTCTAATTTATAAGATGTTTTAAATTTGAGTGTTGTGATTTAAATTGAAATGATGAAATAGTGTGGTTTTTAATTAAAAACGATTTAGTAGTATAAATAAGATAACATGCAAATATTAGTTAGGTGGTATAGACTCCTCAATTATTTTTACAAATAATCTTCATCAATCAAAGCAGAGAGAATAATTATCTGAAAAAAATAATTAACCAATAAGAATATTGATTGATAAAGATTAAGACATACCACACTATTGGCAATAACACTGGTTAAAGGTTAATGTTATTACATCTTTACTCATTTCTGCACGTTTTAAGTATGAGTAGTTTACTCATACTTAAAACTTAACAACATGGTATAGACTTCTCAATTATTTTTACAAATCAATTTCAGTAACTCGAACCAAAGTAATTATATTTCTATGAGAAATATGTTTTTATTGTTTTTCTGCTGCTATTAAGAACATTGGTGTTGAATGATAATTAATTTGTTCAATTTCATCCCAAACTATCTTGGATATATCGTTGTGTATATGAATATTTTTATAGCCGATTGATTGTAGAATATTCATATCCCATTCAGGTCTAATTTCCTTACTCAATGGTAGTAATTTAGCGATTCGTTCCATTTCTTGCGTATTGGTTTGTCGATAATGATCTTCAATGCCATAATTCATGGTATTTTGTCTATCCTGCATATATTGTGAATAAAGATCTTTATTAAAAAGAAATAAGTACCAGTTTGCATCAAAATTAAGTAATTTTCCTTGAGAATTTAGTACCCGAAACCATTCTTGATAAGCTACTGTGGGATTACTTAGGTTCCAAGTTACATTACGTAACACAATTAAATCAAAATGATTATCGTCAAACGGTAAACAATGAACATCTGATAAAACAAAATTCACTTTTACCCGATATTGAGAGGCATTGTCTTTTGCTTGATCTATCATCGCTTGAGTAACATCAACTGCGGTTACTTCATGGCCAGCTAAAGCTAAGGTAATCGCCAAAAAACCAGGACCGGTTCCAATGTCTAATATCCGCAATTTATTTTTGTTAGGAGCATGGTTTAAGATTAACTTTTGCCAGATTTTTCTTTTATCCGTTGCCAGTTCGTCTTGGTTTGTTTGGCTGTATCCTTTCGCTCGGTTTGTCCAATAGATAATAAGATCTTGCAAAAGATTATCATCATTATTATTCGCTACTAGCACTTAGTTTCTCGCTTTTTTAAATAATTTTTAATTGTGAGACAGGTAGTATAATCATTATTACTCAATAAGATAATATCTACTACTATAACTTTATAGATAAGTTTTTAGTATTAGAAAATAGGTTATTATTTGAGATAGTTAAAGGTAAATTTTAGCGTGAATGATTTGAAATGCCACCAATGTGATAGGTGGCACTTTGTATCAATTTTATTCTATATAGGCACCGGCCATTAATGATTTAGCTCTTTCTGTATATTGTTTAAATACCCCTTTTCGTTTTGAATAATCGGGAGGTGTCCATTTTTGCTTACGTTTAGTAAATATTTCAGCAATTTCTTCTGCAGATTTAATTTCACCATTAATACCAATAATATTAAGTTTTCTAGCATGCACATCGATTTCGACAATATCATTATCTTCAACAAGTGCAATTGGACCGCCATCCGCAGCTTCAGGAGATACGTGACCAATGCATGGACCATGTGTTGCTCCCGAAAAACGTCCATCGGTGACCAATGCGACACTACCATTAAGACGCTTATCAAAGACAATTGCATCTGTGGTCATTAGCATTTCTGGCGCACCTGAACCTTTTGGCCCTTCATAACAAATGAAAATAACATCACCAGGATTAACCTTATTATTAATAATAGCCTCTTGAGCTGCTTCTTCCGAATTATAAACTTTGGCTGGTCCAGTATGTTTATGCATATCAGGACTACAGGCAGTATATTTTATAACTGCACCATCTGGCGCTATATTGCCTTTTAAAACAGCGATGGATCCCATTTTTTCTTTGTTAGGTTGGCGAATTAAATCATTTCGTTCTAATTTGTAATTATGCAAATATCCTAAATTACGGTCAAAGAAACCGGTTTGCTGCATCATTTCCAAATTATCACCTAAAGACTGTCCTGTAACTGTCATTACATCAAGATCGAGTAAATCCTTAATCATCCATTGAACCATAGGAATACCACCAGCAAACCATAATAATTCAGTTACATATTGTCCGCTTGGTTGCACATTTGTAAGGTATGGTACGGTGTTATTAATTCGATCAAATACATCTGCGGTTAATTCAAATCCTGATGCATGTGCGATAGCCGGTAAATGAATAAGCGCATTTGTACTACCACTGATAGCAGCGTGTACTTTAATGGCATTTTCAAATGCAGCAGGTGTAAGTATTTTACGAGAGGTTATTCCTTCTTTAGCTAGATACATGGCATGGTGGCCTGCAGATCTAGCCATCCTGCGAATTTCAGACATGGTCGAAGGTGCTAATGCGCTTCCTGGTAGTGCTAACCCGAGTGCTTCTGACATGCATTGCATTGTACTTGCGGTACCCATGAATTGACATGCACCAGCGGTAGGACAACCACATCTTTGTAAGGTTTGAATTTGTTTGATATCAATTTCACCTTTTTTATATTGTGCAGTGGCACCGCCTAAGTCTGATGTCGTCATATTAGGAGCAGGGCGCATTGAACCACCAGGAACATGAACTAACGGTATGTCAAGTCGTGCAGCTGCAATAAGGTGAGCAGGTACTGATTTATCACAACTAGAAATAAGTACTGCTGCATCATAGGGTATGACAGAACCATGAATTTCGACCATATTAGCAATCGCTTCCCTTGAGGCTAATATATAATTCATGCCATCATGACCTTGTCCCCAGCCATCACAAATATCTGTAACATGGCTACGTACTGAACGACCGCCTCGTTCATGCACGCCAAGAACAACTTCATAACCTAAACTATCGAGGTGATAACTACCCGGATGACTTTCTCCATAACAGTCATCAATAAGAACTTGTGGTTTTTCAGTATCTTCAACGGTATAATTCATGCCCATTCGTAATGCATCTAATTGTGACCATAGATCCCTGGCAAATTTACATTTTTGTTGCATAATTTCCTCCAATGCTTTTTTAATTTTTTATTTTGTTGGTTTTGCGGTTACAGCAGGTAGCGTGAATAATAGAATAATTGCAATGATTAAAGCCCCAACTAAGGTATATAGTCCTGCATTTTTACTTACGGTAACGGTTAATAAACCAACTAGATATGGCCCGATAAATCCTCCTAGATTACCAAGGGCATTGATTGTTCCTCGTACTCCACCTAAAACATTTGATGGGAATAATAGTGGTGGTAATGTCCAAAATGGGCCGGCGTATGCTTGTAGGAAAAAGCCACATAAAACCATCATTCCATAAGCAAGCCATGTACTGTTTTCTAATAATATAGATAACGTTAAACATACAGCAAACCCAATCATAGGAATTGCAGTATAGAGCCTACGATTCATGGTTTGGTCACATAATTTAGCAATATAGTATTGTCCAAATATACAAAGAATGTATGGTGCTGCGGTTAATAGTCCAACAATAGACATACCACTACCGGTTAATTGTTTAATTAACATTGGCATCCAAAGGGCAAAACCGTAAAAACCAATTTGGAAGAAGAAATAGATAGCAACCAGTTTCCATAAGTTGATACTACTTAATACTGTTTTAACACTTGCTTTGTCATCTAATTTTATAAGCGCTTTATCTTCGGCAAATTGTTGGTTTAACCAATTTAATTCTTTAGGATCTAGCCATTTAGCTTGATGAGGATAATCAGAAATAAGAGGCATCCAAACAAAGAGTAATGCTAAAGATATAATACCTTCAATGATAAACATTTCTCTCCAACCCCAAGCTTCAATTAACCAACCAGATAATGGACCGGTAATGATAGATGCTGCCGCTAAATTCATTTGGAAAAATGCAATTGCTCTAGCTCTTTCATGATTTGGAAACCAATGCCCAATCAATGCCAATATAGCAGGGTATACTCCCCCTTCAGCTACCCCCAATATAAAACGTATGATAAGTAATTGAATGGGATCTCGAACAAATCCTGTTATTGCAGCAAAACCGCCCCAAACAACAATAGTCCATGCGATAAATTTTTTGGCGCTATAGCGTTCAGCGATTTGACCACCGGGAATTTGTAAAAATATATAGCCAATAAAAAAGATCCCTGCGACAAGACCTGCGAAAGACGCGGTCATACCTAAGTCTTTATTCATTCCTCCGGCAATACCAATGGCAATATTTGTTCTGTCCATATATGCCACGATATACACCAGAATGGTAGCCGGAATTATATGTTTCCAACGCCCTTTAGGAATTGTTTTATCTTCTGTATTATTCATATGGATGCCTCCAATTATTTATTTATAATAGGAATTTGAGCAGACTCTAATACTTGAATTAATAGGTCTTTTTTGTTTTTTGGTAGTTTTGTTACCGGCGCCAAAACCTCAGTTGAAATATCTACTCCAGTTAGTTTAATAGCTTGTTTAATAACCCCAAAGAAAGGCGATTCAATCGCATAAACCGGCATTAATTTTGCTAATTGACGCTGTAATTTAAATGCGGTTTCGTAATCTTTTTTAATGAATGCCTTATAAATTCCCTTGGTGATTTTCGGGGCAAAATTAAATGTTGCTGGAATGCCACCATGACCACCAAGAATAAGCGTGTCTAACATATATTCATCAAATCCACTGAAGATGATAAAATCTGGACGGAAGGCGTGAACTCTGTTGATGACTTCTCGGGTATGGCTTATGTTATCAATGGTGTCTTTCAAACCAATAATATTTGGCTGCTCCTTGGCTAATCGAGTAATAACATCAATACCAATATCTTGGCCGGTTAATGCCGGGAAATTGTAAAGTAGCACTGGTATATCAAGATTTTCAGCGACAGTTTTATAATGGTGATAAATGGCATCACTATTCAATAAAGCATAATATGGATTAACCACTAAAACGGCATCTGCGCCTATTTGCGCTGCATGCTGACCATATTGAATAGTTTCTTTGGTACTTGGACTGGATATTCCAATCATCACTGGAATGCGTTTATTGATATGTTTTACCGCAAATTCAGCAACTTCAAGTCGTAGTTTCGGTGGCATATGACAAAATTCACCACCACTCCCTAAAATCAAAACGCCATCAGCTTCACTATCGATCAGATGATCTAATAGATTAGCCATTCCTTTTTTATCCAGTTCCCCATGTTTATCTACAATTGTCGGCACGGGTGGAAATATCCCTTTAAATTTTGCTAAACTCATTTCTTCTCCTTTGTTCATAATATGGAACTTTATTTCTTTCTTGTGAACGGATTATTGAGGAAAAAATTTTGAATTGCAATGCATTAATTCAAAAGAAAATTAATTTTGTGATCCTCCTCTCATTGTAAAAAATATTTTTTCGGCAAGTTTATTTTTTCCGTATAATGAAATTAAGTTCTTTTTGTGGGATTTTTTTTGAAATATGATTAATTAAAGAGGTAAATATGATTTATTACATTCCACCCGTTAATTTATTAGGAAAAGGATGTCTATCTGAGTTAGGGGTACCGGTTAAAAAACTAAATTGCCAAAAGGCATTTGTGGTTAGTGACAAGTTTTTAGTCGGTAATGGTACGGTAGATAGAGTAGTCGATATTTTAGCCAAAGAGGGGATTGAATCGGTTATTTTTTATGATGTTAAACCCAATCCTACCGTTGCTAATGTTGAAAATGCACTAAAATTATGTCAAGAATCTAAATGTGATTTTGTGGTTTCCATTGGTGGTGGATCACCTCAGGATTGTGGTAAAGCGGTTGCGGTGTTAGCAACTAATGGTGGCAAAATTACCGATTATGAAGGGATGCATAAAAGTAAACATAAATGTTTACCCATCGTGGCAATAGCAACCACTGCAGGTACTTCTGCCGAAGTTACCATCAATTACGTGATTACTGATGAAAGCAGACACGTAAAAATGATTATGGTCGATCCAAATACACTGGCATCAATAACGGTTAGTGATCCCGATTTAATGATTTCTAAACCAGCAAATTTAACCGCAGCAACCGGTATGGATGCGTTAACTCATGCAATAGAAGCGGTGGTTGCTAAAGGCGCGATGGATGTCACCGATTCGACCGCACTGTATGCAATTGGTCAAACCTTTAAATATTTGGCGCGCGCGGTTAAAAATGGTAATGATATTGAAGCCAGAGAGCAGATGAGTTATGCCTGCTTTTTAAACGGTATTGCTTTTAGTAATGCGGGTTTAGGTAATGTGCATGCGATGGCACATCAACTCGGTGGTCTTTATGATTTACCTCATGGGGTCTGTAATGCCATGCTATTATCGGTAGTTGAAAAGGAAAATGCGAAACATGCTCCAGAAAAATTTAGAGCGATTGCCGAAACAATTGGATTAGATACTAAAGATAAAACCGACCAAGAATGTGTTGATTATGTGATAAAAAGAATTGAAGATTTGGCACAAGAAGTCGGTATTCCTAAATCATTGAAGGAGTTAGGCGTCGATAATCCTGATTTTGAGTTGTTGGCAGAAAATTCAATGAAGGATGCTTGTGCCGGTGCTAACCCCGTCTTTTTTGATAAACAAAAACTTATTGAGCTATTTAAGAAGATAGCTTAATAAGTTATGGATTAAAATAGTTAAAATAATATTGAATCATTATGATTCAATATTATTGAAACTTGCTAGTCAGTTGTTGACATGCTTTACGCACTAGCTCTGAATATTTTTCGATCTTCTCTACCGGTAGTTGAAAAAGCACCCCAGAAATACTAATCGCCGCAATTGGTTCATGATTTTTATTAAAAATAGGAGCAGCGATACAATGGACACCTTTTACATCTTCTTGATTGTCATAGGCCCAACCTTGCGAGCGAATTTTTGCCAGTTCTTTTTTTAACTGTTTTTTGCTGGTAATTGTGGTGTCGGTATATTTAACCAATTTATCTTCTGGTATAAGTTGATCGATTTTCTCATCTGGCAACCAAGCTATCAATGCTTTACCAATACCGGAACTATGCAGAGGTAATTTTTTGCCTATCCAAGTACGAATACCGATAGCTTGGTCATTTTCAATTTTTGCAATATAGACTGAATATAGACCATCTAACACACCTAGATGGCAAGTTAAATTGGTTTGATCTCTTAATTTTGACATCAACGGTTCCGCTATTTTGGTGATATCAAACTGTTCCAGAGATTTATCACCCCATTCATGCAATTTTAATCCAAGATAATACTGGTTCTGATCTTGGCGCAAGATACCATGCATAACTAATGCATTAAGTAGGGTTGAAGTACTACTTTTGGGTAAATTAAGATCCTGAAATATTTGACTAAAAGTTGCACCTTTGTGATTATCTAAATAATCACAAATGCGTACTATTTTATCTAATGCAGGTACTAGAGTTTGAATATTTGGCATGAAATATCCTAATATAATAATGTCAAAAATTTAGTTATTTTATTGGTACTAATTAGTTAGAAAATTATTTTTTGAACGGTTATATGTATCAAATAGCTTATCTGTAACATTATATTCAAGTTATTTGATTAGGAAAAGAAAATAACTTTTATTATTTTTTATTTTAACTTAATTTGAAAGAATAAATCCTTATCTTGCATCATGTTAGGCATAGTTATATTATGGTTAATAGTGCTATATTAATTAAGGAATAAGTCATGTTAAAGTCAATTGATCCAACAACTACTTCCGCCTGGAAGTCCCTTCAAGCTAGTTATCAAAA
This sequence comes from Gilliamella apicola, assembly GCF_003202655.1. Taxonomy (GTDB): domain Bacteria; phylum Pseudomonadota; class Gammaproteobacteria; order Enterobacterales; family Orbaceae; genus Gilliamella; species Gilliamella apicola_R. The sequence continues at coordinate 70,569 of NZ_QGLR01000015.1, read as the reverse complement.
GCATCACGCTAAAACCATTGCCCAAATTCTAAAAGATGAACCTAAGCGAGTTGAAAAGTTAAGTATTCCTTTTGAAGATGAGTTCTTGGTTGATCTTGCAAAAAATCGTGTAACGCAAGAGACATTAGAAATTCTTTATAAACTTGCCGATGAATGTGATTTAAATGGTGCCATTAAGGCTATGTACAGCGGTGAAAAAATTAATCGCACAGAAAATCGCGCCGTTTTGCATGTTGCGCTTCGTAATGTTTCAAATTCACCAATTTATGTTGATGGTAAAAATGTTATGGATGATGTCAATGCAGTGCTTGCTAAAATGGAATCCTTTAGTAAAAAAATTATTAGTGGTGAGTGGAAAGGTTATACTGGTAAAGCAATTACCGATGTAGTTAATATCGGTATTGGTGGTTCAGATTTAGGGCCACATATGATAACCGAAGCGCTAAGACCTTATAAAAATCATTTAACTATGCACTTTGTTTCAAATGTTGATGGTACGCATATTGTTGAAGCTTTAAAGGGTTTAAATCCAGAAACTACGTTATTTTTAGTTGCCTCAAAAACGTTTACAACTCAAGAAACGATGACCAATGCGCAAACGGCTCGTCAATGGTTACTTGATGCGGCAAAAGATGAGAAAGCCGTTGCGCTTCACTTTGTGGCGTTATCAACTAATGCCAAAGAAGTTGAAAAATTTGGTATTGATACAGCTAATATGTTTGAATTTTGGGATTGGGTAGGTGGTCGTTACTCTTCTTGGTCAGCTATCGGTTTATCGATTGTCCTTTCAATTGGCTTTGAAAACTTTAAACAGTTTTTAGCTGGTGGCCATGCAATGGATAAACATTTCCAAAGCGCACCAATTGAAAAAAATATTCCGACTTTACTTGCTTTAATTGGTATTTGGTACAATAACTTTTATGGTGCCGAAACCGAAGCGATTCTACCTTATGATCAATATATGCATCGTTTTGCCGCCTACTTCCAGCAAGGTAATATGGAATCAAATGGTAAAAGTGTGGATCGTAATGGTAACAAAACAGGTTATACAACCGGCCCAATTATTTGGGGAGAGCCGGGCACAAATGGTCAGCATGCTTTTTATCAATTAATTCATCAAGGTACTAAACTGATTCCTTGTGATTTTATTGCGCCAGCCATTAGTCACAATCCGGTTGGTGATCATCATCCGAAGTTACTTTCTAACTTTTTTGCCCAAACAGAAGCTTTAGCTTTTGGTAAGACAGCTCAACAAGTAGAACAAGAGTTTGTTGCTGCGGGTAAAACACTTGATGAAGTTAAATCTATTGTTCCATTTAAAGTCTTTGAAGGTAACAAACCAACCAACTCTATTTTAGTCAAGAAAATCACGCCTTATACATTAGGGGCACTGGTAGCGATGTACGAACATAAGATCTTTACCCAAGGTATTATTCTTAATATCTTTAGTTTTGATCAATGGGGAGTTGAGCTTGGTAAGCAATTAGCTGGCCGAATTTTACCGGAATTAGCTGATGATAAACCGGTGAGTTCGCACGATGATTCTACTAATAATCTAATTAATCAATATAAGAAATGGCGTTAACCACTATTTTGTGAATTGAATAAGTATTATGAATTGAATAAATAAAAAAAACCTTCAGCTTCTAAACTGAAGGTTTTTTTATAACTGATTATTTTTTAACACGCATTATTGGTGTTTTGCCCGCTTCAACTGAACCTGTTAGTTTAGTTAATTCAACCACGGTTTCCATATTTGAAATAACCACTGGGGTTAATACTGATTTAGCTCTACTTTCAAGTAAAGGTAGATCGATTTCAATGATAGTATCACCAATTTTAACTTGTTGTCCTTCTTCGGCAACGCGGGTAAAACCTTCACCTTTTAATTCAACAGTATCTATACCAAAGTGAACAAAAAGCTCGATACCTTCATCTGATTCAATCGCAAAGGCATGATTGGTTTCGAAAATTTTACCAATTTTACCATTTAATGGTGCAACAATTTTGTTTCCAGATGGTTTGATGGCTACGCCATCACCAACGATTTTTTCTGCAAAAACAACATCGGGTACATCTTCGATTTTAACGATTTCACCACTAAGCGGTGAAATAATTTCGATGTTATGTTTGTTATCATCAGATACAAATTGTTTAATTTTATCAAATAGCCCCATCATGGCCTCCTAACAAATTTGCTTTTCAGCAGTATATTTTTCAATTAAATCGGTTACTTCTTTAGCTGTTGCTTTTTCAAGAACCGTGTCAGCAAATTTCTTCGCTTCTTCATAATTAGTATTACGAATTAGTTTCTTAATTTTAGGAATTGATACCGCACTCATACTAAACTCATCAAGACCCATACCAAGTAATAAAATTGTTGCTCTTTCGTCACCAGCAAGTTCACCACACATTCCAGTCCATTTACCTTCTTGGTGAGACGCATCGATTACATTTTTAATTAAAGTTAATACTGATGGTGAAAGTGGATTATAAAGATGTGAAATCAATTCATTACCACGGTCAACAGCAAGGGTATATTGGGTTAAATCGTTAGTACCAATACTAAAGAAGTCAACTTCTTTCGCTAAGTGACGAGCAATGACTGCTGCGGCTGGCGTTTCGATCATAACACCGATTTCAATGTTTTTATCGAATGCTTTACCTTCAGAGGTTAATTGTTCTTTAAGGATGTTAATTTCAGATTTTAAGATACGAATCTCTTCAACCGAAATAATCATTGGGAACATAATACGTAATTTACCAAATGCCGAAGCACGTAAAACTGCACGTAACTGAGCATGTAAGATTTCTTTACGATCTAAACAGATACGAATTGCTCGCCAACCTAAGAATGGATTTTCTTCTTTTGGTAAATGCATATAAGGTACATCTTTGTCACCACCAATATCCATGGTACGAACAATAACCGATAAACCATTAGTTGATTCAGCAACTTCTTTATATGCTTTGAATTGTTCGTCTTCATTAGGATACGCATCACGATCCATAAATAAGAATTCAGTACGATAAAGACCAACACCTTCATAACCATTACGATCTGCACCAGCAATATCACGAACTGTACCGATATTGGCACAAATTTCAACTTGATGACCATCAAGGGTCACAGCTGGTAAATCTTTTAATTTTGCTAACTCTTCTTTATCAGCAATATATTTGGTTTGAACTTGTTTTAATTTTTCTTGAGTTGCGTGATCTGGATTAATGTAGATAGCATTGTTGATGGCATCTAAAATAACAAAATCGCCTTGTTTGATTGCTTGGGTTGCATTAGAGGTACCAACGATAGCTGGAATTTCTAATGAACGAGCCATAATCGATGTATGTGACGTACGACCGCCGGCATCAGTGATGAAACCTAATACCATATCTAAATTTAATTGCGCAGTTTCCGATGGTGTTAAATCAGTCGCAACTAAAATACAAGGTTGGCTAATAGCACTTAAATCAACAATTTCAATACCTAAAATATTTTTTAGCAATCGTTTACCAATATCTCGGATATCGGCCGCACGTTCTTTTAGATATTCATCATCTAAGTTCTCTAACTCTTTTGCTTGGGTTTCAAATACAGATTGGACTGCGGCATCAGCACTTGAGTGTTTACTTTTGATACGTGAAATAACTTCTTGTTCAAGATCTTCATCTTCAAGAAGCATAATATGACCTTCAAAAATGGCAGCTTTATCTTCACCTAAAGTGGTTTTTGCTCGCTCCATGATGGCATGTAATTGTTCGCTTGATTTTTCACGCGCTTCTTTAAAGCGATCAATTTCAGCATCAATTTTGTTATCTAGAATTTGCCTATTATTAATAATAATAGGTTCTTCTTTTAATAATAGCGCTTTTGCAAAAGCGATACCGGGGGAAACAAGTATACCTGATACCATAACATTTAATCCTTATCTAATATTAAAACCGTTTAAAGCTGATATGGGAGTATTATTCCAATTCAGGAATTAATTTTACTAAATGAGCTACTGCTTCTTTTTCATCTTCACCTTCAGCTGAAATAGTAATAGTAGTTCCTTGAGTTAATCCTAGTGTTTGTAATTTAAATAAGCTTTTAGCACTAGCACTTTTTCCATTTGATGTGACAGTAATTTCAGAATTGAAATTTTTAGCTTCCTTTACGAATTGTGCAGCAGGGCGGGTATGAAGACCGTTCGATGCAGTAATGGTTACATCTTGCTTATACATAATTATTTAACTCCCAAAAATATATTTATTCATGCGACAATATAAATAAAAACAGCTTGAAAGGCTAGTAAGATTTCACAGATATGTAACATTTAGTTAATCTTATTAGCCATAATCATCAAAGTTAGCTGATATATTTATTAATATTGGTAAATCCGAGTGATCTTATCACTACATTTTTTAAATTCTACCTGCCCGTGAATTCCTCGTTTGATATTTTCATATACTAACTCTTCACTACCATCTAGTTGTGAGGCACGGATCTCTTCTCGGCAGAAAGATTCAAACTTATCAAGTTCTTGTTCACTATTGCCTAACTGATAATTTTTAGGTAAATCTTGGCTAGTTACAACGGTATTTGTATTATTCTGCACATCAAGAACGATTATACCTTTGTTTGGTAGCCATGAACTACACGCAGTTAATGATATAACTATGTATAGCGATGTTAAAATTAATCTTAAAATGTTCAAAATAATTCCTTTATAAAGCGCAATAACCTGTTTATTATTTACAGTTAGGCGCAAATTATATACTAATAATGTGTGAAAGTGCAGGGGTGTATTTTTACCGTTATCACAAAACAAGGGTGGAATTCATGACAGATAGCAAAATTTATGATGAGCTTAATCGTCAACTTATTCAGAATAAAATTGGTATAACCGCAGCTGAATTACATGGATTTTTAACTGGCATCTTGGCAGGCGGAAATCATGACGAGAGCTGGAGAGTGTTAGTGCAAGACATGTTAAATGATGGGCAAAAAATTGCTGAACCGTTAAATAAACAAATAGAAAAATTATATCATTCAACAAAACAACAACTTATTGATGAAGATTTTGAGTTCCAGCTTTTACTTAGTGAACAAGATTTGTTTCGCCAAATTGATGATTTAGTTGGCTGGGTAAATCATTTTTTATTAGGTATTGGTTTAGTTCAACCAAAACTTAATCGGCTTAAAGGCGATGTAGGTGAAGCAATATACGACCTAAGACAAATAGTTAAACTCGGTTATGATGAAGATGAAGATCAGCAAGAGCTAGGTTTTGCATTTGAAGAGATCAAAGAGTACGTTCGAATTACGGCGATGTTATGTTTTGATGAATTTAATGAATCTGATATCACCCCAACTCTTCACTAAAATGCTGTATTATTGATCATTAAGGTAAACGCTATGATAGATATTGATACCAAGGCAGAACTGTTAGCTCGACGAAATAAATTATTGGCACAGATGGAGTTAAATAGCATTGCCTTATTTTTTGCTTCGCCAGAAGTTAAGCGAAGTAATGATACCCATTATCCTTATCGACAAGATAGTGATTTTTGGTATTTTACTTCTTTTGCTGAACCAGAAGCACTTTTTGTGGTTATTAAACAGTCAGATAATCAACCACGTTATATTTTATTTAATCGTAAAAAAGATCCTCTAGCTGAAACATGGACCGGATATCGGTTAGGTCAACAAGCTGCACTTGAAAAAGTTTTAGTAGATGAAGCCTATCTTTTTGATGAGATTGATGAGGTTTTGCCTAATTTAATCAATGGTAAAAAAGCTATTTATCATGCTGACCAGCTATATCATTATGCTGACGAGATAATTAAAAAAACGCTTAATACTTTACTGCAAGGCAGTCGATTAAAACTTTCAGCGCCAAGCATAGTTATTGATTGGCGACCAATCGTTCACGAAATGCGGATGTTTAAGTCTGAATATGAAATCGCCATTTTACGTCAAGCTTGTGAAATCAGTGCGCAAGCACATATTCGAGCAATGCAAAAATGTCAGCCCAATTGGTTTGAATATCAATTAGAAGCCGAAATCTTACATGAGTTTGCTCGGCGTGGTGCTCGTTGGCCGTCATATAACACCATCGTTGGTGGTGGTAATAATGGTTGTATATTGCATTATGAAAATAATAGCGACAAGTTGCAAGATGGTGATTTAGTCTTAATTGATGCAGGTTGTGAATACCAATATTATGCCGGAGATATTACCCGAACATTTCCGGTTAATGGTCACTTCAATCTAGCTCAACGCGAAATATATGACATAGTATTAACGGCACAATATACCGCTATTAAATTATTAAAACCAGGTACTTCAATATCCTTAGTGAATCAAGAAATTATTCGGATGATGGTTGAAGGGTTAGTTCAGTTGGGAATTATGCAAGGCGATGTTGAAACATTGATTGCTAATAAAGCTTATCAAGCGTTTTATATGCATGGTTTAGGCCATTGGTTAGGTATTGATGTGCATGATGTTGGCAGTGATCGCGATCGTCTACTGGAACCGGGTATGGTTTTAACGGTAGAACCTGGTCTCTATATTAATAAAGATGCTGATGTTGCTGAACGCTATAAGGGTATTGGTATTCGGATTGAAGACAATATTTTAATTACCGACTCTGGCAACCAAGTTTTAACCGCAACGGTACCAAAAGATCCACAGCAGATTGAATTTTTAATGCGAAATAACCGATGAATTTAAATAAGGCGCTAATCAAAATGTTGAGATTAGCGCTTTTTATTGTTTAAAAGACAATTATTGATTGGTAACTGTATGATTAACCTAAGCTAATTGAATTATCGCGGTTAAAAATAATCTTTATTTTGATATCTTTACCAGCAATTGGTTTGTACTTCCACGTTTTCATTGCCGAGATAACCGAGCGATTAAAAATATTATTAGGTTGGGTTTCAATGATTCTAATATTTTCAACACGCCCCTCACTTGTAACATCGAACATGGCAACAACATAACCCTCTAAGCGCATATCAAGTGCTCTTCGAGGATATTCAGGTCGATTACGACTAATTGGTGTTGGATTGCCTGAATATTGTCGATTTTCAGATACTTTAGGTGCTACTGAAGTATTTGCCACTTTATCACTGATCACGTCTTGTTTAACTTGTTGACGAGATGATTTTTGGGTAGGTGGTTTTTTATTTTTCGGCTTTGGTTCGGTTTTAATAATTACCGGTTTATCGGTTTCAACCACTGGTTTTTCTTCTTTGACGATCTCAGGCTCTTTTACCGGGTCAACTTGCGGTTCTTCAATTGGTTTATTGTCGATGATTTCACTGTTTTCAACACCTTTAATGTCAGGTGCATCTTCAACTAAGGATTGTTCAGGCGCGGCTAGCTGAGTAAGGTCGACCATCACAGCTTTAATTGAATTATCACCTTCATCAATCGTGATATTATTTGCAAACAGTGCTGAACTGAATAATAATCCGAATAAAAATAGATGCGATATCACAGAGATAGATGTATATAAATAAACATCCTTTGGCTTATTAGAAGCAGGTGATTGTGGTTCTTGTTCGTTGTTGATATCTATATCAAAATTAATCTTCATAACGGTAAATAATTTTCGCTTAAGGCGAGTATTCTAAATGAAAATGCTTATCATTTGTAGCATTTTTTTAAATATGATTTATCACTACTTGTTGCATAAAAATATTTATCAGATAATAGTAAGCAAATATTTCCCATTTGTAGCGGTTAGACTGATGAATAATCCATCAATAAAACAAATACTCGATTTAGTGCAAGATGATTTAATTAAGGTTAATGAAGCAATACAAGCAGAACTCTGTTCTGATGTGGTATTAATCAATCAATTAGGAAATTATATCATCAGCAGTGGTGGCAAGCGTATTCGTCCTATTATTGCATTACTCATCGCTAAAGCGCTCAATTATCAGGGTGATAAACATATTATTACCGCAGCTTTTATTGAATTTATCCACACGGCGACTTTATTGCATGATGATGTTGTTGATGAATCTGATTTACGGCGTGGCAAATCAACCGCTAATGCATTATTTGGTAATGCGGCTAGTGTCTTAGTTGGTGATTATATTTATACCCGATCTTTCCAAATGATGGTACGTACCGAATCATTCAAAGTGTTGAAAATAATGTCAGAAGCGACCAATGTCATTGCCGAAGGTGAAGTTCAACAACTTATGAATTGTAATGATCCTGATATTACTAAAGAGCAGTATTTACAAGTTATTTATCGTAAAACAGCAAGACTGTTTGAAGCCACTTCACATTCAGCTGCGGTATTAGCCGGCGCAACCCCTGAGCAGGAATTTGCCCTGCAAGAATATGGAAAATATTTGGGAACAGCCTTTCAAATTATTGATGACCTATTAGACTATAGCGCTGATAGTAATCAAAAATTAGGTAAAAATTTAGGTGATGACCTTAATGAAGGTAAACCAACTTTACCTTTATTACATGCGATGCATCATGCTAATTCAGAAGATGCGACTTTAATCCGCCAAGCCATTGAGCAAGGAAATGGTCGTCATTTATTAGATCATATTTTAGCGGTGATGCAGTCTTGTGGATCACTTGAATTTACTTTTAAAACCGCTCAACAAGAAGCCAATAAAGCATTTAATGTTATTTCAATCCTACCGGATTCCCCTTATAAAAAAGCGCTTCAAGATCTGGCATTGCTATCAGTAAAAAGGGAAAACTAAACGTGATGTGATATTTTTAAAAACGTTATTGATGCAATTTATTTAATAACAACGTGTTTTAGCTACATATCGTAATAATCTTAAATTGATTTTACGTTGTTATGCAAACAGATTGCGACCCTTTAAATGCAGTTACTTCAATCAAGGTAGTTATTATGTTCAAAAGATCTTGGCCTGTGCTATTAATTTTTGTTTCGATGATATCGGTACAAGCAAGTGCTTCATTCGCTAAATACTTGTTCCCGGTACTCGGGCCAGAGGCGATGACTGCTTGGCGGTTATTTTTCTCGGCAATTTTATTGGTAATAATCTTTAAACCTTGGCGTAAAACCATCACTAAACCGGCCATTAAATATATTATTTTATATGGTGTAGCGATGGGATGTATGAATTTGGCTTTTTATAATGCTATATCACGAATTCCGATAGGTATCGCGGTAGCCATTGAGTTAACTGGCCCCATTATGGTGGCGATGTTTTCCGGACGACGATTAACCGATTTTATTTGGTTAGCTATTGCGATAGTTGGATTAGTGATGTTGTTGCCTATTCATCAAGCTTCCAATGATTTAGATCCTATTGGTATTTTACTGGCTTTATGTGCAGGTAGCTGTTGGGCGGGTTATATTCTTTTTGGCCGAAAAGCGGGGGAAATTTATGGCGCGTCAAGTGTTGCGGTAGGTTCAATTGTCGCCTCGCTATTACTGTTTCCAATTGGCGTATGGCAAAGTGGAAGCAACATGTTTTCAATCGAACTGCTGCCACTGGTTTTTGTGGTTTCCCTGTTAGCATCAGCTATTCCATATGGTCTTGATATGATCGCACTGCCACGCTTACCGGCGCAAACTTTTAGTACCTTAATGAGTTTGTCACCAGTATTTGCGGCGTTTTCCGGATTAATTGTGTTGCACGAACAGTTAACACATTATCAATGGTTGGCTATTATGTTCATCATCGTTTCATCGATTGGAACCGTATTAACTATGCATCGGCCAAGTAAGATTAAAGCAGTAAATCGCGAGAATTAAGTTTATTGAAATACTATCGCGCCGAGCTGCGCGATAGTGGCGTAAAGTGGGGACAACTTATGACGCATCAAGTGTTGCGGTAGGTTCAATTGTCGTCTCGCTATTACTGTTTCCAATTGGCGTATGGCAAAGTGGAAGCACCATGTTTTCAATCGAACTGCTGCCACTGGTTTTTGTGGTTTCCCTGTTAGCATCAGCTATTCCATATAGTCTTGATATGATCGCACTACCACGCTTATCAGCGCAAACTTTTAGTACCTTAATGAGTTTGTCACCAGTATTTGCGGCGTTTTCCGGATTAATTGTGTTGCACGAACAGTTAACACATTATCAATGGTTGGCTATTATGTTCATCATCGTTTCATCGATTGGAACCGTATTAACTATGTATCATTAACCATGCACCGCATCGGCCAAGTAAGATTAAAGCAGTAAATCGAGAGAATTAAGATTATTGAAATACTATCGCGCCGAGCTGCGCGATAGTAATGAATTGCAAGAAAGAGAAAAGTAAAACGTTATCTCGGAGGGAAACCCATACCGCCGCCCATTAATCCTTTCATTTGGCGCATCATCTTCATCATGCCACCACCTTTCATTTTTTTCATCATCTTTTGCATATCTTCAAACTGTTTAAGCAGTTTGTTGACATCTTGCACTTGGGTACCGGAACCATTAGCAATTCGACGTTTGCGAGAACCTTTTATAATTTCTGGGTTTGCCCGCTCTTTTAATGTCATGGAACCAATAATTGCTTCCATCTTGATGGTGATTTTATCATCCATCTGCGCTTTGATATGCTCAGGAAGTTGACCGACGCCCGGCAGTTTGGCTAGCATTGCGCCCATTCCGCCCATACTACGCATTTGTCGTAGTTGATCTTGAAAGTCGTTAAAATCAAACTTATCGCCTTTTTTAAGTTTTTTGGCGATTTTTTCCGCTTTTTCACGATCAACTTTACTCTGTAATTCTTCAATTAAAGAGAGAACATCACCCATGCCTAAAATGCGTGACGCGATACGGTCAGGATAAAAAGGTTCAAGAGCATCCGTCTTTTCACCCATCCCTAAGAATTTGATTGGTTTACCGGTAATATGACGAATTGATAATGCCGCACCACCACGCGCATCACCATCCACTTTAGTTAAAATAACCCCAGTTAGTGGTAAGGCATCATTAAATGCTTTGGCGGTATTAGCAGCATCTTGCCCGGTCATGGCATCGACCACAAATAAGGTTTCAATTGGATTGATTGCATCATGTAATGCTTTGATTTCATCCATCATTTCGCTATCAACATGCAATCGACCCGCAGTGTCGACAATCAGCACATCAAAAAATTGTAATTTCGCATGCGAAATGGCTTTGTTAACAATATCAACTGGTTTTTGTTTTATATCTGATGGGAAGAACTCAACATTAATCGCTTTCGCCAGTGTTTCTAATTGTTTTATAGCTGCGGGACGATAAACGTCAGCAGAGACAACTAAGACTTTCTTTTTCTGTTTTTCTTTTAAGAATTTTGCCAGTTTAGCCACGCTAGTTGTTTTACCGGCACCTTGCAAGCCAGCCATTAGTATAACCGCTGGAGGCTGGGTAGCTAAGTTAAGTGTACTGTTAACTTCGCCCATTGCGCTGGTAAGTTCGGCTTGAACTATTTTTATAAATTCTTGGCCGGGTGTTAGACTTTTATTAACATCTAAACCGACAGCTTTTTGTTTAACTTGGTTAATAAATTCTCGTACTACAGGTAAGGCAACATCGGCCTCAAGTAATGCCATACGCACATCGCGCAACGCATCTTTAATATTATCTTCAGACAGACGCCCACGACCACTAATATTGCGAAATGTCTGTGATAAACGATCAGTTAAATTCTCAAACATACTAACTCTCAAAAAAAATGAAAAAATTTTCACCTATCATATCAGAAAATTGACAGAAGTCCCATGATCATAAATTTACTGTGACTTGACACCAAATTGGCTTCCTGTTGAAATGGGAGCCATAACAAGATGAAAGGAGAAAGCATACATGGTAAAAGTTGTTAATACCGATAAAGCCCCTGCGGCTATTGGCCCTTATGTTCAAGGTGTTGATTTAGGCAATATGTTATTTGCCTCAGGTCAAATTCCGATTAACCCCGCAACAGGTGAGATGCCAAATTGTGTCAAAGAGCAAGCAAAACAAAGTTTAGCGAATGTTAAAGCGATTATTACTGAAGCTGGTTATCAAGTTAAAAATATTGTTAAAACAACGATTTTTTTAGCTGATATGAATGATTTTGCCGAAGTGAATAGTGTCTATGAGGCATTTTTTACTGAGAATCAAGCCACATTCCCTGCTCGCTCTTGTGTGCAAGTTGCACGCATTCCTAAAGATGCAAAAGTTGAAATAGAAGTGATTGCTGTCAAATAAGCTCACAAAAATGGTTAGCACCGAAAGGTGCTAATTAACGACCAATTAAAGTACCGAAAAGTTGAGGAACGGGGTTTTTGAGTTTTTTTACTTAATTTTCCTAATTTTTATCGTCTACTTTGGGATTTTTCTATCAGAATCAATTTTTTAAACCATCGCTTTTATCAGCCTAAAATTATTTATATTTAAACTATTATTTAATGATTGATTGCCAATTAAGTTGGTGCAATAATCTACAATTATACATTGCTATTTATTGGTTAATTAGGTTGGAAAAATGTTTGAAAAAGTAGAGTCGTATGCGGGTGATCCCATTTTATCATTGGTCGCTGAATTTAATAATGATAAGCGTGCCGATAAGATCAATTTAAGTATTGGTTATTATTATGATGAAAACAGTGTGGTTCCGCAATTATCCTGCGTAAAAACGGCTCGTGACTATATTTATCATCATCAACAAGGTGCGCAACTTTATTTGCCAATGAGTGGTTTACCGAGTTATTGTCAAGCGATCCAATCGCTACTTTTTGGTGAAGATAATCCTGCTTTTCAAGCACAGCGAATTGCCACTGTTCAGACATTAGGCGGATCTGGAGCGCTGAAAGTCGGTGCTGACTTTTTATATCGCTATTTTCCCGATTCACAAGTGTGGGTTAGTGATCCAACTTGGGAAAATCATATCGCTATTTTCAATGGAGCAGGCTTTAAGGTAAATAAATATCCCTATTTTGATCCAGAGACTTGTGGCGTAAAATTTGATGCTATGCTTGCGACGCTAAATAGCTTACCGGCTAAAAGTATCGTGTTGTTGCATCCTTGCTGTCATAACCCAACGGGGGCAGATTTAACCCATCAACAGTGGGATAAAGTGATTGAGGTTTTACAAAATCGTGATCTTATTCCATTTATGGATATTGCTTACCAAGGTTTTGGCGAAACTATCGAAAGTGATAGTTATGCAATAAAAAAAGTGGCGGAGCAAGGCTTGTGTGGTTTTATCAGTAATTCGTTTTCTAAAACATTCTCACTTTATGGTGAGCGAGTAGGTGGTTTATCGGTTTTATGTGATGATAACCAAGCGGCTAATCGAGTATTTGGCCAGTTACAAGCAACCGTTCGTCGAAATTATTCAAGTCCAGCCGCTTATGGTGCGCAGTTAGTGTCATACGTACTGAATAATGCTGAACTTAAAGCTTTATGGTTTAAAGAAGTTGAATCAATGCGTAACCGTATTGTTAGTATGCGCTCAACATTAGTCGATCTATTAAAAACAGCCGCACCTAAGCAGAATTTTGATTATTTACTCAAACAAAGAGGTATGTTTAGTTATACCGGTTTTTCTAAAGAGCAAGTCGCACAATTAAAAGATGATTTTGCTGTTTATTTGGTGGGCAGTGGAAGAATGTGTGTGGCGGGTTTAAATCACCTTAATATACATCGTGTAGCAGAGGCTTTTGCTACAATCAAATAGCTAATTCATTAATCAGAGGAGTATTTAAAATGTTCCACAAAATGTTAATGTTAGTAGTAGCTCTTGTTATGGCAACATTGGTTGTAGGTTGTAATACGTTTAAAGGTGTAGGTAAAGATGTGCAATCAGGCGGTAAAGCAATTACCAATACCGCCGAAAATGTTAGTGATAAAATGTAAACAATGAGTGCAATTGCTTATAAATATTTTTATAAGCAAACAGGAAAATATGTATCGAATCTTTATTTTAGTATTTTTACTTGTAGGGTGCAGTTCGTTGAATTTTCGAACTGCGCCTTTAACAATGGAAAATTGCCAGTATCAAAATCGTTCTGGTATTGAATTTAAGCTAAACCAGCTTGACCCCAATCTTACAGAATATCCCCATATTTATCTCTCACAAAGTCGAGCGGGTAATCATTTACCAATAAGTTATGCTGGTTTAAAAGGCAAATTAACCGGTCAAACTTTTGAGCGCGATTATCCAAAAGAGACATTTTGGCGTAGTACGAATATATTTGAACGAGCATCAATGTATGATGATGGCTATGATGATCTCTACATTAGCGCCAAACAGAAAGAAGCACGCGATCGTAAAGCAAAATTTGTAGTTAAAGAGGCGGTATTAGAGAACTGTCAGATTGTCTATATTTCCATTGATTCTTTAGCTAAAGATAGGGATAATCCGTCACTAATTGAATCTAACGATTTATCTATTATCAAATAAGGAATTTATATGACTGACAACTCACCCCTTAAGGGGTTAGGTGGCTGGCTTATTATTGTTGCAATAAGATTAATTTTTAGTTGTATCAGTAGTTTAATTTTGATTCTTTATAGTAGCATTATCTTTATAGAATGGTCTCAAATTACTAATCCAGATTCCAATCTTTATATTGAAAATCTTAAGTGGGTTTATCTATTTGAAATTGGTATTAATCTGATTATTATTTTTTTTAGTAGCTATCTGCTCTATCTGTTTTTTACTAAAAATTATAAATTTCCATCTTTAATGATCTGTTTTGAATTTGTAATCGTTATATTTAAGGTTTTAGACCTGTTTATTAATGATCAATTTACTATATTTAAACTTGAAATTCGTGATATTTTTATTACAACAAATAGCATTATTTGGAGCACTATTTGGGTCTTGTATATGCTAAATTCAGTGCGCGTGAAGAATACGTTTGTAAATGGATATCGTTGAGAGGAAAGTTATAATATTATTAGTTAATTTTTTTTTTAAGGAATTAAAATGCCATTAAATTTTGAACCCTCTGTTAAGGGAAAAGTTAAAAAAGCGGTGATCCCTGTTGCTGGTCTTGGCACAAGAATGTTACCTGCAACCAAAGCGATTCCTAAAGAGATGCTACCAGTGGTTGATAAACCACTTATTCAATATGTAGTCAAAGAGTGTATTGCTGCGGGAATAACCGAAATTATCTTCGTGACACACTCTTCGAAAAATTCTATTGAAAACCATTTTGATACCAGTTTTGAGCTTGAAGCTATGCTTGAGGCGCGTGTTAAACGCCAGCTCTTGCAGGAAGTACAAGGTATACTACCAAAAAATGTCACTATCACAAGTGTTCGTCAAGGTTTAGCTAAAGGACTTGGTCATGCGGTGCTTTGTGCTTATCCTTTAGTTGGTGATGAACCTTTTGCCGTTGTGTTACCGGATGTAATTATTGATGAGTATGATAGCGATCTTTCTCAAGATAATTTAGCGGCGATGATTAATAATTATCATAACACTAAACATAGTCAAATTATGGTTGAACCTGTACCGAAAGAGCTAGTATCCTCTTATGGTATTGTCGACTGCCGAGGTGAAGAGTTATCCGCTGGTAATGTCGTCCAAATGTATAGTGTAGTTGAAAAACCGTCAATTGACGAAGCGCCGTCTAATCAATCAGTCGTTGGACGTTATGTACTGTCTGAAAAAATTTGGCCTTTATTAGCCAAAACGCCATTAGGAGCAGGTGGTGAGATTCAATTAACTGACGCGATTGCGATGTTACTAGAAGATGAGCCTGTCGATGCCTATTGTATAAAAGGTCGAAGCCATGACTGTGGAAATAAATTAGGTTATGTACAAACTTTCGTACAATACGCAATGCGTCACAATAGCTTAGGTGATGATGTTAAAGCGTGGTTAAAAACTCTATAAGTTTGCTTTACCGTTAAGATAAAAAAGACGCCAATTGGCGTCTTTTGCAATTTACAATACATTCAATGCAAATTATTTCTTGGTTAAACTTCTGACTGTTCGTTATCTAAAGTTACATTTGGATCGTTATAGATATCCATATCCATTAATCCAACCTCGTGATCCGTTGCTATTGCTGCGGTCATTGCTCCAGATACGTTAGCTAAAGTTCTCGCCATATCAATAATTGGATCGACGGCTAATACCATACCGATTAATGGGAAGTACTCAGCCATTCCCATACCAGAAAGCACCACAGTAGCAGCAACAGTTGCCGTACCTGGAATACCGGCGATGCCAATCGAACCGATAACCACCACAATTACTAGCATAATGTAAAATTGAATATCAGTATTAATGCCTACCATATGAGCAACCATAACCGCCAGTAAAGCAGGGAAAAAGCCAGCGCAACCATTCATACCCATTGTACTACCAAGCGATCCGACTAGGTTTGCGGTACCGGTATTTACTCCCATTCTGACGGTCAATGTTGATATCGTCATTGGTAATGTACCAACCGATGAGCGGCTGGTGAAGGCCAGTAACCATGTGCCAAGTGCCTTTTTAATAAAGAGGATAGGGGAAATACCATGCACCATCACAATCACAATATGCACAACAAGCATTATTATAGTGGCAAGGTAAATCGCTAATACGAAGCTTGATACTTCAATAATTGCTGGGATACCGTTTGAAATAATGGTGCGAGCAAGTAAGGCAATTACTGCATAAGGCATATATTTGATGACTGTCATGGCAATTGACATGATGATTTTATAAAGCGCCTCAATAAAAGTTTTAAAAAGAGCGATAGGTTGCGGATTCTTTTTTTCCATGCGGTTAGCGGCAAGCCCCATTAAAGCCGAAAAGATAACTAAACCTACGATATTCTCTTTTACCATAGAAGCAATAATATTACTTGGAATAAGATTGACAAATGTATCGATGATATTTGTATATTGTTTCGCGGTAGCAGTTTTGGCTGAGGCTGAGCTGATTTCACCTAAAGATAAGACATTGGCTAAGAGGATACCGACTATACATGCAATTGCGGTAGTAAATAGCAACCAAAAAATCCCTCTGAATGCGATTTGTGGTAAATTCTCTTTACCAGAAAAATCAATAATCACTTTTACGATTGAGACAAAAATTAACGGGATCACCAGCATGCGTATAAAGGCGATAAAGGCGCGACCAAATAAACCATACCATGTTGCTGTTTCTTGCATCCAAACTGTTGAGTCAGTAGGAAAACCGGCTGCCGCTTGGATACCTAAACCAAGAACGGCACCAAGTATCAATCCGACTAACATTCGAATGGAAAAATTAACTTTTTTTGTTTGTAGTGGCCGCATGATAGCGAAAAAGCAAAGCAGTAATAACCCAATGCCGATTAAGGTTTGATAATGAGTGATAGATAAGAACTTTTCGAAAAAAGTGCCCTGAAATATGGCATCTGACATGTTTACCCCCAGCGTTTGGATAAAATTAAATTAATTTTGAATAATCTGTTTTTGGGTTGGATTAACCATTTAAATTAACCCAACTGCCCATTCTGAATCTTAATAACTAAGCAAATATTTATTATGCTTAAACTCTATTTAGCGATACCTCCGGCGATATTTAAAATATCCCACGGTCTTGAAAAAGGTGGCGCATATAAAAAGTCCATCATCGCTAATTCATCAATTTTCATATTTGCCCAAATAGCCGTAGCTAAACTATTGGTTCTTAATGCAGCGCCACTGCCGCCAGCCAGTTGTCCACCTAATAAAACACGAGTTTCAGCGTGATAAATCAGTTTAGCAATAACGCTAGTTTGCCCTGCAACATAGTTACTATGATTTTTATCTTTAACTATCACTGTTTTGTAAGGGATAGCTGCTTTGATAGCTTGCTGTTCGGTGAGTCCTGTTCGGCCAGCTTCAGTATCAAACACTCTTAATGCTGATGTGCCAAGGGTTCCTGGGAATTGATTATTACCGCCGGCTAAATTGTCACCAACCACCTTACCGAGTTTGTTGGCGCCAGTCGCTAATGGAATATAGGTCATTGATTGGCTAACACGATGATAAAGAGCGACACAGTCGCCCGCGGCATAAATATCAGCAATATTAGTTTTGCCATAACTATCAATGATAATAGCCCCATTGCTAAGTGTTTCAAGATCTAAATCTTTATATAGCTCGCTATTAGGTTTTACCCCGGTGGCAATAATGACTATATCAGCAGGATATTTAGCTTTATTGGTAATAACATGAGTAACTTTCTGTTCACCTTCGAAACCTTGTACTCGTTCTTGTAGGTGTAAATCACAATGTTGTTTTAGCTTTTCTTCAATTATCTCGGTAAGTTCTGGATCAAAGGCGTCGACCAATACTCTTTCATCTAATTGAATTAGCTTTACATTTTTGTTTAATGCGACTAAAGATTCGGTTATTTCCAGCCCGATATAGCCGCCACCTATGACCACAATATTGCTGTTTTGCCGATTGGTTAAGGCATTTTTTATGGCTAAACCATCATACATATCCCGTAAAGTGAAAATATTTTCCAGTTGGTGATTTTCTAACGGTGGGATTATTGGTGCGGCACCAACGGCAATGAGTAATTTGTCATAATCATCATCAAAACAATTATTGCTTTTGATATCCCTAACGGTAATTTTTTTTAATCTTGGGTCAATAGCGATAACTTCATGCAATGTTTTGATTTCAATGCCATCTTTAGCAAATTGTTCTGGTGTTCTGGATATCATTTCATTTTCATCACCAAAGTGGTTGCCAATAAAGTAAGGTAAGCCACACGCTCCAAATGAAACAATATCTGATTTTTCATAGATGCGAATCGTCGCATTGGGATCCCTTCTTTTGGCTTTTGCAGCAGCACTTGCGCCAGCTGCTTGAGCGCCAATGATGATTATTTTCATCGATTATTCTCCTTTGAGCGCTAATAATTTTTAACTATCATCCTAACACAGGTTAATCATACTAGTTAAATTAGTTGGTTATTTAGCGTTAATATTAATCAATTTTAAGTTGAGCAGATAAGATTTAATATATTTGATTATTATTAAAAATAGATCTTAGTTGGTTAAAACTTTTTGAGGAAAGGAGGTTTTTCAACTATATTTTTGATTAATTTAACCTGTAATGGTGTATCGTTTAGGGCTGGGATATAATAAAACTGTTTACCGCCAGCATTTAAGAATATTTCTCGATTTTGTTCGTCAATTTCATAAATAGTTTCAATACAATCTGCCGTAAAACCTGGACAGATAACCTGCACATGTTCAGTACCGGTTTTAGCCAATTTTGCTAATATATCGCTGGTGTTGGGTTCAACCCATTTCCCTTTACCAAACTTTGATTGATAAGCCATTATTATTGGTAAGTCGATGCCATTTGCATGGCACTTGTTTGCCAATAATTTAGTGGTTAACTGGCATCTTTGCACATAGTCGTCTTGGCGTTTATCAATGTAGCGTTGAGGAATACCATGGTAAGAAAGGAGCAATACATCCGGCTGCCCTTGGGTTGAAAACGCTTGCTGAACTTGCCAATAAAGTGCATCAATATAACTTGGGTGGTCGGCATAATCACGAATATAGCTAAGATTAATTTTGATATTATTGTCAGCAATAAGTTGCTTTACTTTAGCTAATACTGCTTGAGTTGTGGTGGTCGAATATTGCGGAAATAACGGTAATAAAGTGATTTTTTCACATGATGTTAAATTATTTAGCGCCGACAGTAAGTTCGGTTCCCCATAGGTCATGGCTAATTCGCATTGCATGTCAGGTAATGCGGGTTGTAATTGATTGATCAGGCGTTTACTGTAATGGAGTAATGGTGATTCACCCTCTATCCATATCTTTTGATAATGGTTGATGATATAGGGGACACGTTTAGGCAGTACTAGGTATTTTAAAATTGGATGCCAAATAAAAGCAGGCAGGTCGACAACATGGCGATCGAGTAAAAACTCGGTCAAGTAACAACGAATCGCCATTGGTGTTACGGCACTTGGTGTGCCTAAATTAACTAGCAATAACCCCTGTTTTTTATTCACAAGCCATCCTTATGATTTTTCGAGATAGTGATGGATAACCTCAAGAAGGCGATTTAGTGCACCTTGGTTATTTTTTAAAACTTGATAGGCATTTTCGCCAATTTGCTGACAACGACTTTCATCATTTAATAAGCTATTAATGGTGGAATAGAGCGAATCAGCAGAACTATCACATACCAGCATGCCATTAGCCTCAATTAACTGTTCACCAATAACTTTAAAGTTAAAAAAATGTGTACCGCTTATAATGGGAATATGGTGTAGAGCCGGTTCCAAGGGGTTATGTCCGCCATGCTCAATTAAACTACCGCCAACAAAAGCAATATTAGCCAAACCATAAAGTTCCAGTAATTCTCCCATGGTATCCCCCAAAATCACTTGTGTCTGATCTGTAGGGTGTTGTTTGCTACTGCGTGTAATATAATTCAAGCCATTATCGGCAATTAACTTTTCAACGGTTTTAAAACGTTCAGGGTGACGAGGGACTAAAATAAGTAATAAGTTGCTATGATTTTTAAGAAGCTGTTGAAATGCTGATAAAATGATTTCATCTTCGCCTGAATGCGTGCTGGCAGCGATTAGTACTGGTCGATGTAATTGCCATTGCTGTTTTAACTGCGCAAGATTCTGTTGTTGCTTGGCTGTGAGTTCAATATCAAACTTAATACTACCCGTTACCGCTAAATGATCTGCCGGTAGACCCAATGAGATAAATCTATCACCGTCTTGTCTATTTTGGGCGGCAACAGTGCTGATTTTAGCTAATAGTTTACTAATCGCTTGTCCTAGTTTATGGTATCTTTTGGCTGAACGTTCTGATAAGCGGGCATTAGCAATGATCAATGGAATTTTTTTGCTATCACATTGGCTAATTAAGTTTGGCCAAAGCTCTGTTTCCATAATTATGACTAATTTGGGCTGAACTGTTTTTAGAAAGCGATGTATTGCACAAGGCAGATCATAAGGCAAGTAGACATGACTAACACTCTCTTTGAGTATTGATTTAACTTGTTTAGAGCCAGTAGGGGTCATGGTCGTCACCGTAATCGGTAACTGTGGATATTGGCTTTGAAGTGCTTTAATCAATGGAATTGCGGCTAACGTTTCGCCGACAGAAACCGCATGTACTAAAATTCCACCTGATTTAACTTTGTTTTTACAAAATCCATAACGTTCCAACCAACGTTTACGGTAGTCTGGCGCTTTACGGCTACGCCAAAGTAATCTCAGCCAGACTAGTGGTTGAATTAGATAAAGTAAGATCGTATATACAATACTCATGATCATTCATTAGTAAGATTAAAAAAGTGTTGTCGGTAATAAACTAATTCGGCGATAGAGTCGCGAATATCATCTAAAGCTTGGTGAGAACTCTGTTTACTGATACCTTTTAATATTTCTGGTTTCCAGCGTCTGGCTAATTCCTTAATCGTACTGACATCTAAATATCGATAATGAAAATATTTTTCTAAATTTGGCATATAGTTAAATAGAAAACGGCGATCTTGACCAATGGTATTACCACAGATTGGTGAACAGTTTTCCGGCACCCATTGTTTTAAAAATTCAATGGTTTGTTGTTCGGCTTGTTGTTCGCAAATGGTACTTTGACGCACACGATCAATTAATCCGGATTTGCCATGCGTTCTTTGATTCCAATCATCCATAAGCGCAAGTTGTTCATCTGATTGATGGATAGCAATGACTGGGCCTTCAGCGAGGATATTTAAATTAGAATCAGTTACGATGGTAGCGATTTCGATAATCCGATCGCTATTTGGATCAAGACCTGTCATTTCTAGGTCAATCCAGATAAGATTACTACTGTTTATATTTACTTGTGTCGTCATAATTTTCGAGATAAATTTTCTTTTTAATACCGAGTAGTGTAGCATAAGTACCAAACTGTTTGAGCAAAAAATTAGTTACTGTGGCGAAAAATCAACTCTCAAAAAATCAAAAAAGGCGTATGGCCGCTAAGCATCAACAGCGTTTAGAAACTAAGTTAGATGACAATCTGGCTAATTTTTCTACGCCTCGTGATGGCGTGGTAGTGAGTCGCTTTGGCAAATCAGCGGATGTTGAAGATAATGCTGGCAACATCTACCGATGTAGTATTCGTCGTACTTTACCATCATTAGTGACCGGCGATAAAGTATTGTGGCGTGAAAGTTTAGAATCGAATACTAATGGTATTATAGAAGCCGTGCATCCTCGTCATTCCGAGTTAGTACGACCTGATTTTTATGATGGCGTTAAACCTGTTGCCGCCAATGTCGATCAAATTGTTATTATTTCTGCGGTATTACCTGAATTATCATTTAATATCATCGATCGTTATTTAGTTGCATGTGAAGCGACTAAAATTACCCCAATTATCGTATTAAATAAAATTGATTTGCTTGATGAACAAAAAAAACAAGAGATTGAACAACAGTTTCTTATTTACAGCAAAATTGGTTATCAAGTTTTATATGTCTCTTGCCAATCACAACAGGGTATTGCCCCTTTGCAGCAGGTATTAGATGGCAAAATATCTATTTTAGTTGGGCAATCAGGTGTCGGTAAATCGAGTATTATCAATTTGCTATTACCTCATGACCAAGCTACGCTAACTGGCGAAGTGTCTGAAATATCTGGGCTTGGCCAACATACCACAACTTCAACTCGGCTTTACCATTTACCTAATGGCGGTGATATTATTGATTCGCCGGGAATTCGGGAGTTTGGTTTATGGCATTTAGAACCTGAGGAAGTTATTGCCGGTTTTGTCGAATTTGATGATTATTTAGGGGGCTGCCAATTTCGGGACTGTAATCATTTAGATACCCCAGGTTGTTTATTGCAAAAAGCGGTTAGCGATGGCGCGATAGCGCCATCAAGATTAGCTAATTATCATCGAATATTGCAGTCAATGCGCGAAGTTAAAGGGAAAACCAATAAAAGTTATAAATAGCAATCTTTGATTGAGTCGTTAAAATGGTCTTTTTTGAACAGCAAAAGAGAATTGCTCACAAATTATATTGTGAGCAATAACATATTAAGCGTTAGGCTTTTTTAACGCTAAACCAATGGTAATATAAGCAAAACCTTGGAAAATAAGATCGATACCTAAAAACATTCCTAGCACCCAAATACTATCATATGGCCAACCGGTTATTAGCATAAATCCTAATATAATGTTAATAATTCCAGAAAAAACCACCCATCCCCAACGTGGTAAATTGCGGTTACTCATGGCAACAAAAATTTGGCTAAATCCACTAATAGTCAATAATAGTGAAATGAGTAACGTTAATGCTGAGGAGACGGCAAGTGGTTGTAAAAACGACATCACCCCAATAAAAATATATAAAATCCCCATGATGGCCCATAAAGCCGTCTGACCGAAACCTTTAAGGTTAAATGCGTGGATAACTTGGATAACACCGGCGATAAAAAGTAGAGAGCCGATAAAATAAACAGAAAACACAGTGGCGATGAATTGGTAACCCAATGCCAAACAACCAAGAATAATTAAGATCACACCAATTACAATAAACCAATTCGCTTTTTGCTTAACATGTTGAATAATATTTTCATTAGCTATCATATTAATTTCCTATTTTTGTTGTTAATGTAACTTATTAAATAACACAATCTTGCTGAGCTAACTTTGATGCATATTAGTTTGAAATAGGGAAGTGTGCATAGGTGGAACAAAATACTTAGTGAAAATCAGGACGATTTATTTTCACTAAGTATAATATTTAATCAATATAATAAAACCAATTTAGCTATTAAATTTTATCTTTCAGTGCTTCATCTAAAGTTGAATAAAACATTAATTTGTCTGCGATTGGTACAACTCTTGCTCGCGCTAAGGTTTTTAATGGTTGAAATTGTAGTTCGCAAATAGATAGATCGACTTGCGGTGGTAATTCATCAATAAAATGGATCAGTGCATTTAAGCCACCAGCATCAAGAATAGGTACGGCATCCCATTGTAAAACAATATGTTGGTATCCATTAATTTTTTGATATAACTCTAAGAATGTCTTTTCAGCAGCGGCGAAGAACAATGGACCATTAATACGTAGAACTAAGGTTTTTTCATTGCTTTGATTCAATTCGACCAAGCGAGTCATACGGGCAATACGTCGCATAAATAAGATAGAGGCTAATACAATCCCCAGTGTAATAGCAATAACCATATCGAATAATACGGTAAGTGACATGCAAATAAGCATGATAATAATGTCGTCTTTAGGCGCACATTTAATAATATAGATTACGCGTTGAACGGCACTCATATTCCATGCAACAATTAACAATAATGCTGCCATTGCTGATAATGGGATAAATGATAAAAGCGGGGCAAAACAGATAAGGGCCAATAATACGATTATTGAATGCAATACAGCAGCAATCGGCGAGGTGGCACCTGCTTTAACATTGG
The DNA here is from genome assembly GCF_003202655.1 of Gilliamella apicola. Lineage (GTDB taxonomy): Bacteria > Pseudomonadota > Gammaproteobacteria > Enterobacterales > Orbaceae > Gilliamella > Gilliamella apicola_R. Next base: position 46,205 of record NZ_QGLR01000015.1, on the reverse strand, counting down.
CTGCTGAACGAGCTATGGCGGCAGTTGCTGAAATTCCGCCAAAAAATGGTGCAATAAGATTACCTAAACCCTGACCAATGAGTTCGCTATTGGAGTGATGTTTGGTATGTGTCATTTCATCTAACACGACTGCACATAGCAATGATTCAATTGCACATAACATTGCCATAGTTAACGAGATCGGCATTAAAGCGGTTAATGTCGACCAATCCCAAGTAAAAGTGGCGTGTTCCCATGGTAAGATAAATTCTGGTAAAACCGGCGGAATACCATGACCAACAGTGTTATCGGCCAATGTATAAGTGAATCGTGAACCTATTGTTTCGATGTGATAGCCAAATTGATTGAATAACAACATGGTTAAAATACCGGCAATTAATGCTGGTAAATGGCCAGATATTTTTACCCGAAATTTAGGCCAAACAATTAGAACAATCAGTGTAACAAAACCAACCAAAGTATCGGCGATATTAATAGTTGGAAAAGTTTTAACCAGTTCAATAACTTTATTGATATAGCTTTCTGGCATATGTTCTAGCGTTAAGCCAAAGAAATCTTTTATTTGCATGGTGGCAATGGTTATCGCAATACCGGACGTAAAACCTAATACCACCGGTAGTGGAATGTATTCAATTAATCGCCCTAAACGAATCACGCCCATTAATATCAAAAAAACACCGGAAAGTAGGGTGGCAATTAACAGTCCGGATAAACCAAATTGTGTAGAAACAGGATATAGAATTACCACAAATGCCGCAGTTGGTCCCGAAACGCTAAAACGTGAGCCACCGGTAAGGGCTATCACAAACCCGGCGATAATTGCCGTATAGAGGCCATGCTGAGGTGCAACACCACTCGCAATAGCTAGAGCCATAGCTAGCGGAATAGCAATAATACCAACGGTTATTCCGGCAATGAGATCTTTAAGAAAACGCGTTGTATTGTATGGAGTAGTTATGCAGGCTGATATAAACGCACAGCTAATTTTAGTACCAGAAAGGCCATATAATTTCATTATGTTTTAAATCAATTAAATGAGTTATAAAAAGTAGCTAATAAGATAATCTTTTTTTTAAAAATTGAAAGAGTGTTATTAAAATAATTACATGATTTTCAGTTAAATTATGTCATTAATAGTATACAATGATCAAAAAAGCACTCATATTTTCCACTTATATTGTTGATTATAGGTAGGAGTCATTATGTCTTTTATAAAACACTCTTTTTTTATCCAGTTTTTTATCGTCGCAATTTTATTGCTGATATTTTCCCCCCTCAGTTTGGCAACAATGATGACATCAGGCTCAAAGACCGCGTATCACTATGTTAAACAACCAACTGCTGTACTAGCTGGTTATCAAGCATTTTATATTGATCATATTGGTCGCCATGGTTCACGCTATCTTAGTAAACCGAAATATGAAGATATTGCTTATAAGGTATTAACCTTAGCTGAAAAAAATAATCAATTAACCGATATGGGGAAATCATTATTAAAGCAAATTATTGGTATTAACGCACTGAATAGAAATCATTATGGAGAGCTTACAGATCTTGGTCGAAAAGATATTAGTTTGATTAGTCAAAGGATGTTAAGTAACTATCCGACAGTTTTTAAAGGACAAAAAATCGAAGTAATATCATCAACCTCGCCACGAGCGAAAGAAACCGCGGAAATTTTTGTTAAACCATTTAAAGCGAATTATCCTGATATTCACATTTTTCAACCACCAGAAAATAAACAAACATTATTACGCTTTTTTGAGTATTCTCCAGCCTATGAAGCTTATAAGAAGAGTAAAAGTATCAAAACCGCATTAAAATCGTTAGAACGTGCAACTAAAACCGCGGATATGAGCCAAGATGTTGCTCGTTTGATATTCACTGCTGATTTTATTCATCAGTTAAATAATGGTGTTGCTTTATCTGAAAAATCTTCAATTAAAACAGCAGATTTTGTTATTGCCATTTATCAACTTTATCAAGAATTACTATCGTTTTCGCCAGAAACGCTAGCTGGTAACCACCTTGATTTTAGTGATTATTTTACTCAAGATCAGCTAGTGTGGTTTAATACGGTAGTTACAGCTAAAAATTTTTTACAAATAGGTCCTGCTTTTGATGCAAAGGGGATTCAAGTTAAAATTGCTGCCCCACTATTGTTGGATATGCTAAAAACTGCTGATAAGGCTATAACCGATAAGAATGTCGATGCTAACTTACGCTTTGCGCATGCCGAGACCGTTTCGCCATTAGCAACATTGCTGGAACTTGAGGGTGCATTTACAGCGGTTAATTCAGTGGAGGACTACCCTTCCGTTTGGCAAGCAGAAAGAATTATTCCTATGGGAGCCAATATTCAATGGATTTTTTACCAAAGTAACCAATCTAATCAACCTATATTAATCAAAGTGATGTTAAATGAACGAGAAGTCCATCTCCCTTTGCCAACCAATAATTTTCCATACTATCGATGGGATGAAGTTAAACAGTACTATAAAAATAAACTGCATCAGTTAGGTTTGACTGATGATAGCGCCTCATTGGAATGGTTAAATAAGGTAAAATAAGTTATTAAACTTGTAGCCAAAAGGTCACTGGGCCATCATTAATCAGCGCTACCTGCATGTCAGCGGCGAATTGTCCCGTTTGAGTTTCAATATGCTGTTGGCACTGTTTGACAAAAAATTGGTAAAGCTCATTGGCCATAGCGGGCGATGCGCCTTTTGTGAAACTTGGGCGCATACCTTTTTGTGTATCCGCTGCTAGCGTAAATTGTGAAACAACCAATAATTTGCCATTTATTTGCTGAACATTGAGGTTCATCTTGCCATCATCATCACTGAAGATACGATAACCAAGTACTTTTTCCTGCAAACGTATCGCTTTTTGCTCGTTATCACCTTGCTCAATACCAAGTAAAACAAGTAATCCCTGATCTATTTGACCAATAATCTGATTATCAACAGAAACTGATGCTTGTTTTACGCGTTGAATTAGGGCAATCATAATAGATACTACTCCGGTTTAGGTGAGTACTTTAACAGTACTTTTCTTTGTTTATTAAAATCAGTTAAGGTTGCTGCAAATTCAGCGCCAAATAGCACTATACACCACGAGCAATAGATCCATACCAACATAATAGGAATTGAAGAAACTACGCCATAAATTAGTTGATAAGTTGGGAAAGAAGTAACATAGAGCGCAAAAGCACGTTTACCAATTTCGAATAATATTGCGGCAACTAAAGCACCAATAGCCGCTTCTTTAAACGGTATTGATTCAGTAGGAATAATGCTGTAAAGCAACCAGAATCCAACAATCGATATGATAAATGGTAAAGTGCTCAGTAGTAAATCACCACTAGCGGCAGTTGATAACCATTTTAGCGAGAATATATAAGAACTAACCGCAACACTCGATCCAGCTAAAATAGGACCTAATGTTAAAATTGTCCAATACATGGTTAAGTTATACATGAATGAGCGTTTACGTTTGGTTCGCCAAATACGGTTTAACGCATTATTAATTGAATTAATCAGTAGTAATGATGTCACCATTAAACCGATAATTCCGACAAAAGTCATTTTTTTGGTATTGGCAATAAATTGTTCGAGATAATTTTGAATGGTGTCACTTGCAGTAGGTACTAGGTTGCTATAAATGAGCCGTTTTAATGATTGACTAATTTCGTCAAACATCGGAAAGGCAGAGAGTAAAGAAAAAATAACAGTTATCAGAGGGACTAATGCCAGTATGGTTGTATAAGCAAGCTCTGCTGATGAGGTGGTTAAACGGTCATGATTTACTCGAAACCATAACATTATCAAAAAGGCTCGTATATGCTTAAGTATATTCATAATATACCTTATTTAATTAGATATAATACAGTTATTAATCCCATTAGTTTCTAATGTGCTTAACACCTTTTGCGCATCACCTTTACTGGTATAGGGACCGGCAGTGACTCGATAAAATTGCTGGTTTAAAGCGATATTGCTACTAATACCAGCCATCGCCAAAGAGGCTTTTACTGCATCGGCATTGGTTTTATCTTTAAATGCGCCACATTGTAGTAACCATTTACTATTATTGGCATTTGTTGATGTAGTTGGCGAAGTCGAGGTGATAGGTTTATTATTAATAAAACTATTTAGTGCTTGTTGTCTTTCGCTCGTGGTGGTATTTGAATTACCACTGGCGTTAGAGGTTTCTAGCTCTTTAAGATAGGTCCAACGTTCTTGAGGTTTTTCTGGTAAGGTAATAGCTGGCGTCTCAGTTTTTACTTTTGGCTGCTCAACTGGCTTTTTAGGGGAATTGCTTGAAATAAAGTACAAAATAGTCGAAAACAAAATAATGATGATGATCGCAAAGATTATCATTATAGTTGGCAATAATCGTGATTTATTTTTTTTCTTTTTCTTTTTTGATTGGCTCTTTTTTCTTACATAATCACGCTGAACCACAATATGCTCTCTTTTTTATTCATATAATTAGAATAGTATATAAATAAAAAAAGTGGCCTACACCACTTTTTTTCAATTTTGTTTAACTTTATTTATCAACAGAGAAAAGTATTAAGCTAATGCTTTAATCTGTTTAATTAAATTCGCTTTATGACGTGCAGCTTTATTTCTGTGGATTAAACCACGAGCCGCTTGACGGTCAACAACTGCTTGCATGTCTTTGAATGCTACTTCAGCTGTTTGTTTATCACCAGCTGCTACAGCTGCGTAAACTTTTTTAATATAAGTACGCATCATTGAACGGTTACTAGCATTGTGTTTACGGCGTTTTTCGGACTGAACCGCACGCTTTTTAGCTGATTTGATATTAGCCAAAGTCAACTCCCAAGTTTAGATAAAATACATATTAATAAGGCGGGGAAATATGCCTGATTTTCTTTCTATTGTCAATGCTGTTACATAAAAAAATTTGCTATAAAAGTATAAATGACCTTTTTCAAGTAAATGTTTACTATATAACCGATAATGATTGTAACCTAAAAACAAATTTTATGTTAGAATAACAAAAATTTTATTGTTTATATATTTATAAGAGGAAGTCTCATGTCTATCATTAGAATGCAAGATCTTGATCTAAAAGGGAAACGTTTATTTATTCGCTCAGATCTTAATGTGCCAGTCAAAAATGGTAAGGTTACTTCTGATGCGCGAATTAAAGCATCATTACCTACTATTGAAGAAGCCATTAAAAAAGGCGCTAAAGTAATGGTTACTTCTCATATTGGCCGTCCAACGGAAGGTGAATATAACCCTGAATTCTCTTTACAACCAGTGGTTGATTATTTAAAAGAACATGTTTCTTTCCCTGTTCGTCTAGTTAAAGATTATCTTAACGGTGTCGACGTTAAAGAAGGTGAACTTGTTGTTCTTGAAAATGTACGTTTTAATGTTGGTGAAGGTAAAGATGACGAAGCTTTATCTAAAAAATATGCAGCACTTTGTGATATCTATGTAATGGATGCATTTGGTACCGCTCACCGAGCGCAAGCTTCAACTCATGGTGCCGGTAAATTTGCGCCAGTTGCTTGTGCAGGACCATTATTAGCCGCAGAACTTGATGCATTAGGTAAAGCGCTTGATAATCCAGCTCGTCCAATGGTTGCGATTGTTGCTGGTTCTAAAGTATCAACTAAATTAACCGTTCTTGATTCTTTATCAAAAATCGCTGATCAAATTATTGTTGGTGGTGGTATCGCTAATACCTTCATCGCAGCTGAAGGCTATAATGTAGGTAAATCACTTTATGAAGCTGATTTAATTCCTGAAGCGAAAAAATTAATGGCTAATTGTCATATTCCAGTTCCAACTGATGTTCGTGTAGCAACAGAATTTAGCGAAACAGCAACAGCAACTGAAAAATCAGTTAAAGATGTGAAAGAAAATGAACAGATCCTTGATTTAGGTGATGAGTCAGCAGAAGCGTTAGCTGATATTATCAAAAAAGCAAAAACCATTTTATGGAATGGTCCTGTCGGTGTGTTTGAGTTCCCTAATTTCCGTCGTGGTACTGAAATTGTTGCTAAAGCAATTGCTGATAGCCAAGGTTTCTCAATCGCTGGTGGCGGTGATACATTAGCGGCAATTGACTTATTTGGTATTGAAGATAAAATCTCTTATATTTCAACTGGTGGTGGTGCGTTCCTTGAGTTTGTTGAAGGTAAAAAACTTCCTGCGGTTGCCATGTTAGAAGAGAGAGCAAAAGCGTAATATTTTTTCGATATGAAGGATGAGCCGATTACTCATCCTTTACTTTTTATATAAATAATCTATAGGTATTAAAATGGCTACAAAGATTTCTGATGTCGTGAAACCTGGTGTTGTAACCGGTGATGATGTTCAAAAAGTGTTTCAAGTTGCTCGTGAAAACAATTTTGCATTACCAGCTGTTAACTGTGTTGACACTAATACAATTAACGCAGTAATTGAAACTGCTGCTAAAGTTGGTTCTGCTGTTATCGTTCAATTCTCTAATGGCGGTGCTCAATTTATCGCTGGTAAAGGATTAAAATTAGATGGGCAAGAAGCTGCTGTTTTAGGTGCAATTTCTGGTGCAAAACATGTTCACCTTATGGCTGAAAAATACGGTGTACCTGTTATTGTTCATACCGACCACTGTGCTAAAAAACTTCTTCCATGGGTTGATGGATTACTTGACGCCGGTGAAGCTAACTTTGCTAAAACTGGTAAACCTTTATTCTCTTCTCACATGATCGACCTTTCAGAAGAATCTTTGAAAGATAACATTGATATCTGTTGTCAATATCTTGCTCGTATGTCAGCAATGAAAATGACATTAGAGTTAGAACTTGGTTGTACTGGTGGTGAAGAAGATGGCGTAGATAATAGCCATATGGATAGTTCAGCACTTTATACTCAACCAGAAGATGTTGCTTATGCTTATGAACGTTTAAGTGCAATTAGCCCTCGTTTCACTATCGCTGCATCATTTGGTAACGTTCATGGTGTTTACAAACCAGGTAATGTGAAATTAACGCCAAAAATTTTAGATAACTCACAAAAATTTGTATCTGAAAAATTCAATTTACCAGCTAAATCATTGAACTTTGTGTTCCATGGCGGTTCAGGTTCTACACCAGAAGAAATTGCAGAAGCAGTAAGCTATGGTGTTGTTAAAATGAACATTGATACTGATACTCAATGGGCAAACTGGGCTGGTATTTTAGGTTATTACAAAGCAAATGAAGCTTATCTTCAAGGTCAATTAGGTAACCCTGAAGGCGTTGACGCACCGAATAAGAAATACTATGACCCACGTGTATGGTTACGTAAAGGTCAAGAGTCTTTAGTTGCACGTTTAGAACTTGCATTTAAAGAACTTAATGCTGTCGACGTACTTTAATACTTTAATACTTTCTATTTTTATTCTATAAAGCAGGGCTGTCCCTGCTTTTATTTTATCTGCTAATAAAAATCTTGCATTTTTGTAATAATTGTAGGATAATCTCGCCCTCATTTAACTTAGGGGAGCTGTCTATTTATTAATAGTTGTTATTAATAGAGGCGTTTGCACCCGAGAAAAGGAAACTAAAATGGCAAAAAAAGTACAAGCTTACATCAAGTTGCAAGTTGCAGCTGGTGCAGCAAATCCTAGTCCGCCAGTTGGTCCAGCACTTGGTCAACATGGTGTGAATATTATGGAATTCTGTAAAGCATTTAACGCTAAAACAGAAAGCATGGAAAAAGGTTTACCTATTCCTGTTGTTATTACTGTATATTCTGACCGTTCATTCACTTTTGTAACTAAGACTCCTCCAGCCGCTGTATTATTAAAGAAAGCTGCTAAAATCAAGTCTGGTTCAGGTGAGCCTAACAAGAAAAAAGTAGGTAAAGTAACTAGCGCTCAAATTCGCGAAATCGCTGAATTAAAAGCTGCTGATATGAATGGTGCAACCATTGAAACGATGATGCGTTCTATCGAAGGAACAGCACGTTCAATGGGCTTGGAAGTGGAGGGTTAATTCATGGCTAAATTATCTAAGAAAGCTAAACTTATCCGCGAAAAAGTAAACGCAACTAAACAATATGAAATTAATGAAGCTATTGCTTTATTAAAAGAGTTCGCAACAGCTAAATTTACTGAAAGCGTTGACGTTGCCGTTAATTTAGGTATCGATCCACGTAAATCAGATCAAAATGTACGTGGTGCTATCGTTCTTCCACACGGTACTGGACGTAGTGTACGTGTTGCTGTATTTACTCAAGGTGCAAACGCTGATGCCGCTAAAGAAGCTGGTGCTGAATTAGTTGGTATGGATGATCTAGCAGATCAAATCAAAAAAGGCGAAATGGACTTTGATGTTGTTATCGCATCTCCAGACGCAATGCGCGTGGTTGGTCAACTAGGTCAAATCTTAGGGCCTCGTGGTTTAATGCCAAACCCTAAAGTTGGTACAGTAACGCCTAACGTTGCTGAAGCAGTAAAAAATGCTAAAGCAGGTCAAATCCGCTACCGTAATGATAAAAATGGTATTATCCATACCACTATCGGTAAAGCTGATTTTGATGCAGATAAACTTAAAGAAAATTTAGAAGCATTACTTGTTGCATTGAAACGTGCAAAACCAGCCTCTTCAAAAGGTGTATTTGTGAAGAAAGTTAGCCTTTCTACCACAATGGGCGCTGGTGTTGCTATTGATCAAGCAACATTAAATGCAGCTGTTTAATTAATATTAAACAAAGAATCGGTTGGTGTCTGGCCTTAACCAGACCCCGTCCAAGACCGTAGGTGTAATTGATATTTAATTACTTAATCTTCCTACGTAGACGGTGACAGAACCTGATAAGATATAATAGAGGGATTCTGCTCATCGTGATTGTGCTAGCTACATTTGTAGTTAGTTAAAGCAATTCTAGGCTTTGCCTAGTTTAATCCAGGAGCAATACCAATGGCACTAAATCTTCAAAATAAACAAGAAATTGTTGCTGAAGTTAATGAAATCGCCAAAGGTGCGCTATCTGCAGTTGTGGCTGACTCTCGTGGCGTAACTGTAGAAAATATGACCGCATTACGTAAATCTGCTCGTGAAGCTGGTGTTTATATGCGTGTTGTTCGTAACACCTTATTACGCCGCGTTGTTGAGGGAACTCAATACGAGTGTTTAAAAGATACGTTTGTTGGTCCAACTCTAATTGCATTTTCAAACGAGCACCCAGGTGCTGCAGCGCGTATTTTTAAAGCGTTTGCAAAAGAAAATAGTAATTTTGAGATTAAAGCCGCAGCCTTTGAAGGTGAGTTGATTACTGCAGCGAACATTGATCGCTTAGCAACATTACCTACTTATGAAGAAGCATTAGCTCGCTTGATGTCAACCATGAAAGAAGCCGCAGCTGGCAAATTGGTTCGTACTCTTGCAGCGGTTCGCGATCAAAAAGAAGCTGCTTAATTGCGGTTTGATTGTGAATTTTATTAATTAAAAAAATGTAAATTTGGGAAACTATATTATGTCTATCACTAAAGAACAAATTTTAGATGCAGTTGCAGAAATGTCTGTAATGGATGTTGTTGAACTTGTATCTATGATGGAAGAAAAATTTGGCGTTTCTGCAGCGGCAGCTGTAGCAGTTGCAGCAGTTGGTCCAGCTGAAGCAGCAGAAGAAAAAACTGAATTTGATGTAATCTTAAAAGATATTGGCGCTAACAAAGTAGCGGTTATCAAAGCAGTTCGTGGTGCAACTGGTTTAGGCTTAAAAGAAGCTAAAGATCTTGTTGAATCAGCTCCAGCAACTGTTAAAGAAGGTGTTAGTAAAGCTGACGCAGATGAACTTAAAAAAGCACTTGAAGAATCTGGTGCTGTTGTCGAACTTAAGTAAGTTTATCGATAGCCAAGCTAAACGGCTGGGGGTTTTTATACCTCCAGCCTTTTTGCGCTGTAATAAGTCATACAATTTTATTTGAAGATTATCAATAAAAAGTAATAAAGAAATAATATATATATTAAGCCTAATCAATTGATATTTATAGATATTTTCGATGAGGTGTCAGGCGTTATTATTTCGTAGTACCCTGATGAATATTTAATCATGCTAAAATAGCAGATAAGCAAGTTGAGGAACTAATGGTTTACTCTTATACCGAGAAAAAACGAATTCGTAAGAATTTTGGTAAGCGTCCACAAGTCTTGGATATACCGTATCTTCTTTCTATTCAACTTGATTCGTTCCAGAAGTTTATTGAGCAGGATCCAGAAGGTCAATATGGATTAGAAGCCGCTTTTCGTTCAATATTTCCGATAAAAAGTTATAGTGGTAGCGCTGAGTTACAATACGTGAGCTTTAAAATGGGCGAACCTGTATTTGATGTTAAAGAATGTCAAATTAGAGGGATCACTTACTCAGCACCATTGCGCGTTAAATTACGTTTAGTTATTTATGATAAAGATGCGCCAGAAGGAACAGTTAAAGATATTAAAGAGCAAGACGTCTATATGGGCGAAATTCCTTTAATGACGGACAATGGTACGTTTGTAATTAACGGTACTGAACGTGTTATCGTTTCACAATTACATCGTAGTCCAGGTGTGTTCTTTGATAGTGATAAAGGTAAAACACACTCTTCTGGTAAAGTTTTATATAATGCTCGGATTATTCCTTATCGTGGCTCTTGGCTTGATTTCGAATTTGATCCAAAAGATAATCTTTTTGCTCGTATCGACCGTCGTCGTAAACTTCCTGCAACAATCATTTTGCGTGCGTTAGGTTATGAAACTGAAGAGATTTTAGATATGTTCTTCGAAAAAACAATTTTCGAAGTAGGCAAATCAAAATTAAAGATGGATCTTGTACCAGAGCGTTTACGTGGTGAAACGGCACTATTTGATATCGAATCTAAAGGCAAAGTTTACGCAGAGAAAGGTCGTCGTATTACAGCTCGTCATATTCGTGAGCTTGAAAAAGATAAAGTAACTAAAATTGACGTTCCAGTTGAGTATATTGTAAATAAAGTACTAGCTAAAAATTATATTGACGAAGAAACGGGTGAAGTCGTTGCATTTGCCAATACTCCAATTTCGTTAGAACTATTACTTCAATTAACCAATGCTGGTTATAAGAAAATCGAAACTTTATTCACTAATGATTTAGATCATGGTCCATTTATTTCTGAAACCCTAAATGTTGACTCAACACGAGATCGATTAGGAGCTTTAGTTGAAATTTACCGAATGATGCGCCCAGGCGAGCCACCAACAAAAGAAGCTGCTGAAGCATTATTTGATAATCTATTCTTCTCTGACGAGCGTTATGACTTATCAGCAGTCGGTCGTATGAAATTCAACCGTTCTTTAGGACGAGACGATATTGAAGGCGAAAGTGTCTTAACTAAAACTGATATCGTTGATGTAATGAAGAAATTAATCAGCATCCGTAATGGTCATGGTGAAGTTGATGATATCGATCACTTAGGAAACCGTCGTATCCGTAGTGTGGGTGAAATGGCTGAAAACCAATTCCGTATTGGTTTAGTGCGTGTAGAACGTGCGGTAAAAGAACGCTTATCATTAGGCGATCTTGAATCATTAATGCCACAAGATATGATTAATGCTAAACCAATTTCTGCGGCAATTCGTGAATTCTTTGGCTCTAGCCAGTTATCTCAGTTTATGGATCAAAACAATCCATTATCTGAAATTACTCACAAACGTCGTATTTCAGCATTAGGTCCTGGTGGTTTAACCCGTGAACGTGCCGGATTCGAAGTACGTGACGTACATCCTACCCATTATGGTCGTGTATGTCCGATTGAAACACCGGAAGGTCCAAACATCGGTTTGATTAACTCATTAGCGGTTTATTCTCGTACTAATGAATATGGATTCCTTGAGACGCCATATCGTCGGGTAATTGATGGTGTGGTAACTGATGAAATTAATTATCTATCAGCGATTGATGAAAGCGAATTTGTTATTGCTCAGGCTAACTCGAATCTTGATGAAGACGGACGTTTTAAAGAAGATTTAGTGACTTGTCGTTTAAATGGTGAGTCAGGTTTATATAGTCCTGAACAAGTCCATTATATGGACGTATCAACGCAACAAATCGTATCGGTTGGTGCTTCATTAATTCCGTTCTTAGAACATGATGATGCGAACCGCGCATTGATGGGTGCAAACATGCAACGTCAAGCGGTACCAACATTAAAAGCAGAAAAACCATTTGTTGGTACAGGTATGGAACGTGCAGTAGCGGTTGACTCAGGTGTAACTGCAGTTGCTCGTCGTGGCGGTACAGTACAATATGTTGATGCATCACGCATTGTAATTAATGTTAACGATGATGAAATGTATGCTGGCGAAACAGGGATTGATATTTATAACTTAACTAAATATACCCGTTCAAACCAAAATACCTGTATTAACCAAATTCCATGTGTGGAATTAGGTGAAAAAGTTGAGCGTGGTGATGTCCTTGCCGATGGTCCATCAACTGACTTAGGTGAGTTGGCTTTAGGTCAAAATATGCGTGTGGCATTCATGCCATGGAATGGTTATAACTTTGAGGATTCTATTTTAGTCTCTGAAAAAGTGGTACAAGATGACCGTTTCACTTCGATTCATATCCAAGAGTTATCTTGTGTATCTCGTGATACCAAACTTGGTGCAGAAGAAATTACCGCCGATATTCCAAATGTAGGTGAAGCGGCTCTTTCTAAACTAGATGAATCAGGTATTGTTTATATTGGTGCTGAAGTTAAAGGTGGCGATATTCTGGTTGGTAAAGTAACACCAAAAGGTGAAACACAATTAACGCCAGAAGAAAAATTATTACGCGCTATTTTTGGTGAAAAAGCGTCAGATGTTAAAGATACTTCACTTCGTGTACCAAATGGCGTTTCAGGTACAGTTATTGATGTTCAAGTCTTTACTCGTGATGGTGTACAAAAAGATAAACGTGCACTTGAAATTGAAGAGATGCAACTTAAACAAGTTCGCAAAGACTTAACAGAAGAGCTTAAAATCCTTGAAGCAGCGTTATTTGCTCGTATCCGTGATGTATTAATTTCTGGCGGTATTAAAGCCGACAAATTAGATGCCTTACCACGTGAAAAATGGTTAACCATTGGTATTGCTAATGAGAGCAAACAAGCGCAATTAGAGCAACTTGCTGAACAGCATGATGAAATTAAAGCTGAGTTTAACAAAAAACTTGAAGCTAAACGCATGAAGATCACTCAAGGTGATGATTTACAACCTGGTGTGCTGAAAATTGTTAAAGTTTACTTAGCGGTTAAACGTCAAATTCAGCCTGGTGATAAGATGGCGGGTCGTCATGGTAACAAAGGGGTTATCTCTAAAATCAACCCAATTGAAGATATGCCATATGATGATAAAGGACGTCCAGTTGATATCGTATTGAATCCGCTAGGTGTTCCTTCACGTATGAATATCGGTCAGATTTTAGAAACTCACTTAGGTATGGCGGCGAAAGGTATTGGTCAGAAGATCGATGCTATGCTAAAAGAACAGCAAGAGCTAGCTAAACTACGTGATTTTATCCAAAAAGCTTATGACCTTGGTTTAGGAGCAGCGCAAAAAGTCAATGTTGCTGAATTTACCGATCAAGAAGTGATGACATTGGCACAAAATTTACGTAATGGTATGCCACTAGCAACACCAGTCTTTGATGGTGCAAAAGAGCAAGAAATTAAAGCATTACTTGAACTTGGTGATATACCAACTTCAGGTCAAATTACCTTGTTTGATGGCCGTACTGGTGAGCAATTTGAACGTCCAGTAACAGTAGGTTACATGTACATGCTTAAATTGAATCACTTAGTTGATGATAAGATGCATGCTCGTTCTACAGGTTCATATAGTCTGGTTACGCAACAACCGTTGGGTGGTAAAGCTCAATTTGGTGGTCAACGTTTCGGTGAGATGGAAGTGTGGGCACTTGAAGCATATGGTGCCGCTTATACTCTACAAGAAATGTTAACTGTTAAATCAGATGATGTGAACGGTCGTACTAAGATGTATAAAAATATTGTAGATGGTGATCATCGTATGGAACCTGCGATTCCAGAATCATTTAATGTATTACTAAAAGAGATTCGTTCGTTAGGTATTAATATCGAGTTAGATGAAGAGTAATCTTAACTAACTGAAATGATTTCTATTTATAGGGATAACTTATCAGTAATGATAAGTTATCTAATTGGTTTAACTCCATAGGAGTCAATTGTGAAAGACTTACTAAAGTTTCTAAAAGCGCAAACAAAAACTGAAGATTTTGATGCTATCAAGATTGGCCTTGCTTCTCCTGATATGATTCGCTCATGGTCTTTTGGTGAAGTTAAAAAACCTGAAACAATCAACTATCGTACGTTCAAACCTGAACGTGATGGTTTGTTTTGTGCGCGTATTTTCGGACCAGTTAAAGATTATGAATGTTTGTGTGGAAAATATAAACGTTTAAAACACCGTGGTGTTATTTGTGAAAAATGTGGGGTAGAAGTTACTCAAGCTAAAGTACGTCGTGAACGTATGGGGCACATTGAGCTTGCATCACCTACTGCACATATCTGGTTTTTAAAATCATTACCATCACGTATCGGTTTATTACTCGATATGCCACTTCGTGATATTGAACGGGTACTTTATTTTGAATCATTTATGGTTCTTGATGGTGGTATGACAAACCTTGAACGCGGACAAATTTTAACTGAAGAACAGTATTTAGATGCGTTAGAAGAGTTTGGTGATGAGTTTGATGCACGTATGGGTGCAGAAGCTATTCAAGAGTTACTACGCAACATTGATGTTCAAGCTGAATGTGAAGCATTGCGTGATGAACTTTCAACGACTAACTCAGAAACTAAACGTAAAAAATTAACAAAACGTATTAAAATCATTGAAGCATTCATTCAATCAGAAAATAAACCAGAATGGATGATTTTAAATGTGTTGCCTGTATTACCGCCAGATTTACGTCCATTAGTACCATTAGATGGTGGCCGTTTTGCAACATCAGATTTGAACGATTTATATCGTCGCGTTATTAACCGTAATAACCGTTTAAAACGCTTATTAGATTTAGCTGCACCAGATATTATTGTACGCAACGAAAAACGTATGTTACAAGAGTCTGTTGACGCCTTACTTGATAATGGTCGTCGTGGTCGTGCAATCACTGGTTCAAACAAACGTCCATTAAAATCACTTGCCGATATGATTAAAGGTAAGCAAGGTCGTTTCCGTCAAAACCTATTAGGTAAACGTGTTGACTATTCAGGCCGTTCAGTAATCACTGTAGGTCCATACTTACGTTTACATCAATGTGGTTTACCGAAAAAAATGGCGCTTGAACTATTTAAACCATTTATCTACGGTAAATTAGAACGTCGTGGTTATGCAACAACCATTAAAGCGGCGAAGAAAATGGTTGAGCGTGAAGATGCAGTTGTTTGGGATATCTTAGATGAAGTTATTCGTGAGCATCCAGTATTATTAAACCGTGCGCCAACACTTCACCGATTAGGTATTCAAGCATTTGAACCGATTCTTATTGAAGGTAAAGCTATTCAGTTACACCCATTAGTTTGTGCGGCATTCAATGCTGACTTCGATGGTGACCAAATGGCGGTGCACGTTCCATTAACGTTAGAAGCGCAATTAGAAGCACGTGCGTTAATGATGTCAACCAACAATATTCTTTCACCTGCAAGTGGTGAGCCTATCATCGTTCCATCTCAGGACGTGGTTTTAGGGCTTTACTACATGACTCGCGATAAAGTCAATGCGAAAGGTGAAGGCATGATATTAACTGGCCCTAAAGAAGCAGAAAAACTGTATCGTTTAGGTCTTGTTGAATTACATGCTAAAGTTAAAGTTCGTATTACAGAAAGTCATCGTAATAGTATTGGTGAATGGGAAGATACAACTTCAGTTGTCGATACTACAGTTGGTCGTGCTATCTTATGGTTAATTATGCCTAAAGGTATGAGCTTCTCTGTTATCAATCAACCACTTGGTAAAAAGGCGATTTCACGAATTTTAAACATTTGTTATCGCCAATTAGGCATGAAAGAAACGGTTATCTTAGCTGACCAAGTTATGTACACCGGATTTGCTTATGCAGCGCGTTCTGGGGTATCAGTTGGTATTGATGATATGGAAATTCCAGCTAAGAAATTACAAATCATCAATGAAGCTGAAATTGAAGTTGCGGAAATTCAAGAACAGTTCCAATCAGGTTTAGTAACCGCAGGTGAACGTTATAACAAAGTTATCGATATTTGGGCAGCAGCCAATGAACGTGTTGCTAAAGCGATGATGGATAACTTATCAACTGAAAAAGTTATTAACCGTGAAGGTAAAGAAGAAGTTCAATCTTCATTTAACAGCATCTATATGATGGCCGACTCTGGTGCTCGTGGTTCTGCAGCTCAGATTCGTCAGTTAGCTGGTATGCGTGGTTTGATGGCAAAACCAGATGGTTCGATCATCGAAACGCCAATCACCGCAAACTTCCGTGAAGGGTTAAACGTTCTTCAGTACTTTATTTCCACCCATGGTGCACGTAAAGGTCTTGCGGATACCGCATTGAAGACAGCAAACTCAGGTTACTTGACTCGTCGTTTAGTTGACGTGGCTCAAGATTTAGTTGTTATTGAAGATGACTGTGGCACGTTAGAAGGCGTGGTAATGACGCCAGTAATTGAAGGTGGTGATGTTAAAGAGCCACTACGTGAACGTGTTTTAGGTCGGGTAACAGCTGAAGATGTATTAAAACCAGGTAGTGCGGATATCTTAATCCCTCGTAATACATTACTTGATGAAAGTTATTGTGATCTACTTGAACAAGAATCTGTAGATAGCGTTAAAGTTCGTTCAGTTGTTTCGTGTGATACTGACTTTGGTGTTTGTGCGAAATGTTATGGTCGTGACTTAGCTCGTGGTCACCTAGTAAATAAAGGTGAAGCAATTGGTGTTATCGCCGCTCAGTCAATCGGTGAGCCAGGTACTCAGTTAACCATGCGTACGTTCCATATCGGTGGTGCGGCATCACGAGCGGCAGCAGAATCAAGTGTTCAAGTTAAAAACAAAGGTAGTATTAAATTAACTAATGCTAAATTTGTAACTAACCCAGATCAGAAACTGGTTATTACTTCGCGTAATGCTGAATTGACGATTATCGATGAATTAGGTCGAATGAAAGAAACTTATAAAGTTCCTTATGGTTCGATTTTAACTAAAGGTAATGGTGCAGCGGTTGATGCAGGTGAAACTCTAGCTAATTGGGATCCGCATACCATGCCGGTTATCTCAGAAGCCAAAGGTTTTGTTCGCTTTGTTGATATGATCGATGGTCAAACTATTACTCGTCAAACCGATGAGTTAACTGGTTTATCCTCTATTGTGATCTTAGATGTAGCAGAACGTACTGGTGTTGGTAAAGATTTACGTCCAGCAATTAAGATTGTTGATGCTAAAGGTAATGATATTTTTGTGGCAGGTACAGAAATGCTTGCGCAGTACTTCTTACCTGGTAAAGCATTAGTACAATTAGAAGATGGTGCGGAAATCAATGTTGGTGACACACTTGCTCGTATTCCACAAGCATCTGTGGGTACTAAAGATATCACCGGTGGTTTACCACGCGTTGCCGATTTATTTGAAGCTCGTAAACCTAAAGAGCCAGCAATTCTTGCTGAAATTGATGGTATTATCTCATTCGGTAAAGAAACGAAAGGCAAGCGTCGCTTAATCATTACGCCACTAGATGGTAGCGAACCATACGAAGAGATGATTCCAAAATGGCGTCAACTTAACGTATTCGAAGGTGAACAAGTTGGTCGTGGTGATGTAATTTCTGATGGTCCTGAATCAGCACATGACATTTTACGTCTACGTGGTGTTAATGCTGTGACTCGTTACATTGTGAATGAAGTTCAAGAAGTTTATCGCTTACAAGGTGTAAAAATTAACGATAAACACATTGAAGTCATTGTTCGTCAAATGTTACGAAAAGCAACGGTTATTCATCCGGGAAGTTCACGTTTACTTGATGGTGAACAACTTGAAGTTTCACGCTTGAAGATTATTAACCGAGAACTTGAAGCTCAAGGTAAAGAACCAATTGTCTATTTGCATGATTTACTTGGTATTACTAAAGCATCACTTACTACTGAATCATTTATTTCTGCGGCATCGTTCCAAGAAACGACTCGCGTATTAACTGAAGCAGCAGTTGCAGGTAAAAATGATGAACTTCGTGGCTTGAAAGAGAACGTTATTGTTGGTCGCTTGATCCCAGCTGGTACTGGTTATGCTTATCATAAAGAGCGTTTACGTAAACGTGTAATGCCAACTAATGATGAAATTCAACCAACAACAGTTTCAGCAGAAGAAGCTACAGCTAACTTAGCGGAACTATTGAATTCAGCAGAAGAAAATCAATAAATTTTAGATAAACTGACTAAAATAGCACGTGTAATCACGTGCTATTTTTTTGTCAACAGTAGGGTACATGAAAGGAGAATTAGATGTATATTGTAATGAATCGTTTTAAAATTAAGTTGGGTAGTGAGGATACTTTTATTGAAATCTGGCGTAATCGTGATAGTCATTTAAAAGAGACGAAAGGGTTTAATCGTTTTTATTTTCTTAAAGGTAAAACGTATGCAGATTACACGCTGTTTTCATCGTATGCCGAATGGGAATCAAAACAAGATTTTGAAAACTGGGTTAATTCAGATCATTTCAAACATACGCACCGTAATACCGATAGCCGTCCAAATAACCCTGATATCTATTTTGAACCGGCTCAACTAGAATGTTTTGAAGTTATTATCTAAGTTTTTTTTAATCTAAAAAATCTAATTTAAAAATAAGTATTGTGAGCAATACCAATAAAAATTACCGATGATTATTCTTCGCAAATTGCATAAAAAAAAGCTATAATTATTAAAAATTATCTGGCATAACATCGATTAAAGAAATATGTCAGTTCATATAAATTAATTTATTATCTAAAAGTCTCTTCTTGGTAGTCTGTAGTCCGTAACTATTTTCATAAATAGTTATAAATATATTCCTCAATTAAGCATTACTAGTTTGTTTAGCAGCAAAATATTTTCAGGTTACTGGTTAGTGTTTGCTAATTATCATGCTTTTTAAGCTATTTGAAAGTTTAACTATTTATAGGGGCTAACTATGAAATCCAAATTGTTCTTGCTTATCGTTATATTAATTATTATCGGTGCGTTTCTATTTTTTAAAGACTATAACAGCATTCAAACTCAAGACGAAAAAGTGGCGGCTTCTTGGTCAGAAGTTGTTAATCAGTACAAACGACGCGCTGATTTAGTACCTAACTTAGTTAATACAGTAAAAGGTTATGCTAGTCATGAAAAAGATGTTTTTACTCAAGTAACTGATGCCAGAGCTAAAGTGGGTTCGATTCAAATCAATGCCGATCAACTTAGTGATCCCGCTTTATTCTCAAAATTCCAACAAGCTCAATCTGAATTAAGTTCTGCCTTAAGTCGCTTAATTGCCGTTAGTGAAAATTACCCAGAACTTAAAGCAAATACACTCTATCAAGATTTAATGAGTCAACTTGAAGGAACCGAAAACCGTATAACGGTTGCTAGAGGTCGATATATTGAGACTGTACAATCCTTTAACACTTATATTCGACAATTGCCAACTAAATGGATTGCAAATGTTATAGGGGTACAACCAAAACAACAATTTACGGTTGAAAATGAACAACAAATTTCTAATCCACCAGCTGTCAATTTTGGACAATAAATATAATGAAAAAATATTATCTACTTCTTTGTTTACTGTTTTTCAGTTGTGTAAGTTATGCATTAACTGAAATTCCCTCTTTTGACCGGCGGGTTATTGATACCTCAAATACTTTAGCACCTTCACAAATAGATGATTTGGAATCAAATTTGATTGCTTTTGAAAAGACGAGAACTGATGGTGCACAGATTGCGGTATTAATGATCGCCAAACTTGATAATGAGACGGTTGAACAGTATGCCGATCGGGTATTTATTCAGTGGAAAATAGGTAACAAAGAGCGAGATAATGGCATTTTATTATTAATTATTAAAGATGATAAATTGATGCGAATTGAAGTCGGTTATGGTTTTGAAGGCACCATTACCGACTTGATTGCTAGCCATATCATCCGCGAACAATTAGCACCACAATTTAGACAAAATAACTATTATCAAGGGATACATGATGCACTTTCAGTATTAATCAATCATTTGAATGATCCGCAACAGGTACCTGCGACCAACAGTGATCCTGATCTCAAAACGGTACTTGCTGGTGATTTTGGTGCCAACTTATTTAACTATGGGTTAGCATCCTTTTTTATCTGTTTCACTATTGCTAGCTTATTTTCGATTAGTTCCACTAAACGTAGCGCAAGCCGAAGTTTAGGTACTGGTTTGCTAAATGGGATGTCAGTTGGAGGGTTTACTTTATTCAATGGTTATTCATTACATATTGTTTTACCACTAATATTTTTAGCTTTTGTTGCCAGTGCAATTTTAAGTGGCATTTTAACTATGCGTGGTGGTGGCGGTAGTGGACGCGGTCGAGGAGGCGGTTTTGGTGGCGGTAATGGTGGTGGATTTGGTGGAGGTTCATTTGGTGGCTTTGGCGGCGGCGGCGGTGGACGCAGTGGCGGTGGTGGTGCTTCTGGTAGTTGGTGAACTTTAATAAACTAAATACTGACCGGATTGCGTAATTTATATATGTTAACTCTATTCGACAAATATCGTTTTCTATGTCCTACATATGGATAGCTCCTGTTATCTCTATTGTATGGTTAAAATATTATTATTTAACATATTTTTACTTTTATAAGAAAAACCAGATAAATATATGAGGAAAAGGAGTTTTCTCATATTAAATTTGCTCTTCAATCGCATTTTAATGCGCTTATTGATTAAATTTGAAATAAATTAACTCAATTCACAAAGATATTTCCCACTAAAATACTTGTTAGTAACAGCATTAATCCATAATTACAAGAAATTTCCTTTTGCAATAGGAAAAAGTCTCTCTCCACATTTATAGTTATTTCATTTAGGCTAAGCCATCTTAAAAAAACAAGAGAATTAGAATGACTATGCCACAAATACAATTCCGTATGATCGAAGATGATTTAGATCCCGAAGTTGTGACTGAGCAAACGATAGAAATTATTAATCGTTGGTTAACTGATCATCAAATAACCCAAAACGATGTGCAAAAAGCGATGTTGTTATCACATGTTAAAGCAATGGTTGAAAGAGCAAAAACGCTAGAAAAACTACCTGAAGTCGATCCTTCTTTATTTGATGAACTCTCAGAACAATCCTTAATGCTTGCACATAAAACTGTACAATTATTCAATAGCCTAGCAAAAGAAGAGGCTTATTTATTGGCTGTTCATTATGAAGTGGCTATAGCAAATTAACCAAATTACTAGATCTAAAAAACAATAATTAATAGGAGAATTATTATGGCTGAAGTAATCATCGTAATCGGCGATAGAATGGGAAAAGGGCAAAAAATTGCAGAAGGAATCAATTCTATTGAAGGATGTCGTGCAATTGTTATCCCAGGTATGGCTGCTGATATGAAATTAGGCGATGTGATGAATAATGAGAATGCCGATTTAGGGCTTTCGTTTTGTGGCAGTGGTGGTGCAGGTGCCATAACAGCGCAAAATAAATATGGTTATTCTCAACGACATGGTATGCGTTCAATTGAAGAAGGTGAAACCGCCATTAATGACGGTTGTAAAGTGCTTGGCTTTGGTTTTATGGATACAGTGGAACTTGGTCAACGTATCGCTCAAGCATTTTTGAAAAAATATCCACGTAGTTAAATAGGTTAGAAATATGAAAAAAACTGAGCAGATACAAGTTAGAGTAACTGGGCAAGGAGATTCAAAGCAGCGTGCATTTGCTATAGCGCTAAATCAGGTGCAAAAGCAAGTGCTTAAAAATACGAATAATATAATGCTACGAATTGAACCGCTTGATATTAGTGTTGTTTCTGCTATTGAAAAGATAACTACAGAACGTTTTTTATTTATTTTTTTACCAAGAAAAAAGACATTTTATGACATCACTCTTGATGTCTCAGTAAATGTTACATTTATCGATCTCAACGATATTAACTTTATCTCTAAATAACGCAAAAGGAAAGTAATGGAAATTCTAATTATAGCATTGAAGTCCATTGTAATTGGTGGGCTATGTGGATTTGGAGTCGGCGCTGGCGCTGCTCGAATGTTTCATGCTCCAACTTATCAAGGTATGGGGGCATTTCGTACCCTAGGTGAACTTAATTCTTGTGAGGGCGATCCTGCTGCACATTTCTCATTTGGCTTAGGATTCTTTTTTAATGCTTGGGCTTCATCTGTTGCTGCCGGTTCATTTACCCAAGATGTTGATCACCGTATTATCCCTAACTGGGGCGCAGCACTATTGATGATAAAAAACCGAAATTTGGAGCAGACATTACATTCTCCAAAAAAAATGGCGTTTGCATGTGCATTAATCGGTGTGATTGTTGTGTTATTTTTAAATACAACTACCTCTGTAATTCCTGATTCTTTAAAAATCACCGCGACCAAAGTTTTAGTTCCCGCTGCAAATTTACTAGTAGCAACCGTGATGCCGGTTATTTTCTGGTTGGCAGCTTTAGATGCCGGTAGAAGAAGTGGCTTTTGGGGCACATTGTTTGGTGGGCTTGCGCAATTAATTATGGGCAATGCGGTACCTGGTTTAGTGTTAGGTATTTTGATTGGTAAAGGAGTGGATGACAGTGGTTGGAACCGAGTGATGGTAATCATGTTAACTGCGGTAATTGTTTTATTTGTCATGAGCGGTTATTTCCGTGGATTTGATATGAAAATGATTAATTCATTCCGAGATGGTCTGTCTTATTGGTTTAAATAATATAGGGAACAATAGATTATGAATACTCAAACAACCATTAATAAAAGTTTTTGGTATGCCGATTGGTCATTCCCTATTCTTTGTGGATTACTCTCTGCAGGTATTTTTGCTGGAACGCATACTTTTTATGTATATGGAATTGGCGCTTTTAATGAAATAGCCTTTGTTGCAATGCTTAAATCAGGTATGACGACAGGCGATTATGGTGCTGTAGCAGCGTTTGGTGCCAGTTTTTTATTTGCCCGTGTCATTGAAGGATCACTAGTAGGAATTCTCGATATTGGTGGCGCGTTACAAACAGGTATTGGTTTAGGAGTGCCAGCGTTGTTATTGGCTGGTGGCTATACATTGCCAATTGAAAACTTTTTTGTGGCGTTATTAACCGGCTTACTACTCGGTATGGCGATAGGTTTACTTATCATCCTTATCCGTAAATTTACGGTTAATAGTGGTGGTGGATCAACTTTTGGTGCTGATGTCATGATGGGCGCGGGAAATGCATCTGGTCGTTTTCTTGGTCCAATGATTATCTTATCCGCTATGGTTGCCTCTATTCCTATCGGTATCGGTTCATTGCTTGGTGCACTATTATTTTATGTATGGAAAAAGCCTATCACTGGCGGTGCAATCTTAGGTGCCATGATTTTTGGTGGTATCTTCCCAATTATATAATGTTATGTCCCCTCTATCATAATTGTGGTCGAGGGGTTGGGTTAAATTATGTATGATTTAATTATAAAAAATGCCAAACTTATTGACAATTCAGTAACTGATATTGCCATTAAACATGGCAAAATTGTTGAAATTGACAAAAATATAATCGCAACGTCAAATCGAGTGTTAGATCTACAAAATCAACACTATATAAGTGCCGGATGGATAGATTCTCATACCCATTGCTTTGCGCATTCACCAATTTACTATGATGAACCCGATCTCATTGGTGTTGAGTCTGGCGTGACGGCAGTGGTTGATGCTGGTAGTGTTGGTGCACTTGATATTGACGAGTTTTATGATTTAGCAATGCAGGCTAAAACTCATGTTTATTCCTTCTTAAATATCTCAAAAATAGGCTTAGTAAGGCAAAGTGAGCTTGCTGATATGCAAGATGTGGATGTGCCGTTATTTGATCAAACTTTAGCTAAATATCCCAATTTTATTATTGGTATAAAAGTTAGGATGAGTCGTAGCGTTGTTGGTGAAAATGGTATTTTACCGTTAATCAAAGCGAAAGAGATGCAAAAAAAGACGGGTTTGCCACTCATGATTCATGTAGGAAACAATCCTCCTGAACTTGATGAAATTGCAGATTTATTAACTAAAGGCGATATTATTACTCATTGTTTTAATGGTAAGCCAAACCAAATATTTGATAAACAAAATAATCTGCGTGATTCAATTAAACGTGCTATTGAACGTGGGGTGATTTTAGATATTGGTCATGGTGGTGAAAGTTTCAGTTTTGCCGTAGCTGAGCGAGCAAAATGTTTAGATGTTTATCCAAACACAATCAGTTCTGATATCTATTCTAAAAATCGCTTACAAGGCCCTGTGTTTAGCTTAGCTAATGTAATGAATAAGTTTATCTCTCTAGGCTATAGTAAAACGAGGATTATTGATAGTGTTACTAAAAACGCAGCCCAAATTTTGCATTTAAATAATAAAGGGGAAATAGCCATTGGCTATGATGCCGATTTGACTATTTTTGATCTAAAACAGCAAACCGTCTCTTTAACTGATTCAGAAGGTGAAAAAAGGGAATGTCATGAACAGTTTGTTCCTTTAGCTGCTATCGTAAAAAATACAACTAAAAATGTTACAATCATTGAAATAAAACAAGAAGGTAGTAAAAATGAGCTCAGAATCTCAAACTGAAAAAGAAATATACAGTAAATACCACTTGAAAAAAGTGATTAATGCTTCGGGGCGAATGACTATTTTAGGTGTTTCAACACCCAGAGCTGAAGTGGTTGATACTGTATCCCATGGATTAAATGAATATTTTGAAATAAAAGATTTAGTCGATAAAACTGGACAATATATTGCTAAATTACTCAATGTCGAAAATGCTGTAGTTGTATCTTGTGCCTCTGCTGGCATTGCGCAAGCTGTCGCAGGCTTAATCGTTAAAGATGATCGCGATTTATTATTTAATTTACATAGCTCTGATAAATGGGTAGCTAGGGAAATTATTGTACCAAAAGGACATAACGTAAATTTTGGCGCTCCTATTGGTACGATGGTCTCTTTAGGAGGTGGCATTGTGGTTGAAGCGGGTTATGCAAATGAGTGTAAACCAGAGCATATTGAATCGCTAATCAATACGGATACCGCGGCTATTTTATATGTTAAATCACATCACTGTGTGCAAAAAAGTATGCTATCAGTTGCACAAGCTGTAACGGTGGCCAAAAAATATAATATTCCATTAATTGTTGATGCCGCAGCAGAAGAGGATTTACAAACCTATTATCAACAAGGTGCTGATTTAGTTATTTATAGTGGTGCAAAAGCAATTGAAGGGCCAACTAGTGGCTTAGTTATTGGCCGTCATCAAGCCATTGAATGGCTTAAACTTCAATCTCAAGGTATTGGCCGACCAATGAAGGTTGGTAAAGAGGGTATTTTAGGTTTAACTAAGGCAATTGAGTTATATATTAACGATCCTAAACAAGAAACTGGACAAGAAATGGTTGCCAAAATGACACCATTTATCGAAAAGTTAAATTCTATTAATGGTATATCGGCTAAAGTTGTCTGGGATGGTGCTGGCCGAGATATTGCTCGTACAGAAATATCCTTTGATGCGAAGGTAATTGGTAAAACGGCTGTTGAAATGATAGATCTAATGAAGCAAGGCGAGATTGCAGTCTATTTTCGGGAATATAAAGCCAATGAAGGTAAAGTCGACGCAGATGTTCGTAGTGTAACGGCTGAACAGCTTGATATTGTCTATAACAAAATTATAAAAATTATCCAAGGAGTAAAATAATGCAATTGACACCAAATTATTTTAACGATCGTGTTTGTTTAAACGTATTAGCCAATTCAATTGATAACGCTAGCGCTATTTATGAAGCGGCACAAACTTATGTTGTTGTCGGGGTGCTGTCTAAAAATTATCCCGATAATCAGCAAGCAATAGCAGATATGAAAAAATATGCGTTAGCCATTGATAATGCTATTTCTGTTGGTCTTGGAGCTGGTGATCCTAACCAATCTACTATGGTGTCAGAAATATCTGCAGTTCTCCAGCCTCAACATGTCAATCAAGTTTTTACAGGGGTGGCAACAAGTCGAGCTTTATTAGGACAAAAAGAAACGGTAATCAATGGTCTTGTATCACCAACAGGTAAAGTAGGTTTAGTTAATATTGCCACAGGACCACTAAGTTCAAAATCACCCGCTGCAATCGTGCCGGTTGAAACCGCAATTGCTTTATTAAAAGATATGGGGGGGAGCTCTATAAAATATTTCCCTATGGGTGGGTTAAAACATATTGATGAATATGAGTATGTGGCTAAATGTTGTGCTGAACATGATTTCTATCTAGAACCTACTGGTGGTATAGATTTAGATAATTATGAGGCCATTTTAAAAATTGCTT
Organism: Gilliamella apicola; assembly: GCF_003202655.1. Lineage (GTDB taxonomy): Bacteria > Pseudomonadota > Gammaproteobacteria > Enterobacterales > Orbaceae > Gilliamella > Gilliamella apicola_R. Next base: position 19,636 of record NZ_QGLR01000015.1, on the reverse strand, counting down.
TAAATGCCGGTGTGAAAAAAGTTATTCCACATATTTATACCTCAATTATCGATAAAGTAACAGGTGCGACAAGAACGGAAGATGTTAAACAACTATTAGCGATTACACAAAAGTTAGCAGGATGAGTAATGGCATCTAAATTGCTATTTCCCTATCAACGATTAGCGTATATTTTTGATACGATAAAAAACGAATTGCTACCTCAAAAAGAGTTAGCAAATCGTTTTTCAGTATCAATAAGAACTATTCGTTCTGATATTGTTGCTCTTAACGATGTATTAAACACTTATGGTGCTCAAGTTGATTACGTTAAGAACGTTGGTTATCATCTTGTCATATCCGATCCTAATTTGTATGCAACCATACCGATTGTTCAGCAAATAGAACGGGTTCCTCGGACTAATAAAGAACGCGTTTCCGCCTTATTAATTGCATTTTTAACCCAATCAAAATCGGTAAAGTTGGATGATATTGCTGGTGAATGGTTTTTAAGCCGCAATACATTACAAAATGATGTTATTGAAGTTAAGCAATATCTAGATAAATACCATTTATCGCTAGATAATCGGCCTTATTCTGGTATGCGATTAGTTGGTGAGGAATCGGCTATTCGAGCGTGTTTAACTGATATTTTATGGCAACATCATATAACAGGAGACACTATTAATTTCACTCGGCTAATTCAAGCGATATTATCTGATATTGATTTAGATTATCTGGAAAGTGTACTACAAAATCAGTTTGAACGTTTTGAATTAAAATTAACCTCGGAAGGGCAAGGGTATTTGCTCTATTGTTGTGCCGTTTCAATCACCAGAATTACACAAGGACATGAATTAGTAGAATATCAAGTCGATCATATTGATTCGACAGTTATTGGTGCTGCGCGTGAGGTTTCTGAAGGTTTCTCCTATTTTTTAGGTAGTACCCTCTCAGAACCCGAATTTAACTATTTATGTGTGCAGATTATGTCGCGCACTATTATGGAATCGCCTAACCAAGCCAAAAGTTTAGAGTTATTTGAACATATCTTGTCTTATATTAATGATTCTTATCACTATAATTTAAAACAGGATATGAAGTTACGCCAAGATATGTTAATTCATATTTCATCGATGCTATCTCGGATAAAATACCAAATTCGTACTCTCAACCCAATATTACATGAAATTAAACAATATTATCCTTTTGCTTATGATATTACTTTATCGGCATTAGCGAATATTCATAAATTTACAGATGTTGAAATGACTGAGGATGAAATTAGTTATTTAGCAATTCATATTGGTGTGGCATTGGAGCGTAATTATAGTGCAGGATATGAAAGATTAGTGCAAATTTTACTGGTTAGTGAATTAGGTAACGCAACTTTGCGTATGATTGAATCAAAAATTAACCGCGATTTTCCGCATATTTTAATCAACCGTACACTATCTTATCGAGAGTATGAACAGTTAACCAATATTGAGGAAGACTTTGTGGTATCAACCGTTCGCTTAACCGAAAAAGATAAACAAATAGTGAAAATTGCACCGTTTCCAACGCCTTATCAACTTGAACAATTAGGGCGTTTATCTATGGTTGATCGCACTATGCCATATATTATTGAGCGTTTTTTTAATGAAAAGTTTTTCCTTATTATTGATAAACCGATGACACAAAGTGAATTGTTCCAGATGGTTTGTCAGCGGCTTGAGGAGTCCGGATATGTGGGACAGGACTTTTATCCATCTGTAGTAGAGCGAGAAAGTATTGTATCAACCTTAATCGGAGAAAATATTGCCATTCCACATTCAGTTGGGTTGTTGGCCAAAAAGACAGTAGTTACCACTATTTTGGCTCCTGAAGGCATTGAATGGAATAAAAATGAAATTGCGCATGTTATTTTCTTATTAGCAATTAGCAAAGATGAATATGAAGACGCGATGCGAATTTATAACTTAGTCGTCAATTTTGTTAAAGAGAGATCAACTAAGCGGTTATTAAATAGTCGTAACTTTGATGATTTTCAAGCTATAGTGAAAGATAGTTTTGGGCGATTATCATAATTAATTCGTTTTAATTTAAAATTGAAAATGGAATTTTATCAAGTGAATAAAAATTGTTAGGTAATGGTGAAATAAATAACGATTTTTGACGCAAAAAAAACTTCCTTTAATATTTTTTTTGCTAATTATGAAGTAAAATAAAACTTATAAATATTAAGAAAATAATCAAAAATTAAAACAAATTATCTTGTGCTTGCCCATTGACGAAACAGTGATTTAAGGGTAAGATGCGCGCCTTATGGCTTTGTGTGGTTTTTAGCTACACTTAATAATTTTTAAGGTTGGGGTGCATATCTTATGCAAAATAAATTACCATTAACAATTGACCCAATCAAAGCAGCACAAAAACGACTTGATTATATTGGATATTATCCAGCTCAAAGTGCAACGAGGATTGAAAGTCCAAAAAGTGATATCGAATGTCATTTGTCTTTTGATTTTGATGAGCAAAGACTTTGCGTTATCACCATTGATGCAAAAATGACGCTAGAACAAATTTGTCAGCGTTGTTTTAAACCTTTTATCACTGAAGTTCATGTGATGAATAAATTTAGTCCTGTTAAGAGCGATGCTCAAGCAGAGACATTACCGGAACATTATGAGCCCGTTTTAGTTAACGAGTTTGGTGAAGTAGATATATTAGCGTTAATTGAGGACGAAATTATTCTCTCTTTACCAATTGTGCCGGTGCATGATAGTAAACACTGCGAAGTGTCAGAGGCAGATATGGTATTTGGTGAAATTCCAGCGGAGAATGAAAAACCAAATCCATTTGCAATTTTAGTTAGTTTAAAGAATAAGGGGTAAATCCATGGCTGTTCAACAGAATCGTAAAACTCGTGCAAAACGTGGTATGCGTCGTTCTCATGATGCATTAACTGTTGCTAATATCTCAGTTGATGAATCAGGAAAAACACATTTACGTCATCACGTAACCGCTGATGGTTATTATCGTGGTCGTAAAGTGATTTCTAAATAATTACTTAGTAATTAGAAATCTTCAGGTGACATTTTGGATAATCTAACCATTGCGTTAGATGCTATGAGCGGGGACTTCGGTCCTCGTATTGTTGTTCCTGCTGCAATTCAAGCATTATACCATTATCCAAACCTCTCTATCTTCCTTATCGGTGATTTAAAGGAAGTCAACGCCTTTTTGTCTAAAGAAAATGCAAAGCTGGTTAGTCAATATCAAGAAAGTGGTCGTTTGATGATAACTGAATCTACTTCGATTATTACCAATGATATGAAGCCATCATATGCAATTAGACATAGTCAAGGCTCCTCAATGAGAATTGCATTAGAGTTAGTAAAAAGCAATAGAGCTCAGGCTTGTGTCAGTGCTGGTAATACCGGTGCACTGATGGGGCTATCAAAGTTATTATTGCATTCATTAACTGGCATCGATCGACCGGCGTTAGTCGCAACTATTCCTGCTTTGAATAATCAAAATACAGTTGTGCTCGATTTAGGGGCTAATGCAGAATGCGATAGTGATATGTTAGTGCAATTTGCCATAATGGGCGAAATTTTAGCAAAGTCAGTGTTGCATATTGAAAATCCGCGGGTTGCCTTACTTAATATTGGTGAAGAAGATATTAAGGGATTAGATAAAATTCGTGCTGCGGCGTCTATTTTGAAAGCCAATGATCAAATCAATTATATCGGTTATTTAGAAGGTAACGAGTTGTTAACTGGTAAAACCGATGTGCTTGTTTGTGATGGTTTTGTGGGTAATGTGACGTTAAAAACCGTAGAAGGATTAATCAAAATTTTTATGTCATCATTCAAAATGCTGTTAGGGCATAATTCATTAATTATGAAATTGTTGAGTAAATGGCTGCAACGAAAAATAGTAAAAAATTTTGGTTATTTAGACCCTGGACGATATAATGGAGCCTGTTTACTTGGACTTCAAAGTATTGTGATTAAAAGTCACGGTAGTGCCAATCAAAAATCTTTTTTTGCAGCCATTGAACAAGCTATTTTAGCTATCGAAACCAATATACCTGAGAAGATTGCCAACAGTCTTTCTTCCGCACTACCTAAGAGCGAATAATTAGATGTATACAAAGATATTAGGAACAGGAAGTTACCTTCCAAAACAAATAAGAACCAATGCCGATCTTGAAAAGATGGTGGATACTAGTGACGAGTGGATAACAACTCGTACTGGTATTAAAGAGAGACGTATTGCCGCACCCGATGAAACCGTTACGAGTATGGCTTATGAAGCCGCGATTAACGCGATTGAAATGGCTGATATTGATAAACAAGAAATTGGTTTAATTATTGTTGCAACAGCCACCTCGGTTAATGCTTTTCCTAGTTCAGCTACTGAATTACAAGCTAAATTGGAACTAGGTGATGTAATTGCATTTGATGTATCGGCAGCTTGTTCAGGATTTATCTATGCGCTGGATATTGCGGATAAATATGTAAAAAGCGGGGCAATTAAATATGCCTTAGTTGTTGGTTCAGATATGTTAACTCGCGGTGTTGATCCAAATGATCGCGGTACAATTATTATTTTTGGAGATGGTGCGGGCGCGGTTGTGGTCGGTGCTTCTCAAGAACCTGGGATTATTGCTTCTCATCTTCATGCAAATGGTCGTTATGGTGAATTGTTAAAATATCCCTATGTCGATCGTCGTTCACTAAATGATCCTGTCTATATGACAATGCATGGTAATGAAGTATTCAAAATTGCGGTCAAAGAACTTTCAAATTTAGTCGATGAACTTTTGAACGAAAATGCCTTTAAAAAATCAGATTTAGATTGGTTAGTTCCTCATCAAGCTAATTTACGTATTATTTCAGCAACGGCTAAACGCCTTGATATGGATATGAGTAAGGTTATTGTGACGCTTGATAAACAAGGCAATACTTCTGCCGCGTCCGTGCCTTGTGCTTTAGATACTGGGGTACGAGATGGCCGTATTAAGCGAGGGCAATTAATTTTATTAGAAGCTTTCGGTGGTGGTTTTGTTTGGGGCTCGGCACTCGTTAAATTTTAATTTATAACTTATTTTAGGTAATCAAGGATTTCAAAAATGACCAAATTTGCAATGGTATTTCCAGGACAAGGCTCACAAGCTGTAGGTATGTTAAAAGATCTTGCGGAAAACTATCCAGTTGTTAAGTCAACTTTTGATGAAGCGTCACAAGTGTTAGGTTATGATTTATGGGCTTTAGTGCAAGAGGGGCCAGCTGAAGAACTCAATAAAACTTGGCAAACTCAACCTGCATTACTTGCTTCATCGGTAGCTATTTACCGTGTTTGGCAAAGTATTAATGGTGCTCAACCCGAATTTATGGCTGGTCACAGTTTAGGAGAATACTCAGCATTGGTATGTGCCGGCGTAATTGATTTTAAAGATGCCATTAAATTAGTTGAATTACGTGGCAAACTAATGCAAGAAGTGGTGCCAAGTGGTACTGGCGCGATGTTTGCTATTATTGGTTTAGATAACGATTCAATTCAAAAAGCATGTGAACAAGCGGCTCAAGGTCAAGTTGTTGCACCAGTTAATTTCAATTCACCTGGCCAAGTTGTTATTGCCGGTAATAAAGAAGCGGTTGAACGCGCAGGGGCGCTTTGTAAAGAGGCTGGTGCTAAACGTGCATTACCGCTTGCAGTTAGTGTACCTTCTCATTGTGCCTTAATGAAACCTGCTGCTGATAAATTAGCGATAACTTTAAATGATATTACATTTAATACTCCTAAATTTGCGGTAATTAATAATGTCGATGTTAAAGTTGAAACATCAGCAGAAAAAATTAAAGCCGCATTAATAGCTCAGCTATATAGTCCTGTTCGTTGGACTGAAAGCGTTGAAGAAATGGCAAAACAAGGAGTAACACTGTTAGTGGAAATGGGACCAGGTAAAGTATTAACTGGTTTAACTAAACGAATTGTTGATTCATTATCAGCTTGTGCTGTTAATGATAAAGCGTCATTAGATGTTGCGATCGAAAATACTAAATAAATGATAAAAGGGGTAGTTATGAACCTATCAGGAAAAATTGCTTTAGTCACAGGTGCCAGCCGTGGAATTGGTAAAGCAATTGCAGAAAAATTAGTTGCTTGTGGTGCTACCGTAATTGGAACTGCAACAACAGAAAAAGGTGCACAAGCCATAAGTGATTATTTAGGCTCTAACGGTAAAGGTTTAGCGCTAAATGTGACCGACGAAGCATCGATTGAATCAACCATTAATGCCATTAAAACGGAATTTGGCGATATCGATATTCTAGTTAATAATGCCGGTATTACCCGTGATAATTTATTAATGCGAATGAAAGAAGATGAATGGCAAGATATTTTAGATACTAATTTAACATCGGTATTTCGTTTATCAAAAGCATTAATGCGTACTATGATGAAAAAACGTTATGGTAGAATCATTACTATAGGCTCTGTTGTAGGGACTATGGGCAATGCTGGCCAAGCTAACTATGCGGCGGCAAAAGCTGGATTGATTGGATTTAGTAAATCACTAGCACGTGAAGTTGCATCTCGAGGTATTACGGTAAATGTAGTCGCCCCAGGATTCATTGCAACTGATATGACAGAAGCATTAACTGATGAACAAAAAGCGTTAACATTAGCGCAAGTACCAGCAGGGCGTTTAGGTGAACCAGCTGAAATTGCTAATGCAGTTGCGTTCTTGGCTTCTGATGAGGCATCTTACATCACTGGTGAAACTTTGCATGTCAATGGTGGCATGTATATGGTGTAATTCATCAGAATAGTGTAAAATGAACCAATAATTTACTTTTTGAACAAAAATTAAGCAATTGGGTTGAAAAATGATTGGCATCTTTTTCAACATTTTATAAACTTACATTCACCGCCACTTTCGGCGATATTTATAGGAAAAAAAAGAGTATGAGCACTATTGAAGAGCGAGTTAAGAAAATTATTGTTGAGCAACTTGGTGTGAAAGAGGACGAAGTTAAAAATGAATCTTCTTTCGTTGAAGATCTTGGCGCTGACTCTCTTGATACAGTTGAATTAGTTATGGCTTTAGAAGAAGAATTTGATACTGAAATTCCTGATGAAGAAGCTGAAAAAATTACAACTGTACAATCAGCAATTGATTACATTACTGCAAATCAATAAGGTTGGCAGAGTTTTCATAATAGGCGGTCAAATGATCGCCTAGTTTGTATTTATGCCACTATTTTTCAAAAAAGAATTTGGCATAAGTTAATTCTGAAAACTGATAATAAAAATTTCAATGATTCAAATTTCATTTCAATCCTTTTCTGGAGGACAATGTGTCTAAACGCAGAGTTGTTGTTACTGGAATGGGCATGATATCTCCAGTAGGTAATACAGTTGATTCTACTTGGCAAGCTTTATTAGCAGGTCAAAGTGGAGTAGAACTTATAGAACACTTTGATACAGCCCCTTTTGCAACGCGCTTCGCAGCGATGGTTAAAGACTTTAATGGCGAAGATTATAATATTTCACGTAAAGATGCACGTAAAATGGATTATTTTATCCAATATGGTATTGCTGCAGGTATGCAGGCAATGCAAGACGCGGGCATTGAAATTACAGAAGAAAATGCTGAGCGCATCGGTTGTGCTATCGGTTCAGGTATTGGTGGACTAGGATTGATTGAAGAAAATCATAGTGCATTAGTTAATGGTGGACCGCGTAAAATTAGTCCATTTTTTGTACCTTCAACTATAGTTAATATGATTGCAGGTCATTTATCCATTATTTATGGATTAAAAGGTCCAAGTATTACTATTGCTACTGCTTGCTCTTCTGGAGTACATAATATTGGCCATGCAGCTCGTATGATTGCCTATGGTGATGCTGATGCGATGTTAGCTGGAGGCGGTGAAAAAGCGAGTACTCCACTTGGTATAGGCGGTTTTGGTGCCGCTAGAGCATTATCAACGAATAATGATAATCCAAAAGCAGCAAGTCGCCCATGGGATAAAGACCGTGATGGTTTTGTACTGGGTGATGGGGCTGGTATCATGTTCTTAGAAGAATATGAACATGCTAAAAAGCGTGGTGCTAAAATTTATGCTGAAGTAGTTGGTTTTGGTATGAGTGGTGATGCTTATCATATGACTTCACCTCCAGCTGACGGTAGCGGAGCTGCATTAGCCATGAAATGTGCAATTCGTGATGCAGGTATAACACCTGAACAAATTGGTTATATTAATGCTCATGGTACATCAACTCCTGCTGGTGACAAAGCTGAAACTCAAGCAGTTAAAAGTATTTTCCAAGAAAACGCTAATAAAGTAATGGTAAGTTCAACTAAATCCATGATTGGCCATTTACTAGGTGCTGCTGGCGCTGTTGAATCTATCTTTACGGTGCTTGCCCTGCGTGATCAGGCTGTGCCACCAACGATTAATCTAGATAATCCTGATGAAGGATGTGATCTTGATTATGTTCCACATACAGCTCGTCAAGTGAAAAACTTAGAATATGCACTTTGTAATTCATTTGGTTTTGGTGGTACCAACGGTTCAGTTTTATTCAAGAAGATCTAATCTCCTTTCTTCCCATCATGATTAAGTGATGGGAATCATCTGTTTTAATCTTTTGACAATACTTTTCATAATAAAAAATGTGGCATATACCTAATTTTTAAAAATATTTAGTAGCTTATTCATAATAAAAGCGTATGTTTGAACGTAACCACATGGATAAAAAATATTTTTCTGAATAATGGTAATAAGATTTATCTATGCAAGATTTTTTTAATTTTTAGGAGTTGTTATTATGATTACTACTGCACTTTTCCCTAATCGTTATATTCAAGGTTTTAATGCCATTGAAAATAGTTTAGGTGAAGAATTAGCAAGGTTAGGTAAAAAAGCGTTATTATTGGAAAGTCCATCAGCCAACAAAAATTTATCTAAAACTATCGAAAAATCACTATCCGGTAAGATTGAAAGTGTTGTTGATATTTTTAACCGAGAGTGTAGTGACGAAGAGATTACAAGAATTATTGAGTTAGCCAAAGCTCAAAATATTGATGTGATTGTTGGTATAGGTGGAGGTAAGGTTATTGATACCGCGAAAGCGGTTGCCGCGACTATTCATTATCCTTGTGTTGTTGTGCCAACACTAGCCTCAACCGATGCGCCTTGTAGTGCTTTATCAGTAATTTATACCGCAACAGGTGAATTTAAACGCTATTTTGTATTACCAAGAAATCCTGATGTCGTTTTAGTTGATTCAAAAGTTATTGCTAATGCGCCTGCAAGATTTTTAGTTGCAGGAATGGGGGATGCTTTAGCAACTTGGTTTGAAGCCGAAGATTGTCGACAATCAAAAGCCGGAAACATGACCGGACGACCAGGCCCAATCACCGCCTTTGCCCTAGCAAAATTTTGTTTTGAGATATTGTTAAAATATGGTGTTCAGGCTAAAAATGCTTGTGACCAAAAAGTAGTAACTCCTGCACTGGAACATGTGATTGAAGCCAATACACTACTTTCTGGATTAGGATTTGAAAGTGGCGGGCTTTCAGCTGCTCATGCCATTCATAATGGATTTACCGCTTTAGAAGCGACACATCAGTATTGGCATGGTGAAAAAGTGGCGTTTGGTACCCTAGCTATGTTAATGTTAATTGATAGTGAGCCACAGATGATAGAGACTGTTTATCATTTTTGTCAGTCCGTAGGGTTGCCTACTACGCTAGCAGAAATTGGCTTAGCTAATGTTAGCGATGATGATTTAATGCAAGTGGCAACTTTAGCTTGTGCGCAAGGTGAATCAATTCATAATTCTCCAGCTGAAATTTCTCCAGAAACAGTATTCGCAGCAATAAAAGCAGCTAATGCTGAAGGTTTACGCCGCAAATAATTTTTAGCATTTATAAAGATAAATTTGCTTAACTTCCGTTATTTTTTTAACGGAAGTTTTACTAATTGCTTAATTGGCTGATTTTGCGATAAATAAAGACAATAAGAATATTCATCTAGTTTATGCTATAATTGTAGCTAATTTTTTGTGTAATCATTTTGGTAAATATGACCGAACCTAAGTTTATTCATCTTCATTTGCATAGCGATTTTTCAATGGTTGACGGCATCGCTAAAGTCGGTGCCTTAGTCAATGAAATAAGCAAATTGCAAATGCCTGCTTTTGCGATTACTGATTTTACCAATCTTTGCGGACTCGTTAAGTTCTATGGTTCTGCCATGGGAAAAGGCATAAAACCCATTATTGGTGCTGACTTAGCAGTTAAAAGTCCACAATTAAATGATGATATTTATCGATTAACGATATTAGCAGCTAATAATACTGGCTATCAAAATCTTACAATGCTAATTTCAAAAGCTTATCAGCGAGGTTATATCGGTGATATGCCAGTTGTTGATCAAGAATGGTTAACTCATCATCGAGAAGGATTAATCATATTAGCTGGTCGGGAAAGTGATATTGGTATTGGTGTTATTCGTGATAATCAAGCGATTATTGATGAGGCGGTCAATTATTATTTAGATCATTTTGGCCAACATTTCTATTTTGAATTAGTTCGTACCAATCGCGCTAATGAAGAGTTATTTATTCATAGTGCTATTAAATTAGCTGAACAATATTCCTTACCCGTTGTGGCAACTAATGATGTTCGTTTCTTGACTCCTTCTGATTTTGAAGCGCATGAAATTCGCGTCGCGATTCATGATGGTAATACACTTGACGATCCAAATAGACCGAAAAATTACTCATCTGAGCAATATTTGCGTTCAGAACAAGAGATGTGTAAATTGTTTTCCGACATTCCTGAAGCATTGGAAAATAGTGTTGAAATAGCTAAACGATGTAATGTAACTATTCGTCTCGGTGAATATTTTTTACCGCAATTTCCTACCGGTGATATGTCGACCGAAGATTTTTTGGTACACAAATCGCGTCAAGGTCTAGAAGAACGATTAGCTTTTCTTTTTCCTGATCCAGAAGTGCGAAAGCAGCGACGTCCTGAATATGATGAACGATTGGAAACAGAATTAAACGTAATTAATCAAATGGGGTTCCCTGGTTACTTTCTGATCGTCATGGAGTTTATTCAATGGTCAAAAGATAATGATATTCCTGTTGGACCAGGACGCGGATCAGGAGCGGGTTCTTTAGTTGCTTATGCTTTAAAGATCACTGATTTAGACCCATTAGCATTTGATCTACTTTTCGAACGTTTTTTGAATCCTGAACGGGTTTCAATGCCGGATTTTGATGTCGACTTTTGTATGGAAAAGCGTGATATGGTTATTGATCACGTTGCTGATATGTATGGTCGTGATGCGGTATCGCAAATTATTACTTTTGGTACAATGGCGGCTAAAGCGGTTATTCGAGATGTAGGGCGAGTTTTAGGTCATCCTTATGGATTTGTCGATCGTATCTCAAAATTAATTCCACCTGATCCGGGTATGACATTAGCTAAGGCATTTGAGATTGAACCGCAACTTCAAGAACTTTATGATAACAACGAAGAAATTAAATCGCTTATTGATATCGCCAGACAGTTGGAAGGGGTAACTCGAAATGCCGGTAAACATGCTGGTGGCGTAGTCATATCTCCGACGAAGATCACTGATTTTTCACCTATTTATTGCGATGCTGAGGGGCATCATCCGGTAACGCAATTTGATAAGAATGATGTTGAATATGCAGGACTGGTTAAATTTGACTTCTTAGGGTTACGTACCTTAACCATTATTGATTGGGCGATTAAAATGATTAATGAGCGCCGGTTGAAAGATGGTAAGTCACCAGTAGATATTACTCGTATTCCTCTTGATGATGAAGAATCATTCCAACTATTATTAAAAGCTGAAACAACCGCGGTCTTCCAATTGGAATCGCGTGGCATGAAAGACTTGATCAGACGCTTAAAACCTGACTGTTTTGAAGATATGATCGCATTAGTGGCGTTATTTAGACCGGGCCCGTTACAATCAGGTATGGTAGATAACTTTATTGACCGTAAACATGGACGGGAGGAAGTATCATATCCAGATATTAATCATCAACATGAATCCCTTAAACCGATTTTAGAACCAACCTATGGCATAATTTTATATCAAGAACAGGTTATGCAAATTGCCCAGACGTTATCTGGCTATACCCTTGGTGGTGCGGATTTGCTTCGCCGAGCGATGGGTAAGAAAAAACCCGAAGAGATGGCTAAACAGCGCTCGGTCTTCAAAGAAGGAGCGGAAAAACAAGGTGTTGATGGTGAACTATCCATGCACATCTTCGATCTGGTTGAAAAGTTTGCTGGCTATGGTTTTAATAAATCTCACTCGGCAGCTTATGCACTGGTTTCATATCAAACATTATGGTTAAAAACCCATTATCCAGCTGAATTCATGGCGGCAGTGATGACTGCCGATATGGATAATACCGATAAAATTGTCGGGCTTGTTGACGAATGTTTAAGAATGGGATTGCAAGTAAATCCGCCTGACATTAACAGTGGCCTTTACCATTTCCATGTGAATGATAAAGGGGAAATTGTTTATGGTATTGGTGCTATAAAAGGTGTTGGTGAGGGGCCGATAGAAGCAATTGTAGAGGCGCGTAATAGCGGCGGATATTTTAAAAATATCTTTGAGCTTTGTGCTCGAACTGATATGAAAAAAATTAACCGACGTGTCTTAGAGAAATTAACTATGGCAGGGGCTTTTGATAAATTAGGCCCACATAGAGCAGCTATTTTACATAGTATTAATGATGCGATGCAGGCAGCAGATCAATATGCTAGAGCGCAAAACATTGGGCAAGAAGATATGTTTGGTGTATTAGCCGAAGAGCCCGAACAAGTTGAAAATGCGTATGCTGCTGTTCCTGAATTACCGGAACAAGTTTTACTAGATGGTGAACGTGAAGCCTTAGGTTTATATTTAACTGGTCATCCAGTTACCCAATATTTAAAAGAACTTAATCGATATTCTGGTGGTGTACGAATAAGTGAAGCAGCCCCGACAGGATGGGGAAAAACAGCAACTTTTGCTGGTATTGTGGTTGATACAAGAGTTCGAATTACTAAAAAGGGTAATAAAATAGGTTTACTTACTTTAGATGATAGATCTGGACGTATCGATGGTTTGCTTTTTTCTGATGCGTTAGAGAAGTTTGGTCATTTATTGGTAAAAGATAAAATTTTAATTGTTTCAGGTCAAGTAAGCCATGACGATTTTAATGGTGGATTTAAGTTGTCCGTTCGTGATATCGTCGACTTAAAAGATGCTAGAGCTAAATATGTTAAGGGATTAGCTATTACCTTAACGGATGTTGAAGTTAATCGAGCTAATTTACAACGATTACAACAAATTATAGAACCCTATCGACATGGTAGTGTACCGATTAATCTCTATTATCATCGAGAAGATTCTGTGGTACGCCTGCAATTTGGCACAACTTGGCGAATTGTACCGGAAGATGCACTAATAATTGAGTTGAAAACCTTATTAGGCAATGATCGTGTTGATTTTGAGTTTGATTAATTAAAACGGATTTTTTTTATGGTTACAGTTAATATGTCTTAAACTAACTGTACTATTGGGAATGTTGTTGTTCATTAATAATAAATATTGGTGACTTCAATAACGATTACATAGTAAAATTGACTTAATACTATTTTAATAAATAGTCAGTATACTAAATTTAGTAATGTATTTTAGTAAAATACAAATAATACAAGAGGCAATCATAAGCGTTATGAATAATTTTTTGGAATTTGAAAAGCCGATAGCGGAATTAGAAGCAAAAATTAATTCCTTAAAGAATATTGATTCGCAACAAGTTGAATTAGATATCAATTTAGATAAAGAAATTAAACAATTGAATCAAAAAAGTCGTGAATTGACTAAAAAAATATTTTCAAATTTATCACCTTGGGATGTTGCTCAATTAGCTAGACACCCAAATCGACCTTATACATTAGACTATATTAATGAAATTTTTACCGATTTTGACGAGTTGGCAGGTGATCGCGCTTACGCAGATGATAAAGCAATTGTTGGTGGCATAGCGCGCATTGATGAACGCCCTGTTATGGTTATTGGTCATCAAAAAGGTCGCGAGACTAAACAAAAAATTTATCGAAATTTCGGGATGCCAGCACCTGAAGGTTATCGTAAAGCTCTAAGATTAATGCAAATGGCTGAGCGTTTTAAATTGCCAATTATTACATTTATTGATACTCCGGGTGCTTATCCTGGTATTGGTGCAGAGGAAAGAGGCCAAGCTGAAGCGATTGCTCGTAATTTACGCGAAATGTCACGCTTAAATGTTCCAACAATTTGCACAGTTATTGGTGAAGGTGGTTCCGGTGGTGCTCTGGCAATAGGAGTGGCGGATAAAGTTAATATGCTGCAGTATAGTACTTATTCTGTTATATCTCCTGAAGGTTGTGCATCTATTCTTTGGAAGAGTGCAGATAAAGCACCGGTAGCCGCTGAAGCAATGAATATGACAGCAGATAAATTGATAAAACTAAAACTCATTGATGCGATTATACCGGAACCTCTAGGTGGTGCACATCGTGATTATACGGCGGTTGCCGCTTCACTTAAAAAGCAATTATTATCTGATCTTGACGAATTAGAAAGTTTGGAATTATCGGTACTGCTTGAAAGACGCTTCCAGCGCCTTATGAATTATGGTTATGTACGCTAATATGGAATGTAAAAATGGATAAGCCTAAGGGATTAAAACGCATAATTAATGCATTTAAATATTCATTAAAGGGATTTAAATCAGCAATAAAATATGAAACAGCATTCCGTCAGGAATTGATTATGTTAGTAATTGCTTATGTTATAGTTATGCTGATCGATTTTTCAATCTATGAACGGATTTTATTGTTAGGTTCAATCGGTGTGGTAATGATTGTTGAGCTGCTCAATAGTGCTATTGAATGTGTGGTAGATCGCATTGGTAGCGAAAGGCATGAATTATCAGGTCGAGCAAAAGATTATGGATCGGCAGCCGTTTGTCTTTCATTGCTTTTAACTGCGACGTTATGGATATATCTCTTTGCTTGTCACTTCTTTCCTTAATCGAGAATCTAGTTTTTGCTAAATTATCAATAAAAAATGCGAGAATTTCTCGCATTTTTTTATTTTAAAAACAGTTTAAATCATTCAGGCACTAACTCTTTGATAAGATAATTTCCGGTTTTTTCAGTATCAAGAATGTTTTTTAACCAAGGCATAATAGTTTGCATCTGTTCTTGTAGCTTCCAAGGCGGATTGATCACAATCATCCCTGAAGCTGTCATACCTTTCTGGTTATTATCCGGTTTAACCGAAAATTCAAATTGTGAAATTCTTTTAATACCTGAATTTACAATTTGATCTATCATCTTTTGAGTTTGTGTTCGCGAAACAACTGGATACCAAATTAAATAAACTCCGGTAGCGAAACGTTTATATGCTTCAACTAACGCTTTCGGAATTTTGTGGTAATCATCTTTTATCTCATATGATGGATCTATCAAAATAATACCACGTCGAGACTCTGGCGGTAATTTTGATTTTAATTGAGCAAACCCATCTTCTCTTAATACTTTAGCTCGCTTATCTTTACTAAATTCCTGTCTTAATAAAGGATAGTCTGTTGGATGAAGCTCGGTAAGATTAAGTTTGTCCTGTTCTCTTAATAGTTGTTTAGCAATTAAAGGTGAGCCAAGATAATATTTCAAGTTATCATAAGGATTATAACGCTTCAAAACCGATAAATAAGTATTAAGTAATTCTGGCGTATCAGACTGTTGCCATATTAGATTGATTCCAGATAAAAACTCTCCCGTTTTTTCAGCATGCTCACTTTGTAGTAAATAACGTCCAGCGCCAGAATGGGTATCTAAATATAAAAAAGGTTTTTCTTTTTCTTTCAATGCATTAATACATAAGGTTAATACTATATGTTTTAATACATCTGCGTGATTTCCCGCGTGGTAGCTATGGCGATAGCTTAACATGTTTTATTTAACCTCTTTTGTTCATTTTTTTGCATATAAAATGTTGTTAATGCAAGGCTTAAAAGACAAGGTATCTCCATCAACTCTTCAATAAGATCTTTGCGATGAGGATCTAAAACTAACCATTGGTAACCTAAACGACGGTGTTCAGCAATATCGGCAATACCTAAAAAAAGAAAGGCAAAAAACAGATGCCAGACAGGAATAGTTTCATATTTATATCGACGAGCTATTTCTCGGCGAATGGTTGGTAAAAATATAGTTAATATGGGTATTGCCATGATAATGCTAGCAATGATTTTGTAATAAAAACGTGGCACGTCAGGGAAAAAATCTCGCCCCCAACTGATTCCTCGACCAAAAAGCATAAACCACCAAAAAATTGTCCAAATCCAAAATTTATAGAGATTTGCATGATTTTTGACATTCTTCGCATAATAGTATGTGTAACAACACATAAATAATAAGAACAGTGATTGAAAGTGTTCAACTAAGCTAACTGTTAATTTTCCATATAATGGAATGTAAAAGTTACCAAAGATATAGAGACAAAGGCTTAAAATTACAATGAAAATCGAGCTTTTGTAAAAATGAGTATCGAAATTAGGCATGATTTATTTCAAAATTAAATACAATTTTTAAGTTTGAGTATAGTACCGCATTTACGACATTGATAACTAGTTTTATTCTTTCTAATTTTGTTATGTCGTATTGGTGATAAATAATGTTCTTGGCAATTGCAAATATAAACATATTCGTTACGTTTAATCTGAAAATTATGAGTAACCTTCGGTTCTTTCTTCATTATTTCAGACATGACATATTGCCATTCTTTACCGTGTGGTTTAACTTTGCCAAAGTTTTGATAAGTAATGAGATGGGCCAATTCGTGGGGTACTACTTCAGCAATAAATTTTTCGCCATTTTCACAAAGCATTATGCTATTAAGTTGAATTTCCCAACGAGTCAAAAATGCGCAGCCTGCAACACTACCTTTAGGTTTATAACTAACTTTAGGTTCTTTATAATGAGAATTTAATATATTGTTGGCTTGGGTTAAGTGAGTTCTTAAGCAAGCCAACACCTGATTATGGAGATAAATCGGTATTCGTTTATAATCCTGCTGCATCTCTAAGAATTGCTGCTTTATCCGTTTTTTCCCATGGGAATATATCTCGGCCAAAATGACCGTAGGTAGCCGTTTTTTGATAAATTGGTTGAATAAGATCAAGCATTTGAATTAATCCGTAAGGTCTTAAATCAAAAAATTCTTTGATTAGAGAGATGATTTTATCCTGGGCAATTTTTTCAGTGCCAAAAGTATTAACATAGATTGATGTAGGATCAGCAACACCAATCGCATAGGAAATTTGTAATTCACATTTATCAGCTAATCCGGCTGCAACAATATTTTTAGCAACATATCTTGCTGCGTAAGCCGCTGAACGGTCTACTTTTGAAGGATCTTTGCCAGAAAATGCACCACCACCATGACGAGCTGCACCACCATAGGTATCAACAATAATTTTTCGCCCAGTTAAACCACAATCTCCCATAGGCCCACCAATTACAAAACGTCCAGTAGGGTTGATAAAGTACTTGGTTCTTGACGTTAACCACTCTTTTGGTAAAGTTGGTTTAATGATCTCTTCCATGACAGCTTCATGTAAAGCTTTTTGTTCAATGCCTTCTGAATGTTGCGTGGATAAAACCACAGTATCAACACCTTGTATTTTTCCATTTTGGTAAATCAAAGTGACTTGGCTCTTCGCATCAGGTCTTAACCAAGGAAGTGTGCCATTTTTTCTCACTTCAGCTTGACGACGCATAAGATCATGAGCATAACTAATTGCCGCTGGCATTAAATTAGGCATTTCATTGGTTGCATAACCAAACATGATACCTTGGTCACCCGCCCCTTGTTCTAAAGGATTTTGTCGATCAACACCTTGATTAATATCAGGTGATTGTTTACCAATAGCATTGAGAACCGCGCAAGAATTGGCATCAAATCCCATTTCAGAGCTGGTATAACCAATATCATTAATGGTTTTTCTGGTTAATTCTTCAATATCTACCCACGCAGAAGTCGTAATTTCTCCACCAACTAATGCCATACCTGTTTTTACGTAAGTTTCACAAGCTACGCGGGCTTTAGGATCTTGTTCTAAGATAGCATCTAAAACTGCATCAGATATTTGATCGGCTATTTTATCAGGATGTCCCTCTGATACAGATTCTGAAGTAAATAAAAATTCTGACATGTTTTACCTTCTTTAACTTATATAGTTAGTGTTATTCTCTAAATATAATTATGTATAATACTTAAGTTTAGCAGTTTTACCATCTAGACGTCTATTTTAATGATTTATTCCATGAAAAGCCAGTAATACCTCAAACAAAATTGCTTGCATAAAATTTTAATCAATTTAGGATATGGCTCGTTTAATTTTTTAACCCTCGTTAACTACATATGAATATTGTAAAAAAATCTCCAACAGTATTAGTTTTTGATTCTGGTATCGGTGGATTATCTATTTATAATGAGATCCACAATAAAATACCTCATTTACATTATATCTATGCTTTTGATAATGAAATGTTTCCTTATGGCGATAAATCATCTGAATTTCTAATTAAAAGAGTAAGCCAGATAATAGATACAATCATCAAAACCTATTCAATTGATTTAGTCGTGATTGCATGTAATACCGCAAGTACTATTTGTTTACCCAGTTTACGTTCAAAGTTTTCTTTTCCTATTGTTGGAGTAGTGCCTGCAATTAAACCTGCTAGTAAAATTACAAAAAATAAATGTATAGGGTTATTAGCAACCAAAGCAACAATACAAAGAGCATATACCAGTAATTTAATTCAGGAGTTTGCTCCAGATTGTGATGTTAAATTGCTTGGTTTATCTGAATTAGCTCATATAGCAGAAAATAAATTACAAGGTATTGCTGTTGATATGCAGCAACTTGAGACACTATTGCAGCCATGGCTTAAGTTATCTGTCATTCCAGATACAATTGTACTTGGTTGTACTCATTATCCATTTATTGAGGAGGAGCTTAAAATGCTTTTTCCTCATACAACTTTTATAGATTCAGGAAACGCAATAGCTGCTCGAGTCACTTCATTACTTAATGAACGATTTGATCTGAATAATTTAGAACAGTCATCTTCAAAAGATAATATTGTCTTAAGTACACAATGCAACCAACATGTCGAAAAACTGATGAAAAAATTATCTGAATATAATCTTGGTAAATATCAATGTATTAGCGTTTTTGCTGGTTAAAGCTTACTCGAACGATTAATTAATTGTAGTTTTTCACTTGCCAAAAAAAATGAAGCGCCTATAATGCGCATCCACTGACACGGCGTCAGCGATAAGCAGACAAAACAAGTGTTAGTGAGCAAGGTCAAAAATTTTAAAAAAAGATCTTGACGAATGAAAAAGTGTAGCGTAGTATACGCAGCCCTTGAGACAGCAAACTAAAACAAGAAATTGTGAAGTTAATTAATAAGCTGTCAGCTCTTTAAAAAGAAGAAACAGACAATCTGTGTGGGCACTTGCGAGACGAAAAATTAAAAGTCTACGGACTC
>NZ_QGLR01000014.1:0-283189 GCF_003202655.1 Gilliamella apicola | reverse complement strand
TAACATCAAAATGACAGTATCATTAATTCACCCAATCGCAATGGCAGACGGTTTACGTTTCGCTATCCGTGAAGGTGGTCGTACTGTTGGTGCTGGTGTTGTTGCTAAAGTTATCAAATAATTTAAGTAATTACGATCGAGAAAGGGTGTCGTTTGATGCCCTTTCTTATCTAGTCTGTTTAGCAAAATGTTTTTAACGAAAAGAGCATTTTGGAAAATGGATAATATTATAAATAACATAATCATAGGTTTTATATGCTAGTAAGTAACGAGAGTCAAGATACAAGCACAGTTCTAGACAAATTTAAATGGGTTTTGGTTCTAGTATTAATTGCGTTAATTGTTTGGGGAAATTCTTATTTCTCTACGCCTAATGATATCTATCAACCAAATACAATTGTTCGAATTATTGCGGTTGTTGTGATTTCGCTTTTAACCTTATTTATTGCATTTACAACCAATAAAGGAAAATCATTTATAACATTTTTACAAGAATCGCGAAAAGAGCTCAGAAAAGTGGTATGGCCAACGCGTAAAGAAGCGGTACAAACAACTTTATTAATCGCTGTTATTACCGTTATTGTTGGTACTGCGCTTTGGGGAATGGATTCTTTGTTCCGTTCAATCATCTTTTATTTAACATTAATAGGGCGTTAATATGAGTGAAACACAACAAAAACGCTGGTATGTGATCCAAGCTTATTCTGGCTATGAAGCACGTGTTGCACAATCATTACGTGAATATATTAAATTACATAATATGGAAGACTCTTTCGGTGAAGTTTTAGTACCAACCGAAGAAGTTGTTGAAATGAAAAGTGGTCAACGCCGTAAAAGCGAACGTAAATTTTTCCCAGGTTATGTTTTAGTTGAAATGATGATGAACGATGCGACTTGGCATCTCGTTAAAAGCGTTCCAAGAACTTTGGGATTTATTGGTGGAACTTCAGATAGACCAGCACCAATTAGCCAACGTGAAGTTGATGCTATCATGAATCGTTTACAGCAAGTTGGTGATAAACCTCGTCCGAAAACCTTATTTGAACCGGGCGAACTTGTGCGCGTTAATGAAGGTCCATTTGCCGACTTTAACGGTGTCGTCGAAGAAGTTGATTACGAAAAGAGCCGCTTGAAAGTATCTGTTTCTATTTTTGGTCGCTCTACGCCTGTTGAATTAGATTTTAGCCAAGTAGAAAAAAGTTAATCTATTTGTCATCTAATTAAAAAAATCACAGCTATATGCTGTGATTTTTTGTTTTAGGTGTTTAAATTTACTAAACTGATAGTTAATTAGCCTCGAACTCTTCCAATTGCTGTTGTAGCTCTAACCATTTTGATTCTGATTCATCTAATTCAGCCTTTAAATTACTTTGATTAAGTAATAATTGTGTTAATTCTGATTTTTTATCCGTTTCGTAAATTGATGAATCAGCTAATTGCTCTTCAATGACTTTTAACTGATCATTTAAATGAGCAATAGTTTGTTCTTCTTTATGTAACTGTTTTTTCAATGGTTGTATTTGTGCTCTGGCTTCTGCATCTTTTCGTTTCTGTTCTTTACGTTCTTGTGCAGAAACTTTAGGCAACACTTCTTTTTTTACTGGTTTATCTTTTTCTTGCGGTTGATTTTCAGCCTTTTGCTCATCGGTCAACCATTTATGATAGTCATCAAGATCACCATTAAAAGGTTCAACTTTATGGTTATGCACCAAGTAAAATTCATCTGTTGTTGACCGCAATAAATGTCTATCATGGGAAACCACAACTAAAGCACCTTCAAAATCAATCAACGCTTCAGTCAATGCTTGTCGCATGTCTAAATCTAAATGGTTTGTCGGCTCATCGAGTAATAGTAAATTTGGTTTTTGCCAAACAATTAGCGCTAAAACTAACCGAGCTTTTTCACCACCTGAAAAGGTTTTTACCGGTTCACTTACTTTATCACCATGAAAATCAAAACCACCCAAATAATTTCGAAGCTCTTGTTCGGTATTTTTAGGTTCAGCAAGTTGTTTTAAATGCCATAAAGCTGATTCATCAGCGCGTAAATATTCCAATTGATGTTGCGCAAAATAGCCTAATTGAACACCCTTAGCTAAACTAACATGACCGACCATCGGTGGTAATTCGCCGGCTAACAGTTTAATCAGTGTTGATTTACCTGCACCGTTACGACCTAACAGACCGATACGTGAGCCAGGTACTAAATTAAGTTTAATCTGCTCTAAGACAACTTTATCACCATACCCCGCAACGATATTTTCCATGGTTAATAATGGACTAGGTAAGAACTCTGGTCGTCGAAATTTAAAATGAAAAGGATTGTCAACATGAGCTGGCGCAATCAGTTCCATTCTTTCTAACATTTTTATTCGACTTTGAGCCTGTTTTGCTTTGGTTGCTTTAGCCCTAAAACGATCGATATAGCTTTGCAAATGAGCAACTTTAAGTTGCTGACTTTCATACATGGATTGTTGTTGTGCCAGTTTTGCCGAGCGCTGTGTCTCAAATGATGAATAGTTACCTGTGTATTCAAATAATTTCTTCTGTTCAATATGAATGATTTTATTAACTAATGGATCTAAGAAATCACGGTCATGAGAGATTAAAATAAGTGTACCTTGATAATTACTTAACCATCTTTCTAACCACATCACTGCGTCTAAATCAAGATGGTTAGTTGGTTCATCAAGAAGCAGTAAATCAGAACGACACATTAACGCTTGTGCTAGATTAAGTCGCATACGCCAACCACCAGAGTATGATTTAACCGGCAGCGTTAATTGTTCATTAGAAAAACCTAAACCATGCAATAATGTTGCCGCTCGGGAGCGGATAGTCCAAGCATCGATATTATCAAGTTTTTCATGGATAAGGGCGATTTGTTCACCGTTATTTTTTTCGTACGCGGTTTCTAAATCTTGTTCTAATTTGCGAAACTCACGATCGCCATCAATAACATATTCTACAGCTGGGGTATCTAATGCGGGGGTTTCTTGGTTTACCCAGGCTAATTGCCATTGAGAAGGGATAGAAACACTACCAGCATCTGTTTGAATTTCACCTTTGATTAATGAAAAAAGTGTGGATTTACCACAACCATTTTTACCGACTAATCCAACTTTTTGTTTAGGATTAATTGTTGCAGATGCGTTATCTAAAAGCAGATTAACACCCCTGCGAATTTGGATAGAATCAAATACTATCATAATATTGCCATCTATTATTCAAAAAACATGCTATGCTAACAAAAAAAGAACTTTATGCAAAACGTTTTGCAGGTGATTTATCCCCATTGTATTACTATCGAAAATTGATGATGGATTTATAACAATGAGGATAATGGAAAAATAAGATTAATTCTTCATTAATTTATTTAATAAAATCTTACTTAAATTTAATATAATAACTATCTATTCATATTAATATCACTTAAATTTTATTTTTTTATCGCCAACAATGCTCGGCGAATAAAAAGCCAACAGATAAAGATAAATACAAACAAACCTAAATATTGCGGTATATTTCCTAGGTTATTAAATATTGCTAGTGGCGCATCGCTGCCACCATTAGTTATACTGATTACGATGACTACTGCTAAGATAACTCCAATTAGACTTTCACCAACAATTAAGCCTGATGCAATTAAAGCGGCTTTGCGATCAACTTTTTTAAATTGTACTTTCGGATCGAGATTATTTCTTTTAGCGTCAGCATAAGTATAACGTTTAATAATCCAAGATAATAATGTACCGACAAAAATTGGTGTGGTGACACTTGGTGGTAGATAAATTCCTAATCCGACTGCGAGCGCTGGTAATCTAAATTTCGAGTGACGTTTAGCTAAAATTAAATCAGTGATGATAATTATGGCTCCTAATACTAAACCAATAAAAATCATTGTCCAATCAAGTTGGTGCGAAAAGATACCTCGGGCAATGGTTGTCATTAACGATGCTTGAGGCGCGGCTAAAACTTGCGTAAGATCCATATCACTACGAGGAATTGCACCAGTAAAGCCATAGGCATGGTATAACGTTTCTAAGATAGGTGCTATAACTAAAGCACCAACAAAACAACCAATTAATAAAGCAACTTGTTGTTTCCAAGGGGTTGCATTGACTAAGTGACCAGTTTTTAAATCTTGCAAATTATCATTGGAAATACATGCTATAGCTAACACCGTACTAGTGGTGAATAGGGCTAATGCGGTAGCAAAATTCGAGCCTTCGACTGTTGATAACATACCATTTACTTCACCTAGTCCTAATAAAATAAGTGAAACAACAATAACAGCAACTATTGCAATGCCAGACATCGGGCTTGCAGATGAGCCAACTAAACCAGCCATATATCCGCAAGCAGCAGCAACTAAAAATCCCATAATAAAAGAGAACAACACTGCACAAGCAACTAATGACCATGCTACACCACTTGATAAACCACTATCTGCTATGAATGAGTAAAAAGTTGCCACTAAAATGACTAACATTGCCGCCATAATTGAAAAGATCCATTTCGGAGACAGATCGCGTTCTGTGGTGGGTACGTCTTGTATAGATACATCTGAACGTAAGGTCTTAAAAGAAATTTTCAACCCTTCAATAACTGGTTTGATTAATGAAAATAGAGTCCAAACAGCTGAAATAGCAATTGTTCCAGCACCAATAAAACGGATATCACTGTCCCAAAATTGCATGGCAACTTGAGATAACGGTAAACTTGAATCATAACCAATGATGGCAGTTAAAATAGGTATACCAAATAGCCAAGCAATAACCATACCGATCAATATTGCAATACCTGAGATAATACCGATCAAATAACCGGCACTAAGTAACGCTAAAGAAAACCCCAAAGGAATTTGGAATATTGATTTGCCTGCTGTGAACCAATAAGCTGAACTTCCAGAAAGTAATTTAAACCCATTAGTAAATAAACTGACTATAGAGGCAATTACGCCGCCAAATAAAATATCTTTTAGTCCATCATTAGCATCACTACCTTCAGTCTTTGATCCGGCTTTTAATATTTCAGCCGCAGCAACCCCCTCAGGATAAGGTAAATTACTTTTTACTACCATGACATGTCGAAGCGGTATAGAAAATAACACACCTAACATACCGCCAGCCAAACATACCGCAAAGGTTAACCAAAATGGGAAATCATGCCAATACCCCATCATTAATAAACCGGGTATAACAAAAATAATTGAAGATAAAGTTCCTGCTGCTGAAGCCTGTGTTTGTACCATATTATTTTCTAAAATGGTTGAATCCGGGAAAAGGCGTAAAATCGCCATAGAAATGACTGCTGCAGGAATAGCAGATGAAAAAGTTAAGCCGACTTTTAAGCCAAGATAAACATTTGATGCGGTAAAAATAATTGTTATTAGTGCACCAAGAATAATCCCTCTAAATGTAAGTTCTCGTAGTTTACTCATGTTTTTAATGTAATTCCAGTTGAAGTTAAGCGTATTATATACTTAATTAGATTATTTTGCGTGTAAAACTGCGAAGTGATGTTGTTTTTTGGTATTTGATGGTTGTTTTTAAATGAAAATATTTTTTAATATATTTTGAATGTTTACTATTTAGTTCTTAAAGAATTACCATTTCTTTTTGAAACCATTACAATGTTAGTTAATGATTATTACTTTGTGAGAGATATTGTGAACCAATTAGAACGTCTACAAGCGATTACTAAACAATTACGCAATCCTATTAAAGGTTGCGAATGGGACAGTAAGCAAACTTTTGACTCGTTAAAATCCTATACTTTAGAAGAAACTTATGAAGTTTTAGATGCTATCGAAAAAAAAGATATGGTTGAACTTAAAAGTGAATTGGGCGACTTACTGTTTCAGATTGTTTTTTATGCGGATTTAGCAAGTGAACAAGGTTTTTTTAATTTTGATGATATTTGTCGAACTGTTGCTGATAAGCTGGTCAGTCGTCATCCGCATGTTTTTTCCAATAATACGACTATTAAACCGAATTGGGAGCAACTTAAACAACAAGAACGCGATAAGCGAGCACAATATTCGCTATTAGATGATATCCCGACCGCAATCCCTGCATTAATGAAGGCGGAAAAAATTCAAAAACGTTGTGCATCTGTTGGTTTTGATTGGAATGAACTACAACCGGTTATTGCTAAGGTTAAAGAAGAAATCAATGAAGTTGAACAAGAATTAGCACAATCAACTATTGATCAATCAAAAGTTGAAGAAGAAATGGGAGACTTGTTGTTTGCTACCGTCAATTTAGCAAGACATCTAAAAGTTAAATCGGAGTTATGCTTACAAAATGCTAATAACAAGTTTATTAGGCGTTTTAAACAAGTTGAATCATTGCTAAAACAAAAAAATCACAATTTAGTTGATGCAACACTTGAAGAAATGGAAGATGCATGGCAAATTGTCAAACAAACTGAAAAAATACCTAGCGAAGTAAAACAAAATGACTGAACAAAAAAATGAATTGTATCAAGAGATCGAAGCATGGGCACAAAATGCTATTTTACATAGCCCAACTTGGAGTATTAATCAACTCGATTATTCTGAAAAAAGTATTACTGTTGTTGAGATGATTATTGGCGAAATGGCGGATAAAAGCTTTGGTCTGCCAGAAGAACAACTGAATATGATATCGCAAGAATATGGCTGTTATCTGTTACTAACTGCACATAAATTATATGGTGGTCAGTTTTATTGGAACCAAGAACTAGAACAACCTATGTTAATTTGCTGTGAACCTGATTCAACCATAGCATTATTCACGTGGAATAAAGTTAAAGGTCGTTTATTAGGTGATAAAGCGGATCATATTGCTTATTTTCTAGATGAATTTGGCAAAGCGGTTTTCCAACCAGAAAAAGGTACCAATTTAGTTTATCTATAAATTACATTTGTAATAAATATGATTGAAAAAAGTTGGTAAGCAGATAAGTTTTCCGACTTTAATAAATTCTGTTAAAAGGAATTTTAAATATGAAATATACACTTTATATTGGTAATAAAAACTACTCAACATGGTCGATGCGTCCTTGGGTTGTGATGAAATATTTTGATATTCCTTTTAACGAAAAGCTGGTTAAATTTGATAGTTTTGCTGATGATTCTTTGTTCAAAAAGACTATGCTCGCTGTTTCAAAATATGGCACGGTACCTATTCTAATTGACGGTGATTTAGTGATCAGTGACTCTTTAGCTATTTGTGAATATTTAGCTGAAAAGCATGGCGACTTAGCTTTATGGCCGGCTGATCCCAAGAAAAGGGCAATCGCTCGCAGTTTAGTGGCTAAAATGCATTCTGGATTTCAGGCTATTCGAACTTATTTGCCGATGAATATTGAAGCCGAGTTTCCACAAGTAGGGCAAATAATATTACGAGACCATTTAGAGGTAAAAAAAGAAATCATGTTTTTAGATGATTTATTATCCTCGTCGTTAGCCTCGAAAAAATCAAGTTGTGACTATTTGTTTGGTAATTTTAGCATAGCCGATGCCTTTTATGCTCCTTTGTGCCTAAGATTAAAAAATTATCATATAGCAACAAGTTCAAGTGTTAGCAACTATATTGATATTATCTGTAATACTAAAGGCATTAAAGATTGGATCAATGAAGCATTACAAGAAAGATCTTTTGTCGCGATGGATGAACCTTATCGTTTACAAAGATAAGTAATGATAGGTAGAGATAACATAAAAATACCATCCCATTCAACACATACGCTATAAACATTATCGAGGATGAGGTTGACGGGTTAACTTCTTTTTTATCCAGTCATCAACTAAAGAACAATGGTTTGAGATTTACTATTATGGCGAATTAGAAAATGGCTACATTGCCGGTGTAGAACCAACTTTCGCCAATATTAAGATTGTAGCAAAATCCATTAATAGTGAAGAAGAAATATTGTTATTTGATGAAACGGTGCATGGCTATAACGCAATGTTTTGTGACAATCACTCTGATGGAGAAAAAAACAATCGGTCACTTGAAAAACTTAAAGTGACTGCGTCAAAAATAAAATTAACATTCGGTTATAGTATTGACTATGATTCTGAAAAAGAACTTTATGACTTAGATGAAAAAGGTCAGGTAATATTGGTTGATGGGCGAAAAATAGCTTGGCAACAGCTACTATATGACGGTTTTGACTGGTTATCGATTGAATTGATTGACGTAAATGGCAACGAACAACTCATAATAGATGCCGAGCTAGCCTAACGGTTATAGCTATTTTGTGGTGGAAATTGCGCTATTTTACTAAGTTACTCTCACTCAAATAAACTGATTTATCATTAACAAACCCGTTTGCTTAAAACGGGTTTGTTATTTTAATAATGATATTAGCAATTATGCTTCTAAGTAATCTAAAATACCTTCAGCAGCTTTGCGTCCTTCACTAATTGCGGTGACGACTAAATCAGAACCACGCACAGCATCTCCGCCAGCAAAGATTTTGGCATTCGAGGTTTGATAACCTTTGCTTTCAGGGGCAATTATCCGTCCTCTATCGTCAAAATCAACCCCATGTTCAGCTAACCACGGCATCGCATGCGGTTTAAAGCCAAATGCCATTACCACCGCATCTGCCGGTAACACAAATTCTGAGCCTTCAATAATCACTGGTGAGCGACGACCTTTCGCATCGGGTTCGCCAAGCTCTGTTCTTACCATTTTTACGCCAGTAACATGCCCAACATTGTTAATTTCAATACTCAGTGGTTGTACATTAAATTGGAACTGTGCGCCTTCTTCTTTGGCGTTTTTAACTTCACGTTTAGAACCAGGCATATTGGCTTCATCACGGCGATATGCACACGTCACTTCAGTAGCACCTTGACGGATAGATGTTCTTACGCAGTCCATGGCAGTATCACCACCGCCTAATACCACGACACGTTTATTTTTCATATCTACATAAGGCGCATCGTCAGTTTGTTGGTGCTGCATAATATGTTTCGTATTAGCAATTAAAAATGGTAATGCATCATAGACACCATCAGCATCTTCATTTTCAAGCCCGGCACGCATTGATTGATAAGTACCAGCCCCAACAAAAACGGCAGCAAACTCAGCAAGAAGATCGGCTAATTGTACTGTTTTACCCACTTCAGTATTAAGGCGGAACTCGACGCCCATTTCGCTAAAGACATGTCTACGATGAACTAAGACCTCTTTATCTAATTTGAAGGCTGGAATACCGAATGTTAATAAACCACCAATTTCAGGATGGCGATCAAAAACGACAGGGGTGACACCATTACGTACTAAAACATCAGCACAAGCCAAGCCGGCCGGGCCAGCGCCAATTATTGCGACTCTCAACCCGGTTTTTTCCACGTTAGAGAGATTTGGTCTCCATCCCATTTTAAAGGCTTCATCGGTAATATAACGCTCAATACTACCAATAGTTACCGCACCAAATTCAGCATTCAAAGTACAAGAACCTTCACAAAGACGATCTTGTGGACAAACTCGACCACACACCTCTGGTAAACTATTGGTTTGGTGAGATAGCTCAACCGCTTCTAAAATTTTGCCTTCATTGATTAATTTTAACCAATTTGGAATATAGTTATGTACCGGACAGCGCCATTCACAATAAGGGTTGCCACAAGCAAGGCAACGATCTGCCTGAGCTTGTGATTGTGAGGCGGAAAATCCCTCATAAATTTCAACAAATTCAATTTTACGAACGTTTAGCGATTTTTTAGGCGGATCAACACGTTGTAAATCGATAAACTGATAAACATTCTGACTCATATCGTGTTCTCCCCTTACTGTGCTTGCACGCGAAGCTCTGCTGATGAGCGGCTACGGTGACCTAACAATGCTTTAACATCACTAGACTTTGGTTTAACTAAGACAAATTGTTTGGCAAAGCCTTCCCAGTTAGCTAATATCTCTTCAGCCCAAGATGAGTGAGTTAACTGAGCGTGTTCCATGATTAAACCTCGTAAGTGCTCTTCATGGATCGAGTAGTCAGCCACATTTAACATTTCGACCAACTCTTTATTAATACGCTTATGTAAATCGCCATCGGTATCCAAAATATAAGCAAAACCACCGGTCATACCAGCACCGAAGTTAACGCCGGTTTTACCTAACACACAGACAATACCGCCAGTCATATATTCACAGCCATTATCACCAATGCCTTCAACCACGCTAATGGCACCTGAGTTACGCACGGCAAAACGTTCGCCAGCTCGGCCAGCAGCAAATAATTTACCACCTGTTGCGCCGTATAAACAGGTATTACCGGCAATGGTCGCTTCGTGACTTAAAAATGCCGAGCCTTGCGGTGGACGAATCACAATGCGACCACCAGCCATGCCTTTACCAACATAGTCGTTGGCATCGCCAGTAAGCGTTAAATCAACACCGCCTGCATTCCATACACCAAAGCTTTGACCTGCGGTACCATTGAAATTCAATGAAATAGGTGAGGTAACTAAGCCTTGATCACCATATTTTTTAGCTATATAACCAGATAAGGTAGTACCAACAGAGCGATCAGTATTTTGAATATCAAAGTAGAAACTTTTACTTTGACGATTATCCACCGCGTCTTGCGCTTGAGTGATGATCTCTTTATTAAGCACGCCTTTATCAAATGGCTTGTTATCTTCAATACAGTGCACAGGTTTTCCTTCAACCGGCGATGCGGTTTTAAGCAAGCCAGATAAATCCAGTTTTTGCTGTTTTGCGGTAATACCATCAAGTTCAATAAGCAGATCGGTACGACCGATTAAATCAACAATTCGGCAAACGCCAAGTTCTGCCATAACTTCTCGCGTATTACGAGCAAGAAAACGGAAGTAGTTCATGGCTTTTTCTGGTAGACCATGATAATGCTCACTACGCAGTTTCTCATCTTGAGTAGCAACACCGGTCGCACAGTTATTCAGGTGACAAATACGTAAGTATTTACAACCTAGGGCAACCATTGGCCCGGTACCAAAGCCAAAGCTTTCAGCACCTAAAATTGCAGCTTTCACAATATCGGCACCGGTTTTTAAGCCACCATCTACTTGCAAACGTATTTTATGGCGTAAACCATTAGCGACCAATGATTGTTGGGTCTCAACCAGACCAAGTTCCCAAGGAGAGCCGGCATATTTAACCGATGTTAACGGGCTGGCACCGGTACCGCCGTCATAACCTGAAATGGTGATTAAATCGGCATAGGCTTTAGCTACGCCAGTTGCAATAGTACCGACTCCCGGTTCGGACACTAACTTAACTGAGATCATCGCCGTTGGATTAATCTGTTTCAGGTCAAAAATCAATTGTGCTAAGTCTTCAATTGAATAAATATCATGATGCGGTGGTGGTGAAATTAATGTCACACCCGGTACAGAAAAACGTAATTTTGCAATATAAGGTGTTACTTTATCACCTGGTAATTGACCACCTTCACCCGGTTTTGCACCTTGGGCAACTTTGATTTGAATCACGTCAGCACTCATTAAGTAACCCGGTGTTACACCAAATCGGCCGGAAGCCACTTGTTTAATACGTGATACTTTGATGGTGTTATAACGGGCAGGATCCTCACCGCCTTCACCAGAGTTAGAAAAACCACCTAAGGTATTCATGGCTTCAGCTAATGATTCATGCGCTTCTGGACTTAATGCACCAATTGACATAGCGGCGGAGTCAAAACGTTTAAATAATGACTCTTCTGGTTCAACTTCATCAAGTGCAATAGCGGCATTTTCAGGTGGATTGAGTTTTAATAAGTCTCGCAAGGTCGTAGGAGGTCGATTATTTACAATATCCACATAACGCTGATAATCTGCATAATTACCGTCATTAACTGCTTTTTGTAGCGATTGTACAACATCTGGATTATAAGCGTGATATTCGCCACCATAAACAAATTTGAGTAAGCCACCTTGTTCGATTGGTTTACGACGCAGCCACGCTTTTTTAGATAAATTAAATTGATCTTGGGCAAAATCATCAAAGTTGGCACCACTAATGCGGCTAGTTACTCCTTGGAAGCAAAGTTCAACCACCTCTTCATTTAGACCAACTGCCTCAAATAGTTTAGCACAGCGATAAGAAGCGATGGTCGAAATTCCCATTTTTGACATAATTTTATATAAGCCTTTATTAATACCATTGCGATAATTAATAATCGCGTCACGGTAAGACTTATTTATAGTGCGATTATCCACCATTTGCGCTAACGTTTCATAGGCTAAGTATGGATAGATTGCCGTCGCTCCAAAGCCTAATAGGACGGCAAACTGATGCGGATCGCGACAGCTTGCGGTTTCAACAATGATGTTGGCATCACAGCGTAAACTTTTTTCAACTAAACGTTGTTGTACCGCACCAACAGCCATAGGTGCCGGAATTGGCAGGCGATCAGGTGCAATATTTCTATCGGATAAAATGAGTAATACCGTTCCCTCACGAACTTTCGCTTCGGCATCACCACATAATTGTTCAATTGCATCACGTAAACTACCGTCAATCTCATAAGTGATATCCAGTGTTTCTGATTTGTAGTAACGAGATTCTAAGGTTGTTAACTGTTTAAAATCCGAATGAACTAACACCGGATATTTAAAGGCAACCCGATGCGCTTGACCTTCAGCTTCGGCAAACACATTCATTTCACGACCAATGCTGGTTGAAAGCGACATGACGTGCGCTTCACGCAATGGATCGATAGGTGGATTAGTTACTTGAGCAAATTTTTGTCGGAAGTAATCATAAATTAAGCGCGGACGGCTTGATAGTACGGCAAACGGTGTATCATCACCCATTGAGCCGGTGGCTTCTTGGCCGTTTTCCCCCAAAACTCGAATGCATTGGTCGAGCTCTTCGGCACTATAACCAAATTGTTTTTGGTAAGTAGCGAGTAAAGTGTCGTCATAATCACGAGAGCCGATATCATCATCTGGTAGATCTTCAAATGGGATGAGACGTTTTACATTTTTAGCCATCCACTCTTTGTATGGATGACGTTTTTGGAGATCATTGTCAGTTTCTGAAGATTGTAAAATGCGACCTTCTTCAGTATCAATGACTAGTAACTCACCCGGACCAACTCGTCCTTTGGTGACGACTTCATCGGGTTGATAGTCCCAAATACCGATTTCTGAGGCACAAGTGATAAGTTTATCTGTGGTAATCACATAACGAGCAGGACGTAAACCATTACGGTCTAAGTTACAGGCAGCGTAACGACCATCTGACATAACAATACCGGCCGGTCCGTCCCACGGTTCCATATGCATGGAGTTAAAATCAAAGAAAGCTCGTAAATCCTCATTCATATCTGGATTGTTTTGCCATGCTGGTGGTACTAGTAAACGCATCGCACGGACAATATCCATACCACCGACTAAAAATAGTTCCAGCATATTATCTAGCGAGCTTGAATCAGAACCGGTGACATTGACAAACGGCGCGGCATCTTGCAGATCTGGAATCAATGGTGTTTTAAATTTGTAAGATCGCGCTTTTGCCCATTGGCGATTGCCCTCAATGGTATTAATTTCACCATTATGGGCTAAATGTCTAAATGGTTGCGCCAGTGGCCAACGCGGTACGGTATTGGTTGAAAAACGTTGATGGAATAAACAGATTGCGGTTTCCATCCGAATATCAGCCAAATCTAAATAGAATCGAGGTAAATCCTTCGGCATACATAAACCTTTATAGATATTAACCTGATTTGAAAAACTACAGACATAAAACGTATCATCTTGCACACGTTTTTCTATACGTCGGCGCACCATATATAGACGGCGTTCTAAATCGATTTTGGTCCAACCCGCCGGGGCATTGACAAATACTTGTTCAATTCTTGGTAGTGATGAGAGGGCGATTTCACCCAGAACACTTTTATCGATTGGCACTTCACGCCAACCTAATACATATAAGGTTTCTTCCGCTAGCTCTTCTTCAACAATTTCACGACTAGCTTGCGCTTCGGCTTCATCTTGACTTAAAAATAGCATGCCAACGGCATAATTAGCGGCTAAACGCCAACCTGCGTCCTCGGCGACTAGTCGAAAAAATCGGTCTGGTTTTTGTAATAAAAGACCACAGCCATCACCGGTTTTACCATCCGATAATATGGCGCCACGGTGTTGCATGCGAGCAAGTCCGTGAATTGCAGTACGCACTACTTTATGACTTGGTTGCCCTTCAATATGAGCAATTAAACCAAATCCGCAGTTATCTTTTTCATGCTGCTGGTTGTATAACATATCATTGCCTCTAATTCATTGTTATTCTTTTTTGAGAAGATATAGGCATTAATCCCATAATAGGTGTGAAGGTAATTAAAAATAGGTTTTTGGTCAAATAAATATTACTTATAAGTCAATATTTTAATCACGTAACCCATATATATTAATGAAGCTTATATCTTATATTAACCAATTGTTTTTATTAGTTTTAAATTTTATTTAAAATTAAGGTTATTTAATTTTAAAAATTTTTCATAATAAGAATTAATATCTGATTAAAAAAAGTTGCGCAATGAGGTTTTTGAGCCTAAAAATTGACGATTTTTACACATTTTTCAAAAATAGCGGTATTAGAATCGCCACTGTTATATTGTTATAATAAGCTATCTTTATTATGGGTAATAGATTAAATATGCAAACTAAAATTACAATTATCGGTGCTGGTGCTGCGGGGCTTTTTTGTGCCGGATTATTAGGGCAAAAAGGTTATGATGTGACTGTCATTGATAACGGTAAAAAATTGGGTCGCAAAATTTTAATGTCTGGCGGTGGTAAATGTAATTTTACTAACCTAAATGTTGAAGCTACCCATTATATTTCTCAAAATCGCCATTTTTGCAAGTCAGCGTTAAAGCGCTTTACTCAATGGGATTTTATTCAGCTAGTTAATCAATATCATATTGGCTACCATGAAAAAGATCATGGTCAGTTGTTTTGTGATAATTCAGCGCAAGATATTGTCGATATGCTTAGCCAAGAGTGTCAAAAAGGGCAAGTTAACTTTATGTTACAAACACAACTTGAGGATGTAGTATTAGCGGAGCAGGGTTTTAAATTACACACTTCCAAAGGCTACTTGCAAACGGATCACTTAATTGTTGCAACCGGTGGGCAATCTATGCCCGCACTCGGTATGACAGCAATTGGCTATAAAATTGCTGAAAAATTTGCTATTCCAGTTGTCCCTGTAAAAGCCGGATTGGTGCCATTTACCTTACATAAACCATTGTTAACAGTATTATCTTCGTTATCAGGAATCGCCCTACCAGTTGAAGTATCTAATAAACGTATCAGTTTTAAAGAAAACCTACTATTTACTCATCGAGGATTATCTGGGCCAGCCATTTTACAAATCTCCAGTTATTGGCAAGCAGGTGAAGCCATTACGATCAATTTATTGCCTGACTTTAACTTTGAGGATGATTTTAAACCTCTGTTAGATAATAATCGCAATCAAAGTCTTAAAAATTGTTTAGCGCAGATATTACCTAAACGGTTAATTGAAGCGTTAATGCAACTAAATTTGATCGTTGATACAACGGTTAAACAGTTAACGCCTACTGAGCAACAAGCACTGTATCAGACCTTAACAGCATGGAGCATGACACCAAATGGAACTGAAGGTTATCGTACGGCAGAGGTCACCTTAGGTGGGGTAAGTTGTGATGCATTATCCTCAAAGACGATGGCGGTAAAAAATCAGCCTAATCTCTACTTTATTGGTGAAGTTGTAGATGTGGCCGGTTGGCTTGGTGGTTATAATTTCCAATGGGCTTGGAGCAGTGCATTTGCCTGCGCCCAAGCTTTTGGTGATTAACTATCAATTACTCCCATTTGTATATTATATTTCTTCACTTTATATTGTAATGTGGTGCGCGAAACATTAAGTAATTTTGCCGCTGTAATAATTTTACCGTTGGCTTGATTTAATGCATCAACAATAAGTTGCTTTTCATAGTTTTCAACTTGTTCGGTTAGATTGCCGGTTATCTCTTTAATATTTGGCTTTTCGAGCTTAGCTTCTTCTTGTGGAGAAGGGCTTGGAAGGTCAAATAACTCGTCATCAAGAACAATTTGTTGCAATTCTCCCGGCTCATTTTGTAAAACCATACTACGGACGATAGCATTCTCTAGCATCCGTACATTCCCCGGCCAAGGTGCTGACATAAGTTGTTGTAAAGCATGTTCACTAATTCCGGTGATCACTAGGTTGACATCTGTTTTATGTTTATCGATAAAGTATCGTGCCAGTACCGGGATATCTTCTTGCCTTTCTCGGAGGGCAGGTAGTTTGATTAAACCAACATTTAATCGATAAAATAGGTCACTGCGCATTTTACCGGATTTTAGCAATTCGGCCGGTGATTCATTCATCGCCGCCACAATTCGCACATCGGCATGTTGCTCTTTATTACCGCCTAATGGCCAATAAGTTTTTTCTTGTAAGAAGCGCAATAGTTTACTCTGCATTTCAAGTGGCATTGTATTAAGTTCATCAAGAAATAAAGTTCCACCATTAGCCAGTTCAAGATAACCTTGACGATTTTCAGCACCGGTAAAGGCCCCTTTAACTGTCCCAAATAAGGTACTTTCAATCAAGGTAGTTGGTAAAGCACTACAGTTAAGTGAAATAAATGCTTTATCGCGGCGATGGCTGGTTTGATGAATTAATCTGGCAAATAGCTCTTTACCCGTACCAGTTTCACCAACAATTAATACCGGTACATCATTGCTGCCTAGAATATTGGTCTGATCGATAACTTCTTGCATTTTTTTCGAAGCAAAAATGATTTCCGGTAGTGGTTGCTCTTTATTCTGATATAATTTTCTATTCAGGCGAAAAACCTGATCTTGCAGTTGTCTTACATTTGATAAATTACGACCTATTTCAACAGCGCCGATGATCGCTTTTTCATGATTATAAAGCGGTACCGTTGTATGTTGATAATCGACTAATTTACCCACATGATTAAAGTAAGTTTGATAAGTATCTTGATACTCCTTACCATGTAAAGCTTGTAGCATAGTACTATCTTCTTTTTTCAAATTAGGGTAAACTTTAAGCATTGGTTTACCGATGGCTTGCTCCATTGAATAACCATCAAGTTCTGCGCTTTCCTGATTGTAGTAAATATATTTACCTTCTTTATCAATAATAGCCATAGGCTGATGTATTAAATCAAAAAAATGTTTAAATATTTCCAATGCTTGTAGTAATTCAGGATCAATTTTCATGATACTAAAACCTTTTAATAATCGGATTATTGCTAAGTATAGCTAGCGTTGATTTAAATATCTTTCAATTATTACTAAAAAAAGTGACAAATTTTTGTCATAAAAACATATTTTTTACTAAATGACTAATATTAAATTTGTAATTATTCTGTTAATGGATTGATTATTTGTGTTTTTTTAAGTTGGCACGGTGATTGCATTGTAAGTGAGTAATTTTTTACTTACCTTTTTTTATGTACTAATTAACTGGAGGTCATATGTCCGACACAATTATGTCAAATTATAACAAATTACGTACCGATCTAATAACAAAAGATCGCCGTTTCAGTGCGCAAGACGGTAAACTTTGTTTTGACGGTGTGAATTTGGAAGAATTAGCCAAGAAATATCCAACACCTTTTTATGTATTTTCTGAAAAAGAAATTGACCGTAATATTCAGGAAATCAAAGATTCGTTTAAAGCTCATCCAAACACTAAAATTTTCTATGCGTCAAAAACTTGTTCAGTTATGGGTGTTCTTAAAGCGATTAAAGATGCGGGTATCTATGCAGAAGCGAACTCAATGTTTGAAGTGCGTAAATGTTTAGAAATCGGTTTCCCAGGTAGTCAAATTGTTTTCAACGGTGTGGTTAAAAAACCGGTTGATTTAGAATTTGCAATCCAAAACGATCTTTATATCATCAACGTTGATAGTTTATATGAATTAGATATCATCGATGAAATTTCACGTCGCTTAAAGAAAGTAGCCAATGTTTGTGTGCGTGTTGAACCAAATGTTCCATCAGCAACTCACGCAGAATTAGTTACTGCTTACCACGCTAAATCAGGTATCGATTTAGAACAAGCTGAAGAAACTTGTCGTCGTATTCTTGAAATGCCTTATGTGCATTTACGTGGTTTACATATGCACGTGGGTGACCAAGTGCCTGAAGCAGAACCATTTGCTAAAGCAACCAAAGTATTAGTTGATGAATCACGCCGTTTAGAAGAAGTTTTAGGCATTAAATTTGATTTAATCAACGTAGGTGGTGGTATTCCAGTTCCTTATAAATACGATGATGAAAATGGTAATCCATTACAAGACAACATGTATGCCGGTATTACTGCACAAGATTTCGCTGATGCGGTAATTAGTGAAGTTCACAAATGGCGTACAGACGTTGAAATCTGTATCGAACCAGGTCGTAAAGTTACCGGTTCAGCAGGTGTGCTTTTAACTGAAGTTGCTTGTGAAAAACGTAAAACTAACTACGATTTAGACGGTAACATTGAAGAACATGTTGAATGGAAATTTGTTGATGCTGGTTATAGCGTATTATCTGACAGCCAACACTTTGATTGGTTCTTCTATGTTTATGATGCGTCAAAAATTACTGAACAACATGATGAGTACATTAAATTAGCTGGTCCATTATGTGATGGTGGTGACTATTTCCACGTTGGTGTTAAAGGTGAAGAATTCTTATTACCTAAAGACACTCAAATTGGCGATATCATTGCTTTCCTTGATGCTGGTGCTTATACCATCGAAAGCCAAACAGTTTATAACAATCGTCCACGTACAGCTGTTGTTATGATTGATAAAGAAGGCAAAGACCGATTGATTCGCCGTGAAGACACTTACGAGGATATGGTTGGATACGACGTGTATTAATCATGAGCTATCTGGGGCACTTAGTGCTCCAGATATTATAATGTGAGGTTATTTTATGAGTGATTCTAAAGATTCAAGTTTACTTGGTATTAAAGACATTGTGTTTATGAATGTTATTGCCATACTAAGTTTACGTCAAATTCCTAATGTTGCTCCTTATGGAGCGTCAGCAATGGTCCTTTGGCTACTTGCTGCATTTTGTCTGTTTTTCCCATTAGCTATGGTTTGTGGTGAACTTTCTACTGGTTGGCCAAAAGATGGTGGGATATTTGTTTGGGTAAAAGAAGCGTTTGGTAAACGAGTTGGCTGGATAGTGGTCGTTTGTTTCCTATTCTCATGCGTACTTTTCTTCCCATTAATGTTGCAATTTGGCTTTACGGCAATTGGTTACATGTTTAGTCCTGAATTAGCGCAAAATCAGGTGTTTATTGGTGTTGGCTCCATGGTGGTATTCTGGATCTTAACATTAATGAATATCAAAGGGATGAAATGGACTAAAATCATTAACAGTGTTAGTGCATGGTTAGGGGTATTTATTCCTGCTGGTATTATCGTGTTATTAGCCATTGTATGGTTAATGACTGGTCATCCAATGGCAACTGATTATAGTCATGTTAGTGATTGGATTCCGGATTTAAGTAGCTGGGATACTATTGTATTTTTATCAAGCATGATGTTTGCTTTTGCTGGACTTGAAGTGGCACCAATGATTGCTGGTCGTACTCGTGATCCACAACGTGACTTCCCTAAAGCAATGGCAGTATCTGCAATTGTTATTGTGGGTATCTATATGATCGGTACTTGGGCAATTAATACTTTATTACCTGCTGCTGATACCGATATTGTTGCCGGTGTAATGCAAGCGATGGAAGCTGCCGCTCAAGAGTTACATATGCCTTGGTTATTACCTGTAATGGCAATCTGTTTATTCTTTGGTGCATTGGGTCAAATTAACTCATGGTTAGTTGGTCCTATCTATATGTTACAAGAAGCATCAAAAGAAGATAATTTACTTGGCGAACGTATTGGTCGTTTACATCCGGTATATCAAACACCAGCATTTGCTTTAGTTATCCAAGCAATCATTGTAACGGTACTTTGTTTCTCAACATTCGTATCACCAAGTATTGCTGCTGCATATTGGATGTTAACTGCATTAACAACCATTTGTTACTTTATCCCTTATTTAGTGATGTTTATTGCTTACTATCGCTTACGTATTACTCAACCAGATGTACCACGTAGCTTTAAGATCCCAGGTAAAGTATTACCAATTGTTTTACCAGGTTTAGGCTTCTTATCTACGCTATTTGCGGTGATCTTAGTGTTTATTCCACCAGCACAAATAGATATGGGTGGATATGTTGAGTACATCGCGAAAATTGTTGGTGGTGCAGTGCTTGCAATTGTGTTAGCTGAATGGATATACCATCGCGCACAAAAACGTAATCGCTTGCAACAACAATAAGATATAGAGGAGTAATTTTATGTACAAACCTATATTGGAAATTGATTTAGGTAAATTAAAAGACAATGCTCGTGTTGAAAAAGAGCTATTGGCTAAACACGGCATTGAAGTAATGGCAGTAAATAAAGTCTTTGACGGTTGTGTGGAGACCGCCAAAGCGGTACTTGATGGCGGTATTGATGTTATCGCCGAATCAAGAACTTACAATTTGAAGAAACTTAAAGACGCTTTAAATTGTAAAACTTGTTTACTACGTAGTCCTTGTTTAAGCGAGATCAGCGAAGTAGTTAAATATGCTGATATTAGCTTGAACAGTGAAAAACAAGTTATCCAAGCACTTTCTGATGAAGCGGTAAAACAGCAAAAAATCCATCAAGTCCTATTAATGGTGGATATGGGGGATTTGCGTGAAGGTATTTGGTTTGAACATGTCGATGATATTATCGAGACAGTCAAACTTATCCTTTCTCTACCGGGCGTTGAGCTATATGGTCTGGGTACTAACTTTAACTGCTATGGTACGGTTCTACCAACTGTTAAAAATGGTGTGGACTTTTTACATATAGCGCGTAAAGTAGAGCAAGCTTGTAATATCAAGATCAAGTATCTATCAGCTGGTAACTGTACAAGTTATCATCTGCTTGATAAAGGGATCTGGCCAGAAGGACTTAATCACATCCGAATTGGTGGTTTACATGAGTTTGGGATTGAGTATGTAGATATGAAATATCTTGATGAATTTCATCACTCAAACAAACCTGTCGAAAAAGCTTGTAGTGACATGTATAAATTATATGCACAAATTATTGAGCTTAATAGTAAACCAACGGTTCCGGTCGGTGAGCTAGGTGTTGATGCCTTTTTGAACAGCAAAACTTTTGTTGATCATGGTACTCGCAAACGAGCACTTCTTGCTTTTGGCCGCCAAGATGTACCAGCAGAAAGCTGTATACCGATTAATGATAACATTACGGTATTGGGTCAAACTAGCGATCATACTATTGTTGATATCGAAGATGTTTCTGAAACATTACGAGTTGGCGATATGATTGGCTTTGAACTTGATTACACAGCTCTTCTTATGGCTTGCCAAACCAACGGTGTAGAAAAACGGTTTGTTTATTAATATGTATCAGCTGCTGGGCAACCAGCAGCTATTATTGATTACTAGGCGGTTTACATGGCAACATCAGAATCTCAAGAAAGTCCTTATCCCAGTACCTTAAAGAAAAACTTAAAAAATCGTCATTTATTGATGATTTCCTTAGGTGGCTCAATTGGTACTGGATTATTTATTGGTATCGCAGCACCACTTAGCACGGTTGGACC
This sequence comes from Gilliamella apicola, assembly GCF_003202655.1. Taxonomy (GTDB): domain Bacteria; phylum Pseudomonadota; class Gammaproteobacteria; order Enterobacterales; family Orbaceae; genus Gilliamella; species Gilliamella apicola_R. Next base: position 261,492 of record NZ_QGLR01000014.1, on the reverse strand, counting down.
TTTAGGGACCATTATCGCATATCTACTTGCGGGTAGTATTATGCTATCTACTATGCTTTGCTTAGGTGAGCTTTCTTGTGCATTCCCGCATGCGGGTTCTTTTCAACATTATGCATTAATGTTTATTCCTCATCCTATCTGGAGTTATACCATTGGTTGGTTATATTGGCTAAGCTGGGTGCTGTCTATGGCGGCTGACTTAACCGCAGCTTCTATGATTGCTCATCAAGTTTTTTCCTCTATCCCCATCTACATTCTTAGTTTAATTATTTTAACCGTTATCACTTGTGTCCATTTAACTTCGGTTCGCGCCTTTGGTGAAAGTGAATACTGGTTTTCAACGATTAAAGTATTAGCTATTATTGCGTTCATTGCAGTTGGTATATATCTACTTTATCAACAATATAATCAAACGCATGAGTTACCGACATTTAAAACCGATCAAGGTTGGTTCCCTAATGGCTTTTTATCCATCTTTGTCTGTATGACGATTGTTACCTATTCTTTTCAGGGCGTGGAATTAATCGGTAGTGCTGCCGGTGAAGCGCAATCACCACAAACGGTATTACCGAAAATTATTACTGGTGTGGCATTTCGTATCATCTTGTTTTATGTGTTAGCGATAGCCGTATTAGCACTGGTTTATCCTTATGGTACAACACATGATGAGATTAGCCCATTTGTTTGGGTATTTAATAAAGCGGGAATTAACTTTGCTTCTTATGCGATGCTGTTTGTTATCTTTTGTGCGGCGATTTCGGCTGCTAATTCGGCGGTTTATGCCAGTTCGCGAATGTTATGGTCGATGGCTCAGGATAATTTAGCGCCAAAATCTTTTTCAAAAGTGAATAAACGCGGCGTGCCAACCAAAGGAATATTATTTATCGCCATTATTGCCTTAGTTTCGCTATTTTCGAAATATATCGCGGCTGAAAAATTATATCTCTATTTAGTGGCAAGTACCGGACAAGTTGGTTGTTTTGCGTGGATAATTATTGCTTGGTGTCAGTACCAATTTCGCAAAGGTGTGAATCAAGGTAAGTACAGTAAAGATATGATTAAATTTAAATCACCGCTATTTCCTTGGTTAGCGATGATCTCCATTACCGTTAACATTATTATTATTGTTGGCGTATGGTTTGGTGAGTCAGGGCATTTTATTTTATTATCAGAAGTGCTTTTAATTTTTGTTATCTTAGTTTCATACTACTTTTTTAAAAAACGACATTTAACTAATAAATTAAATTAATCTTATTCTTTATTTATGTAATCACCTAAACTCTCAATTAAAGGTGATTACATACTATCAGTGATAACTTTCTCTATCTTTATTTCTATCTGAAAGAGGACTAGCCTGACTTATTTTAGGAATGCAGCAACGCCTGTAAAAACAACTTGTGCCGCAATCGCTGATATTAATAATCCGGTGAGTTTTGACAAAATGGCAATACCGGTATTTTTTAACACTTTAGCAATGCTTTTAGCACATAGTAACATGGCGTAAATACCACTTGAGGCAATCAATAACGAAAGCGCGCCAATCAGATTTTGCATAATACCAACTGAACTCGTCCCCATAACAATGATGGTACCGATGGATGCCGGCCCCATACATAGCGGTATTGCTAATGGCACGACACTAATATCATCATCATCACTATGAATTTTATTTTTTTCAGGCGAATCATTCATTAATGTCACCGCGGTAATAAACAGTAATGCTCCCGAGCCAATTCTAAATGCGTCGAGTGTAAAACCAAACACGCTGAACATCGCATTACCAAAAAAGAATAGCACAATACCAATAATAAATACCGCACACGATGTTTTAAGTGCCGTTTTACGGCGTTGTGGTTCATCATACTGCTTAGTACCACTTAAAAATGCACTTAGTACAGCTGGTGGCGTCATCAATGCAAATAACTTGGTTGTGGTGGCAAGAATCTCAACAAGATAGTTGTCCATAGTGTTACCTTTTTTATTACTAGATATTGCTTGAAATGTGTCAACGATTGTTGGCGGGAATGAACTATAATACCCATAAAAACGGTCACCATAAAGGTGACCATATTTAATTGGATATATTTTAATGTGTATATTAAATATTAACCAATTTGAATTAGTTAAGGCGCTCTTTGATACGCGCTGCTTTACCACGAAGTTCGCGTAAGTAGTAAAGTTTAGCTTGACGTACTTGACCACGACGTTTCACAGTAATTGAATCAACAATTGGTGAGTGAGTTTGGAATACTCGTTCAACACCTTCGCCATTCGAAATTTTACGTACTGTAAATGCAGAATGTAAACCACGATTACGAATTGCTACAACAACACCTTCATATGCTTGAAGACGTTTTTTGTTACCTTCAACAACCCATACTTTAACTTCTACCGTATCACCCGGGCGAAAAGACGGGATGTCTTTTTTCATTTGTTCTTGTTCTAATTGCTGAATAATTGCATTTTTCATAATTTTGTCTCTTACTAGTTATACTGAAATATTAATGGCTCTGTTCATCACGATATTCACGCTGGAATTCAGTGAGTAAACGTTGCTCTTCATCAGTCAGAGCTAGATTTTCAAGAAGATCTTCTCTTCTCAACCAAGTTCGTCCTAGTGATTGTTTTAATCGCCAACGACGAATCGCTTCATGGTGACCAGACATTAATACGTCAGGCACCGCCATTCCATCTAACACCTCAGGTCGAGTATAGTGTGGGCAATCAAGTAAGCCGTTAGCAAAAGAGTCTTCTTCTGCTGATGATTCATGATTTAATACACCCGGAATAAATCTGGCTAATGCATCAATCATTGTCATCGCCGGTAATTCACCGCCACTTAACACGTAATCCCCAATTGACCATTCTTCATCAATTTCGGTTTGGATAACGCGTTCATCTATACCTTCGTATCGACCACAAATCAAAATCAACTTTTGATATTGTGATAACTCGCAAACACCTTGTTGGTTTAATTTGCGCCCTTGTGGGGAAAGATAGATTACTTTGGTATCTTCACCTGCTACTGCCTTTGCTGCATGAATTGCATCTCTAAGTGGTTGTACCATCATTAACATGCCGGGACCACCACCATAAGGCCTATCATCGACAGTCTTATGCTTATCATGCGCAAAATCGCGCGGGTTCCAATAATCTACGGTTAACAGCCCATTTTTAACAGCTCGACCAGTTACGCCATAACAGGTAATAGCTTGGAACATTTCGGGAAAAAGGCTAATTACGCCAATCCACATATTCTTACCTTACCAATTAAAAAGCGGGATCCCAATCGACCACAATCATTTTTGTTGTTAAATCAACTTGTTTAATAAATTGTTCTTCAACAAAAGGGATTAAACGTTCTGTTGCTCCAAATGCATCTTTTAGATTTGCTTTAACGACCAATACATCATTAGAACCGGTTTCCATTAAATCAGTTACCTGACCTAAGTCATAACCATTAACTGTTTTTACTCGACAGCCAATGAGATCTTTCCAATAAAAATCACCTTGATTTAATTCAGGTAATTCTTCTGCATCAACAAATACTTCAGCATTGGTTAACGCATTAGCTTGGTCGCGATCATCAACGCCTTTGAGTTTGACAATCATGTCCTGATTATGCGGTTTAAAGCTCTCTACAATTACTTCTTGCCATTTTCCAGCACGCTGGATATACCAAGGTTTGTAATCAAAAATACTATCTGGAAGTTCTGTAAACGAAAAAATTCTGAGCCATCCACGAATGCCGTAGCTTGAACCAAGTTTACCAACAACAATTAGATTCTCAGTATTCATCATCACAGTTACTATTACTTAATTAAGCAGCTTTTTGTGCTTGTTTGATCAATGCATTAACACGATCAGAAACTGTTGCACCTAAACCAACCCAATGATTTACGCGATCAAGATCTAAACGTAATTCTTCTGCTTTACCTTGTGCAATTGGATTAAAAAAGCCAACGCGCTCAATAAAACGACCATCACGTGGGTTACGGCTATCAGTGACAACTACTTGATAAAAAGGGCGCTTTTTAGAGCCACCACGAGCTAAACGAATAGTTACCATAACATCCTCTTAAATTAAAAAATAATCTTTCTTTTGCCCAACATGGACAAAATCAAAGCCCCAGAATTATACTCTTTCTAGCAAAAAGTGCAATGACTGATTGAGTGTGTAGAAGCGTGGTGGTAGCGGTTATCCGCAAGTTTAATCATAAATGAACATAAATTCATCTGGTTAACCAAGCGCATTGCAGACAATTCGCTTAATTGATAATAGTTGGCTTGGTTTACTGAGATATTGCTGTCTAATAGATGGTTTATTTTTAGGACTTTTTACGTCGAAAAGCACGAATTAAGACGTCGAAAAACCCTAATGATTTGACCATTTTTTGGCTATCAACATAGACTCGTATTGCTCTTAATACTTTCTTTGGCTCTTTGGAGGCAAAAGCAAATGTTCCATCTTTTTTGGTTTGTATGGAGTATCGAGATATCCACTTACCTTTAAAAAATACCGAGGCGATAACATAATCGACTTCTTCCCAAGGAATTTGAATATATTTGCGTGGATCACGTTGATGATAGAATTCAAATGCTTTATCGCCAATCATAATGTCGCCATATTCTGAAAATCCTGAAAATGCAGTCGCTTTAACTGTTAAATCTATTTTGGTATTTAATGATTGCACCATTTAATTGCTTGTTTCCATTATGCTAATTTGAGTTAGTTATTTCACCCTTTTCCCGTGATTGATGGTGAAAAGGGTGAGTAATGTTTGAGGGAAGCACAATTTTTACTTAAAAAGTGCCTTCCTCAATTTTTTAGTTAACATTCTTGATGTTATAAAAGACCAACAACGTGACCAATAATACCGACTAAGAATAGTCCAAGAATAATTAAAATAGGGGATACTTTTTTACGAAGTAACCACATACATAAGAAAGTTAATAGTAATGGCACCAGTCCAGGAATTAACTGATCTAAGTTATTTTGTAAGGTAGTTACTTTTTCTTGGCTCAGCGCAAGTCCACTTTGCATTTGGATTAATGCTTGGTGAATACCTTCGGCACCAGAGGGTAGTGAATTCCAATCAATAAATGCACCATTATCTAATTTTACTGTTGATACAACAGGTTGGAATTTTATTGATACCCACCTTTGTACCAAAGCTGCCAAGACAAACATCCCCAATATAGATGCACCTTTAGTGATTTTTTGCAGTAAACCACCACCTAAATTATCGGTAATTTTCGAACCGGTACGGTAACCAAATTCTTGAGTAAGCCACATAAAGGAGCAACGAATAATATTCCAAAGTAAGAAGAATAAAATTGGTCCTAAAATATTACCACTTAAGGCAAGTGAAGCGCCTAATGCACCAAGCATAGGACGAACGGTAAACCAGAATACTGGATCACCAACCCCTGCTAAAGGTCCCATCATCCCCACTTTAACCCCTTGAATAGCGACATCATCAACTGGTGCACCATTAGCACGTTCTTCTTCAAGGGCTAAAGTCACACCAAGTACCGGTGATGCTAAATAAGGGTGAGTATTAAAAAATTCTAAATGACGTTTAAGCGCGGCTGAACGATCTTCTTTTGTGGTATATAATTTTTTGATAGCTGGAATCATTGAATAAACCCAACCACCATTTTGCATACGTTCGTAGTTCCAAGAACCTTGAAGGAAAGTTGAACGCCAAGCTACCGCTAAACGGTCTTTTTTGCTTAAATGAATTTTATCTGTCATGTTCTTCTCCAAGTTCTTAGTAATCATTCAAAATATCATCAAGTGGATCGCCTTTACTACCACCATTTGATGAATTGCCACGTTCAGAAAGATTGAGATAAATCAGTGCTAAAGCAATACCTAGCGCACCTAATGCAATCAAGGTTAATTGTGATATCGCGGCAACGACAAAACCGATAATGAAAAATGGCCAAACTTCACGGTTTGCCATCATATTGATTACCATCGCATAACCAACAGCAACCACCATACCGCCACCAATAGCCATACCCGTTGTTAACCATTCAGGCATTGAGTTTAATGCTTCCTTGACTGCATCGGCAGGAATAAACAATAGTGCTGCTGCTGGGATTGCGATACGTAAACCTTGTAAACAAACTCCTAATATTTGCAACAATTCGATTCTACGAATATTACCTTGCTCTGCTGCGGCGTCCATTAAATGCACTAATGGCACGGCAATAGTTCTTACGATCATAGTTAAAAATAGACCAGCAACCGCAAGTGGGATAGCAATAGCGATAGCTGTCGCTACCCCCGCTTCACCTTGTCCACCAAGTACTAAAATGATTGACGAAGCAACGGCAGCAAGTGCGGCATCAGGAGCAACGGCGGCACCAATATTTGCCCAACCTAGTGCTATCATCTGTAATGATCCACCTAACATAACACCCGCTTCTAGATTTCCTGTTACAAGACCAATTAATGAACAAGCAACTAATGGTTGATGGAACTGGAATTGATCCAAAATACCTTCCATCCCCGCTAGGAACGCAATAACTATCACTAAAATGATAGCAATAATCGATAAAGTCATAATAATAACCTCTTAATTAAACTAATTTTTCTGTCCGGCTAATTCTTGTTTCGCTTTCTTTAATAATTCATCCATATTATCGTTAGAATCATTAGGTACTTTGCGAACGTCAAATTTCACATTTTTCGCTTTTAATTTTTCGAATGTATCAACATCTTCAGTGCTCATAGACAGCACTTTATTGACCATTACCTTGCCAACAGAGTGAGCCATGGAACCAACATTTAATGTTTGAATATCAACACCACCTTCGACAGCACGAAGTACATCTTCCGGGTTTTCGAAAAGTAATAAAGCTTTAGTGTTACCAAAACGTGGATCATGCGCAACTTCGATAATTTTTTTAATTGGCACGACATTAGCTTTAACTCCTGGAGGTGCAGCTTCTTCAATCAGTTTTTTTCTTAGCTCATCTTTGGCAACTGAGTCTGAAACCACGATAATACGATTAGGGTTAGTGGTTTTAGTCCAAGCGGTTGCTACCTGTCCGTGTAACAAGCGAGAGTCGACGCGCGCTAATACAATTTTCAACTTACCATCACCTATTACGGTACCTTCAGGGATCGCACCTGACTGTTGGTTGTTTGGTGTTGGTTTAGCTGCCACTTCAACTGTTGTTCGAATACCATCTTGGGCTGATTCGATAATGGCGGCAGCCACTTCTTTGGCGGTATCCATCGATAAACGTGATGAATAAGCTTCGATCAACATGGGAAGGTTCAAACCGGCAACGATAGCCCAATTTGGGTGTTCGCCACAAAGAGTATTGGCTTGATTAAATGGCGTACCGCCCCATAAATCTACTAAAAACAGTATTTCATTTTGGTTATCGAAAGTAGCAATTGCTGATAGCATCCTTTCTTTTAAACTTTCAGGACTATCACTTGGATGCAAAGTAACGGCTTTAACATTCTCTTGCTCTCCAAATATCATCGTCCCTGATTGTAAAATACCTTCAGCAAACTCACCATGAGTTGCCAGGATAATTCCAACCATAACGTACCTCCTAGTTTTTTATATTATAGCTAATATAAAGTTAATAAAATCAATCTACATTTTTTTTATTTTAATTAACAATATGATTTATAAATTCGATCTTCATCAAAATTTAATAAAAAATATTGCTAAATTTATTAAATAATCTTTCTTTATCCTACAAGTTGTCTGATGATAATAAAGATTATTTATAAATAAGAGAATAAATTATTAATTTATTTAATGTGTTGCTCCAATGCCGTGCGGATAAAGCCATTATTTTGTTCTAGAGTTGTTTTTGCTTGCTGAGCTGTTAATCCGGCTAGGATCATTAAAATAGCTGTTTTACAATGTTGGTTACATTGGTTTAAGGTTGTGATCGCTGTCTGGCGACTACAATCGGTGGCTTGCATGACAATGGATATTTGTCGTTCAACCAACTTAGCATTAGTGGCTTCAACATCAACCATTAAATTACCATAAACTTTGCCGATTTTAATCATGCTAGCGGTGGTTAGCATATTAAGTACCAATTTTTGTGCCGTACCTGCTTTCATTCTTGATGAACCGGTAACGACTTCTGCACCGACGATTGGGGTGATGGCTATATTGGCCAAATTAATCATAGGTGCATTGGCATTGCAGCATAAACTGATTACTGTTGCACCAAGTGATTTGGCATATTGCATGCCGCCGATAACATATGGTGTGCGACCACTTGCGGCGATCCCCACTAAGATATCTTGTTCACTAAAATTAATGTTTTTTAGATCATTAACCGCTAATTCAGGTGAATCTTCTGCGTTTTCAACCGCTTTAAATATGGCAGGGTGCCCACCAGCGATTAATCCAACCACTTGTTCAGGGGCTGTTCCATAAGTAGGCGGACACTCGCTGGCATCTAAAATCCCCAAGCGCCCTGAGGTGCCGGCACCAAGGTAAATTAAACGACCTCGATTTAACAAGGCGTGACTAATTGCATCCACTGCTTTGGCTATATTGGTTAGTTGTTTTTCAACCGCGATGGCTACTTTTTTATCTTCATTATTGATAATTTGCAGAATCTCCAGTGTTGATGCGCAATCTATGTTTTCGCTCGCACTGTTGCGATTCTCAGTAATCATTACTGATAAATTAATGTTTGGCATGTGATTTTAATCCTAACCATACAAAGGCGATAATAATAGCAAATAGCATACCAAAACCGACACCAATTGTAATGACTGATAATTCACAAGCGACCGCTAATGTATAAGCACTGAGCATAATCATCATTGCACTATACTCGCTTAAGTTCTGTATCGAAATAACACTACCTGCACCGATAAGCTCTTTACCTATTTTTTGAATTAATGCATTGAGTGGGACTAAAAAATAACCGCCTAACGCACCAATAATCACTAATAATATATAAGAACTAATCATATTGCTTTGTAGCGTAAATGCGATGACCGCCAATCCCATTAATATTCCAGCTGGAATACAGCGAAGTGTATTGGATATTGAAACCGTCGCACTAGCAAGCCCTGCACCAACAACAATACCTATTGCCACAACCGCATTTAGATTAGTTGGTGTTGAATTGTCAGTAATACCTAAAACAACTGGCACCCAGCTAATTAATAAAAAACGCAAGGTAATGCCGGCTCCCCAAAATAGGCTAGTGCCGAGTAAAGTATAAAGTGCTTGTTTATTGTTGAAGATGATTTTAAAGGTTTTAGCAAAATCTTTTATCATACTCATAAACTTCCACTCAATATCTTGTCGAGCAGCAGGTAGTTTGGGAATAAAAATGTTTGCTATCACCGCCAGCCCATACATTAGCACACAAGTAAGTAACGCTAATGTAATATCTAAATCAGCAATATGGCCACCAGCAAGTGAGCCCAGCAAAATAGCAGCAATGGTAGATGCTTCAATTAAGCCATTAGCTTTAACTAGATTATCACCAGACGTCAGCTCACCTAAAATACCGTATTTTGCCGGTGAGTAGCCAGCTGCTCCCACACCAACTAGGAAATAACCTAAAAATGGGTTGATATTTAGGCAGATGATGGCGGCGCCTAATAATTTTACCCCATTAGAAATCATCATCGCTTTGCCTTTAGACATACTGTCGGCAAATTGCCCAACAAAAGGTGAAAGAAGGATAAAAGGAATTACAAAACCGATTTGCAATGCTGATTGGCTCCATTCTGGATAATGGAGCTGCTTAATAAAAGCAAGGATAGCAAAAAAAATTGCATTGTCAGCAAAAGCCGAAAAAAACTGAGCTAGCATGGTCGCAGCCATGCCTACCGTTATAAGAGGTTGTTTACTCATATCCTATCCTTGTGGCTATTGCGTTTCATCAGCCATTTTGCGTAAGGTAATAAAATCGATTTTACCTGTACCAAGTAATGGCAACTCTTTAACCAAGCGAATATCCCGAGGGATGGCTAAGGCAGGAATACCTAAATCTTGCGCTGCTTGATTAAGCTGTTCACGAGTTAATTTAGTCGAAGTCGTAAATAGTACCAGAGCTTCACCTTTAGCGGCGTCAGCCTTTACTGTTGCACCATGCATCGCATCAGGGTCGACTTTTTTAGCCAATGCTTCAACACTTTCAAGTGAGACCATTTCACCAGCAATTTTGGCGAAGCGTTTTAAGCGTCCTTTAATTGTTAAAAATTCATCTTTATCAATCGCAACGATATCGCCAGTATCATACCAACCTTTATCTGCATTACCGTTTTCATCGATGGCAACCGGAGCTTCAAGTACGCCTGGTTTTTCAACGCGTAAGTAACCTTTCATCACGTTAGGCCCTTTAAGCTGTAATTCACCACCATTGGTAATGCCTGAAATGGGTATTAATCTCGATTCCATTCCCGGTAATAAACGACCAACGGTTCCAGCTTTAAAGGCCATCGGCACATTAAGGGCAACAACAGGTGCACACTCGGTTACGCCATAACCTTCTAAAATTCGGATACCGTACTTATCTTTCCACTGCTCACGCACCGCATCGGACAGTTTTTCAGCACCGGCAACTACATAGCGTAAGCGCATAAAATCATAAGGATGGGCATATCGGGCATAGTTAGCTAAAAAAGTTGGTGTACCAAACAATACGGTACAGTTTTGGTCATAAATGATTTCTGGCACCATACGATAATGTAATGGGTTTGGATATAAGAAGGTTCGACTGCCGGAAAATAACGGTAAAAATAAACCAGCCGTAATACCAAAGGCATGAAAAAGTGGTAATGCGGACATAAAACGGTCAGCAGGTGTTGGGTCGATAACGGTACGAATTTGTTCAACATTTGCCAATAAACTACCATGGCTATGCACAACGCCTTTAGGATTGCCTTCCGATCCTGAAGTGAATAACACTAAAGCCTCATCATCACTTGATTGTTGACGTTTCACTAACCGCGGAATGTATTGATGCACTGCAACGTATAGTTTATCAAAAAAGTTCAAACTGCTACGCAAGTCTTCGAGGAAATACCAATTGACATCCTTAATTTCTTCCAATAGATAATCAAGTTTACCTTTTTTAATAAATTTACGTGAAGTTATGATCGTTTTAATTTCTGCTGCAGTAACTGCACAAGTTACCCCTTTCGTTCCCGCAGTATAGTTAAGCATAGCGGGAATACGATTTTTAACCGATAGACCAAAAATAGTCGCAACAGTGATCGTTGCATTTGGTAGCAATAAGCCAACCCGCTCTTTCGGTTTGGTAATTTTAGCAATAATGCAACTAACGCCAATGATCTGCTTAAGTAGGTTCCGATAGGAGGCCTCGTGAGAGGTCGGATCTTGAACCATCCGCGATTTTACTCCATAGCGAACTTGGGCTTCGAGCAAAGCTTCAAAAAGAGTCAATTTTGGTCGACTTGCCATTCTGGCATTCATCATAATTTGATGTAATTTTTCACCAGCAATATATCTTCGTTCACTTGCTTTTGGTGAATCAGGCATTGGAATTGATTTTGGATCCAGTACATGGATAGTAATTTTGGGAAATAGGCGGCGCTTAAATAAGCCTTTTAACCGGCTAGTTAAGGTAAATTCGGCACCTTCTATCCAAACCGGTACAATGGTCGCCTGAGAACGCGCGGCAACAAATGCTGCACCATCATAAATTTTCATTAATGATCCGGTTATGGTAATTCGACCTTCCGGAAAAATAACAATAGGTCGTCCTTTTTCAATTTCACGGACTAATTTTTTAATCGCCATTGGACTTAATGGATCCATTGGCACAAAATCAACATAACGTTTGGCGAAACGTACTAACCAGTGATTAATATAACCTGCATAGATAGCAAATACTGGTTTTACCGGTAAAAATACGCCAATTAAGACGCCGTCTAGAAAGGAAACATGATTAGGAGTGATAAGTAATCTGTCTTGTTTTAAATTATTAAGATTTCCATGAATCTTAACATGAAATAAAATCTTTAAAAAAAATTTTAATATTTTAAATAACATCTGATTTCTCAATTTCCGTGCAATATTGCACAATGTAATAATAGTGAAAATAAATTAAATATACAAGAAAGCAAAATTCATTTCATACATATCCTTAATAAACAATAAGTTGTATTTTAAATTTTGCTGTAAAAGATTAAATAATAGACATCAGATAACAAAAAAGTAAAATAAATGTTAAATAACCGTAAGGAATAAAAATGCTAATTTTAACTGCCCATGATATTCAACAATTCTATACTATGCAAGATGCAATCGCTGCTGATAAGCAAGCACTGAAAATTTATACTCAAGGTAATAGTGAAGTGCCTTTACGTATCAACTTTGATATGCAAAAAGGGCAATGTCTATTTATGCCTGCCCATATTAAAGAAAACGATGTTGTTGGATTAAAAATTGTCTCGGTTTTTCCTGATAATCCCAAATTGGGAAAACCATCGGTTCCGGCGCAAGTATTTATGATTGATCCTCAAACGGGCGAAGTTTGTGCGATATTAGATGGCACATTTGTTACCCAATTGCGAACCGGTGCGGTACAAGGTGCTGCCACCGATTTATTAGCAAAAAAGGATGCTAAACGAGCAGTATTAATTGGTACTGGTGGGCAAGCTGCTGCACAATTAGAAGCTATGTTAACGGTACGGCAGTTAACCGATGTAGCGATCTATGGGCTTGATGCCAGTAAAGGCAAGGCGTTTGTCGAAGAGATGAAAAAACGCTTCGCCCATTTTTCTGCTAACCTCTATTTTTCTCATAATTTGGATGAAGATATTCACCAAGCCGATATTATTACCTCGGTCACCACATCAAAAGTGGTTACCTTTAATGGTGATCTGGTTAAGCCGGGAACCCATGTCAATGGCGTAGGAGCTTACACGCCAGAAATGCATGAAATTCCAAGTAATATTGTTGAAAACGCTGATATTCGCGTGCTTGATACTAAAGATGGCGTATTTGCTGAAGCGGGTGATATTATCGATCCAATTAATCAACAGTTAGTCACACAACAAGATTTTTATGAGTTGGGGGATTTAGTTAGCGATCCACAAAAATGTCGCCAAAATGATCAGCAAATCACTTTATTTAAAACGGTAGGAACGGCTGTTTTAGATGTCTATGTTGGTTATGATATTTATCAGAAAGCCAAACAAAAGGGCTTTGGAACGAATATCTAATCCTTCCTTCAAAAAGTAGCACCCCCTTACCTAAAAAGTAGCGTAAAGGGGGGAGAGCATCAAAATTCTTCTAATCTAACTTAACATTTAAATGGTATTTATACCTTAAAAATTGGTATTTTTTCTCACTATTTCAAAGTGAAAATCGGCAAGAATATTTACAAAAGTTAACAATTAAAATAATTAAAATAAGTTGCGTAGTTTTTTCAACACATTATAATTTTACTTTTATTAAATTGATTATTAAATAATCGGTTAAGTTAAGATAAATTCAAATAAAACAAAATATTAATTGACAGGAATGTCGGAATGCATTATAATTTTCAACACCCAACACCCAACACCCAATCTGCCCAACTTTAGATCTCAATTCATCTAATTTTAACCCTCAAGGTTTAGTCTTTCAGTTTAATTTTTATTGTCATAAAATCATAAGTTCTTTACTAAGCTATTTTGGTCGCTCCTTTAAAGGGTGGCAGATCTTTTTAGTGATATTATCTATTTTGCTGATGCTGGCTAGCAATCCCTGTAAAGCTTTAACGTCGGTAACTAGCAATTTTATTTATGGTCATGCGCCGTATTTAACCTTAGATGGTGGTCATACTCGAGTAATGGATACTGATGGTTTGCTTGGGATAAGCTTATCCAATGGAGCTCGACTCACGCCGACAACTAATAATTCAACACAATCCAATCCAATCGAATTACCTAATTTTGGTGAAACGTTAGCTAATGTTGAGATGTTTATCCCCATTAATACTAATTCAATCGAGTTAAATTTACTTATTGGCGCACCTTACTTTTATTGGGGGGACGATGATGGTGACGGTCAAGGTAGTGATGGTATTTCGGCCAATGGTAGCTTAAGTTTAACCATCGTTGATAACAATAACCAAGCGGTCGCCCGTAACGCAAGATTGGATATATGTAACGCGCCCTATAAATTGACATTGAATAGTTCTGGAGGTGCTTTAACTACCCGTTATGGGTTTCCAAAAAGTTCAAATTTTAATGCAAGTACTGCCACTTATTATATTAATCCTAAGGCTTTACCAAAGGTTTGCTTTGCTAAACCTAATCTAAAATATGGTAAAAATAGTGAACCAGATTCGTGGGCACACGGTGTCGATTTTCGAGGCCCTATTAGCATGTGGAATGAAAATAAGGGCTTTATTCCTCAGTCTAGTAATCCATCTTTTTATTATTTAAACTTTCCGTCTACAGGGGCTGACCATTTATATTTTGATTTAGAGATAGCTGGTAGTGGTCCTTTAAAGTGGGAACCGGTTGAGCATAATGGTATTACAGCTACGATTGATGCAAACTCTACTGGTAACCGTGTTAAAGTTACACTAACAGGCCCTGTTGCATCGAAACAACAATGGAATTCAGATAGGCCCAATGAAATAGCAAATGAAATAAAAATACTTAGACCTAATTTACCGCAAACATTTGAGTTGGTTGGTAAAGATGACAATGGTAATACTATTATCAAGTATGGATTTAAATTAAAGCAGTGGTTTGTCAACCGTGGAAATAAAGAGGGAAAGTACTATAACTATATTGATACACAAAAATGGTGTGAAAATATAAATTACCGTTTGCCGATGGTAAAGGATTTAACTAACGCATCTTGTCAAGGAATAAATTCAGGTCGTTGGTGTCAAGGTGCAAATGTTGGTGCTATTTATCCGTCACCTAATAATTATTACCAACGTAGAATTGATGCAGGATTCTTTTCTGAGTGGGGTGATATGTATTACTATTCTGATGCTAGCTTTGGCTTTTATGGTCGAGATGGCTACTGGACAAGTGATCATCACCCAACAGATGGCGATCCGTACATTGTTCATTCCTCCCATGGTCATATCGGTTGGGGGCGCGTAGACTATGAAGGAAGAGGGCTTTGCGTGGTGCCTTAGCTTTTATTTTTAGTAGAGCAATTAAAATAGAAAATAACAATTCGTTATTAATTCGTTACTTTTTCTCTTACAATCAAGAGGGCAACGTTAGCGAGCTTGAACGCGATATTGTGTGAAAATAGGCATGCTGAGTTTTATGTTGTAACTCTCTATTAATTCAGAATAAATATTATAAAGCGCTATGAACTCCTTAATTATTTTTACAAAAAGATAACCTACTTTATAAATTATAAAATGAGGGTAGTTAACAATAATTTTTTATTGCTCGTTATTCTAAGTGATTGCTGTATTTAAGGATATTGTTTAGGTTATTTAACTTTTTTATTTTTAGTTAATAATTATTGGTTGATGACCGAGACTCCTCGATTATTTTTTAAAAAATAACCAATAATCAATTTTAAAAAATATAAATTTGCTACATTTGAAATTTATAAGTAGTTCCGATTTCAATTTAGTCATATGATGAGTAAATTAAAGAAAAGGTAAAAATTTATTAGAGCTAAAATTGATGTTAATACTAATTTATTAGCCGTAACAACAAAGTTAACAGGTTAAATAAAATAATCTGAGGGAAGGATGGTTGTTTGCTTTAAAACTAGCTTTTTAGCTCTTGTTTTTGTGAACGCCCCAGTAATGACATGGCTGCCTGTTTTGGATCTTTATGTTCGTAAAGCACTTTATAGATTTGCTCTGTGATAGGCATATCAACATGATATTTTTGCGCTAATGTCCAAACTTCTTTAGTATTTCGACAACCTTCAACCACTTGAGCAATGATATCTTGCGCTTCCTGAATCGATTTGTTTTGTCCCAGTAAAATACCAAAGCGACGATTTCGTGACTGATTATCGGTACATGTTAGCACCAAATCCCCTAATCCAGCCATACCCATAAAGGTGGCAGGATCGGCACCAAGTGCTTCGCCTAAACGCATCATTTCGGCTAGTCCACGTGTAATTAAAGCGGTTCTCGCATTGGAGCCAAACCCCAGTCCATCCGATAACCCAGCACCAATGGCAATAACATTTTTAACCGCACCACCAAGTTGAACACCGATAAAGTCTTTGCTGCTATAAACACGAAATGATTTACTACAGTGGAATAAATTTTGTAATTCAGTTAAAAATTGTTCGTCGGTGGACGCAACGGTGACAGCTGTTGGTAAGCCAGATGCGACTTCTTTGGCAAAAGTTGGACCCGAAATTACCGCTAATGGGATTTTGTTTCCTAACACTTCTCGTGCAACATCTTGTAATAATCGACCGGTATCTACTTCAAGGCCTTTGGTGGCCCAAACGATTTTGCTGTCTTTTCTTAAAAAGGGTTTAATTCGTTTAAGAATGCTGCCAAAAACGTGGCTAGGTACAACGATTAATAAAATAGGTGAAGCAGCAACGGCAGTTTGCAGGTCTGCTTCAATTTGCAATTGGTCAGGAAATGGAATATCCGGTAAAAACTGTCTATTTTGTCTATCATGCTGCAAAATAGCCATTTTATCTGGGTTATGTCCCCACAATAAGGTTTTATGACCATTACGTGCTAGTAATATAGCTAGTGAGGTTCCATAAGAACCTGCACCAATAACTGTCACTGCAGCATTTTTATTCATAAACAATCCACTAGACTTTGTTAATTAATTTAACAATTATTGTATAGTTTCAGAAGCTTTGTTTTGAGCTTCTTGCTCTTGCTGTTGTAAATAGTTAATGAACAGTGCTTCAAAATTTACCGGTTCTAAATTAAGTTGTGGGAATGTTCCTTTGTTCACTAAGCTTGAAATAACTTCACGTGCATAAGGGAATAAAATATTAGGGCAATAAGCACCAACACAGTGTCGAATTTGTGCCTCGTCAAATCCAATAAGTGAGAAAATACCTGATTGAGTAACTTCACAAATATACACAACTTCTTCTTGTTGTTTTACCGTTACAGTAACACGTAAAGAAACTTCATGTACTTCATCACTTAATGCTTGTGATGCTGAATTTAGTTCTAAATTCATTTCCGGTTGCCATTGTTTTGTGAAAATTTCTGGCACGTTGTTAGTTTCGAATGAAACATCTTTGATATAAATACGTTGAATCGCAAATTGTGTTTCTGGTTGTTGTGTATTGTTTTGTTCAGTCATGATAAAACCTTATTTTAAAATTATATTATTTTCTAACTAATGGTAAGTTTTCGCCGTTCCATCCAGCAATACCATCTTTTAATGTAAATACATGCAAAAAACCCTGTTTGACTAATACTTCACCGATGCTTGCTGATGTTAAACCATTGTCATCAACCACAATGATGATATTTTCTTTGAATTTATCAATAGTTTTCGCGCTGGCATTTTTAATATCGATGGGTAATATGTTGTGAGATTCTGTAATGTGCCCTTTTTTGAAGCTATCTGCTGAGCGAATATCAACAATAACTGCATTTTGATTGTTCATCATATTGATCGCTTGCGCGTTATTAATTATTTTCACTTTTGATAGTTTACTTTTCACGGTTAACACAATGATTGCAACAAACAACACAATCCAACCTAATGAAAGTAAAAGGTGATTTTTGATAAAAGGTATAATTTCGAGCGTAACAAAGTCCATACTTTTGTGATTACCTAGTTTTATAAAAAATAAGTTAAGATTATAACGATATTGTCTACTGAAATATAGACCTAAAGGGAGAAATCTTATTTTAAGTTGATAAGATTTAAAGAATAAGAAAGGAAAAATCTGTGATATTAAAAAGAGTTATTTTGTTGTTATGCCTTTTATTGGCTGTCATTCCTTCCGTTTTTGCTGATAATTCAACAAAGAATTCCCCCCTCATTAACCTAATGGACGGTAATCAAACTGAACCTCTACTATTTGATCCAAATTTAACCTGTCGAGATTTTTTTCTGGAAATTGATGCTAATGCACCTGATTATTTTCAATATTATGATTGTCAAATGCAAGATGAAGGTCAAACATGGCCAATAACAGTAATTTATAAAGTTGACGGTAAATATGCTAAGCAAGCCCACCAATATTTGATTAAAACTATGGGAATGGGGGATCTGAAATATTTATGCTGTTATTGGGAACAACAAAAACCAGTAATGATCGTTAATCCAAAGGATAACTTATTATATGAGGCGTCGTTTTCTTCAGGTGAAACACTCAAACGTGATTGGGATGAAACGACTTTTTATTTAACCATAACCGGTTTTCGAAAATACGATATTTAAATCGATAACACTTTTTAGCAGATTAATGATGTTCAAGTTCAGCAGAAATGTAGCATAAGTAACTTTATGTTACATTTTGGTGCGTTATTTTGGTGCCTTATGCATTATTTTGGTGCATTAATGTTATTTTTTGCTATTATCTAACCAATAACAACCATGCAAAAATAGTGGTTAACAAATTGGCATCATATTTGCATATCATTTAATAAATAGGCAAATCGGCCTTTAAACTGAACACTTATATTATATGTCCTTAATGGAGAAGCTACATGTCTACACAAAAAGTTTTAACGCTAATAAAAGAAAACGATGTTAAGTTTGTTGATTTACGTTTTACTGATACTAAAGGTAAAGAACAACACGTTACCATTCCTGTTAGTCAAATCGACGCTGATTTTTTTGAAGATGGTAAAATGTTTGATGGCTCTTCCATTGCTGGTTGGAAAGGGATTAACGAATCAGATATGGTGTTAATGCCAGATGCTTCAAGCGCAGTGATTGATCCATTTTTTGAAGATGTAACATTAAATATTCGTTGTGACGTTTTAGAGCCAGCGACATTACAAGGTTATGACCGTGACCCTCGCTCAATTGCTAAACGCGCTGAAGAGTTTTTAAAATCATCAGGTATTGCTGATACGGTTATTTTTGGACCAGAACCTGAATTTTTCTTATTTGATGATGTGCGTTTTGGCTCACCAATGTCTGGTAGTTTTGTACATATTGACGATATCGAAGCTGCTTGGAACTCAGGTACTAAATACGAAGAAGGTAATAAAGGTCATCGTCCGGGAGTTAAAGGTGGTTACTTCCCACTTCCGCCGGTTGATTCATCACAAGATATTCGTTCAGAAATGTGTTTAATCATGGAACAACTTGGTTTGGTGGTTGAAGCACATCACCATGAAGTTGCAACAGCGGGTCAAAATGAGATTGCTTGCCGTTTCAACACATTAACTAAAAAAGCTGACGAAGTTCAAATCTATAAATATGTTGTCCAAAATGTTGCTCATGCTTATGGTAAAACTGCAACATTTATGCCTAAACCAATGTTTGGTGATAACGGCTCTGGTATGCACTGTCACCAATCGCTAGCTAAAGATGGCGTAAACCTTTTTGCTGGTGATAAATATGCTGGCCTTTCTGAAATGGCGTTATTCTATATCGGTGGTATTATCAAACATGCTAAAGCGATCAATGCTTTTGCTAACCCTGCAACTAACTCTTATAAACGTTTAGTACCAGGTTATGAAGCACCAGTTATGCTTGCCTATTCTGCGCGTAACCGTTCTGCATCAATTCGTATTCCTGTGGTTACTAGCCCTAAAGCGCGTCGTATTGAAGTTCGCTTCCCAGATCCAGCGGGTAACCCATATTTATCATTTGCGGCACAATTAATGGCTGGTTTAGATGGGATTATCAATAAGATTCATCCGGGTGATGCGATGGATAAAAACTTATATGACTTACCACCAGAAGAGTCTAAATTAATTCCACAAGTTGCAGGTTCACTTGAAGAAGCGCTAAATGCTTTAGATGCCGATCGTGAATTCTTAACTCGTGGTAATGTGTTTACTAATGACACTATTGATGCCTATATTGAATTAAAACGCCAAGATGTTGATCGTGTACGTATGACTCCACATCCGGTTGAATTTGAATTGTACTATAGCCTATAAGTCATTATTTTACTATTTGAAGCGTTAACCACCGCTATTTGGCGGTGGTATCTAAAGAGAACGGAGAGCCTACGATGACTTTTGATAATGAATCTGATGCGAATCTTGTTCTCGACTCAATGATAACTAATATTTTATTACTTGATAAAAAACTCAATATTGTTTACGCCAATACGGCGGCACAACAGTTACTTGCCCAAAGTTCGAAAAAAATATTAGATA
Source organism: Gilliamella apicola (assembly GCF_003202655.1). Classification (GTDB taxonomy): domain Bacteria; phylum Pseudomonadota; class Gammaproteobacteria; order Enterobacterales; family Orbaceae; genus Gilliamella; species Gilliamella apicola_R. Next base: position 241,239 of record NZ_QGLR01000014.1, on the reverse strand, counting down.
GTTACCTTCCCGATTTATTGGGGTATTTTTCACTAGACCTTGAATTGATGCAAAATGCCTTAGATCAAAACCAAGGTTTTACTGATAGTGAAGTAAATTTAGTGATAAACAATGAATTGCATATTTTATCACTGACGGCGCAATTGTTAGCTAATGGTCGCATTTTGATCGAAATGGCACCATTGAATAGTCATAAAAAGTTAAGTCAAGAGCAATTACAGCAAGCGCAACAGAATGCCGCGCGTGAACTCGTTCGTGGACTTGCGCATGAAATTAAAAATCCATTAGGCGGGCTTAGAGGTGCAGCACAATTGTTATCGCGAGAACTGCCTAAAAATGAGTTGCAAGATTATACACAAATTATTATTGAACAAGCAGATAGATTGAGAAATCTTGTTGATAGATTATTAGGTCCGCAACAACGATTACAGCAAACACAGCAGAATATTCACCAAGCCATAGAGCGAATTTATGCCTTGTTATGTTTAGAAAAACCGTCAAATGTTGAGATTATTCGCGATTATGATCCTAGTTTGCCAGAACTGGTACATGACTCCGAGCAGATCGAGCAAGTAGTTTTAAATATCGTCCGTAATGCGATACAAGCGATTGGTTCAAAAACGGGTTCTATCACGATTAGGACGCGAACAGCATTTCAGGTCACTTTACATGGTCAGCGTTACCGACTTTGTGCGCGTATTGATATTGAAGATAATGGGCCAGGGGTTCCAGTGCATATTCAAGATACCTTGTTTTATCCGATGGTCAGTGGTTATGAAGGTGGCAACGGTATAGGGTTATCGATAGCGCATAATATTATCGATCAGCACCATGGTAAGATTGAATTTAACAGCTGGCCGGGACACACTGAGTTTTCTATCTATTTGCCAATCAAACAATGAGGTTAATTAAAATGAATGTTTGGATTGTTGATGATGATAGTTCGATTAGATGGGTGCTAGAAAAAGCACTTACCAATGCGCATTTTAATTGCATCAGCTTTTCAAGTGGTCAAGAAGTGATTGATGCTTTAGTTAATCATCCGCAAAAACCTGCCGTAATATTATCCGACATTAAAATGCCGGGGATCGATGGCTTATCTTTACTTAATTATATCAAAGAGCAAATGCCCAATTTGCCAGTGATTATTATGACGGCTCATTCGGATCTTGATGCAGCGGTGAATGCTTATCAAAAAGGGGCTTATGATTATATTCCTAAGCCTTTTGATGTCGATGAAGTCATTCAATTGGTCGAACGGGCTATTTCACACACTCAAAGCAATAAACCGAGTAATCCTTCTAGCAATAAAGCCTCTACAGGTATTATTGGTGAAGCCCCCTCAATGCAGGAAGTATTTCGTATTATTGGTCGACTTTCCAAATCCTCTATTAGTGTGTTAATTAATGGTGAATCAGGAACAGGTAAGGAGTTAGTGGCCAAAGCACTGCATACTCATAGTCCACGTTCGCATTCCCCTTTTATTGCACTCAATATGGCCGCTATACCTAAGGATTTAATTGAATCTGAATTGTTTGGTCATGAAAAAGGTGCATTTACCGGAGCCGCGCAAATCAGGCACGGTCGTTTTGAGCAAGCTAATGGTGGAACCCTGTTTTTAGATGAAATTGGTGATATGCCGTTAGATGTGCAGACGCGATTATTAAGAGTGCTTGCTGATGGCCAATTTTATCGAATTGGTGGATATTCACCGGTTAAGGTTGATGTTCGTATTATTGCCGCCACTCATCAGGATCTTCAAGCAAGAGTAAGAGAGGGTAAATTTAGAGAAGATTTATTCCATCGTTTAAATGTTATTCGCATTTTATTACCACCATTACGAGATAGAGCACAAGATATTCCCAAACTGGCTGAACATTTTTTACGTACCACAGCCAAAGAGTTAGGCGTGGAGAGTAAAGTGCTAAGTCCTGATGCACTTAATCTGTTATGTATGTTTAATTGGCCAGGCAATGTTAGACAATTGGAAAATGTCTGCCGTTGGGTCACCGTGATGTCGTCAAACAGTGAAATTTTTGTTCAAGATTTGCCACCTGAACTATTACAGTCATCAGCACCTGCTACAGGGATTAATTGTGATATAAGTACCAATTCTCACATATTACCTGAAACCGATTGGAAAGTGATGTTAGAGCAGTGGGCTAAGCAAGCATTATTAGCCGGTCAAACGGGCATATTGACACAAACTGTTACTGATGTTGAACAGATTTTATTGAAATGTGCACTTAATTTTACCCGTGGTCATAAACAAGATGCCGCTAACCTGTTAGGTTGGGGGCGAAACACTTTAACTAGAAAGCTTAAAGAGTTAACTGACGCACCTAAAAACGGGCATTAATTGACAGAAAATAGCTCAACAATCAGCCCTAAATTTAACCTTATTAGCTGATACTTTTATCAGCTTATTTATTATTGATTTTTTTGTTTATCAAAGTTTATCAAAGTTCATTGAACACTTATTTATTTTTAGTTACAATTCAGTGCAAATGATAATTATTCTATTTATCATTTACGCGCTTTTGAACTAAGCTAATAATTAGGAGTTACAATGTTTTCATCTATTAAAGTTAAATTTTTAGTATTACTGACCGCTTTATTTGCCTTGGCTGGTTGTGATGATAAAAAAGAAGCACCTGCCGCTAATAAAACATCAATAACGGTCGAACATTCTCAAGGTAAAACCGACGTTCCTGAGAATCCGAAAAAAGTGGTGGTATTTAATACTGCAACACTTGATATTATTGATGCATTAAATATTCCTGTTACCGCGGTTCCCCAATCTGATGTACATTTCCCCGAGTTTTTATCTAAATATGCAGATAAAACTTATACCAATGTCGGTACTTTATTTGAACCAAATTATGAAGTATTAAGTTCATTACAACCGGACGTCATTATTGCCGGTGGGCGCGCCAATGATGTCTATAAAAAATTAAGTGATATTGCACCGACAATTTCGCTTGATATTGATCCTAATAATTTTGTGGCTAGCTTAACCGAGCGTACTGAACAATTAGGTACTATTTTTGCTAAACAAGCAGAGGCGAAAAAATTAATTGATGATTTTAATCAAAAAATTGAAGGTTTAAAAGCAAAAACCAGCAACGCGGGAACCGCTTTAGTGATTATGGTTAATGGCGGTAAAATGTCAGCTTATGGTCCTAAATCACGTTTTGGCTTTATTTTTGATGTGTTAGGATTTAAACCGGCAGCAACATTCCAAGAAGCGGGTCGTCATGGTAATGCTGTCACTTCTGAATTTGTGTTAAGCGTTAATCCACAATGGTTATTTGTACTTGATAGAGATAACGCAATTGGCAATAAAGAAGCGCAATCAGCACAACAAGTTTTAGATAATGAATTGATTCAAAAGACCGATGCATGGCAACAAAACCACATCGTATATTTAGATTCTACTTCTATGTATATCTCCGGCGGTATTCAAACTTATAGTCGTTTGATGGATCAAATAAGTGATGTATTACAAAAAACATCCGCTAATTAATCTAAACCATGTCTAAAACGGTTTACTTTATTGCAGGCATTGTTGTTTTATTCGCAATGGCTGCATTAAGCCTATTTATTGGTGCTGGGCATGTCACGTTAGCCGATTTATGGTCTGACAGTAATATGCGACAAATCTTTTTTGTTAGCCGAGTACCAAGAACGGTGGCATTACTATTAGCCGGCAGCGCAATGAGCGTGGCTGGCTTAATTATGCAACTACTTACCCAAAATCGATTCGTGGAACCCTCATTAGTTGGTACTACTCAATCAGCCAGCCTTGGCTTATTAGTGATGATGGTACTGGCACCGGGGGCAAGTGTGATGATGAAAATGGTGGTAGCTAGCTTATTTGCTATGGCTGGTACGATGCTATTTATGTTCATCTCGCGAAAAATCATCTTTAAATCTGCGTTGATGGTGCCCCTTATTGGCATCATGCTTGGCGCAGTAATTAGTGCAATTTGTACTTTTTTTGCCATGTATTTTGATTTATTGCAATCACTCGGCGGTTGGGAATCGGGTGACTTTTCAGGTATTTTGCAAGGTCGCTATGAATTATTATGGTTAGTCGGTGCTATAACCTTACTTGCTTGCTGGAGTGCTGATCGCTTTACGGTTGCCGGTTTAGGGCGAGACTTCTCTGTCAATGTTGGACTTAATTATAATCGAGTAATGTTAACCGGTCTGGTGGTGATTGCGCTGATAGGCGGGATAGTGGTTGTGGTTGTTGGCGTCTTGCCATTTTTAGGATTAATTGTTCCCAATATTGTTAGTTTATTATTTGGCGATAATGTTCGCAAAACTATTCCTTGGATCTGTTTATTCGGTAGTGGACTTGTTTTGTTATGCGACATCATTGGACGAGTGATCCGTTACCCATTCGAAATTCCTGTCAGTGTTATTCTTGGTGTAGTTGGGGCTGTTATTTTTTTAGTGTTGTTGAGTAAAAAACGCCATGCGAGTTAATCAAAAACGCCATATTTCTAGTCGAAAAACTGTACTACTATTACTGGCTATTGCCACTTTTTGTGTTGTTTTTTTCATGACATTTAATTTGAAAGGTAATATTAGCTACATTCTGACACATCGTGCTTGGATCGTGTTAACCATGATTTTAGTCGCCTTTTCCGCGGCAACTTCGACATTGCTTTTCCAAACCGTCACCAATAATCGAATTTTAACGCCTTCAATAATGGGGTTTGAGTCGTTGTTTGTATTGATTCAAACTGTAGTGATATTTTTTATTGATGCTCAAGGCATTCCTTATATTGGCATTGTCGGTAAATTTATCTTTGAGTCATTACTATTGATTTTATTTTCTCTTTTTTTGTATCGTGGATTATTTACCAAACTTAAACAGAATCTGCACTTAGTGTTATTAATCGGTATTATTTTAGGGACACTGTTCCGTAGCTTTTCTAATTTGTTACAACGATTAATGACGCCAACTGAATTTGCAGTGTTACAAAGTCGAATATTTGCAACTTTTACTCGCGCTGAACCGGTATTAATTGTCTTTTCATTAGTTATCGCCACCACAATTGGTCTATTTTTATGGCGAATGCGGTTCCGGTTCGACGTATTAGCCTTAGGGCGGGATAATGCAATAAATCTTGGTATCGACTATCAAAAAAGTGTCACCATTATTTTATTGTTGGTCTCGGTATTAGTTTCAATATCGACCGCATTAGTAGGTCCATTTACGTTTTTAGGCCTACTTATTGCCAATTTAGCTTATAGTATTAGTGGATCAAGCCAACATCGTTTTTTATTGCCAACAGCATTTTTGTTAGGGGTTATATTTCTGGTCGGTGGACAGATGTTTTTAGAGCATGTTTTAAATATGGTCGGGGCACTATCCATTGTCATTGAGTTTATTGGTGGTTCATTGTTCATCTTCTTAATTTTGAAAAAGGTACCGATGTGATAGAAATTGATAATGTTAGTAAAAAATATCAAACCATACCGGTTTTAAAAAATGTGAATGCGACCATATCCCAAGGTGGTGTTACCGCCATCATCGGTCCAAATGGTGCGGGTAAATCGACATTATTATCAATTATTAGTCGTCTATTATTGGCTGATGAAGGACAAGTAAAAATTCAGAATATGGATGTGGTTAATACCCCTAGTGACAAACTGGCTACCTACTTATCAGTATTAAGACAAGAGAACCGTTTTACTAGCCGATTAACTGTTTTTGAACTGGTCGGTTTTGGCCGTTATCCCTATTCAAAAGGGCGATTAAATCAAGACGATTTAGCGCATATTCATCGAGCACTCGAATTCTTAAATCTTACAGAATATAAAGATCGCTTTTTAGATGAGCTTTCTGGTGGACAACGACAACGAGCTTATGTTGCCATGGTGCTATGTCAAGATACTGATTATGTATTACTTGATGAACCATTAAATAACCTCGATATGAAACACGCGGTCGCCATGATGAAACAGTTACGTCGCGCTGCCGATGAACTTGGCAAAACAATTGTTATTGTTATTCATGATATTAATTTTGCTTCCGTTTATTCAGATTATATTTTAGCAATGAAAGATGGCCAGCTAGTTTATCAAGGCAGTCCCAAAAAAATTATGAATTCAGCCATTTTAGAAGAGATATTTGATACGCCAGTGAAAATAGAAAACATTCATAATCAAAATATCGCTATTTATTATTAACAACTGATTCCTTTAATTGAAAGGATTTAGATTCACACTAAATCCTTCTTGCGTACAATTCCTCAAGTTATATAATCGTTAACGCAAAATGATAACTTTGTTTACATTTAATTTAAGTTAAGGTTAAATAACTGATAATTTTTTTATTGAGATATATTCATGAAGTTAGAACAAATTGCATTGTTAGCTGGGGTGTCAAGAACAACCGCTAGCTACGTGATAAATGGTAAAGCTAAACAATACCGAGTTAGTGATAAAACCGTTGAAAAAGTGATGGCGGTGGTAAACGAGTATAATTATCAACCCAATGCCGTTGCCGCAGGATTAAGAGCAGGTAAAACACGCACAATTGGTATTATTATTCCCGATCTTGAAAATATAAGTTATACCAGAATTGCTAACTATTTAGAGCAATTGGTAAGAAAAGAGGGGTATCAGCTATTACTTTCTTGTTCTGAAGATAATCCTGAAATTGAAAAAGAGTGTGTTAAACATTTAAAACAGCGTCGAGTTGATGCGTTAATTATCTCTTCTTCATTTGTTGCCGACTCAGATTATGCTTTTTATAACGGTTGGCAAAACAGTGATACCCCATTGTTTGCACTTGATAGAACATTATCAGCCTCAGAATTTCGAAATGTTGTTGGCTCAGATAAAGAAGATGCTGAAATGTTAGCCAAAGCATTTTATCAATGTGTTAATGGAACGGTGGCTTATATTGGCGCATTACCCAATTTGTCTGTTAGCCAGCTTCGCATGAAAGGCTTTAAAGAAATCGCTTTAAAGCATGGCAATAAAGTTGATTTTTTGTGTGCAAATAATTATAGTCGTCGCGATGCCGAAGCTACTTTTAGTCAATGGTTAGCGAATAATGATCTACCTAGCGGTATTTTTTCTACCTCTTTTTCGCTATTACAAGGTACTATTGATGCAATATTGAAAAAGTTTGGACATTTACCCGATAATTTAACCATTGCCACTTTTGGTGATAACGAGTTACTTGATTTTTTACCTTGTAAATTGATTGCACTTTCCCAAGATCATAAATCAGTATCTGAAGTAACCATTAAATTATTATTTGATAGTTTGCATAACAAGAGTTATCAACCAGGAACTACCGTTATTCCTCGCCGCTTGATTTATCGAGGTAATCTGAGTCGAAAAATTGCTAAAAAGTCAAAATAAATAGATATAAAAGTAGTTAAATTGAGTTAAAAAGCAGATCTAGATCACATTTTTTGAATTAATAGATATAATTTAATTGATAATTAGGCTTTTTATATTCATTATTGCTGAAACGATTCAATATGATTCAATAACGATTGTGGGATTGCTGAGTTGTTTTTTAGTAGACCCAACATTATAACCCAGAGGTATTTATTATATGTTTCATTTAGTTAAAGAAGATATTCATTTAAATGAACAAGCAACTAACAAGACTGAGGCAATTAAGAAGATTGCCGCAGCATTAACTAGTGCTGGTTTTGTCGCAGAAGGCTATGTTGATGGTATGCTTGAACGTGAAGGTCAGGCGGCAACCTATTTAGGTATTGGTATTGCCATACCTCATGGTACTCCTAAAACTCGTCATTTAGTTAAAAAAACCGGTGTGCAAGTTTTCTGTTTCCCTCAAGGTGTTGAGTGGGGGGATGATGGTGAAAAAGCCTATCTGGCTATCGGTATTGCAGCAAGTTCTGATGAGCATTTAGAGTTGCTTCGCCAATTAACACATGTTCTTGGTGCCGATGGCGTTGAAGAACGAATCAAAAAAATTCAAACAGCCGACGAAGCTTTGGCTATTTTGACTGGTAAAGAAAGCGCAGAAGATAGTCAATTTGCAATTGATGCCTCTTCATTATTATTGGATATTCAAGCCGATAGCTTAGCAACACTACAAGCCTTGAATGCTTCACGTTTAAAACAACACAATGCGGTTAATGCTAACTTTATTGCCAATGTACTGGATAATAAACCAAATTATTTAGGTAATGGCGTATGGTTAAATGATAGTCGCGAAGGCAACTTAAAAAATGCGATTGCTATCAGCCGTACAGTAAATGATTTTAATCAAGATGGTAAACCAGTTAAGCTTCTTATCACCATTTCGGCTATTGATGATAGTGTGGCAACTATCGCCAATAATATTGCTGCGTTAGCTTATAACCAAAAATTAGCACAATTAATTTCAGCAAATAGTGATGATTTTAATAATCTACTTTTATCAGGAACTCAGTCAGTATCATCTGAAAAATCAGAAACAGCCACTGTAAATACAGCTGCTAACGCAACATCTACTAGTAATGGTGAAGAGTTAAGTCGCGTATTTGTTATTCCAAATGAAAATGGCTTACACACTCGTCCATCATCAGTTCTTGTTAAATTGGTAAAAGAGTTCAATAGTAAAGTGACTGTTGCTAATCTCGATGGTAAAAATGAACCAGTTAGTGCAACCAGTTTAATGAAGATTGTTGCATTAGGTGCAAAAAAAGGCAGTCGTTTACAATTCACAGCAGTTGGTGATGATGCCGAACAAGTATTAGATGCCATCGGTAAAGCTATTGAAAGCGGCTTAGGTGAGGGTGCTTAATCATGACTTATCGTGTTGCAACCATCACTTTAAATCCAGCTTATGATCTATTAGGGTTTTGTCCTAAAGTTGAACTTGGTGATGTGAATTTAGTTCAAACCAATGCGTTACTTGCAGCAGGTAAAGGTATCAATGTTGCTAAAGTATTATCCGATCTTGGTATTAAATTAACAGTGGGTGGTTTTTTAGGCAGAGAAAATCGTGATGGATTTAATTTACTGTTTGAATCACTAAATGTTGTTGATAAATTTCAAACCATTGATGGACGTACTCGGATTAACGTTAAATTAACTGAAGAAAATAGTGATGTAACCGACCTAAATTTTTCAGGTTTTACTATTAGCGAGCAAGATTGGCAAACCTTTGTCACCAATTCGTTAGAATGGTTAAAAGAGATAGATATGGTCGCCATTAGTGGCAGTTTACCGGCTGGAGTATCTCTGGAAAAATTCACAGAATGGATGAAACAAGTTAAAGCAATTTGTCCTAAAGTGGTATTTGATAGTAGTCGAGAGGCTTTAGTCGCCGGGTTAAAAGCTAAACCTTGGTTAATAAAACCCAATGATAAAGAGCTTGAAATGTGGGTAGGCAGAAAATTATCCACATTAGCAGAAATCAAAACCGCAGCCATGGAACTTATCGATGGTGGGGTAGAAAACGTAGTCATTTCACTAGGAAGTCAAGGTGCTTTATGGGTAACTAAACATGAAGCATGGTTAGCCAAACCGCCTAAATGTAAGGTAGTAAGTACTGTTGGTGCTGGTGATTCAATGGTCGGTGGATTAATGTATGGTTTATTAACAAATCAATCAATTAAAGACACCTTAGTATTTGCATCAAGTGTTGCCGCATTATCAGTTGGACAAGCTGGTGTTGGTGTGTCAGACCGTCAAGCGGTTACCGACATGTCAGAAAAAATTGAAATAATCGCGGGATAGGAGTATTCATGAATATATATATTGTAGAAGGTAGTAATTCAGGCCCGGTTAACGGGCGTTTAGCTAAAGCGGAATTAGCGCTAGCCGCTAATTCTTTAAATATTAAACTTGTTGATAATGCTACGTCAGCCGATACTATCATATCGGTTGGTAATGGTAATATTAGCGATAAAGCTGTTATCGGCAAAAAAGTTTATGTGGTTAATGACCTCAATGATGTTTTTGCTGATCCTAAAAAAATCTTGAATGAAGCACAAAGTAAAGCAACTGTTTATCAACAGTCGGCTAATTCTGCTGCTGTTGCGACTTCAAACAACGGACAAAAACGCATTGTAGCTGTCACAGCTTGCCCTACAGGTGTTGCGCACACATTTATGGCCGCCGAAGCGATTGAAGAAGAAGCGAAAAAACGTGGCTGGTGGTGTAAAGTTGAAACTCGTGGTTCGGTTGGTGTTGGTAATGAATTAACGCCAGAAGAGATCGCTTCTGCTGATGTGGTTATTGCTGCATGTGATATCGATGTCGATTTAAGCAAATTTGCAGGTAAAAAACTTTATCGTACCAAAACCGGTCCTGCGCTTAAAAAGACTGCTCAAGAGTTAGATAAAGCATTCCAAGAAGCTACAGTTTATCAACCATCTGCTAATGCAACAACATCCAACAACAAAAAGAAAGGCGTTTACCAACATCTTTTAACTGGTGTGTCTTATATGTTACCAATGGTGGTTGCTGGTGGTTTGATCATCGCCCTATCATTTGCTTTTGGTGAGTTTAAAGATGTTTTAAACGATCAGGGAGTGTTGGTTAAAACGTTGGTCGGTGAACCTCATTTAGCGCAAATTGGTGGTTTAGCATTCTCTCTAATGGTGCCATTACTTGCTGGTTATATCGCTTACTCAATTGCCGATAGACCTGGGCTTGCTCCTGGCCTTGTTGGTGGTTTACTAGCTGTTTCAACCGGTGCTGGTTTCTTAGGTGGTATAATTATTGGTTACTTTGCCGGTTATTTAGCAATGTTAATCACTAAATATTTGCCATTACCAAAAACATTAGAAGCATTAAAACCAATTCTTATTGTGCCTTTACTTGCTACATTAGCGACCGGTTTAGTTATGCAATTCGTCGTTGGTACACCTGTCGCATGGTTAATGACTGCATTAACTGAGTGGTTGAAATCTATGGGTACTGCAAATGCGGTTGTTTTAGGGGCAATTTTAGGTGGTATGATGTGTACTGATATGGGTGGTCCAATCAACAAAGTTGCTTATGCATTTGGTACTGCTTTAATTTCTGCACAAGTTTATGCACCAATGGCTGCGGTTATGGCTGGTGGTATGGTTCCACCGTTAGCAATGGGATTAGCAACCTTAATTGCGCGCAAAAAATTTGCTAAAGCAGAACAAGAAAGTGGTAAAGCTTCATTAGTATTGGGATTATGCTTCATCTCTGAAGGGGCAATTCCTTTTGCTGCTCGTGATCCATTACGTGTTATTCCTTGTTGTATCATTGGTGGCGCAATTACCGGTGGTCTATCACTAGCATTTGGTTCCGAACTTATGACCCCACATGGTGGATTATTTGCACTAGCAATTCCTGGTGTGGTTAAACCTGTTGGCGGATACATCCTATCAATTGTTGTCGGTTCTGTAATTGCAGGTATCGCTTACGCAATTATTAAAAAACCAGAATCAGCAGCTACCGAAATAGCTACTGCATAAAATTATGGAAACGCCATCAGATGATGGCGTTTTTTTGTTGTTCTCTTAAACTATTTTTTTACCCAACGTTCTAACTCTTTGGGAATAAAATTATCCATCTTTTCTAACATTGCATCCGCAACATCTGACACGATCAATGTTTGATAAAAATTTTCCCGAATAAACCCTTCTTGCACTGCGTGTTTTAAAAAATTCAGCATAGGTTGCCAAAATTCACTATTGTATAGTGCGACAGGTTTTTCATGATAACCAATTTGCATGCCAGTCCATACTTCAAATAGCTCTTCTAGTGTTCCTGTGCCACCCGGCATAGCAATAAAGCCATCGGCAAGTTCGGTTAGTCTTGCTTTACGTTGATGCATATTGTCAACAACTTCTAATTGGGTAATTCCATGATGCGCAGTTTCAGCTTTAACTAACCGCTCAGGAATAATACCAATAACTTCACCGCCATGAGTTAAAACCGCATTAGCGATAATGCCCATTAAACCTTTATTGCCACCACCGTAAATTAATCGTCTATTTTGTTTGGCAATGGTCATACCTAATTGTTCTGCTGCCATTCGATATTCTGGACGATTACCTTCACTGGCACCACAAAAAACACAAATATTTTTTTTCATCAGTTTTACTCTACTCGTTATGTCATATTATCAATATTTTAGCATAGGATTCATTAAATTTGTTCATAACCTGAGCAATCAAACTAAATTAATGTTTTATAGATTGACAGAATTCTCATAGATAGTTAATATTCTGTCCACTAAGTGTTCCTCCATAGTTCAGTCGGTAGAACGGCGGACTGTTAATCCGTATGTCACAGGTTCAAGTCCTGTTGGAGGAGCCAATTTCAGTTTTCAAGAACCTGCTTATAGCAGGTTTTTTTGTATCTATATATTGATGATAATCATCATAATTCCCATCTTCAAACGAGCCTTACTGTTAATTAAAATTAATTATGTTACCAAGAGCGTTTTATCTAGAAAGACAAATTTTTGCGGCGTATAATTTACTCTCCCTTAATTAATTCTGTAGTGTAAAATCAAGATGAAACGTAATGTAATAATCGCGGCATTAATGGTAACTAGTCTATCTTGTGCAGCATCAGAGCAAACCTCACATTGGGGATATGAAGGCCAAGAAAATCCAGAAAACTGGGGTAAATTATCACCTGACTATTCTGCGTGTCAAAAAGGTAAAAATCAGTCACCAATTAATATCGATCATGTGTTAAAAACCGAGCATGAAAAATTAAATTTTACTTTCCAGCCTAGCAAACAAGAAGTTATTAATAATGGGCATACTATTCAAGTCAATATCTCTGGTGATAATCAGTTAACATTAGATGATCAAAGTTTTATATTACAACAATTCCATTTTCATACCCCAAGTGAAAATACCATCAAAGACAAACGTTATCCAATGGAAGCCCACTTTGTCTACCAAAATAAAGCTGGTGAGCTTACGGTGGTTGCCTTAATGTTTAATCATGGTGAAGTTAACCGCGAACTTGCCAAAATTTGGCAGCAAATGCCAGCACAAGCGGGTAATAAAGCTATTATTGAAAATACGGTAGATATCAGAGCATTATTTCCTAACAACTTAGATTATTACCGCTTTAGTGGATCACTAACAACCCCACCTTGTACAGAAGGTGTAAGATGGATTGTGTTAGAACAACCTGTGACAGCCTCAGAACAACAAATAGAAAAATTCCACTCAACCATGCATCACGACAACAATCGCCCAGTACAGCCATTGAATGGTAGAGTTATTGTTGATTAATGATGATTAATTGGCTTTATTGATGTTTATTATAAAGCCAATTTTGATTGTTATATTGATTAACAAAATATCAATTAATTATAGTTTATTTCAATGAAAATGACTCTTTGGTGTCTCTTTTTTACTAATTTTCTTATTTAAGCATTTGTATAATCCCAATCAAAAACTTTTATTTCGCCAGTTTGATAAAACTGCTTAACCAACTTAATATAGTTATTAAAGTCTTTATTTTCTCGAGCAAGACGACTGCAAGAGTCCCAATCAATAATAGTTTTTTCTTGAGCAGGAATTAAAATTTGACTTTCTGATGGATTATCTATATCTAATTTAATAACGCCAATACCGTGTGCTGCGCACAGTACTCTGAGTTCCTTCAATGTATCACTACCAGTAATTTGTGAAGTCACCAAATAACCAAAATTAGCCCATGAAGAATTAGATACAGCTTGGAAAAATGATTCTCTGACGTTTGACATATTAAGTAATATTTTAACTTCAAATGACCATAGTTTACTTTGCTGATCGGCATAAAGTTTAACACACTCTTTGACTAAGTTATTCCAATCAGAGCTGAGATCTTCTAAGCCAACAATATCAGGATGTAGCCATATATTGCCATTTTTACCCATTCTATTTGATGAGGTTTTTTCATCAATACGTTTAGAGTACACATTAAGTTCATCATAAAGATATTTACATAATAATGGATAGAGAGAGTGTTCGCTGTGACCATTCTTCTCTGTTTGGGTTTGTGTGGGCAGTTTCTTTGTTGATAAACACTCAGCGTCTAGTACTTCTGCTTCATCCGATTTTTGCGAAAAGTAATACTTTTTAGGACGCCCCTCTGTGGTTTTTATCTCTGGATGTTTTTTTGTAAAAGTGGTCGCTGGGCACCAATTTCAGCTGCAATTTGGGCAATAACATCATCATCAGTCATTAAACGCTCACTAGCCTGTTTTTTTTCAGCACAGGCTTGCGGATTATGTATAAATATCAACTGAGCCAACTGCCTAGCGGTAAACTGTTTTTGCGGTTGCTGTTTAAGTAGATTAAATATTGTCTTCCTGAGATTTAATGACATAATGTTTTATAACTTATTTATAATAATTAATATATAGGTAATATATAATTTAATTAGCTAGTGATGTCAATTTAACTTTAATAACTATAAGAAACCATATCATCATTGTTAATAGTTATAAATTCACAAATAAATTATTACTTATAAAAGTAATAGCTACATAGTTATATTTAAAACGGTGCTAGTTTTTACATACATGAAATGCCAAACATAATGGAAAAATTGAATTTTATTTAATAAAGAATGGGAAACAACTAATATGGCATCTATTAATGAAATAAGAATATATTTCGCTCGCTACGTTATTTTAAAAAAAGATATTAATAATTATGAAAAAAATACGATAGATGAGATATCCGCTGAATTAGAGAAGATTTATCAAGAAAATAAAGAATATATTTTAGCTAGTATAGCCATCGAATTTTCTACGACAAGTGATTATTATGCCACAATGTATCTTAGCTCTAAACAAGAAAAAAATTCCTATTTATGCGGTTATGTTTCGACATCTGCATTAAGTTTGTTACTTGATTACTATAATATCTATCCACATCAAGACCGTTTTTTAGTAAATCTCTCATATCAAGGCGAAATCTTACTAATGATGTTTGCCTGTAATCGATTTGAGTTAATTGAACCTTGCTACCCAAAAATTGTTGAAAGTATTCTCAATGGTAATATGAGTCGAAGTTTACCTTGGGGAGGAGATGGTGAAGGTAATGTTGTACCACCGAAACCACAGCGCTTAGGCGTATTAGCGATTGAAATGATGGCAAGTGAGCGTAAACAAACCATTGATTGGGATAGCGCAAATATCCCTGTCGATCCATTTTATCATCGTTTTTGTCAGGAAGCGCTGTACAGCACCGATGAAAATGAGTTGACTGATTGGTTAACCAAGCTTTGTGATAATCATTTAGAATGGGTATGTTTGTTTTTTGATAATGACGAAAAGCAACCATCAACAGGTTATGAAATTCATGATGAGATGTTACTTCTATGGCCATTTGAATATCACGCCGTGAAAAATTTTCGAGCACGTCATGGTTTATCTACCCCTAAAATCGATCACCCGCTGTTAAAGACACCAATGGCTATAGACCATTTGCCGAACTTTGCAACATGGCAAAAACCGATATGGTATAACAAAATGGTTGATAAAGCGATAGATGTAAATCCAGAGTTAAGCTTTATCCGAGAATTATTTAATTCGTGAGAGTGGCCTCAAAGCGTTTTTATTACTACTTTTAACACAATATTAAATGCAAATGTAATAAAAAATAATTGGATTTTATTTAGTAAATCATGGAGAACAGCAACTATGGCATCTATTAATGAGATTAATAAGTACTATAAAAAATATGTTTTTTTGAAAAAAGATCTGAATGAATATCAAAAAGATGAAATTGATATGATTGAATCTGGATTAGAGGATATTTATAAAGAAGATAAAGAAAAGATTCTAAGCTATACATCAACTGATATGACTCATGTGATATCTTTTTATTCTATCCTTTATCTAAACTCTAAACAAGAAAAGAATCCTTATTTATGTGGTTATATTGCTTCATCAGCATTACAATTGTTACTTGATTATTATAATATTTATTCGATTCAAGACTGTTTTCAAAATGATCTATCACATCAAGGTCAAATCTTACTAATGATGTTTGCCTGTAATCGATTTGAGTTAATTGAACCTTGCTATCCCAAAATTATTGAAGGTATTCTCAACGGTAATATGTGCCGAAGTTTACGTAGAGGTAGTGTTGTACCACCAAAACCACAGCGCTTAGGGGTATTAGCGATTGAAATGATGGCAAGTGAGCGTAAACAAAGCATTGATTGGGATAATGCAAATATTCCTGTCGACCTATTTTATCATCGTTTTTGTCAGGAAGCACTGTACAGTACTAATGAAAATGAATTGATATACTGGTTAGAAAAGCTTTGTGATAATCATTTAGAATGGGTATCACTATTTCTTGATAATGATAAAAAGCAGCCAGCAACAGGTTATGAAATTGATGAAGATATATTATTTCTTTGGCCGTTTGAATATCAGGCAGTCAAAAATTTCCGAGCTCGTCATGGCCTTTCTACTCCAGAAATCGATCACCCTCTGTTAAAGACACCAATGGCAATTAACCATTTCCCTAATTTTGCAACATGGCAAAAACCAATGTGGTATAACAAAATGGTTGATAAAGTGATAGAGGTAAATCCAGAGTTAAGCTTTATTCGAGAATTATTTAAATCGTGAGAGTGGCTTCAAAGCGTTTTTTGTTGCTACTTCTAATATAATATCAAATGCCAAATGTAATAAAAAATAATTGGATTTCATTTAGTAAATCATGGAGAACAGCGAATATGGCATCTATTAATCAAATCAATAAGTATTATAATAAATACTTTTTTTTGAAAAAAGATATGAATGAATATCAAAAAGCTGAAATTAATAGGATTGAATCTGGATTAGAGGATATTTATAAAGAAGATAAAGAAAATATTCTAAGTTATACATCAACTGATATGTCTCATGTGAAATTTTTTTATTCTATCCTTTATCTAACCTCTAAACAAGAAAGGAATCCTTATTTATGTGGTTATATTGCTTCATCAGCGTTATATTTGTTACTTGATTATTATAATATTTATTCGATTCAAGACTGTTTTCAAAATGATCTATCACGTCAAGGTCAAGTCTTACTAATGATGTTTGCCTGTAATCGATTTGAGTTAATCGAACCTTGCTATCCCAAAATTATTGAAGGTATTCTCAACGGTAATATGAGCCGATGTTTATCTTGGGGGGGAGATGGTAGAGGTAATGTTGTACCACCAAAACCACAGCGGTTAGGGGTATTAGCGATTGAAATGATGGCAAGTGAGCGTAAACAAAGCATTGATTGGGATGGGGCAAATATCCCAATTGACCTATTTTATCATCGTTTTTGTCAGGAAGCGCTGTACAGCACCGATGAAAATGAGTTGACTGATTGGTTAATCAAGCTTTGTGATAATCATTTAGAATGGATATCACTGTTTCTTGATAATGATGAAAAGCAGCCAGCAACTGGTTATGAAATTGATGATATCATGTTATTTCTTTGGCCATTTGAATATCAGGCAGTCAAAAATTTCCGAGCTCGTCATGGCCTTTCTACCCCAGAAATCGATCACCCGCTGTTAAAGACAGCAATGGCAATTGACCATTTGCCGAACTTTGCAACATGGCAAAAACCAATGTGGTATAACAAAATGGTTGATAAAGTGATAGAGGTAAATCCAGAGTTAAGCTTTATCCGAGAATTATTTAATTCGTGAGAGTGGCTTTAAAGCGTTTTTTATTGCTGCTTCTAACATAATATCAAATGCCAAATGTAATAAAAAATAATTGGATTTTATTTAGTAAATCATGGAGAACAACGAATATGGCATCTATTAATCAAATCAATAAGTATTATAATAAATACGTTTTTTTGAAAAAAGATATGAATGAATATCAAAAAGCTGAAATTAATACGATTGAATCTGAATTAGAGAATAATTATAAAGAAGATAAAGAAAAAATTCTAAGTTATACATCAACTGATATGTCTCATGTGAAATTTTTTTATTCTATCCTTTATCTAACCTCTAAACAACAAAGGAATCCTTATTTATGTGGTTATATTGCTTCATCAGCATTATATTTGTTACTTGATTATTATAATATCTATCGACATCAAGACTGTTTTCAAAATGATCTATCACGTCAAGGTCAAATCTTACTAATGATGTTTGCCTGTAATCGATTTGAGTTAATTGAACCTTGCTACCCTAAGATTGTTGAAAGTATTCTTAATGGTAATATGAGCCGAAGTTTATCTTGGGGTGGCGATGGTAGGGGTAATATTGTACCACCAAAACCACAGCGCTTAGGGGTATTAGCGATTGAAATGATGGCAAGTGAGCGTAAACAATCCATTGATTGGGATAGGGCAAATATCCCAATTGACCCATTTTATCATCGTTTTTGTCAGGAAGCACTGTACAGCACTGATGAAAATGAGTTGACAGATTGGTTAATCAAGCTTTGTGATAATCATTTAGAATGGATATCACTGTTTCTTGATAATGATGAAAAGCAGCCAGCAACTGGTTATGAAATTGATGATATCATGTTATTTCTTTGGCCATTTGAATATCAGGCAGTCAAAAATTTCCGAGCTCGTCATGGCCTTTCTACCCCAGAAATCGATCACCCGCTGTTAAAGACAGCAATGGCAATTGACCATTTGCCGAACTTTGCAACATGGCAAAAACCAATGTGGTATAACAAAATGGTTGATAAAGTGATAGAGGTAAATCCAGAGTTAAGCTTTATCCGAGAATTATTTAATTCGTGAGAGTGGCTAGATCTGTATTCAGCCAGCGAAATCTTAACAAAAGTATTAAAAAACTTGTAAATACTGGATTTCTATTTTATTAAAATTGTTTATATATCTAAATGAAAAGTGACCTATAAAATTGAGTATTTATAACTAGCTATTTACTATTGTATATTCAACATATGCACCAAATAAACCACGAGCCTTTAACCTATTTTGTGTTATTTTCTTATTACTGATAATTAATAGCTAGATGGTTAAAAACTCACATATAAGTATTATTAATTTAGGTTTTCTTTATCCTTTTTTACCCAAACAATATAGTTATCATAATTCAATGTTTTTTAGCCGTATAAGCTTGTACTGCAATTTTTATGACGCTAATTGGTCTAACATCGCCTTCTGTAAAAGAAAAAGTTTTATTAGGAGCAAATTTATTCATCATTATTTGTAACGCTGCTATTTTTGCGGTGGGTTCTTCAATAAAGGTTGCATGCCCATTGCCGATAACACTAGCATAATCGAAGGAATACTTGCAGGCTTTTTCATTAGTGATTAATTGATGCCCTGTATCTAGCTCAAAGCTAACTAAAGGATTTTGTCTGAGTAATTCAACTTTAGTTCCCACTTTAGCCCCATGAATATAAAAAATAAACTGATTATCTGTTGTTAGTTCATAACAAAAATTGACAGGAACAATATAGGGATAATCACCATTATTCATCGCTAAACGAATAACATCAGTATGCTCTAAAATATCGATCACTTCATCGAGATTAGTTATTTCTCTATCTTTGCGTCTCATAAATATCCTTTTTTATGTCATAGATAATTTAGTTTAAAGTAACAAAAGCGCTAACTCATTAATACTTTTGTTATTATTATGCCTTATATTAAATCTAAATTGAAATTTTCACAAAATTTAAAACCATGTTAAAACCTCAGTTAGGCAGTAAAGATTATTTTTAATGGTTTAATTTATTTTATATTAGTCGATATATAACTTCATCTTCAAATAAACCATTTCAAATAAACCATGGTCTTTATCGTTTGGTTAAATATATTTTTAAAGGAATTAAAAGAAAATTACTAAATAGTGGATGACAGGATTTGGAGAGCGTTATCGATTTGGTAATTGCTCAATTATAAGAAAAATATGATATTTTTTGTGATCTAATTTTAGCGTCAATGAGGGGGACTTGTTGAACTGATTTTTTGGGTTGATAAAAGATCATTTACAAAATGTCGTTTTATAGTTTATTTGTGGTAAATGTAAATGAGTGGTTTATTTGCATGGGCAAAACCCTCAGATTCTATATTGTTTTAAGATTAAATGATATTGAAGAAATATCTTAATTTGTGATTTAGATCACAGAAACAGCTGAATACCGCTAGATTTTTGTTATGTAGCTTAATTTTTGTGAGCAGTATCGTAAAATTCCTGTATATTATTTATATTGTTTAGCATGAAAGTGTAGTTGATGGTTTCAACTTTAAACACTTTTGCATAACAATAAAACTTAAAATCACTCATGTTAAGTGCCAGACATCAGGTGGATCATTGGTGATTCATAATGATCTAGCCCGTTGTGCTATTTGTTATTGCGGACGTGATAAAAGGTGTAGAGGCTAAATAGTAGCTTTAAATAGCTTGAGGTTGATGTGCAAATTGGTAGTGAGATCATGGAGAAACTAGACTAGGATGTTAAAGGAGACAGTTTTTCTTATCTAAAATCAAAGAAAATGATTTGCCAGATAAGAATGATAATTATACAGAGTCACATTATAGGAAAGTTATAGCCTTATTATTGAATGTAAAGCATTATATAGGGATTAGTAAATGATTAAGTGTGCATTAATTTATGATTTCGATGGAACGTTAGCCGAAGGCGATTGCGCTCAGCATGGCCTTATGCCGGCATTAGGTATTACTGATATAGCAAATTTTTGGGTTAAAGTGAAACAACGCGCCCAACAAGATGATGGTGATGAAATACTTGCTTATCTTGGACTCTTAGCAGAAAAAGCCAATCAACTTGGTTCTGATGAATTAAGTGAAGATAATTTAAAAAAACATGGTAAATCAATTCCTCTTTTTCCCGGTGTTAATACTTGGTTCGAGCGTATTAATCAATATGCAACGGCTAATCAGATAGAACTACACCATTACATCATTTCAAGTGGTTTAGATGCGATGATCCGTGGTACAGAAATTGGTCATCAATTTAGCCAAATTTACGCCTGTAAATATCATTATTCCCCAAATGGAAAACAAGTTATTTGGCCAGCGCAAGCAATAAACTATACAACCAAAACCCAATTTTTATTTCGAATTAACAAAGGCATCTTAAATTCCTGGGACAATACTGAAGTTAATAAATTTATTGAGTTAAAAGAACGAGATATCCCTTTTGAACGAATGATCTATTTTGGTGATGGTGATACCGATATTCCATCAATGAAAATGGTTAGATACCAAGGCGGGTTTTCGTTGGCGGTGTTTGATGAACAAAAATGGAAGGAACAACGTACACAAGAAAAAGTTGAAAAACTTATTGCTGAAGAACGAGCTAATTATGTTGTTCCTGCTAATTATCAGCAAGGTAGTCAGTTAGAAGTTACAGTAAGAGGTTTACTGCAATTGTTTAAACGTAAACAATAAGGTTAAACGATTTTCTTCTTAATGGAATATATTCCCTATTAAAAGGACTGAAAGCAATGATTTCTATCTATATGAATGGCGAAAATAAAACCAAGCAAATTAGCGACTGGTCTCTCTACTATGATAATAAAGATCAAGAACTCAAACTCACTAGCCATTTTCCTTCTGGCAAAAAATATACTCAGCCGTTATCACAATGCCAAGTCAATCCATTTGAGCAAATAAAGGGCAATCTTCTTATTGTTAAGGATAAATCGAAAATAGATTGGATTGAAAAAGCTGAAAGTTATGGGCGAAAGTATACTGTTGTCTATTATCCTAACCATTCTCGCCCCTACGTTATGCTTAGTGAGAATATTCAGATTGTATCTGAGACCAATCTTAAAAATGAAGATATTTTTCAATATTTTACACAAGTAGCACTAGCTCGTATTGAACATGCCGATGAGCACAATAAAGGTATTGCCGAAAATGTGTTACGACAACTGGATAAAATCACTCCCCATCCTGATACGGTGCTTCATGCTTATTGCAGTGTAATAAACCAAAAACGCCAGCCTCCTCAACATCTTATTTATCCTTTTGGAATTAATGAAAGTCAGTTAAAAGCAGTAAAACAAGCTTTCGCTTCACAAATCAGTATTATTGAAGGCCCGCCTGGTACCGGCAAAACCCAAACTATTTTAAATATTGTGGCGAATATTTTGATAAATAATCGCACGGTTGCGATTTTATCCAATAACAATTCTGCGGTAGAAAATGTCTATGAAAAATTAGCTAAAGATCAACTTGATTATCTGGTTGCTAAATTAGGCAGTAGTGATAAACGAAAAAACTTCTTTGGCGGTGAACTAGAACTGAGTCTTGAAAAACAAGAGCAAACAATAACTTTACAAAGAATAAGTGAGCTTTCAAATACATTAGTCGAACACCTCCAAGCACAGAACCAAGTTGCTTTCTTGCAAGCGCAAATTAACGAATTGACTATTGAAAAGGGCTATTTACAACAGAGCCAAAGTGAAAACTTATCGTCTGACGCCCAGCTATTAAGTAAATATCAGTTTTCCAAAGAGAAAATTACCGATTTATTGGCTTATTTAAATTACCTTGATCAACGTCGGATTACATTTAAAGACCGCATACAACTTCTGCTTAATTTTAAGATAATACGCACAAAATTCATTAGTAATTGGCAAAAGCGACAAGCAATTTTTAATCTTTTACAGTTGGCTTATTATGATCAGCAGTTGAATGAAAAAAAACGCCTACTTAAACGCTATCAAGAGCGACTTGAACAAAATCAATTTCACTCGTTATTGGCTGATTTAACCCGTTTTTCAATGCAATATTTGAAAGCGCATCTTTCACAAACCATCGACCTTAAAGCGACCTTTACCGACAAAGACTATCAACAACGTTTTAGTGAATTTACTAAACGTTTTCCAATTATAGGTAGTAGTACTCATTCCATTATCAACTCTTTGGGGCAAGGTGCCTTAATAGACTACTTAATTATTGATGAAGCTTCACAGCAAGATATTATTCCCGGTATTCTTGGTTTGGGCTGTGCCAAGAATGTGATTATTGTCGGCGATCGTAAACAGCTACCTCATGTACCTACCAAACTTGATATCAAACCACCTCATGAATATTATGATTGTGAAAAATATAGTCTACTTGACTCTTTTATTGGCTTATTTCAAGACAAAATCCCCATCACTTTACTGAAAGAGCACTATCGTTGTCATCCGAAAATCATTCAGTTTTGTAATAAGCAATTTTACAATGATCAGCTTATTCCGATGACCAAAGATAATGGAGAACAAGCACTTACATTAATTGTTACCGCACCGGGTAATCACACAAGAAATTTAACGAATTTGCGAGAACTTGACTCTCTTAATAAAGTTGGTTGGCAAGATTTTACAGAAGAAAATACCGGTTTTATCGCGCCCTACAATAACCAAATTGATTTATCGCAAGAACATTTGCCATCCGGTATTATCAAAGCTACAACGCATAAATTTCAGGGTAGAGAGTGTGATAATATTATCTTTTCTACTGTATTGGATAAAAAGCTCAGCAGCCAACAACAGCTCAATTTTGTTGATGATCCCAATTTAATTAACGTAGCTGTTTCGCGGGCTAAAAATAGGTTTATGCTTGTCACCGGTAATGATGTCTTCACTAAAAATAACCAGAGTATTGCCGCCTTAATTCGTTATATTAACTATTATGCGGATAACGATCATATTTACCAAAGTCCGGTTATCTCGGCTTTTGATTTGCTTTATCAAGATTATGATAAGTCGTTAGAGGCACTTAACTCACGGTTAAGAAAACATGACTCAAAATATAAATCTGAACGGATTATAGCTCAATTACTGCGTGATATATTGAAAGAAAGTACTTATCAAACCATGATATACCATCAACAAGTTCTTTTAGAACAGCTGGTTTCAAAAAACAACAACAGCTTTACCGAACTTGAACTTGAATATATGCACCATAAAGCCAGTTGTGACTTTGTCCTCTATTTCAAAACCGGTAAATACCCTATAGCAGTGATTGAAGTGGATGGCGATGATCATAGTAAACCAGAGCAGAGGAAACGAGATCAGCTGAAGAATGCCATTCTTGCTAAAGCTGGTGTGCCATTATTACGACTTAAAACTATTGAAAGTCAAATAGAAGAGAAAATAAAGCAGTTTCTAAGTCAAAGTATGGTGGTTGAAAGAGAGAAATTTACGGGGTATTAGAGCTGAATAGCGAATCGATTTTAAATCAATTTTTGAGGCGACTATTCTCTTATATTATTGGCACTCTGATTTTCAATATATTTATTATTTTTACTCAGTTTTATCTAAAGCCTACATAATGTAGCAAGGGCAAATTATTTATGATAAAACAAATAACTGTCATATATCGGTAAACTCATTGTACTCCTCTACAATGAGTTTCTCATTGATATTCATATCTTAAACCATCTAGCAACGTCGTCAGCAAAATATAAAGTAAAAACAGGTTAATTACCGCGTTACTCTGTTTCTATATCTTTTACATAAAGGGTATTTATAAGCTTTTTTAACTCCTAATTGAGCAATTTTTTCAGCTACTTTAGCTGATATTAACCCTAAATATGACGAGTCATAATCCAATATAAGCAATTGCTATTTATAGCTTAAAGCTATCGTCTCCTACTACATTGGATAAAAAAGCTATCCACATAGTTAACTGATTATACAGGTAAATAAGCCCTTTTTAATGGCACTAGCAGTTTTGTTTCAATATCAACATGGTCATAATATTCGATTAAGGTTCTCACTAAATCATCAAGCGTCCAAAGTGTTAATGGGATTGTGGAGCGGTCAGCCTCATAGCGAGCCTCCTTGCTAAACCCACCTGTACTAACATATAGCCCGCGATCATCTTTGTGTCTTCCGCCGATAAAACTACGAATATCTGGACTACCCATTTGCACTTTGCGATGTTTTACTTCAACAATAATACGCGGGTTTTCAAACCCAAAACCATCTGGAGATGCGATAATATCTTTACCTCGATCTGGACCTGCTGGTGAAATCAGGGTTTTGTACCCCATACTACGTAATACACCGGCAACTAACTGTTGCATTTCATCCCACCGCAGTGCACTGACTAAATCTTTTATTCTTTCGATAGCTAATGCTTCCATACCTAATAGCGGATCATCATCAACATCAATTTCAATATCATCAGGATGCTCAATCGGTACATTTTGGATAGTGTTGTCATGTAAAAGTTCTTCGATGGCAAATTCAGGCAGTTGAAAGACAGTCAAAGTTGAACCTAAGGTATTTTTACTTTCTTCCGTTAGTGTATCGCGACCGATTTCCTTTTGCCATTTAACCGTTCTGGCTAAGGCCATACCTTCTTCAATCCATTCTGGATGATATTGGAAGTCAGACAATATTTTTCCTATCAGATAAGTACGATTGGCAGGAGAATAGGTAATAACCCAATCCTCAGGCTGAACCTCATTAATAAAACGCCACACTTGCGAAGCCCCTGATCGTGCAGTACCAAGCTTGGTAAGTGGTTCAACTTGAAGATAGTATTGTGTTAATTGATCTCGAGTCATGTTTGGCTTGGCATATTCAGCTAACTGTGCCCATCCTATTCCTACAACTTGGCGTTCTCGAAAATCATCATATAATCGACCACCATCACCACGAATCATCCACATCTTATTTGTCATTGTTTTATCCTTTTATTTATTATTAACTTATATTATGACTGCTATTTACTTTTAATTGATATCTGGATACTCTCTTAACTAATTAGTATAACCATTTTTTAGGGAAATGATCTTCTTACCACATTAATTCATTCAAAATGTTCTGTGGCTTTAACACTCCCTTCAAAATTAAAATATTTAATTCAATTTTGGCGAAATGGGTTATTTAAAATAGCTTATATGGCTATTATTGGTTATTTGAACCATCATAATCCTTGATGGCAAATTTACAATAAGGGTACTCATCAGTGCTGCTAAAGAATTGTTGATCATAATCAGGATCCCATAAACGAGAATACCGATTATTAATATTTAGATCTTCAATATTATTACGGTAGGCGATAATCTTTTCAGCCTGCTTTGCATTAATAGCCTCAATCTCTTTTTGACTAAATAGAATCCCAGTTCCAATAGTATGTAATAGCATATCTGACTCATCAAATAATAGTTCAACGCTTCCTGTATAAATAACGCAAACAAATGTCATTGTATCTGGATAAGCCAAACTCTTACCATAGCAAACTATCTGAAAATCACCCTTTGAAAATTGAGTATCCCAAGAATGAAAATAGTCTTTATTTTTTACCTTGCTGACCATAAGAATTTGAGCACATTTAATATTATTAATAACTAATTTTGATTTCTTCAATAAAATCACGGGATCTTTATAATCTTTAATAAAGTTATTTGGATTGTTCTGTAAAATATTTTTATAAGCTGGTTCATCACTATAGAAATTAACAGCAATGTTTTCTAGGTTGATTTCATAAGAGGAGGGTAATTGTTCCGTAATGACAGGGAATTGAATAAAAACATTTAATCCAATTAGCTCTTGGAAATGAAGCATGGTTTCGTGATAGTTAGTTATATCTAATTTATGATTCATAATCAAAATATTTTTTACCGATGAGCTCAATTATATCTTTCTTGGTAAAAATCCATAAATAAAAATGTTACCTCGCATGCTCGCTTTTTCACGTTAGCAATAAGAGTAAAGAATAGGATAATGTGTGAGATTGCTAGCGCTGTCACTGTCACTGTCACTTTAACGGTAAGGTGACAGTAATTGACGATTTAGGGAAGCTTGAGTAACGATGAAAACTTATGGCTTAACACGTTGCTGTTGGTTTGTCGTGCGCTAAGCTTGTTCAGTGTGAGCACAATATTAATCAATATTCACTTTTTTCCAACCTACGCAAACCAAAGCAAATTGATGTTATTTTTATTGAATAAGAGTCACTGTGATCATACTTTGCTTTAATTACAATCTTATCCTGAAGTAAAACTGAAAAGATAGATATAGTGAAACTCTGTCTCCATAAAGTATCCCAAATCTTTCATAAAATTGTCAGGATTATCGACAAACTCAAATAAAGATATCAAAGGAAACTTGTCCATTATATCGTTAATGAAATCTGAATCTTCATCAAGATGCATGCAATACAAAGAATTAGCAAACTGTTTTGCTGTTATATTAGTCGATAAGGCACTAAATTGGATAACATTATCTTCAATATAAAAACATTCACGAATTATTTCATTAAGATATTGCTTATCTATATATACCGGGGGCTCATGATTTCGATATAAATCATCCCACCCATACCCAGTAATTATTAAACGAGTACCTAAAATATAAAATGCTTCGAGTGATGATTTTACCTCTGATTTATTGATAAAACAGTAATGCACTGAGCTCTCACCATCTTGTAATACCGTTGTATTTAATAAATTGATTAATTTGGTGATATCTGTTTGAAGTATATATTCCTTAAAATGATTTGCATTGATGGATTTAACATTATTCATTTTAGTGTCATGATAGTTTATTTGAGTGAATATTGATGATTTAGGTTACAATAAAAAGTACTTTTTTAACAATAATTGGTTAATTAGGTTCAGCAACAAATACTCTTTTGGAATTCCATTTTCAACCAGTTTGATTACCTAAACCACGTCAATCGATGGAAAAAAATATAGCACAAATTTCATTTTAGTTAAACCGCTAACAGACAACGTAAAACAATTTCTATTGATGAATATTCAATATGTTAGTGCATTGGTCAGGGGGTGTTATTGCGAGAGTGATCGTAATTTTTAATGAATAAAATTGTGTTTGTCAGATTGCGCTCGAATAGCGAAGCTTTGCTTAGATCATACCGAAATAAATCGTAAACTTGAACATCAATCAGGGGGTAGGTGTGGTAGTAAACTTGATTATACTTTTTCTGACTACAAACTATTATCGCCATACAAACCTGCTTGAGCATAAACAGAAAACAATTTCCTATTCACTCAATGCCAACATTGGAAAATTAACGTAATTTATCCATTGCAT
This sequence comes from Gilliamella apicola, assembly GCF_003202655.1. Classification (GTDB taxonomy): domain Bacteria; phylum Pseudomonadota; class Gammaproteobacteria; order Enterobacterales; family Orbaceae; genus Gilliamella; species Gilliamella apicola_R. The sequence continues at coordinate 213,274 of NZ_QGLR01000014.1, read as the reverse complement.
TTAACAAGCAAGTTCAACATTCAAACGCTAATGATCGTTTTAAAGTTAAAGTTGAGAGAGCCAATTACATGTGGTATATATCTCGGTTATTATTAGTTAATTTTGACTCTGTTATAAAAAATCATTAAATCAGAGAGTTAAATTTCGATTAACTTAAATAGAAAGTTTCTATGCTAATTCATTTTGCGTTCTGACTGATCTTTTAACACTTAGCGAAAGTAATGATTGCTACCCTTATATGTAGTTTTGATGATGAAATAGAGGAGTTACTAGATGGAACTATTAAATGAAAAAGAGCTCTATGCTGCGCTTTCAGATCTATTTGTTGATAACCAAGCAGATTATAACCATATTGCCTCAGTAGTAAAATTATATCCAATATCCTATGTTGAACATGTGTTATTTTATTACGTGGCGCCTGCTTGTCATTACAATACGATCGGACCAGTGCCACCGGTTTGGTCGTTTTTTGATGAAGATGACTTAATGAGTGCAATAGATGACATCAAAAAAAAACAAAATCGCCCCATTCATAAAATCAAAATGCGCATTTTTGCTTTCTATCTTAAGTTTAGATTTAAACATGAATGGCAAAAAGTAAAGGACTTATTATGATTGTTATTGCGTTTAAATCTTATGTAAAGAGCGTCTATAGTATCTGCTTAAATTTATAATATATTCTGTAGAAGAGATAGATTAAAGATAGAATCGTACGGCTAAAAAATTACCAGTTTGCGTTATATTTATTTGGATTAGTTTAGTTGGGACATGAGTAAACAAGGCATTCTTTATTAATTACTGTTTTCAATTGATTGCAACAGAAAATATCAGCAGGTGATCCGTTAATAGTGTGAACCGCATCAAAGGTATACCATTTTTTAGTTATAGTGCATCAACATAACTATTAAAAAATCTTTTTTAGCAGTATGGCGTTTAAATTTCATATTTATAGATGGGTCTGCGACATAAGCCGCGTAATTTGCAGTGTACTCAACTCTACCAGTGATACGAGTACCGTTAATAATTACCTCTCGATATTGGCTATTAATTAGTGTTGATGTATCTATAGGCGTGTAGATTGCTGTTTGTGTAGCTGATACAGTCATTGAAGCATGCATTGCTCTAACTGCATTGTCTTTTGTTCTGTTGATAGTTTTATCAAAGTTCTTTATGCATCTATCAATGCCTTTTAATTTTATTCCTATATCAACCTTATTTTATTCTTGTGCAAACTTCTACTCTTTTAGTTTTAGGGTAGGGGGGAAATCGCCTCTCTTTATATAGGCTTCGCAAAATTCCTCCCATTCATAAGTAAACTTATTGCTTGTATTTTTTGATAAATTTTGATTATAACTCCATTTACCACACATGTTAGTTATAGTTTCCATATTTAAATTGTTATAAAGTAAATCCAAATCAAATTCTATAGCTTTGTTATTCTCATTTTTCAATAATAAAATTCCATTAACAATTTCATATGATTGAATTACTTGTTCGCTATGAGTTTCAAAATAATCACTATATTTTTTAAGTTTAGAATCATATTTACTTCCATATTCTTTATAGACGCAGTCCCACTTACCCACAAGGTACTCTTTTGTCACTTTATTATCACCACAACCAAATAATGCGAAACAGGCCAAGCTTAATAATAAAATCTTTTTCATATCATTTCTTTTTTTGGCTAATGGTATGTTATTTAAGAGATTTGGGCAATAAAAAAACTCACTAGGCGGTTTGTGTAAAATTTTAGCTATAGCAATGAAAATCTAATTCAAGTTACAATAATAAATTATATTATAAAATGGATGAAATTATGGAAAACGATTTAGTTATATCTTTACAAGGTTTTGACGATGAAAATACCGCCAACCTGATAGGTAATTTTACCTTGACTATCATAAAGGACTTAGAAAAAGAATATAATTTGAATATTTCAAAACTCAAGAAAGTATTAATAGCTTATGATTTTGAAACAGCTCTAGAAGATATTTCTAAGGAGTACGGTCATGATGAATCATATAATAATGAACATGTGATAGCAATATCTCAGTTGCAACCAAAATTTGATAGCAAAGGATTATATTCTGAATTTACTTTAGTTTTAAGTATAGCTTTTTTCTATAACCTATTTGAAAAAGACAACTCAATATCATTTGATAATATAAGTGGTATTATACATATGATGCATAATGAGTTAATTGATATACATCAAAAAAATGAATTTAAATTCGATGCTGGAAAATTAGATGATGAACATAATGATGCTATATTTGTAACTTCAATAAGATCTTGGCAAAATTTTCTTGCAAACTGTATGTCTGCTAAAACAGCAACTCCCGAATTTATCAAAATAGATTTATATAGTCTTGAGACAGCATTAATAGAATATCCAGAAGAAATTGAATCTTTTATAGAAGAATATAAAAATGATAGTTTATCGCTAAATGACATGTATTTAAATGTAGCTCTAAGAATTAAATCAATTGCTGATTCATATGGTCGCGCTTTTGGTTTTATTAGCTCACTTGAAATATCCCCCGAATTATATCCTTCATCACTTTCGGATTTACTAGAAAACACAAAATTAGGATTACTTTTAAAAGAGCTTGGTAAATGCTTTTTAGAATTAACAAATATATTCAATCAAGGAAATCTTACTGACTATAGTATGTTTGAAAACGCAAATAAAATCGTGCTTAGCATATATAATTTATTTGGATTAAGCCATGAATAGCAAGATAAAGAACTTTTAATTCATCTTGATTAATTATAAATTAAAAAACCCTCATTAGAGGGTTTGAACTGATTTTATAGTCGATAGATAATTATTTTTTTCTTGTGCAAACGTTTTCTGTTTTTATTTTAAATTTATCTAATGAATTTTTTATATAGGAACAATTAAAAATAATTTCCATTTAAAAAAGTAAACTTACTATCTGAATTTTTTAATAAATTTTTATTAACGACGTATTGGCACTGGTTACTTTCATGTTCCTCTTTTAAATTGTTATAAAATTTATCCAAATTAAATTCGGTAGCTTCTTTATCCGCTGTTTTTGATAATAAAATTCCATTAACAATTTTATATGATTGAATTACTTGTTTGCTACTTGATTCATCGCAATCACTATATTCTTCAAATGCAGAATTATAGATACTTTCATATTTTTTATTGACACAATCCCATTCGCCAACTAGATACTCTTTTGTTACCTTATCATCACCACAGCCAAATAATTAGAAACAAACCAAGTTTAATAATAAAATCTTTTTCAAACCATCTCCTTTTTTGGGTAACAGTGGATAGGCTATACGAATTCGTACAACTTTTTTAAGGAATAAGATAAACTATCCTAAAAAAGGAAAATACGATGAAAATAAAACGACGAGAAAGACAGATCTATCCAAAGATAATATATTGAATAGTTATAGTATTCTTTTCTATTATCTTATACGATTTATTGTACTCATCGTTTCTACAAACAGAAAGATAAACAGTCTAAAATTAGCGACTTTATTGGTTTTGTTCTATGTATAATATTAAGTACATTGCTTTTAAGCTTAACATTTTCTGCTACGTTTATACTCAATATGTTATCTAGTAATTTCTAAAATTTTTATGTTATACATAAACTTTATATAGCTACTTAGTGTGACTTTTTTATTATCTAAAAAAACTAAAGGTATAAATATGAAAAAGGACGATAAGAGAAATCATCAAATAAATTTAGCTACATTATTAACTAACGAATTTAATGACATATTTTTTGTTATCTAGTTTTTAAAATCTCCAAAACTAGAAAGTGTAATGGAGATTTTGCGTGAAATTCATTAAGTTCTTGCCATGTTAAATGCTCTAAAAGGTTTTTATTAAAATATTCTTTTATTGTGTAAGATAATCTTCGCATAAGTTTCCAATTTAATTTGTTTCCTTTATAACCGTTTTTGATTAACCAATCTCTTATTTCATGAAATTCATTAAAGTTGATTTGTTTATTATCAGTAAGCATTTAAACCTCGCAATAAATAGTTTTTAGGTCATGATATGTTATGTGGAGAATGAGTCAATAATTTTCAGATATCTAAATAAAGTTATGAAAGTATACAACAAAACTAGGTGGCGTAAAGTAAGCCTCTCATACCTACAGCAAAATCCATTCTGTGTTATATGTAGAGAGCAAGGCAGATATGAGCCAGCAACAGCAGTGGATCATATAATCCGGCATAAACTAAACAGGCATTAATAGCTAAAGACCCGGTAAAGATTAAAAGAGCACAGCAACTATTCTGGGATTCATCTAACTGGCAAGGATTATGAAATATTCATAACTCGAGTACTCAGCAGAGGATAGAGAATAAAGGCACAAAGATGGGGTGGGACATTCCAGTATCTTACTGGTGCTTAATGAATAATAAAATAGGCTTTAAGCCTTGTATTTATTGATTTTGATGTGTTTTAAAGGATTTAAAAGAATGTTACTGAATAGTGAATTGGTGGAGCTGGCGGGAGTTGAACCCGCGTCCGAAATCTCTACATCCTTGGTACTACATGCGTAGTTTGTCTTTAAATTTCGCTTACCCGCTGCGGACAAACACGCCACTGATAAACTAGCTTGATTAAATTTAATGCTTCCGCCCCAAGCAAGGCTTCCACACGATCTCGTTTAGGTTTGACTCCTCTTGATCCCCGTCCTACGAGCGGAGGCTAGGGAGAGAAGGCTCTATGCAGGTTATTAAGCTGCTAGTGCGTAGTTTTCGTCGTTTGCGACTATTTTTTTGCGGTTTATTTACGAGGCCTACCGCACCTCGGCATGCACCTTGGGTTTCGCAAATCCCGTCGAATCCAGAATCAGCCCCAAATGTGGTATAAATAATATTGAGGCATTATAGGTGAATTCAAGCTGTAAAACAAGTTAACTTATTTTACAACTTGATTTGTTTCTTGTCGGTTTTGCATATTTTAAAGCAACTATAAGAGTATCAATAAGATGTTTTATTTTTTATGCAGATTGTTAAGGGCTAATATTGTCGCATATATTGCAGTAAACAGTGGTAATTGAAGATTTATTCGAACTTGCGCTGTTATTACCATAGATTAATCAAAGAGAGGGAGTAATAATAAAGTTATCAATCCCTCAGCTTTATTAGTTAATAGACATTGTGCGTTCTTTGCGCGAGATCTTTGATGATGTCAGGGTAAATTTTTTCTAAAGTATAAAAACGTAATAATAGAATGGTGATAGCACTCAATACTAATGGTGAATAGATAAATAAAACTTGTAAAGTAGTTAGTACACTTTCAGGTTGATTGGCAACATCAGTGGCAATATAGCCGGCCATACCTAAAACCCAGCCAATGCCACCAGAAGCAATACCACTGCCTAATATGGCACTAAAACTTCCGCCACTGTAGACTAAACCATCGTTTCTAATGCCAAATTTCCATTCACCGTAATCAATGGTGTTGGCTAACATGGAATACGCATTTCCCATAATCGGTGCGAAACCGGCTCCGCGTAAAATAGTGCCAATTATAGCAACATAAGTATCATGCGGAGCAACTGCCATAATAACGCTACCTAAAATAATAGTTGCCATACCGACAATAATAAAGGTTAAACGACTCATGATTTTTAAGATATAAGCGGAACACATCAAAACCATCACTAACGGTAAGGCAAAAGCCATATTGATTAAACCAATAAGTTGACTGTCAGCCAAAAGATATTTTGCATAATAGACACCCACCCCATTGATTAGTCCTAATATACTGAAACTGACTAACATGGTGAAAAACATGGTTACCCAATACTTATTGGCTAGCAGGGTTTTTAATGACACACCAAGTGATGGCGCATTATATTTGAATTGATTGATCGGTTTAATACGTTCTTTAGTATTAAAAAAAGTATAGAAAAAAGTAAGAATTAAAATTGCTGCATAAATTATCATGGTTAACTGCCAACCGCGTTCACCTCCACCAAAAAAATCGACCATAGGCAGTGTGATATAAGGAATGATCAGCATACTTGCAAAATAGCACAGCATACGATAAGTATTTAAACGACTACGTTGATAAGAGTTTTGTGTCATTAATGCAGCTAGCGTACCATAAGGAATATTGCTTGAAGTATAAATAATCCAATGGATGTTAAGTGTAATGGCGGCAAAAATTAGTAATGCAAACTCACTCCAATTTTCTGGTGCACTAAATACCATTATCAATGATAAACCAAACGGAATTGTTGACCATAAGATCCAAGCCCGAGCTTTACCATGTTTACTTTTTGTTCTATCAACAATAAAACCCATAACGACATTAATTACAGCATCAAAAACACGTGAAAATAGTAGCACAGCACCAAGTAAAGTCGCTGAAACGCCTACAATATCGGTATAATAGTAAAGAGCAAAAGTTCCCACAGTCACACCCGAGAACCCCGTTGCAAAGTCACCAAGTCCATAGGCAAGTTTTTCTTTAAATGAGATGTCTTGGTCAGCCTGTTGACCATTATTATCAATTACTGTTGTATTCATTATGATATCTCCAGAGAAGTTTCCATGTTTAGATTACTGATGATAGTCGCCTATCTAAACCAAGGCTTTGATCACAACTAACCGATAAAAGCCTTGATAATGGTGATCATCTAACTTGCTAGTTAAACGGTCTGATAAGTGCGATTACCATTTTTCTGGAAAACATCCTTCATTTGAAAAAATATTATTTTTACAGGTTACTGTTCCATCACTGACAGCGATTGCTAAACCACTACCTAATTGATCATAACCACGGACATTAAGTGCAGTGCCATCAATGTATAAAGTAAATAGCGTATCATCGGCAATGATCTGTAAGTCATATTCGCGATCAGCTTGAAGATGAATAGGGCGCTCTAAACCTTTATTCATCACCCGATACCAAGGGTAACAAGGAGTTTTATCAAAAGTTAAACGGTTATCAACCAGTGAAAAAATAAAGTCATAGGATTCGCCAGTATGTTTATCTTTCATTAAACGAATGGAAAAATCACGAGTATCCTTACTAAATTTTAGCGTTGTAGAAAAACGGAAAGTTTTATCGGTGTTTTCAATTAATAACTGTTCTTTGCGTGCATAAGGTGATGAGAGGGTAAAGTCATCAATTTTTTTTGGATGAGTAAAGCAGTTCCACAAACTGTCAACTACTTTTACCCCAAGGGTATGATCCGCTTTTTGATAAACTTCATGAGGAACAAAAGTACCCGCCCATTGGAAATTTTTTAAATCATCATTGTCTTCTTTGGTTGGAACCCAACCGAACAGGATACGGCGTTTACCATCAAATGAGGTTCTCGCGGCATAATAAGCACGACCGTCAAAGGCATCATCTTTAGGGGTAATCCATGGACCTTCTAAAGATTGGCTCATGACGTAGCGAGTTTTACTTTGATCGCTATATTCGGTATAAACTAAATACCACCAATCGCCAATTTTGAATAAGTCAGGCATTTCAATCATGGTGTATTTACCCGCTACCCAAAAATCGCCTTGGAATTGCCAATTTTTAAGATCTTTTGAAGTGAAAGCCACCACTCGACCTGATTGTTCCGTTTTCGGGCCTTGTAATCTCGCACCTAATATCAATAAATATTCTTGTTTTTCATCATTCCAAATTACCCATGGATCACGCCAATCGCTAATGTCATAACCTGGTTGGGGAGTTAGAGTTATCAGTTCTGAAGATTTATGCCATGTTTTAAAATCGTCACTCCAGGCATGTAACAAGACTTGTGAGGTTTTTCCCTCTTTTTCCCAATTACGATTGTAACCAGTATAAAAAGCATGTCCTTTACCTTCTGCTTCAAACACACAGCCAGCATAGATAAACTGATCAACATCTTGTTCACCACCTTTCTTAATCGAATCGCCTAAATTTTGGTAATTAACAAAATCAGTGGTTGTCGCCAGTGACCAGCCAAAAGGTTCACCGAAAGGGCAAGGATTACGATTGTCACGTTGATCATAAAGATAGAAAACGCCATTCTTGCCAAATGGCATAATATCGCCAACCCAATAACCTTTTGGTTGATAATGTAATTTTTGCATTTTTTTACTCCTTTTTTAGGTGTGAGGAAATGACATTGCGTTGTCATTTAATACTGAAACAATTTATTTCATTTCATGTCAACCGCGTTCATATGTCAACCGAGACCACAATTAAAATGCTAAATTTGTGAGGGACATCACTTATTCAAAAGTGAATTTGTGATCAATGTCACTAAAATATTGGCTGACAAAGGGGTAAAGCAATTCAATTACAATGATTTACCTCATAACAAAAAGCTTTATAATTATCAGCGAATAATATTAATAATGATTAAAGGATGATTATGAAACTAAGTAGAGATGATGTGGCTAAGTTAGCAGGGGTTTCACCAACCACGGTTTCTCGAGTATTAAATAATCGTGGCTATATTAGCGCAACAACTCGTCAACGTGTTCAAGATGCGATGGAAACCTTGGGCTACTATCCCAATGAATTAGCACGTTCATTATCAAATAATAAAAGTAATTTGATCGGTTTAATTTTTCCCAGTTTAACTAATCCTTTTCAAATGGAGTTAATCAGCTATTTAGAGAGAATATTATCTCGTCAAGGTTATAAAATATTAATTTGCAATAGCCATCATAACCAAGAAGAGGAAAAGAATTTTTTATCCATGCTGAGGCGACATCAGGTTGAAGGGGTAATTGTTAACTCCATGAATGAAAATTTAGCTGATTACCTAATCCCAGATCTCAATATCGTATCAATAGATCGTAAAATTAATGAAACGATACCGGTTATTTCGTGTGACAACTACGCTGGGGGATATCTGGCCAGTCAACATTTGATCAATCAGGGTTGTAAAAAGATTCTGTATATTGGTTCGATTACCAATGATAAACATGTCGATATGGATGCTAACAAGCGCTATCAAGCTTATAAAGATAGCATTAAAGTTGCCGGACTTAAGCCGATCACACTTGATATGGATTTTTCAATCAGTTATCAAGAAAAATATCAGCTAATCAAACAACGTTTACAGTCGCAATCTATTGATGGGGTACTGGCTGATGATTCCTCAGCCATCGCGACAATTAATGCCGCAAGAGACTGTAAATTATCTTTACCTTCACAATTGAAAGTAGTGGGATTCGATGGTGCAGAATTAACGCTACAACATATGCCATTTTTGACGACAATCCGTCAACCAATTTTACAAATTGCCCAAAATGCAGTTTCGATATTGTTAGCAATGATCAATGGTGAACCCTATCAGAGTATAACCAATTTACCCATTAGCTTGTATCAAGGGTACGATAATTGCATTTAAGTCATTTGCTCGCTAAAAAATGGTATTTTGGTTATTTAATCTGAGGAATATGATAAAAATAAAAAAAAGATCTAAAAATTAAATCATTATAAATCAAACAAATAATAAATTTTTTAGAAAAATATGAATTTTTTTTAAAATTAGTTGGAACTTTTTATGATTTAGTTTGTCTATATATTCAGATTACGTTAATTCATTTTTTTGCCCTCCACTCAATTCGTTGAGTGGATTTTTTTTATCTACAATTCTAGTTAGATCTCACACACCTTGCAATATCCGCACTTTTTTACTGACCATACCACGGATAAAATAATTGCTATATCAAACTTATTGAACAATAATTAACAGTACGTTAATATCTAACGATTTTAACTTTCGCATAAAATAGCGTCATTTCAATTATTATCAAGGCTTATCTTTTGCTTATTTTGTTGGTCTAATTTGGCTAATAAATATTAGGGTAATCAATGACGTATCAATAATAAGTGAGCAGAGAATTTTCATGTTATTTTCATCGAGAACAAAAGGGCACCTGATAGCGCTGATGACAGTATTTATTTGGGGAATAACCTATGTGGCAACCAAAGTATTACTGACAGATTTTAAACCCATTGAAATTCTCTTTTTTCGCTTTACCCTAGGTTATGCCACACTTTGGTTATTAGCGCCTCGCTTTTTTGCTTGGCAGGGGATTAAACAAGAGTTAATGTTCCTCGGTGCCGGATTTTGTGGGGTGACATGTTATTTTCTTTGTGAAAATATTGCGTTAACCTATACCACCGCCTCAAATGTTGGGGTGATTACCACATTGGCGCCGGTGTTTACCGCAATATTGGCGATCTTCTTTCTGAAAACTGAAAAACCCGCTAAAAGCTTCTATATCGGTTGTCTATTTTCGATGATTGGTATTGTGTTAATTACCTTAAATGGAAAATTTGTATTATCAGTTAATCCACTTGGCGATTTACTGGCGGTATTGGCTTGTCTATTTTGGGCATGTTATTCAATTTTAACCAAACGAAGTAGTAATTATGGTTACAATATTATTTTACTGACGCGAAGATTCTTTCTTTATGGCCTAATGTTTATGTTGCCAGCGTTATATTTATTTGATTTTGAATGGAATTTGTCAAGATTTAATCAACCCGTCAATTTAATCAATATTTTATTCTTAGGTGTTGGTGCATCGGCTATCTGTTTTGCCTCTTGGAATTATGCGGTGAAATTAGTCGGTGCGGTAAAAATTAGCATCTATATTTATTTGGTACCAATTTTGACAATTATTAATGCGGTTGTCATTTTAGATGAACCTTTTACTTGGATTGCGGCAATTGGAACCTTATTTACGCTTAGTGGCGTGTTGCTGTCTGAAGGGAAAATCAAACTTAAAAAGCATTAATATTTTATTAATGCTTTGACTTAAAAAATGTTACCTACAGTGCCACGATTACTGTATGCGCTTATCGATTGCTTGCATAATAACTTGCCCTAAGTGCTGATAATTTTCATCAAAATGGTGACCACCCGGTAATCGAAATGCTTCGCCTTTCATCTCAGGTTGTAAGCAACCGGTATCCTCTTTCTCTTCTTCACCATAAATGCAAAATAATTTATTTGCCGGAATCTGATTCACTTCAGGGGCAGTTTTCATTTCATCGCCCGATTGTCCCAACCAACCACTGACTTCGATTTCAAAATTAGCCTCTTTAGAAAAGGCAATCATAATCAAAGCTTGCACACTTTGTTGATCTTCTTTGGATAATCGATTATAGAGCGCCGGTAAGATATCTCCCCCAAAGGAATAACCAGCTAAAACAAATCTATTAATCCCCCATTTATCTCGATACTCTTGCATTAAATTGGTTAAATCTTTAGCACTACGTTCAACCGAACGATGTTGCCAAAATAGCTTTAGCGCATCGACACCAACCACCGAGTAACCATGGTCAGCCATATATTCAGCCGAAATTTTGTCTAAATCACGCCATCCCCCGTCACCGGAATAATAAAAGGTAACACTGTTAGGATGGGGCTGTTGACCTTTAGCCGGTAATTCAATCACCGGTAATGGTTCATGCTCGCCAAATAAAATAGAGGATAAATGTAAACTTAACAACTCAGTTGGTGATGCCTGATATTCACCAATTTTGGTGGTGACTTTGATCTGTTTTTGTTGGCGAGGAAAAATGGCAACTTGTTCATCAGGTGGATTATTCCAAATCACTTGCCAGATTCCATGACTTGCTTGTGCAGGTAAAGGTGCGTCACAATCTTTATGGTCTAAAGTAAATTCAATCGATAAAGCTTTGGCATCATCATTTTGTTGCTTGCTTAACCAGCGATAAGCAAATGCCGCACCTTCTTGCATGCCGGCAACAACAAACTTATCTTCATTTAAGATTTTCTGTGCCTGTTCGAAGCGCGTTTGCTGCTCGGCACAACTACCTTGTGGTTGTAATTCAAACTGCACCAATTTAGCGCCTGTTGATTCAGATAAGGTTAATAACTGATCAGCGGTAAAGTGGTTATCTTTGGTAGCAACAATAATGGCTGCGGCTTCGGCCGATTGTTTTGGTGCAGCCGATAAGATAGAAAAATTTTGACTGACCGTAATCGTATCTACAGAAGCACTGCGCTGATTTTTATAAAAATACCAACCGACGGCTATAGATGCTGTGATTAATAGTAACATCACGAAGAATAAAACATAACGTATGATTTTTTTCATTTTATTCATTCTTATTCTGCGTTAAATTTGATTTCCCGCCTGAAATTAACATCGTGGTGTCAATTAAGGCGACCAAAGGATCAAGTCCTGCCGGAACTGCCATATAACGTGGTTGCCAATGGGTGGCAAATTTTTCTTTAAAGCGACGCAAACCTTGGAAGTTATAAAAACGTCCGCCACGGCGAAAAACTAACGCACCTAAGCGTTGGATCATCGGGGCACCACGTCGCCTTTGCATGCCGGCAAGTGGCACCATACCTAAACTAAAGTACTGATATCCTTTTTCCTGATAATGTAAAATCAATCCCACCATTAAAAATTCCATAGTTGACTTAGGAATATCTTGGAGAACTCGCATTAAATCAATGCTGGCACTATAGTTTTGCTCGGTTTCTAATAGATTCACAAAAGCAATAATGCGACCTTGGTACTCAACCGCGGCAATGGTGAAATTATCTAAATAGGACTGCGAAAAAGCGCCTAATGAGAATTGCTTTTCTTTTGCCTGTTTATTTTTCAGCCATGTGTCCGAGACTATTTTTAGTTGATCTAGCGGTGCAGTACCAGGCGGATAAAATTTCAAACTCAGGCCATCTCGTTGCCCGCGATTCCAAGTATATCGTAGATCTTTATAACCTTTTGATGTTAAATCAAACTCTTGTAAATTCACCAATGCTTCCTCGCCAAGTTTGACCACTCTAAGTCCTATATCCATATAAAAGGGGAGATTGTTTGCGTTAACTTGATAGAAAACAGGACGTAAATGGTGTTGATCACAAAGATCTCTAAAGGCCCAGATTAAATCTGCTCGGGCGTTATCATCGCCAATTGGATCATAAAGAGCAACCATACTTCGTCCGCGCCTTGCATACATAATAAAAGCGGTTTTTGATTGATTGAAGAGTAAGGATTTATCCCCACTCATCGCTAGCCCACCTTCGGGTTGTTTTGAGTCAAGGATGATCTGATGAGCTTGGTTTAACTCCTCTTTAGTGGCAATAGTTAAGATCGGTAGTGCCGGTTTGAATAACCAAAACAACATCACACCACTTAATAATATCAAACTTCCTAACGCAGCACGCAAGGCTCGAGGAACATGGCTATCTAATTCAAATTGCCACCACAAATCATGACTATACGGAATATCTTGATAGATAAATAAGATTAGCCAAATCAATAGGATAATTAAACCAAAGCTAACCACAAAGGATTTTAATGAAAAAGGTAAAATGCTTAATCGACTTTTACGATAAAAAGCATCCCGAAAATAGCCCAAGAGTATTGCGATGGTTAATAATGTCGCCGCTTCAATCCAGTGTAAACCTCTTAACAACGAGCAGATACTACCCAATATCAATAATATAACCGATAAACCCCAAGCAGAATAAAGCCTGCGACGCAATCCCATTGCCAATAATAGGCATAACACACCAATTAAGCTGGCAGTTAAATGGGCAAAATTGACAATTTTTTTCGGTATAAAGGTAGTGACAAGATGATGATTAAATCCTGGGATAACACTCGAAAACATCATCACCACGCCGGCAAAGAATACCGCTGTCGCCATAATTGTTGCCGCAATGCCGGTATCGGTTTCTTTAACTTGTGGGGCCGATAAAAAGTGTTTACCTTCATTAATTAATAACAAAATTCCTGCCGGAATCAGCGGTAATAAAATATAGATCAACCGATAGATGACAAGGGCAATCGTTAAGGATGCGGCACCAATTTGCGATGAAAAAGCGGCTAATATAATCGCCTCAAATATACCAACACCACCAGGAACATGACTAAGCACCCCAGCCACTAACGCTAGAATATAAATCAAGATAAAAGTGATAAAGTTTGGTTGATTTGGGAGTAAAAAGTAGAGGATCGCCCCAGCTAAAATCGTATCAACTAACGTGATTACAAGTTGACTGCTAGCTAAGCGCCAGTTAGGTAAACGGATTTTCCAATGAAAGATTTGGTATAACCGCGTATCGTTATTGGGTGTTGCCGACAATTGGTGCGCATGTAAAAAGAGCAAAACACCGACATAACTAAGCAACACCACACTAGCCATTATTTCAATACTCATTGCCGAAATATGGAGGGCGATCACGCTATTTTTAATATCAATTAAAGCTGCGATTGCTGCTAATAACGGTAAGGTAAAGCCTAGCGAAAGGGTCACAAAAATCGACATCCGTGCCACATCAATGGTGCTAAGTCCATATTTAAAATAGAGCCGACAACGAATGGCGCCACCAGATAACGCGGATAACCCGACGGCATTACCAATGGCCGACGCACAAATCCCCCCCATCGTAATTGTTGACGGTTTTAGCTTAACCCCTGCATAACGTGCCGCCGACCATTCATAGCCAATCAACATGCTATAACTGGCTATTGCCGATAAAGCCGAAAGCAAAATTGCATGATAAGGAAGTTGCTGTAGTGCTGATTGTAAATCGTTAAGATTGATGGTTTTTAACAAATGCCAACACACTACCAATGCAATACAAAAAATAGATAGTCCAAATAGTAGAGCGATAAATTGACGATATCGAGTGAAGCATTCTATAAGCTGCCAAGGCAGAACTTTACGTGCTGATATTTTCACTTAATCAACTCCAGTTAGTTGCAGTGATAATGAATTTTCATTGAGGCATTCTACCTCTCGAAATTAGTGAAAACAATTGAAAGAAATTAAAGAAAATATAAAAAAACATTAAATACAAGGAATTTTTTAGTAAATTAGATTAAATAACCATCAGTTGTAAGATTAAATTCGATTAATTATTCGTTTTAAATGGATTTAGTGATTTTTTGGCAAGGATTTCTGTGTTTATCTGTCAATCATTATCTAAATGGATAGATAGCGGTTAAATGCTAGCTGCGGTAAAATAGATCATATTCAGACAACAAATAAAATATCACTCCAATTTTAATAAGTATAATAAAATGACGCTAACACCCCAACAACAAACCACCCTAAATAACGTTAAAGCGTTTGTCAAACAGAAGCTTTCACATGATTTTTCTGGCCATGATATGGCGCATATTGAGCGAGTGGTAAAGCTAGCCAACAAAATTCTCAACCATCAACCACAAGCAAATGCCTTTATTGTCTTGATGAGTGCTTATTTGCATGATGTTATTGATGAGAAAGTGATTGCTGATGTTAATAACGCGATTAATGAATTGCAGGACTATTTGCGATCACTCAATTTAACCACTGAGGAAATGCGTGCTATTTTCGATATTATTGAAAACATGTCCTATCGAAAAAACCTTTCACAAAAAACAACACTATCATTGGAAGGGCAAATTGTTCAAGATGCTGATCGTCTTGATGCAATTGGGGCGATTGGTATTGGGCGTACTTTTTATTATGGTGGTAACAAACATAATATCATGCATGATCCCAATATTTTGCCTCGCACCAAGCTCAATGAAGATAATTACAAGCAACCAAACACCGTAATTAATCACTTTTATGAAAAACTATTTTTACTCAAAGATATGATGAATACTCAAACCGCTAAACAAATCGCCGAGCAGCGCCATGAAATTTTAGTCAAATTTGTTAAACAATTTGAACAAGAGTGGCTTGGCAACGATTAAAAGCTATCCAAACTCAGGCTAAACGCTTTTTATCCATTAGGATTTCGTTGGCGTGGTTCAAGGCGCTTTAATCATGCTCTTTGTTTAAATCGGAATAGGTGCGCCAACCAATGAGAGTACAATTGGTAAGGTGATCAAACTTAACAAGGTACTCACTAAAGTGGCACTAGATACCAGTTCTGGATGAGTATCAAATTGTACCGACATTAAGGTCGTATTGGCGGCACTTGGCATGGCGGCTAAAACAATAAGAACCTGTTTATACATTGGCGAAAGTGGCATAAAGTACACCATCGCAAATGCAACCATTGGTGAAATTACCATCCGAGTAGTTAAAGCAAATGATAGTTTTGGGTAATCAAGCTGGGTAATTTTGATTTTCGCTAATTGCATACCAAGAATAATCATAATGATCACAATCGATGAGTCACCGATCATACCAATCGAGGTCATAATCGATTTTGATAATGGAATGTGGCCAAGCTGGAAAATAATGCCGGCAAAAGCCCCATAGGCAACTGGCATTCGAATTACTTTTCGAATCACATCTTTTTGACTGACAATATCACTATGCGAGCTGCCTTTTGCCGCATAATAAATGCCAATGGTGCTCATAACAAATTGTTGTAACACCATCATAATAACGCCTAAATCGAATCCCAGTGTACCAAAAAATACCAGTAATACCGGCGTACCATAGTTACCATTGTTCATAAAACATGAACTTAAAATCAATGCACAGCGCTCTTTGACCGAATAGCGCATAATGATTGACCAAATGCTAACAATCAATACCAACGAAACACAGAGTCCAAAGATATAAACAATATAGATAAAATAATCGCTAGTTAAAGTGTGGGTATAAAAGGTTTTAAATGCCAAAAAAGGTGAAAGCACATACAGTGACATTTTAGAAAGATTGGCGACATCAAACTTCAGAACTTTTTGCGAAATAAATCCGACAATAAAAATACAAAAAATAGGAAACAAGATAATAAAAAATTGCATAGTGTTAATTTTTTCGTTAATTAATTTATTGAATCTATAGCCATTACTATCGATTCGCTTAGTTTCTGACAGGTGTTATCATCAAGGGCTTTGTTGTGTTTATCGGTTAGAATAAACAGATCTTCAATATGTTCGCCGATGGTGGCTATTTTAGCACTCCTCAGCGATAAGTCTAATTTTGCAAAGACTTCGCCGACACAAGCAAGTAATCCTGGCTTATCAAGGGCGATTAATTCCATATAAGTATGATTGTCATTAAACGATGAGATAAAGTTAACTTGCGTTGGCACCGAAAACGAACGTAATCTCTGTTTAGCGGGTTTAATCGTTACCCCTTTATAAACCGATTGATTGAGCACTTTATTTAAGGTTTGAATAATATCTTGATGGCGATTTTCCGGCACCACTTGGCCATTAGGTTCAAGTACAATAAAGGTATCAAGCGCCAAGCCATTTTTATTGGTAATAATTAATGCATCATGAATACTCAAATTTAACATGCTCAACGCATTACAGACAGCGGCAAATAAAAATGGTCTATCGGGTGAGTAGATAATGATCTCGCTGCCACCATGATGCGGTTTAGGATTAATGGCAACTAAAGTTTGTTGTAAATCTTTATTTAATAACAGCTCAGCATGCCAAACAATCTGCTCGACGGTATAGCGCAAAAAGTAGTCAACACGATAATCCTGCCAAAAATGTTTAATACTCTGTTCATCATAATTTTTGGCAAGCAATTCAGTTAGTGCTTGCTGTTTATGTTGTCGCGCAATGCTACGTTGCTCTGGTATTTGGTGAATACCAGAATCAAATGACCGTTCAGCGGTTAAGTAGAGTTCGCGCATTAAGCTCTGTTTCCAGCTATTCCATAAGGTTTCATTAGTAGCACAGACATCGGCAACGGTTAAACAGAGCAAATATTGCAAGCGTCGTTTACTTTTGACCAATTGTACAAATTCACGAATAACTTCTGGATCTTGGAGATCACGGTTTTGGGCAGTTACCGACATCAATAAATGGTAACGAACTAACCAAACAATCAAATCAGTATCTTTAGCATCTAATTCATGCAATTGACAGAAAGATTCCACTATTTTCGCGCCAATTTCCGAATGATCGCCATGTCGTCCTTTACCAATATCATGAAATAATCCGGTAATTACGAGTAATTCCGGTTTGGATAATTCGGCAAATACCTTTGAACTATTGGGGTGTTTTTGTTTCCCTTCTTCTGTACGTAAAAGATCCAGTTCTAACAATAAGCGTATTGTGTGTTCATCGACAGTATAGGTGTGAAACAGATCAAACTGCATCATCCCAGAAATTTGTTGCCAACCAGGTAGATAAACCGCCAAAATCCCATATTGATGCATAGGTAAAATCGCCTTTTTAATAGCATCAGGATGTTTGATGATTTTTATAAACAATCTTCTGGCTTCCGGCTGCTCACACAATAGATAGCTTAATTTTCGTCTTGCAGAACGGAGTTGCCGAATGGTATTGGAGTAAAGCCCGGTAATTTGCGGGTTAAGCAAAAGGGTATAAAACAGCTTAAGAATCATCACCGGATCATCTGTGAAAACACGATTATGTTTAACATCAATTAGATTATCTTTGCTTTGGAAATGCTCATCAATATCATAGGTTTTATATTGTGAATAACGTTTCAATAGTGACTCATCGAATAATTGCAACAGCATCTGATTGAGTTCGGTAATATTATGTGCCACCCGATAATAATCATGCATCATGTTTTCAACCGGAGCGTTACCTTCACCGCTATAACCTAGCATTTTAGCGATACTTAACTGACGATCAAACAGCAGACGGTTGTCATAACGATTAATCACGCTGTGCAAAGCAAAACGCATACGCCATAAAAATTTACGACATGTATTAAACTCTTCAACTTCGTCTGGCGTTAAATAGTCAAAATGGGCAATTTTTTGTAAAAACTCGCCACCAAAATGGCGGATAGCCAGCCACTGAATAATCTGCATATCCCGCAAGCCACCCGGGCTATTTTTTAAATCGGGTTCTAGATTATAGGTGGTACTATGATATTGTTGGTGCCTTTGTTGTTGCTCTTTAATTTTGGCTTGATAAAACGCCGGTGAAGGCCAAATTTTATCACTAAAAATATAGGTTTGAAGCTCCTTAAGTAATGACTCACTTCCAGCAATCAGCCGTGATTCAATTAAATTAGTCATGATAGTGATATCATTTTTAGCTTCTTGCAGACAGTTTTTTAATGTTCTGACACTATGACCAATATCCAGATGAAGATCCCAAAGCAAACGAACCAAATCGCCTATCTGTTTTTCAAGCTCTTTGGTTAGTGAGTTATCACTTAATATCAAAATATCTATATCAGATAAAGGATGTAGCTCGCAACGCCCATAACCACCAACAGCAATAAGTGCAATACGGTTTTTTTTCAAGAGTGATGAAACGTGTTCTGGAATTTGATAGTAAAGCCATAATCGTTTAAGTAGTTGATCGATAAATTGACTACGCAAATGGACTAAATCATCAATATCAACATGATTTCCAAATTGAGTGATCGACCATTGTTGAAACGCATCGAGTTGCTGTTTTAGGTAGGGGACAGTGATTTGCTCATCACTAAAATCAAGCGGAGAGATAGAATAATGCGTACCAGTCATAGTCATCATATCAAATTAAGCTAATTCAATAGCCATATCGTCCCGCGATTTTAAAGGAGTGTCAAGTTACAATACTTACACTTTTTGCTTAAATGTCATTGCTGCCTTTTTAAGTGATTATTTACTATTGTTGTAAAAATAATTGAGGAGTTTATACCATCAGCCGGTATTAGTTGAGGAAAATGTAAATGGAATTGATGTGACTGAGTTATTTTTGGTAGTTCTTCGGTTGATGTAGCAATGGTTGAATTTGAAGATGATTGGGTAAAAGTTTACAAGATATTATCTTTTAATAATCTGATTTCATTAAATATATTAGAAATTATGCGGTTAAACAAAGTAAGAGGGCTAGATTTTATTACCACAAAAGCTCGTTAGTATTTTTTAACATTAGGAAAAAGAAGAGTGTAGAGAACTATTTACTCATCAAGGAGGAATATGCAAACTGAGGGGGATATTGCAAAATATTGGTCACCGGTGGTGAATAACTCAGTTAACCGAGCAGTTTAATTCCGACCAACCAAATATTGTTTGATTAAGCGATATCAGTCACCTCAATAGCAATGGTGATTGGTTATGTCAGTGGCTGATCATCGATTTGTATAAAAAAAAATATGGTTAGTTTATAAACCAGTCGTTATCTATCTTTTGGTAGAAGTTAATGTTGTTTGCGATGTCGTTCCTTCTAAAGCATCATTTTCAGTGGTTGTAACAGATTTTAGCGCCACAGCACCAACAGGTAATGCTTTTTCAATTGTTAAGTATGAACCTTGTTTGGCTAACCATTGCTGTAACTTATGAAAATCACCACACCAAAGGGTTTCTATGTCGTTATCACGTTGTTGATTATTTTCGCCAGTCAATTTAACTGCTCGTATCTGCATGCGTGCAGCTTCTGCTTTACCAGCTAACTCAATACCGTAGCCTGGTGTAGATGGATTACGTAAAACTAATCGTCCATCTTTCACCCACTTAGTATCCATACCATGTCGAACTTCATAGCCAAGACTAGCCAATCCTTGCAAAATAGCTTGTTGTCTGTAAGTTGCCACGGTTTTTTCGGTTATTTGTGCCAGTGTTTGTTCACAGCTATCAATTAATTCTTTCAATTGGTTAATGTTAATTGTATCAAGTGTATTTAAATCAAAATCTAAAGGTTCCACTGTTTTTTGATTTAATTCAGCTATTAATAATTCCAATTGTGTCTGTAATGCATTCCTCTCCTTGGCCTCTTTAACTGCTTGAGCCAAGTTTAGCACAATACTATCAAGCAGTAGTTTTTGACGGCTATCTACTGGTTGTTGCTCAATGGCATTTGAACGCTCAATAAATACCTCATAAATCTCTCTTTGCTCAAATGATAATTCAGCAAGGTAGTGTTCAATTTTTTGAATATAAGGATCTTTCTGTAATTCAATGTGTTGTTTTTCTAGCCAACTTGCAAAGGTTTGCGTGGTATTATCTTCCACCATACGATTTAACAAAGCTTGTTGCTGTTGTGATAGTTCTGTGGTGTTGTTAGGTTTGAGTAAACTAAAGGCTTTAGTTAAAAGCTGATTAATATTACCCTGATATTTTCCTTTAATTGCAGCCTGTAATTCGTTATTGAATTCATCTGAGATAGCTATTTGTTTATGATTTAATAAATTAACCAGAGCTTTGATATTTTCTTTGGCTTGCTTTACTTCAATAGCATGCTGGCTTTTCGCTGCTATCTTTAATTGTCGACGTTTAGCAATATCATCGTCTAGATTGGATATTGCCACCAAAACCTGTTTGGGTATTTCTGAGAAAAGTTTCTCTTCAAACATCTGATCAAAGTTTTTTCGTGTTGCAAGGATCGCTTCATAATAATTTTCATCTGTTTCTCCCAGCTTGACCATCGATTTTTGCCATTGTTTGATCGCTTGATCAAGACGGGATAAATGGCCTTTACAGGTAGCCGTGATTTCTTGTTTCGTAGTAATTCTGACAACTTTTGGTCCACTCATTGACTTACCTCAGGTGTTAATACTGTTTCAACTAACGTTTTTAAACGTTGCTTTTCTTGTTCTTTATTTGCATACCAATTACGTGATGAAATGCGTAAAATGTTAGGAATTGCCTGTTTTAAAACTGATTGTCGCCAAATATCACGAGCTCGAGCATGGGTTAATAATGGATTAATCGGGGCATCACATTCAATGCCGATACTGTAGAGTTTGGTCGCCGGATCCTCAATCGCAAAATCAAGCGCGAATACGTCATTACAGGATTGTCGCATATATCCAACACCCAAGGACTGGATAAAGGCTTCAACATCATCCAGAAAGGCATCTTGTTGCTTAGTCTCAGCGTTTTCAAGAACAAGCTGGCTATTGCCTGCAACTCGATTAAGTAAATCGTTACTATAGTCAAAATGACCCTCTGATAGCGCTTTAGCATAAGCTAAATAGCATTGTAAATAATCTCTTGGGTTAGTGGCGATCTGTTTACCGGATAACATGTCAGAAATATCGTTTATTGGCATAGAGGAGACCAGAACGACTTTTTTACGAGCTCGTGTAATGGCAACATTGAGCCGTCTTTCCCCCCCTTGTTGACTTAATACACCGAAATTACGTCTAAAAATTCCTTTCTCATTACAGCCAAAGGTTGTCGAAAATACAATAATATCACGCTCATCTCCCTGTACATTTTCAACATTTTTAATGAAAATGGACATATCTTCGCCTTTATCCATCCGTTGATTTTCTTCTTTATAGATGTAGGCAAACTTTTCATCGTCAGCGGCTTTTTCATAAAAGAGTTTCTCAATTAAATCTGCCTGTTTTTTATTAAAGGTAACAACGCCTATAGAAGGACGTTCATCCAAAGAGTGTTGCCAAATTTTCGATACTACTTGAACCACTTTTTGGGCTTCTTTAAGATTGGTTTGCTGTTCATAGACACCATCTGCCCAAATATATTCTATAGGCTGAGCTTGTTTAATCGTATCTAAAGGATGACGAACCGGTATATTTAATTGATTCATATAAAAAGCGGCATTTGAATAATCGATTAACTCTCGATATGCCGAACGATAGTGAATTTGTAAGCTCGTGGTAGGTAACACCGAACGTGCAAGTTGCAATAAATCAGGGCAATCCATAATTTCTTTTGAGTTCCATTGACCTTGCAATACCTCTTGCTGCTCTTCAGCGGTTAATTCAGCGGTTAAGTTTAGATCTAAATCTTCCTCAAGCTCTACTTGAGAACTAAAGAAAGAGCTAGGTGGCATTTGCTTTTCATCGCCACTGACGACCGCTGCTTTACCGCGATAAAGTGCTGGTATTGCATATTCGATCGGCATTTGAGAGGCTTCATCAAAAATAACCACATCAAATAAGCCTGATTTTAATGGTAATAGTCGGCTCACAATATCGGGATTCATTAACCAAATAGGCCTTAAATTCATGAGTCCTAACGGTTCACCTTGCTCGATAAACTCGCGTAATCTTCTTGCGCGTTGCCCGGTTAATCGTGTGATATCCTCCCATTGTCTAGCACTCGCTAACTTTTTGACAGGAATGTTGTGCCTAAACAGAGTCTTATTTAACTCGCGGATCTTTTGATCGGCCGTAGCTAAAGCCTGAATTTGTTGTTGTATTTCATCCTCATTAGTGAGCAGTACGGGGTTGTCTTGCTCAATACGGGTTTTCCATGTCTGTTTAGCCTCATAATCTAATAATTGTCTAAAACTTTTATCGAGCGCAGTCACAGCTAAATTGCTTAACTCTTGCTGATAATGCCTTAAACGTTCAAACAATTTCATCGCTTTGGTTGATAATTGCGGAACTCGTTTTCTAAAGTATTGGTAAGCTTCAAGGGTATCAAGTACACGGTTAATTTCTACCAGTAATATAGGTGAAACAGCATTGTTTTCGATGGCTGTTTTGCAGTTTGCATAGAATGCATCTTCAAAATAATTTATTAACGGCAGTAATGCCTCTAATGAGGCTTTGCGTGCAGCATATCTTTCAAAAGCGGTATGATAATCATTTAATAAGTGTTGAAATGCCACTTTACTTTGTAGAACTGACTTTTCCACTTCTTCACTGTGCGGGGCAGCCATAATCCTTTCTGCCCACTTTTTTACCTCTTGTAAACTTATTAATGTTTCATTGACAACATTTTTAATATTAAGATTGCTATGGTTGTCAGGCACAGGCAGTTGTAGTTTAGCGAAAATCGCCTGTATTTCTTGACGAATGGGGCGATATTCTTGTTCAAGCACCAAAGCATTATAAAGCTTAACAATAGCCTCTACATTCGGCAGTTCGCCTTGTGATATTAAATAAGCTAATAACGTCCGTTTTGCTTTATAGCGTTTAATACTTAAAAAACTATACCAAGGCTTAGGCATGACCATCAGTCTTGCTTTGTTTGTTAAATCATTTAATGCATCAGACTCTAGCAAACATAGTCTAAGCGATAAATTACACCAACTGCTTTCAGTTAACAGAGCTAAGCGCTCTTGCAGTAGAGTCAGTTGCCTTATCAGTGAGTCACCGTCTAGCTCAGCTGAAGTCTGGGCACTCTGTTTAAACAAAATTAACCATTTAACTAACCGCGATCGAATACTTTCTGAAATGGTTAGAAAATGATTTCCCTCATTTTCAATCCATTGCTGGTAGGGTTTGGGATTGTCTATTTCAAACCGCGCGCTGCTACTCAACTTATTGATTCTTAGTTGTTCAACGGTTAAAAAATAGCTAAAGAATTTTTTAAAATCCTCTAGCGTTGCTAAATCATGGGAAAATGCTTTTAGATGAATTAATGGGCTATTTTCATAACTGGCTGGCAACCAAAAACGCACCAACGGTGCACACTCATTTTTCAAAGCCATTAACTGTTGTGGATTGCAATCACTTAGCACCGGTCTTAACTGAGGCGCCGCAAATAACTGATAGTGTTGACTTATGCCAATTAAATCAGCAAGTAACTCTCTATAACTTAACTGTGTTTGCGGGTCTGTTTGATGTAGTGCCTGATGATAACTATCTAAACGATTTTCTAAATCGGTAATTTGGGCGGCAACTTGCTTACGTTTTTCGATCCAATCGGTTCTTTTAGGAGATTTAAATAATAAATCCAGTTGTTCACGGATACTATTAATCACAGAATTTCTATTCGCATTAATATCATTGATCATAATACTGCGTGCATCTAGTCCTTCGGCGACTAAGCGTTTATAGACGACCTCTAAGGCGGCTTTTTTCTGGCAAACTATCAACACGGTTTTATTTTGGCCAATCGCATCACCCACCATATTTACAATTGTCTGGCTTTTACCTGTCCCTGGTGGTCCTTCAATTAATAGCCCTGATTGCTGTCTGGCTTGTAAAACGGCATTTTCTTGCGAAGGGTCACTAGCTACTGAAAAATAGCGATCTAACTCTTCAGGTTTTTCTGGAGTCTGTGCAACTGCTTGATAAGGTTTTAATCGCAGTGCTGTCTCTAATGCGGTATTAACCGGTGATAATTTCTTTAAGCGATTAAGATCTTCACCGATGGATTGACCTAAGAAGTTGACATCAAATAAGACCGCTGAACATGCAAAGCACAATTCACCACGCTCAGCTTCAACGCTAATAGGTAGGTTTTGTACTTGTTGAGACAATACATGCCCTAAAGTAGCCAAGGCATCCATGACTTCAAGTGTCGTCAGTGCAGATCTAGCGAGTAACTCATCTATAACGCTTTTACAATTCTCATACAATGCCTTTCCTAATATGCCTTCTAATGCAGGATTAACTCTAATCTCTTCACGTTCATTATCAAAAGCTAACGTAATACGATTGCGAGTGCCCATGTCATAATTGAGTTTAATCGGCCAAAGTAATAGCGGAGCAATACGAGGTAGTCGATAGCTATTAGGCTCTTGATAAAGTAAAAAGGGGAATCCCATGTATAATCCATCAATTCCGGTATCTCTTTTATAGAGATTGGATTGACGGTGTAAATTACGCAACTGATACTCTATGAGGTTGTTGGCTTGAAAAGCGGCTACATCGATGGCTTGCTGTCGGTTATTGCGCTGAACAATATGATCGAGCAATTTATTCGCTGACGTTGCTTGGGTACCCAATAAATGAATATCGACACGTGCAGTGTACATTCCTAGGCGCATTCTCACCAAAGGACCTTGCAAGATAGATGTAGTGACTTTTTTATGGAAAAAATCAATAATCTGTGAGGTATACTGCCGTTTATGTGGTTGTACCCATTTTTCTGGTGCAATACTTAATAAAACCAACAACCTTGATAATGGCATGCGTTTTTCAAGGCGGTATTGTTCTGCCCACTGATCTACTTCATCCAAACCTGTGCTGGCAAATCCGGTGATCCTTTCATTTAGCTGTTGATAAAGTGTTAAACGAGGCTTGGCGATTAACGCTGTTAACGCTTCATCATCAGCTATATCAATATGCAATTTTTTTCCTAATGCTCGTGACTCCTTAATGACGGTATCTAAGGATTTAAACTGCCCAAGTTCAGCACTGAGTAAAACAATTAAATCTTCTTCGCTAATGGTTCGTCGCTCTAACAATGACAATATCCCCGCATTATTCGCAGCGGGAAACAGGGCATTTTTCTCTAACCATAACGCGGCTAATTGGGCTCGTGAAGCTGATAACAAATGAATTCTTAAAATTTCTTCATCAAGTTTTATTTGTAAATTTAATGCGCGCTGGCGAACCACATTAGCACGCTCATGTAAACGCCATAACCACACTTCAGACGTTTTTAGTAAGCTTGGAATAACGCCTGTAATAAGCTGGTAACCGTCATTAGGATGTTGCAATAGCCAATTTGGTGTGACAATATCACCGTTGAGAATGAGCGGCATATCTGGATTTAAGATCTTTAAAACCACCATCAATTGCATATCTGGGGTTAAATCCTGCTTACGCATCACCTCTCTAATAGTAGCTAAGTTAGTTGCGTCAAAAGCTGTTTGCTCCAACCATGTAATCAAATTACCTCGGGACAATAGCTCAGTTGCTTCCTGCCAATTAACTGGGTTAGCCGCATTTAACGCAAATAATTTAATTCTATGGTAGCTTTTTCCTGCTAAGAAAATACTCTTATCAAGATCAACTTCTTGCACCGTCGATGGCAAATTTTCGGCGGCTTCTACCGCTTCGCCATTAATCCATGCTTGAACTTCAGGCCATTGCCAACGCTGATGATGGTCTTTGGTCAGCAGTCCTCTTAATAGTAACTGTAACCGTGGATCTAAAGTGGTTGGTATATCTATACCATTGGCCAATACTTGAATGATAAATGCTTGGGTGTTAAGTCCGACAAAGCAATTACCTTGGGTCAATTGCTCCAGTAGAATCATGCCCAAACTCCACCAGTCGGAAGCAACACTTACACCACCGGCGACGACTTCTGGTGAGGTATAAAAGGTAGTTGCCAAAGGCGATATGACTTCTAAATCAAATTCGGAGAGCCTAGCTGAACCAAAGCCTGTGATCACCAAATCCAAAGGCTCTTTGGTACGTACTAATAAGTTATTTGGTCGTAAATCACAATGACGTAAACCTGCAGCAGTAAATGTATTGAGTGCTTGACCTAACTCAGTCATGACATGACGAATAGTATCCATGTCATTTATTACCATACCAAGGTCAGCTAACATACCACCGGTTAACTCTTCTGCCACAACATAAGCCTGATCGTTCCAACGACCTTTAGCAATAATTTCTGGCACATGTTCACGAGGCAGGTTACGTAACACCTCATACACCTCAATATTAGGCTCAGCACCAGCATGATAAAGTGTTAATACCGCCCGTTTTTCATCATGTAATCTTTTGACTAAGTAACGTTGACGCACTCCATCAGTTTGGTTAATGAGTTGCAGTAATTGCCAATCATCAATGGTCGTAATTTGGGCGTCGGTTACGTGTTCTTCTTGGTCAGAAGGTAGTTGTTCTCTATTTTCTGAACTATCTATCTCGGTTGTCTCGGCTAAATCGGCACCACACTCCATGCAAATTAAATCACCAGCCTCCATGATATGACCATTAACACAGAGCGCTACATGATTTTGTGGTAACACATCATTAACCGTTACAACACTTTGCGGGCGCCATCCTGCTTCACTAATAGTAACGGCTGACAAATCCCAACCGCAGGGTTGACCATTGATAGTTCCTTCACAAAAAATCTCTTGAAGAGATCGCTCGGTTTGACAATTAGGACAAAACCGCATCATCGCCATGCTAAAATCCTTAATTCTTTACTTTGTCAGCGGTCACTTTTAATTGGTGTCCTTGCCGCTTTAAAAGGGTTTCTAATTTTATGAAATCATCACGTCTAGGAATGCCTGCGAACCAGATGACACCTTCTGCATCAAACATGACATCTAATACTTTATCCTCAGTTGTCACGGTTTGTTGATAATAAGCAAATTTTTCTTTTGCTTGTGATGTAAAACAGTGTAAGCGTTGATTATCACTGCCTCTTAACCTTAAAGTTTGTGAACTTTGTCGTTGAAAAGGATCACTGATTAATACATCAATATAAGGTTTAATCTGTTGTAACTGATCGTTGATATCTTCGATGCTATAGCCGGTATACACTAAAATATCAACTTTGGTTTTTTCTCGTAACTGGGTCACAATGGCTAACAAGGCATCAAATTGATCGAAGGGTTCGCCGCCAGAAATAGTAATGCCATCAACCAAAGGCAGGTAAGTGGAGAGCCCCATCATCAGTTTATCGATGGGAATAAACGTTTTTGCAGTTGCCCAAGTATCAACTGAAATACATCCCTCACAACGTAAACTACAGCCTTGAAACCAAATACCTAGTCGCCTACCCGGCCCTAGTGTTGTCACAGGAAAATGAACGCGCGATATACCAACTGTTAACACCATTTACTCCAAGGTTAATTTTCCCACTTGTAACTGAGTAACCTCCAATGCTTGACCTGCTTGAGGGTTTAACTTAAACAACTCACGAGCCAATGGATTTAATAAATGAGCCTCAATCTGATTACGTATTCCTCGACCGCCATTTGATAGATCAGCTAAAGCAATCTTCTTCAAACTTTGTAATGCCTCTGGAGTAAAAGATAAAATCACCCCTTGTGTTTGTAAATCTTCAATCACACCATCAATCATTTGTTGGAATATCTGCTCTGCTACATCAGGGCGAATAAAGTCAAATACAATGATATTTTCGCCTATTCGATTTAAGATTTCCGGGCGATTTAAGACAAATTTAAAATGCCGCTCAATTTCATTTTTAACTTTTTCTTGAACATCATCAAATTGGTCATGTGCAGAAACGTTAGCAATACGCTCTCCTGTTTCGCTCAGTTTATAAATTCCAAGATTGGATGTAAAAATAATGAGTGCTTCTGAAAAATAAACACGCTCACCTCGCCCTGATGTAAGAACACCATCATCTAAAATCTGCAAAAATTTGTCCATAACACGAGGATGAGCTTTTTCTATTTCATCAAATAATACAACGCTAAACGGTTTTTCACGTATTGCATTAGTTAGCTCTCCCCCTACATCATATCCCACATAACCGGGAGGTGAACCAATTAAGCGCTGATCTGAAAATTCTGAACTAAACTCAGACATATCAAAGCGAATATAAGCACTTTCATCATTAAAGAGTAAACTGGTAATTGTCTTGGCAAGCTCTGTTTTACCTACACCAGTTGGACCTGCTAAAAAAACTACTCCGCGGGGTCTATTGCCTTTTCGGTTAACGCCTACTCCCGTAATCGCCCGCTTTATAATGTCGAGCATATGGACAACCGCATGATTTTGTCCTTTAACTCGTTGATATACAAAGTCATCTGCTTGTTCTATTTTTTGCCGTTCGATTTTCTGCCAAGGGTCTTCGGTTACTCCTACTTTATAACGTCTTACGGCATCAGAGATATCATTAATGGTCAATCCCTCAACTCTCGCTAATGTGGTAATAGCATTCATATCAAGCAATAACATGCCTTCGGTGCTATTAACAAAGGTTGCTTCCGCTTTCGCCAGCAATTCTGGAGTGGCTTGTTGCCAACCAGAAAGGCCTTTTATTAATGCAGAGGCTAATGCTCGACGAAAGGTGCTGTCTGGTTTAGAAACTGGAATATGACGAATTCGTGGATTATTTACTAATAACCAGTCAGGTAAATCCCCCTCTTTTTCTACCAACCAAATTAGTGTATTAAAAAAAGGGTTACGATTTGTTCCGGCAGGTCTTGCACGCGCTTGATGGGAGAGGACTAATGCTCGGGTAAACAGTTGATGCTCTGCGGCAGTGAGGTTATTAGCACGAATGGTTAGCTGTGAGGCAAAATCAATAATTAATGCCACAGGTTCGTCATTATTAAGATTAACAACGTTTTCTAAAGTGTTTGCCAATGAATCAATGCCCGCAGCGGCTCGTCCTCCTTCAGGTATTAATCCTATTTGATGTAATAACTCATCAATACCAACAGCTGGTAAATCAGGCGTTTGTAAACCATAAAGCCCCAGTAAAGGATTCCAAATAAGTACTTGACTATATCCTACTTCACGAAGAGCACGATATAAAGTTAACTCAAATGTTTGTGGTGTAATAACTTCAGGAGCCACTTCACACGCTTGTAAATCCCTAATGTTACCCGACAATACAAACTGACTTTTTAACGGCAAAAACCTTAATAGATCACGTAGCCAACGTGGTTTATTAAACTGATTTGTCATGCGCAAAAACCTTTAATAATAACCCCTGAATAATTCCTACAATCTATTATATAGAATCAGATAGAGATAACTAGTATTTCTTTTTAATTATCAATGATATTGATCATACTCACTAGTTTAGCTTTCCACTCTTTTGATTGAGTTGAGCACAAAAAGCTATGACTGACAATTAGTCAATAAATCTCAATCATCTTATCTAAAATTATTTATTTTTGACTTTAATAACCGCCTCACCCTAAAACACAACGATTATCAGGCTGCATAAATCGTAGGTACTCATCGATTTAAGAAAATAGTTTACACAATAATCTATCATCCTTTTAATCCTATCGGTTTCTCAATGATGTATCATCTATAAATAAATGTATTTGTCATTAGCTTGTTGTTCTTCCATCCAAAATTAATAGGTATTTATATAAACGCAGTATATTCAGCTTGTTTTATAAATCATAAATAAATAGCTTTATTCAAAAAACATTATGATTTTCATCAATCTTGGCGATTTTTGCCAAGATTATTAGAGAGGTATCTAAAATGAGTACAATGAATATTCCACCACCAGAATCACAACGTGCTGACGTTGAGCAAAGAGTTTAAAAAAGTTTTTATAGTACTCATAGTGAATATATCAAAGCGCTTATCCATAAAGATTTTGCGCGTAAATAATTGAGAGATTTAATTATGTAAGGGGTTAACTCACCAACGGTTCAGTTATTAAGGAAAACCATTTGGTTTTATTAAAACGCAGAATAGAAGGGTAGAAAGGATAGACTAGATAATGGCAAAAATGTTTATCTAAAAAAATACCGAACAAGATGTTGAACAGACTATTGTTTATTATGAAGGAAAATCTTAAGCATTAGTTAATAAGGTTTATAATGAACTATGTTTGGGTATAATTTACACAAAACAGTCTAAATTTATTTCCTATTTTTGGTTGATCATGACACTTCTTTATTAACTCATTTTTTAAATGAAAGCTTGATGTATAGGATATTTTGAATAACGTTTTGAGCTTTCAATGTTCGATCCATTTTCGAAAGCAGCTACGACGATTAGTCCCATGCCAAAAAGTTTACTTATATCTTTTTGGTTTAGATTTACTTTAATTCAATAATTGCGAAGTTTATTACTTAATATTTTATTGGTCGTATGCTTTATACCTAATCTTTTATAACAGCTAAAGCTAAAATATACGCTATAACCAATCAATTCAATACTTAGGTTATAGCGTATCAAGTCAATTGAGACCAAGCTTTAATTTTGAAAAATAGAAATATTTTCTATTATTCTCTAAATAACTTTCTTATCTCTATTTTTATGCCACGACAATTACCTGTAACAAACTTCAGGATCTGGCTAATAATCCACTAAATTTGTCTGCTGCACTTTTGCCATTCTAGTGTTGCATCGATTTCAATACCGCCAGAACTTACTGGCTCGACTGAAGAAAGGAAGAGGCGGTCACCTTCGATGCGTGCTCGGCGTAGCTGCCGTTGACCGCACCAGTTTGGGAAAAGCGATACATCCATGCCGTGAATGATCGTTCCGGGTTGCTCGCCAAGTTGCCATGGACCACTGTAGGCGATATAGGTGGTTGCTTCAGCTTTGAACTCCTCAGGAGAAGCAACGAACCAGTCTCCTGATGTAAAATGCGAGCGTTCTGGAGCACAGAGTTGTGCCGACATGTAGCCATCTGGCGTGTAAAGGATCAACCCTTGAGGCCGATCGGTCATAGGTTGGCGTATCGGCGAACCGTCTCGCGGTCGCTCTATATAACTTACTAGACGCCACGCCCCGATTAATTGTTCACGAAGTATATTGGTCATTAGAAATTTCCTCTTTTTGGGCATGGAACCCGTTAGTATTGGTCAATTTAAAGTTTCTTCAACGGTACAAGGAGATAACTGTCACGCTCTGCACCGAAATGGATATGGTGAATACCCTTGTTACGAGACGGCGGCATCACCTCTTGCGCCTTGGCCCATGCCGGCATCGTTGCTGGTCCACCACCAACCAGATGGATCATCTCCGGCTGCGTACCGGGTTCAAACGTAAAGCTGTTCTTCGGCAGATCAATCGCCGCCTGTCCGAAAGGTAGGTTGACGGGATCGTTGCAGAAAGGTTTGATCGTCAGTTTCAGCTGTTCACCTGGATGAAACTTCATTGCCAACGGCCAGATACCTATATCAACTGGTACCACTTCTTTAGGTGAAAGTCGCTGTTCCCCTTGTAAAAGAAGTACTGGGTCTGCTTCAGTTGAGAGGACAGGATCCAGAGCTCGGCGTGAAACCCTCAGATAACTTGCCGTACGGGTCGGTGCTGCGCCACCGGGATAGGTCTCGCGAATAATGGTTCGCCCCGCAGAATCCACTTTTTCTAAATAAACGGTAAGATCCATATCATCCGCCCCATCAGCTTCGACAAACAACCGAAGCTTGCTGTAGCCAATAAGCTCTGCCTCATGCTCGATCGGCATTAAAAAGGTAGCTGAGCCACCATCCACCTTGTAAGAAACCACACCGGGTTTTGGGTATGATGTGGCTGACAATGAAGAGGTATCAGTTAGATGAAGCTTGATATGCTCATAACCTTTTGGCGGAAATTCCTCGACAATGCGGTCAACCTCATCTTGATGGCCGGGATCGAGAACCGAGATACGGACTTTTGGTGTTTCTTCCCAACCATTTTTCTCGCCTTTTAGATATCGATCGAAGAAGCGTTTAAGCTCGGCTTGGTGAGCAGGATTATAAAAGTCCGGCCACTCCTGCGTATTATGAACACGTAACCATTTCTCTTTGGAAGAAATTCTGCGCCACGCATCAAACGTTCCATATGTATGAGCAACATTATCGTAGCTGGCAACGATGTAGGCCGGGACTTCGATGCGTTCGAGGCGTGCAGCTTTATCTGCCCAGTAAGGCGTCATATCCTGTTCAGTCGCAGCCATGCGCGGCATATCTTCCAAAAAGTGCTCACCACCAAAGCTTTGGATTAGCGCTTCCGGGAATGCGGTGCGAGGAATGCCACCACGGAGGAAATCACCGCGAGCAATATCGGTGCAACCCTCCCACGGAGCTATAGCAGCTAAGTGTGGCGGTTGTTCTGCTGCGATAAACCACTGCGAAACGCACAGCCAGCTATTACCAGCCATACCGACTTTACCATTAGACCAACTTTGATCTGCTATCCAGTTAATTACGTCGCAGCCATCTTCGGCGGTCTGCCGACCCCAACCGACGATATTTCCACCTGAACGATAGGCACCACGAATGTCGGGATTGATCACGGCGTAACCAGCATTAACCCAGTAGGCTGGGTCAGGACCTTCCCATTTCATCATTTCAGACGTCATACTTAATTTAACGCCATATCGTTCTGGAATTTCGTCCAACCATTGACCACCAATCTCTTTGCCGTACGGACTCCAAGCGAGAATTGCCGGATGGATAGCATCGCCGACAGGACGGAAAACATCCGTGTAGATCACTGTACCATCACGTAGGGTAATCGCCACATCACGCTCAAACATAATGTCGCACGGTAATGGCATCGCGCCCTCACGTCGAATTGTTCCTTTACGCAGAATTTCTGATCCGGGCTTGAAGCCGGGATAACGCACTCGAGGTGCATCCAAAGGTAATGGACGACGGAAGTAGGTCGGGTAAGCATCATTGCCATAGACGCGTAGCGGTAACTTTTCGGAAAAAGGAACCTCATTTTTTGATGCTGCTGCAAACGCCGAGCTAATTGGCTTTCCGATGAATGGCAAACCGAACTGGCTGACAGCAAGCGCTCCGCCGGCGATCCCCATAGCGCTCAAGAAGCGTCGTCGGCTTATTGATTCGCTAGTAGCAACACAAGATAGAAGTATTGTCGGAGACTGTTTTGATTTAGTCATAGCAGATCCTTTTTGAGTGTCGTATGTTGTTGACAATAATAAAAGTCGGTCCATATAATGTCTAATGACATTATGTTCCCCCTGTAATTCCAAGAGGTAATAATGGAACTCCGCCATCTGAAATCTTTCGTCGTACTGGCTGAGGAGCTGCATTTTGGCAGAGCGGCGAAGCGTCTGCACATCGTCCAGTCGGCGCTGAGCAAGCAAATGCTGCTCCTTGAGGAAACCGTAGGATGCCGCTTACTCAATCGCAATCGTCGGGGTGTGACGCTTAGCGAAGCGGGTAAGGTGTTTCTCGGAGAGGCAAATCAAGCACTTGAACATATTGAACGCGCGATGGAAACTGCGTGCCGCGTTAGCCAAGGCCTTATGGGGCGCGTACGGATTGGTTATTCAGCCATCGCTGTTCATTCTGGTATTCTGACATCAGCTCTCACGCGGATCGAGGGTGCCATGCCTGAGGTTGAAGTACTGCTGCAACAAATCGAGCCATGGGAACAAAATGAGAGGCTTATGACCGATAAGGTTGACTTCGTACTAGCCCCTGTACTTGACAATGATCAGCAGACACTTCGAGTGCATCAACTTGCGAAATTGCCGGTAGTTGTGGGGATGTCGGTTCGTCATGTACTTGCTTCCAAATCGGTAATTGAACTTGAAGACCTCAAGGAAGAAACGTTTATCGAACTTGCCAATAGTGATGGTGAGGCCGTTGATGTAGTTAAAAATCTTATTGGTCTTCATCCGCAAACCGTCATCGCCAAATCCGACCCGATCGCCGTTCTGGCTCTGGTTCAAGCGCAGCGTGGTATCAGTGTGTTACCTACAGTACTTCAGCTACCGAATTTTCCACAGGTCACCTATAAACCTCTTAAAACCAACTGCACGGTTCCGCTGTCACTTATCAGCCGACGAGATGGCGATGATCCCTTACTTAACAAGCTCAAGGAGATCTTAATCACCACAACTGTCTTGGCTCACGAATGCTCCAGACCTATAGCGGTGAAGTAAATTAAGCGACACACTTAGATTTTTGCAAAAAATGGTTTTTATTCAGTCTGTTAATCCTCAGTTGTATTGATAAAACCTAAGTGGAGTTAACAGAGACCATTTTCTCATTATAAGACACTATAAGATATCTGCGTTCAAATTTAATTATGATTTTTTGTCTATTATCTTTAATAGCAGCGACTTTTGCTGTTTAACTAAATAACTTTATCAACAATAATATTTTTCGTGGTTAGATATTGCTCATCTTCAATGTTAATTGCCTGATCAGTAATTACCCGATGTATGGCTTCGAGTGGCGATAATTGATATGGCTGTTTTTGACCAAACTTTGATGAATCAGTGATGATGATGTTTTCGCTAGGCTTGGTTAATATGGTATTAACTAACTCAGTCCGCATTTGGTTTCGACCAGAAAACCCAGTATCTGGTAAAAAGCCATCAATACCAATAAATGCTTTGTCAAAATGGAGATGTTTTATCGCAAGGCAAGCAAGTTCACCGACCACACTTTCACTCTTCTTCTGATATTCGCCACCAATGACCACCACTTTTAATTCGGTATTTTTTAGCAATTGAGCGATGTAGTAGCTTGAGGTAATTAGGGTGATACGACGTGTGTAGGCTAAATGTCTGGCGAGTAGGGCGTTGGTACTCCCCCCTTCAATAAAGATATGTTCATCGTTATTGACGAGTGAGGCGGCGTATTCAGCTATTTTTTGCTTTAACGGGAATTTAATCTTCATGCGAGCGTCAAGATTATCACTATCGATTGCCACGGCATAACCGTGTTCGCGTTTTAAATAACCGTTTTGCTCTAAAAAATTGAGATCATGACGAATGGTCACAACAGAAACATTAAATTGCTCAGCTAACTCATTGACACTAACTTGATTGAGTTCATTAACTTTATAAATAATCTCTTGTTGTCGTTCATTCATTAAATACAGCATAATTACCTGTTATAAATATAGTCACCTGTTATAAAATCGCCATATCCATATATCAATATCGATATAAACACGTAGGGAAAGATAGTAATGAATTACATGGCATTTGTCATTATAAAAGTGGCAAAACAAAAAAGATGCCTATCGGTTTTTGGATAGATATATAAATTCGATTTTATTTTGGCATTAATCTCATTTTCTGTTTCTGTTGATCCTACCTCAAAAAACAATGAATAATCAGGGGTAGCAAACACAAAGTCATGATATAGAAATTGTATTGTTGTATATCAATTAATAACGATTAAAATGGCTAAAAAATAAAGGATCAATAATAAACATTTTTAGTAATTTCAAATTGAAAAGAGATATTAGGAATAAGAATACAGTGAGGATAGTTGAATGAATAAAAAAATATTATTGCTAATCATGCTGTTTATCAGCCACTTTGCACAAAGTGCTCAAGTCACTTGGGATCTAACTTTTGATAGCAAATATAATTTACCTTTAATCATGATGGATTTTCAAGGTGAAAAAATTACCATGACGTTGGATACCGGTTCGAAAATAGCTTTACATCTACCAATGGATTTAATTAATAAGATTGCTAATAAAACGGAAAACTCTGAAAAAATCAGAACGATTGATCTTTCTGGGGGTGTCACAGAACTTAAATCATTTATTGTCAACAAGTTAGAATTAAATTCTTTTATCTTTAATAATGTGCAAGTGGTTGAATATAAAGACTGGGGATTATTTATCTCGAGTGATCCGATGGATAATGATAATAGTGAAGATAGCAGTGCATTTAAAGCTGTTATTGGTCTTAAATTGTTTGATAATTATGTATTAACTATCAATTATCCTGAAAGTAATTTAACAATATCCGATGATACTTCAACCGACTTAAATCGAAATTGGGTTGCTATCCCCTTTGATTTAAATGATGAAGGTTTGGTCGTCACTCTGTCTGACGGTATCAAGAATTATAAAATGGTTTTAGATACCGGAGCAACGGTATCACTTATCAAAGAACAATCACTTTCACCAGAATCAATAAAAATAAGCGATCCTGAAGATAATTTTAAATCTATATCACTTGATGTGAATAATGTCGCGAATGATAGCGTTCTGCCAATAATAATTGATTCATTTCCTAATGAATTTCAATCTGACGGATTATTAGGCGCTGACTTTTTAAGTAAAAACAGAGTTAAAATTGATTTTAAAAATAAGCAAATGTGGATCCAGCCGGTTGTGACAAAATAATTTTATCTTAAATTTATATTGATGATTAAACGATAAAAAAGACCTACAAGAGTAGGTCTTTAAATTGCTGAGGTTTATAAATTAGCTATTAATTAGATAACGTGTTCTGTTCTGGCGATAATATCATCCTGAGTATCAGGTGATAAGGCAGTAAAGAATGCGGAATAACCAGCAACACGGACAACTAAGTCACGATATTGATCCGGATGCGCTTTCGCTGCAAGTAACGTATCACGTGAAACAACATTATATTGAACATGCCATCCTTTATGCACTTCAAAGAATGTTCTTAACATCATCATCAGTTTTAACTTATCACGCGGATTGTCTAAGGTTGATGGGTTGAGTTTTTGGTTTAACAGCACGCCACCAAGAATTTTATCCGTAGGTAATTTACCTAATGAGTTAAATACTGCTGTTGGTCCTAAGGTATCCGTACCAGATGATGGGCTAGCACCTTCGGCTAACGGTGTCCATGCTTTACGTCCATCAGGTGTTGCTGCAGTTTGGGCACCAAATGGCACATTGGCAGAGATAGAGGAAGTACCAGCATAATAAGTACCACCAATTGGACCACGGCCATAGCGAGGGTTGCGATAATTTTTTAACTCATCAATATAGTAGTTATATAGTTCAGCTAAAAGATAATCTACTTCATCATTATCATTACCATATTTTGGTGCACCATTAAGTAGGCGTTGACGTAATTGTTCACCCGCAGAGCCGGCAAAGTTTTCAGCCAATGCTTTAGCTAAATCGGACTGTTTGATGGTGTGCTCATCAAAAATCAATTTTTTAACCGCTTCAAAGCTGTTAGTGGTATTAGCCAGTCCGACTTGTAAACCGGATACCCAATCATATTTCGCGCCACCTTGTTTAAGGGTTTTACCGCGTTCGATACAATCATCGACTAATACTGAGCAGATAATGTCATGCGCATTTTCTTCTAGGATAGTATCAATCACATACTCAATTTCGATTGATTTTCGCGTATAGTAGCGAATTTGTTTATCCCACTGTGCTTTGACTTCGTCAAAACTTTTGAAGTTATTTTTACTTAAGGCTTGTTCTTGTGGTAAATAAACCACACCACTGGTTGCATCTTTACCTCCTTCTAATGTCGCTAATGCCACACGTGCAAAGTTAATAAAGCTCATCCCTGTACAACGGTACCCCCATTTACCCGGTACTGCTGTTTCAATACAACCGATTGCTGAATATTCATAAGCATCTTGGCGTTCGACACCGAGTTTAATAAATTCAGGAATAACGATTTCATCATTATTAAACGCCGGCATACCAAAGCCACAACGAATAACTTGTACGCAAGCATCTAAAAAGTCATCACTCATTCCAGCATGATAACGGACACTTAAGTTAGGTTGGGTGGATTTTAAACGTCCACAAGACTCTAAAATAGCATAAGATAATGAGTTTACTGCATCAGCAGGTACATCATCGACCAGTTTTTGCCCACCAATCGTCACGTTTTGATACATTGGGCTACCGGCTGAGCTCTTAGAGTGTGAACCAGAACGGATTTTATTGACTTCTAACAGTTTCAACCAACAGCTGTGTAATAACTCAATAGCTGCTTCGCGAGTTAATGTTTTATCTTGCTCAACATCTTTTTCATACCATGCAGAGAGATATTGGTCCATCCGTCCAAACGATACCGAGTGGCCATTTGATTCGATTTGTAACAATAACATAACAAAATAGCATAGCTGGATAGCTTGCCAAAATGTTTGCGGTGGTTTATGAGCGATAACCTCACAGTTTTTAGCTATTTGTAATAACTCATTTTTACGCCACGAACGTTCTTCTTTAGTAGCCATTTCACGCGCTAATTCGGCATAACGTTCAATATATTTACTCATGGCTAGCATGGAGATTTCTGATGCTTTTAGGAAGTGATCTTTATGAAAATCATCAAAATCAGTGGTATTAATGCGACTACGACGTTCCTTAATTTTATCAATAATACCATCAATGCCTTTTTCCAGAATAAATGGGAAATTAACGGCAAGGTGAGCATCACCTGAGTTCATATTCCCTTCAGCTTTGATCATCACAGTATCGAGTAATGATTTGTGTTCATCACTAAATAGTGCATAACAGCGATCAAGTACTGTTTGACCATGCCACCATGGGCAAACACGGTGTAAGACTTCCTTGTCATGTTCGGTGACTTCAAATCCTGCGCCTGGGCGATCACCTAATACATCAATTTCTTTTTCTACCCAACCAACAGTATATTCAGGAAATATGGGGGCCGCTCTTGGTGCAGAAGCTTGGTTACCCACAATTAATTCATCGTGTTTTATCCAAATTGTTTTTTTATTTAGGTGATTGGCTAAAGCATAAGCACGACGTAATACCACGGGTTGTGCCAAATGTTCTTGATAAGATTCGGTATAATGCTCTGCGCGTTCTACACAAATCGGTGGTTTAATAATATGAATCAATGCATTTTTATGTGCTTGAATCCTTGGTGTGACAGTAGTCAGGTCTAGAGTAGACATAAGGTTCTCCTTGGTTATCCTCGTAAAACAGCGGTTAGCTGTTTTTGTTGGGCGTAATGGGTTGCAAAATCGATGATATTTGCGTCGTTTAGTGGCTCTTTAGGTGCATGATATGGCAGATCGAGCATTTTATATTTGTTGATACCTAATGTGTGATACGGTAAAAAGTGGATCTCATCTGTCGGTATTTCGTTAGCAACAAAATCAACAATACTTTTTATCGATTTCTCATCAGCATTAAATCCTTGAATTAATGGTACTCGGACAGTGATCTTTTTGTTTGTCTTTGCTAAGTGCTGAAAATTTTTTAAAATCCGTTTAGCTGAACCTTTGGTCCAGGCATAAAAAATCGATTCGTCAGTGTGTTTTAAATCCGCCAAGAAAAGATCTAAATATGGCAATGACGCTTCTATATTCTTCCATGGCACATGCAAACACGTTTCAACCGCAGTGTGATAGCCTTGTTGTTTGCAAGCAGCAAGTATTTCTTGGCTTAATTTAGGTTGCATAAAAGGTTCACCACCCGACAAAGTTACGCCACCACCGGTACGTTGATAAAACGGACTATCCCTATCGATAGTTTGCATCACATCCTGTACTGATAGTGATTCACCACATACAGTTAATGCTAAGCTTGGACAAACATTTTGTATTTTTTGATAGTCAGTTTGTTCGGCTGCTTTTCGATTAATCTCAATGTGTCCATTTGATTTTTTGATTAAATTTGGGCAAGATGCAGAACAAAGATCACAATCACTAATGCAAAGCCTTTCATCAAACAGGATCTCTTGCTTAGCCGATTGGCTTTCTGGATTTTGACACCAAAAACAGCCTAAAGAACAACCTTTTAAGAAGACTACTGTTCGAATTCCGGGTCCATCATGAGTGGAATATCGTTG
This sequence comes from Gilliamella apicola, assembly GCF_003202655.1. GTDB lineage: Bacteria > Pseudomonadota > Gammaproteobacteria > Enterobacterales > Orbaceae > Gilliamella > Gilliamella apicola_R. Next base: position 172,616 of record NZ_QGLR01000014.1, on the reverse strand, counting down.
TAAATTAAAAATCATACATTGCTCCCTTATCTTTGCTACATAATAATAACTTTCGAACGAAAGTGTCTGTGATCTAGATCACATTTTTGAGCATAAAATTTAAAATTAAGATCTAGATCACATTTTTAAAATTAAAATATTCATTTGTAAGCAACAAATCTTTCGATCGAAAGTTATTTATGTTTTAATCAAAAATAAAGAGATAAGTAATAATGAGGAATAACATGAATAATTTTACTATTGGGATTGATGTTGGTGGTACTAAAACTGCATATGGACTTTTTGATAGCAATAAAAATCTCATCTTTAAAAATAAATTACCGACTAATGCAAATTTAGATGGACAAGCTTTTTTTGATGGAATTGCCGATAATATTAATACTATTCTAAAAAATCACGATATTAATTACTCCAATCTACGAGGTGTTGGCATAGGTATGCCTTCTTATATTTTTTATGAAGAAGGCCGTATTATGAAAACGGCAAACTTACCAAAGATAAAAGATTTCCCTGCGCGTAGCTATTTATATAAAAAATTAGGCGGTAATATTCGAATTATGCTTGATAACGATGCGCATACTGCTGCTTTAGCTGAACACCGTAATGGCGCAGGTCGTGGTTTTACACATATGCTCTATTGTCCTGTCAGTACTGGTATTTCAACAGGGATTATTATTGATAATAAGCTATTTCGTGGTCGCTATGGTTGGGCTGGAGAGACTGGTCATATGATTGCTACACCAGGAGAAGGCATTGAATGTGGCTGTGGTAATCGTGGTTGTCTTATGTCGTATTGTTCTGGTGCGATGATTGTAAAACATGTTAAACAAAAGATCCTTGAAGGTCATAAAACCATTATGCTTGATATGGCAGGTTCGCACGATGCTATTGATGTGTTACATATTAGTCAGGCTTATGATTTAGACGATTCATTATCTATTTGGGCAATCGATCAAATGGCTAAATATATGGCAGTTTGGCTCTATAACCTTTATTCAGCATTAAATATTAACTGTTTTGTGCTTGGTGGCGGATTGTTAAATATTGGTGATAAATTATTTGATCCAGTTAAGAGTATGTTTAATGATTTGAATCATTGTGATTTACCTGTCTATTTTAAAGAAGCGGAATTAGGCGATGATTTTGGCATAGTTGGTGCTGCCGAGTTACTATTTTAATTTGAGGTAATCATGATGAACACAATCACCATTGATGAAGTGAATCCCCCTACAAAAGCTAAATTTTTAGTGGTTATTGATGTACTGATAGATGGCATATCGGGTATTTTTCTCCCGTTTGTTAATCAATTATGTGCATGTGGTATTTTGATTGGAATCGTAGCTATTTTGCAAACTACACATTGTATCGCTATGGAAAGTGATTCCTATAAAATTTTACATGCAATGGCAAATAGTCTTTTTTATTTTTTACCGATGCTACTTGCTTATACTTCAGCTAAAAAATTTGGAGCTAACCCTTATACCGCGGTGGTTATTGCTGGAATTTTACTTTATCCAAGTCTTGTTGAGATGTTAGATAAAGGTGAGACGATTAACTTTATCGGCTTAACTATTTATCCAGTTACCTATAATGCTAGCGTGATTCCGATCATATTAGCAGTTGGCATTTTGCATTATGTTGAATTATTGTTTAAGAAAATATTACCGGATGTTGTGAGTGGCTTTTTAACACCACTACTTAGTATTATTCTTATTTCTACTTTAACATTATCCACATTGGGACCATTAGGGGTTGGGATTAGTAAATATCTGGCAATTGGATATCAATCGGTCTATCAAACCAGTCCGATTTTAGCTGGCTTTATATTGGGTGGTCTTATTCAGTTAATGGTCATTTTTGGTTTTCATTGGTGTTTAATCCCACTGGCTTTAAATAATATTAACTTAAATGGATTTGATACGATTCTCGCCATGATGGGACCAGCTGTATTTGCTCAGGCAGGATCAGCGTTTGCCGTATTCTTGTTAGCTAAAAATAAACAATTCAAATTTATCTGTTTTTCAGCAGGAATATCAGCGTTATTTGGCATTACTGAACCCGCCATGTATGGGGTTAATTTACCACTTAAAAAACCGATGATAGGTGTCTGCCTTGGCGGTGCGATTGGTGGTGCTATGACGGGCTATTTTGCTAATTCGGCAATGTCATTTGCTTTCCCTGGACTGGTTACACTGCCGGTATTTATGGGGGTGGCATTTTGGGGGTTTATAGCAGCTGTAATGGTAGGATTTTTAGTCGGCTTTTTATTTACCTTAAGTTGCCATAAAAAATTAGAATTAGCTAAATTTAGTCAAGCTGAGCTATCAATTACTAACAATTGATCTTACCTATTTGGTCAAATTTGGGTATCATATTGATTATCTCTAAATTGACAGAATAGAAAGGATATATGAATAAGCGTCACCAAATAATCTTAGAGTTGATTAATAGTAAAAAGAAGATTAGTGTGAATGAGTTAGCGGTACTAACTAATGTATCACTGGTTACTATTCGTAATGATCTATCCATTCTTGAACAGCAAAACTATGTTAAACGTTCCCATGGTTTTGCTGAGATCCTTGATCGTGATTCAATGAGCGAAAGGTTAGATGTCAACTTTTCACTAAAACAGAAATTAGCCAAATATTCATTAAGCCTAATCAATGAAGGCGATTCTGTATTTATCGAAGGCGGTAGTACCAATTCATTATTAGCTCGAGAACTGCTCAACTTTAAAGGTGAAATAGTTGTTATAACTGTTTGTACCTATATAGCATCGCTATTACGTGATGCACCATTTGATGTCATTTTATTTGGGGGCTTGTTACAAGCGAAAAGCGAAAGTGTGATAGGTCCTTTAACCCGAACTTGTATTAATCAAACTCACTTCAATAAAAGCTTTTTGGGAATTGATGGTTACACTCCGGATATCGGTTTTACAGGAAGAGACATGATGCGTGCTGAAGTAATTAATGCGGTGTTGAATAAAGGTGCGGAAAATTTTGTAATTTCAGATTCCTCTAAATTTGGTCTTGTTTATCCATATACTATTGATTCCGATAATTTTAAACAAATAATTACCGATAAAAATATCAGCGCCGATATGGAAAAATCACTAAAAGATAGGGGAATTATTGTTCATAAAGTATAGTAATGGCCATAAGTTAAACTATTATAATATTTTCAATGGCTAATAATTTGCTATCTATTCCTAATTAATCAATTGATCCTTTCAAATACCTCTCTTTTTGGCTAACAACATTGTGTAGCCTTCATAAATCTTAATTTACTTCTTTTCTTACTTAACTTTAATAAATCGTAACTTCAGATCAGTTATTGCCACTAGGTAACGCATTAATGTTACATATGTAAATAGTAATATTTTCATTGGAAAGTGATTTTATTTGCGTTTATGTGATCAAGTTCAACTTTTTGAAAGCGTATTTTGTGCTATTTTCTAATAAACGAAAGTTATAACAAAAATGTAAGTTAAAAAGGAGAACAATGATATGACTGATATAGAACAAGTGATTATGAATTTAATTGTTAATTCAGGTACGGCAAAATCTTTTGCTTACAATGCGTTAACCAAAGTTAACGAAAAAGATTACCTAGGTTGCGATGCAGATCTTCAACAAGCTCATGAATATTTAAAATTAGCCCACAATGAACAAACCGCATTACTCACAATGGAAGCCAATGGCGAAAAAATTGCCATTAGTGCCTTATTCATTCATGCACAAGATCACCTAATGGCAGCCATATCAGAAATTACATTATTAGAACAGATTATTGATTTAAGAAAAACGGTTAACAGTTTAATAGCTAATTAATTATTTAAAGATAAGAAGGTGAGTATTATGATAAAAATTAAATTATTTTGTGCAGCAGGATTTTCTACTAGCATGTTGGTTGAAAAAATGGTAGAAGCAGCGAAAGGGCAAAACCTTGAAGTAGATATTCAAGCACACTCTCATGCTAACTTACGAGATTATATTAATGATACTGATGTTGCTTTACTCGGGCCACAAGTTGGATATGCTTTAGCTAAGGCAAAAGAAGTTTGTGATCCGGTCGGATTACCGGTAGAAGTTATACCAATGGTCGATTATGGCACGATGAATGGGCAAAAAGTACTTGAATTTGCGCTAAATCTTTATAAGAAAAAGGGTGAATAACGATGAGTATTATTGTCAACTTTATCAATACTAAAGTATTGCCCAAAATTCTGGTATTTGTGAACAGCAAAGGCATTATTGCTGTCAAAGATGGAATGCTAAGTATTTTACCATTAACCGTTGTTGGAAGTTTTTTTTTAGTTATTGGTCAAATACCTTCAAAAGATATTAATAATTTTATAGCGAGTATTTTTGGTGAACATTGGACAGAGCCTTTTATGCAAGTTTATGGAGGGACTTTCGCCATAATGGGCTTAATTTCCTGTTTTGCCATTGCTTATGCTTATGTCAAAAATGAGGGATTTGAGCCGTTACCAGCTGGTGTACTTGCTGTTTCAGCTTTTTTTATCACCTCAAACTCTTATGTGGTGGCACCGATTTCGAGTGAAATTATTGATAATACGGTATCTAAAGCTTGGATCGGTGGACAAGGGATGATTTCAGCCATCATTATTGGTTTGGTCGTTGGTTATATTTATTCGCTTTTTTTACGTCGCAATATTGTGATTAAAATGCCGAAAGCAGTACCCAAAACGGTAGCGGTTCAATTTACGGCGTTTTTACCGGCTGCTTGTATTTTTACCTGTGCATTAATTACTTATGCTCTATTTAAAGCATTTGGTCAAACCACTTTATTAGAGGCCATTTATAGTTTAGTACAAGTCCCTTTACAAGGATTAACCGATTCATTAGGTGGTATGATTGCGATTGCCTTTTTTATCTCTTTTTTATGGTGGTTTGGTGTGCATGGACAATCGATTGTCAATGGAATCGTGACATCAATCTTAACCGCCAATGCAATTGATAATACTAAAATTTTAGCTGAAAAAGGTTATTTGGATCTAAGTAACGGAGGACACATTGTTACTCAACAATTTTTAGATTCTTTTATTCTTTTAACGGGTTCTGGTATTACCTTTGGGATTGTGTTTGCTATGATTGTTGCTGCAAAATCTAAGCAATATAAGTTTTTAGGTAAAGCGGTGGTCTTTCCAACACTATTTAATATTAATGAACCTATTACATTTGGCTTTGGTATTGTGCTTAATCCAATTATGTTTATTCCATTTATTGTTGTACCGATTTTAAGTGGTTTATTAGTTTATTTTGCGTTTGTGATTGGCTTTTTAGAACCTTTCTCAGGGGTTATGCTTCCATGGAGTACCCCCGGAATTCTTTCCGGATTTTTAGTCGCGGGATGGAAAGGTGCATTACTGCAAGCTATTATCTTAGTCATTTCTATCGTGGGCTATTATCCTTTCTTTAAGAAGATGGATGCCATTGCGTATGCCAAAGAACAACAAGAGGCGTTAGCCACAAATTCATAAGTTATTTTCATTAATAATAAAAGTCTGATAGTTTAAAAAGACTTAAAATTATATTTTTTTGATAGCATTCTTTTGTTAATAAACCAAACGAAAGAATGCTTTTTTATCTGATCTTATCTGCCTAAAATCGAGAGATATTTCCACTGTGGTTATATTTCAGTATTCAATCTTGTCCTCTTAAATTATTTTTACCAATAAATATCAAAAAATAGTAGAAATATTTTCTATAGTAAGTAAAATAACTTTCGAAAGAAAACAAATAAGGAGTTGTTATGGAACTTTACTTAGATACAGCTGATGTTGCAGCCGTTAAAAAACTAGCCCCAATATTTCCTATTAAAGGGGTAACAACCAATCCAAGTATTATTGTTAAATCTGGTAAACCTATTTTTGACGTGCTACTCGCATTACAAGAAGTTATTGGTCCTAAAGGTCAGCTTTTTGCCCAGACAATTGGTAATACCGCAAAAGATATGATTAAAGAATCAGAACAATTACGCAGTAAAATTCCTTCTATCGTAACTAAAATTCCAGTTACAACCGAAGGCCTGATCGCCATCAAAGAGTTAACCAAGCAAGGAATTCCAACATTAGGTACGGCTGTTTATGGCGCTGGTCAAGGCCTATTAGCTGCTTTAGCCGGGGCAAAGTATATTGCGCCATATGTAAATCGTATTGATGCGCAAAGTGGCAGTGGTATTGATGTGGTTAATGAGTTACAAACTTTGCTAGATCTACATGCTCCTTCTTCAATGATTTTAGCTGCTAGCTTTAAAACACCAAGACAAGCTTTAGATTGCTTATTAAGTGGGTGTAAGTCAATTACTTTACCAGTAGATGTAGCTGAATTGTTTTTAGCTGATCCTGCGGTTGATGCTGCAATTCGTAAGTTTGAAGATGATTGGACAAAAGCTTACGGAACGTTATCTTTCTAATCATTTGGTTTGATGGAATAAATTAAAAATTATTATTTTAAGTTAAACAAGGATGTTGGATTTAAGTTCAATAAAAGATCATTAATATTATTATTTAAAATTAGGAAAAAAAATGAGTGTAGTTGCTATTCAATCACCAAGTAAATATATACAAGGTGCCGGGGTTTACAATGATATTGCAAAATATTTGTCACCAGTGGCGAATAAGTTTGTCATTTTGGTCGACTCTTTTGTTTTACCATTAATTAAAGATCGGTTAGAACAGAGTCTTTCATCACAAGACCTTAAATATATTATTGTGGAATTCGGAGGTGAATGTTGTCATTCCGAAGTTAACCGTGTTATGCAGTTGGCAATTGAAAATCATTGTTTAGCTATTTTAGGTATTGGTGGCGGTAAAACGCTTGATACCGCAAAAGCAGTGGGTTTTTATGCTAAATATCCTATCGTATTAAGCCCAACAGTTGCTTCGACAGATGCTCCGTGCGCTGCACTTTCTGTTTTATATACTGATGATGGTATTTTTGATTCTTACCTATTTTTACCAAACAATGCCAATGTTGTGCTTATTGATACTCAAATTGTGGCTAACGCGCCGAGTCGTTTGTTAGCAGCAGGAATGGGCGATGCATTGGCGACATGGTTTGAAGCGCGCGCTTGTCATCGAAGTGGAGCAAAAACCATGGCAGGTGAATTGGCATCTTCATCGGCACTAAGTTTAGCTAAGTTTTGCTTTGATACTTTAATGGCTGAAGGCCGAAAAGCAATGATTGCTGTGCAAAATAAAGTCGTTACTCCAGCGGTAGAAAAAATCGTCGAAGCTAATACTTATCTTAGTGGTGTCGGTTTTGAAAGTGGTGGTTTAGCTGCTGCTCATGCAGTACATAATGGATTAACAACGCTTGATGAAACCCATAAGTATTTACATGGCGAAAAAGTTGCTTTTGGTGTGTTAACACAACTCTTTTTAGAAAATGCCAGTGATGAAGAGTTAGAGCAAATTACCAGTTTTTGCTATGATCTTGGCTTACCTATCTCATTAGCTCAAATTGGTGTAACTACTGATATTGAAAAGAAAATGCAGAAAGTTGCAACAGAATCTTGTTCTGACAACGATACGATGAAAAACATGCCGGGTAACGTTCAACCTCAAGATGTTTATGCGGCTCTAATTGCAGCTAATCAATATGGTGAAAATTATTTATCTCAAAAAAATAAATAGTTTTTGCTCTATTTCCTAATAAAAAGAAGAGAAATTATTCGGTTAATTTCTCTTTTTTATTTACTTAATTTTTGATATGCCATTTTTACCAGAAAGTTAATTGGCTGTTTTTTAAAGAAAATATGGAAAATATGGTATGCAAGATTCTCTTTTAGTCTTGCTTCGCTGTATACAACATTGGGTTTTGATTAGCTTTTCCTGAATTTAGCTAATTTCAAACCAAAAGGAACCCATTTAGGTTCCTTTTGATAAATAATTGATGAAGGGTAGAGTGAATATTTTCTATTATTCTTGATTTGGTGTATTAAAATTACGAAGAACTTTGTATTTTATATATTGATTTGTAGCCTCAATGACTTGAATGACAGCCCCTTTATATCTAATTGTTTTTGAACTAGATAAGTCATATTCAGCATTATTTGAGAATGCAGGCCTAGCCATATCATTATTAAATTCTCGGTAACTAATATTAATTTTGCTTCCAACTTTGCCATTATAAATCAATATTTGTTGGAAAGTGTCTTGACTAGTTAAACTAACTTTTTTGAAACTATAATGTTTATTGTTGTTACAAAAATCAGTTCCAGTTATAAAAGAAATACATACTTCATTATTAGCATTATCTTTTCTTACTCGAATACCAATAGGTGCAGCTGGTGTAGTATATGTTTTAACAATTGCATTACCATTGGCACTTTTCGCTGCAAAGAATAAGTGAGTTTTATCTTCCCCTAATTTAGGATAATCACCGGCATCAATGATGTAAGAATGGTTAAGTCTTGTAACTTCTGTAGTATTGGCAAAAGAAATTGCATCCATTATTTTAACCTTATCCTGGCGAACTAGATCATCACCAATATAGGTTGTCGTTACAACATTGAGTTCTGGATAGCTTTTTTCAACCACCTCGGCTGTATAGTTATATTTGATATCACTAACACAACCAAACAAGATAAAAGGAATAGTAGTCACAATTATCTTTTTCATTTTATTTCCTTTCAATTTTTGAATTCTTATGAATAGTAAATTAGAGTGTAAATATATCAAGAAAAATCTAATTTGTATCTTAATAAATAAATTGATAATCTCCTGAATTTAGCGAATTTTTAACAAAAAAGGAACCCATTTAGGTTCCTTTGGTAAAAAGTTAAGGAGAGGGATTTTTTCGGGAGATAATTATAATGTGAAGTCGCTTAAATCGTCTTCACTGATTTCGGCGTCAATTTGTCCAACTAGATATGAGCTCATTTCTGCTTCTTGTGGAGCAACCTGTACGTTGTCGGAAACTAGCCAGTTGTTGATCCAAGGAATTGGGTTGGATTTTACTTCAAATGGTAGTTTAAGACCAACCGCTTGCATACGGATATTGGTAATGTATTCAACATACTGGCAAAGGATATCTTTGTTTAAGCCAATCATTGAACCACCTTCAAATAGATATTCAGCCCACTCTTTTTCTTGATTGGCTGCTTGTAGGAAGAGGTCATAGCAATCTTGTTCGCACTCTTTGGCGATTTCTGCCATTTCAGGATCGTCTTCACCGCTGCGTAGTGTGTTGATCATAAATTGGGTACCGGTGAGATGAAGGGCTTCATCACGGGCAATCAGTTTGATTATTTTAGCATTACCTTCCATCAACTCTCGTTCTGCAAAGGCAAATGAGCAAGCAAAACTCACATAGAAGCGAATCGCTTCAAGGGCATTTACACTCATTAGGCATAGGTAAAGTCGTCTTTTTAGTTCGCGCAAGTCGATCGTGATGGATCGATTATTGACAATGTGTTTACCTTCACCAAGTAGGTTGTAATAGCTAGCGTAGCTAATAAGATCATCATAGTAACCGGCAATATCACCAGCGCGTTTTTGGATCTCTTTATTTGTCACAATATCGTCAAATACCACTGAAGGATCATTAACGATGTTACGAATGATATGGGTATAAGAGCGTGAATGGATAGTTTCTGAAAATGACCAAGTTTCTACCCATGTTTCAAGTTCGGGAATTGAAATTAAAGGGAGTAACGCAACATTTGGGCTTCGACCTTGAATGGAATCAAGTAATGTTTGATATTTTAAATTACTGATAAAGATATGCTTTTCATGTTCCGGCAAGGCAGCATAGTCGATACGATCTTGGGACACATCGACCTCTTCAGGACGCCAAAAGAAGGAAAGTTGTTTTTCAATTAACTTTTCGAACATTTCATATTTTTGCTGATCATAACGAGCAACATTAACCGGTTGTCCAAGGAACATCGGTTCTTTCAGTTGGTCATTGTGGACGTGTGAGAAGGTGCTGTAATTCATACTCATAATTGAACTCCTAAATTTGGTGGCTTTTCATGAAATATTCAGAAAAAGTAGCTATAGTAGGGATAACTAATTGGTTATCCACTACATTTAGTTTAGTGCTAAGCCGGGCAATTAAATTTTGCATGCTCCGCCTTCACAACCATCATCACTTGATGCGGGTTGAATATCCCCTTGAATATCTTCAGCACCATCGCGGGTGTTATGGTAATAAAGGGTTTTTACACCATATTTATAGGCTGTTAGTAAGTCAGCTAATAGTTGTTTCATTGGTACTTTGTCATTCGGGAATTTGGTCGGATCATAATTGGTATTCGCCGAAATTGATTGATCAATGAACTTCTGCATAATGCCAACTAAATGCAGATAACCGGTGTTATTTGGTATTTGCCAGAGTAACTCATAGAGATCTTTTAACTTGTTATATTCAGGTACCACTTGTTTCAAGATGCCATCTTTCGATGCTTTGATACTGATATAACCGCGAGGTGGTTCAATACCATTGGTGGCATTAGAGATTTGTGATGAAGTTTCCGATGGCATTAACGCCGATAAAGTTGAATTACGTAAACCATAGGTTTTAATTGATTCACGCAGCGATTGCCAATCGTAATGGAGTGGTTCTTTGGTGATACTATCCAGATCTCGCTTATAGGTATCGATAGGTAAGATACCTTGTGAGTAAGTGGTTTCATTAAATAGTGGACAGGCACCTTTCTCTTTAGCTAAGTTATTGGAAGCTTTTAATAGATAATATTGCATTGCTTCAAAAGTACGATGAGTAAGGTTGTTAGCGCTGCCGTCAGAATATTTAACACCATGTTTAGCTAAATAATAGGCATAGTTAATCACCCCAATGCCAAGGGTGCGACGATTAAGCGAGGAGTTTTTAGCCGCTGGTACAGGATAATCTTGATAATCAAGTAATGCATCAAGAGCGCGAACTGTTAAATCAGCTAGCTCTTCAAAATCATCAAGCGATTCAATTTTACCTAAATTGAAGGCGGATAGGGTACAAAGCGCGATTTCGCCTTTTTCATCATTAATATTATTCAGTGGTTTGGTTGGTAACGCAATTTCCATACATAAGTTGGATTGATGTACCGGCGCAACTTGTGGATTAAACGGGCTATGAGTGTTACAGTGATCGACGTTTTGTATATAAATTCGCCCAGTTGATGCGCGTTCTTGCATTAATAGTGCGAAAAGTTCTACCGCTTTAACCACACGTTTACGAATATTCACATCCTGTTCATATTGATGATAAAGTGCATCAAATTTGTCTTGGTCAGCGAAAAAGGCATCATAAAGTCCCGGTACATCAGAAGGGCTAAATAGTGTGATGTTTTCGTTTTTGATCAGGCGTTGGTACATTAATTTATTGATTTGTACACCGTAATCCATATGTCGAACGCGATTTTCTTCAACTCCACGGTTGTTACGTAATACTAGTAAACTTTCTACTTCTAAATGCCAGAGTGGATAAAATACCGTTGCCGCGCCACCACGTACACCACCTTGTGAACAAGATTTAACTGCGGTTTGGAAATATTTGTAAAAAGGAATACAACCGGTATGGAATGCTTCGCCACCACGAATTGAGCTACCTAAAGCGCGAATTCGACCGGCATTGATACCAATACCCGCGCGTTGTGATACATATTTGACGATAGCACTGGCAGTAGCATTGATAGAATCTAAACTATCATCACATTCAATTAAAACACAAGAGCTAAACTGCCGAGTAGGTGTGCGCACCCCCGCCATTATTGGCGTAGGTAAAGAGATTTTAAATGTCGAAACAGCATCATAGAAGCGTTTAATGTAAGCTAGTCGAGTATCTTTAGGGTAATTCGCAAATAGACATGCCGCAACTAAAATATAGAGAAATTGAGCGCTTTCATAAATTTCACCGGTTACGCGATTTTGAACTAGATATTTACCTTCAAGTTGTTTTACCGCAGCGTAAGAGAAGTCCATATCTCGCCAATGATCGATCATGTTATCCATCTGTTGAAACTCTTCTTGGCTATAATCTTCAAGAAGATGTTGGTCATAACGTTCGCTAGCAACCAGTTTTTTTACATGTTCATAAAGCGGTGGTGGGGTAAATTGATTATAAGCTTTTTTACGTAAATGGAAGATAGCTAAGCGAGCAGCTAAATATTGATAATCAGGTGTATCTTGAGAAATGAGATCCGCTGCTGCACGAATAATGGTTTCATGAATGTCGGAAGTACGAATACCATCATAAAATTGAATATGTGAGCGTAATTCAACTTGAGAAACCGATACGTTATCTAACCCTTCCGCAGCCCAAGTAATCACTTTATGGATTTTATCAAGGTTGATGGGTTCTTTTTCGCCATTACGTTTGGTTACCAATATTGATTTGTTCATTTTTCATCCGTTCATCTATTTTTAATAGCGCTTATAATAATTGATATTTATCAAAATATACAATATATAGTGCCTATTAATCATTTTATTACTATATATAGTGTGTTTAATAAACAGCGATTTTAAATTTATTAACGAAAATCAATGATTACGCCTATAGATTAGTAAATGGCGTGTATTTTATAAAAAACGGTAACAGTAGGTAGTAGCAGTAGAAAGTAATAATTGTCGATGATAAGTTTTACCTATGAATAAATAGAGTTCGAATATAAATGGCAAATTTAATGAGTATTGATTTATCTACACAAGCTATTTTTATCTTGGTTCGCATTGTTGTTATGGTATTTGCTATCATATCGCTGTAAATCACACTATCGATTAATTGTAGTATTCAAGCCTAAATTTGAAATATTGGCGTTATTTATTATCTGTTAATTAGTTATTATTACGTTAATACTTTTACCATTTTTTCTCTCTATCAAGATATTTTATCAATCCTTCTTTTGTTGAATATTCACAGCGTCTATCGGTTTCAAAATCATCGATACAAGTGAATTTTGAAAAACCGTTATCATCCCCTATAAAAAACAACGCCCTCAATATTCCATCATCTTCTATAAATAAAGGTAATTCAGTAAAGCGATAACTGTATGAAACATTTGGTTCTAAAGTATGTTTAAGTAGAATATAAATGTATTTGTCACCTGTTTTTTTATCAGCATATTCAAAAGCGCTTACTAGTTCATCACCACCATATTGATATGTATAGAGTTCGTATGCTTTATTCAATTCTTTATTATTATTGGTTAAAAAATAGACCTCTAAATTACGCCTTCCATCTTCAAAAGTATTACTAAGAAACATCGCTGTTCCTTTATGACCTTTATATTCAACATTAATTGGTGGATGGGCTATATTATTATATTTAGGAAATTGATACTCTTCTGGAATGCTATCTAAATCTTCATCTGAATCTTCGTCTGAATAAGCATTTGGTATGGTAAAAATTAAACTCAATAACATAAACAGTACTATTTTATATTTCATAACAACTCCTTATTAGAAAGAAACAGAATTAAAAATTTTTGCTTTATTTAGTTTTTCTAACAAACAATTTTATATTCTATTTTCATCCTTGACCTATTTGTCTCGTAAGATTGACCAATTTTTTTATTTGCAATGTCTACACTTTTTAATACAACAAAATTAAGGGGTAACTGTTTATTAAATGCCATCGGTGTCAAATTATTTAAATAACATAACCTCATGATTTTTAATCGACAAGCTTACCATACCTTCAATTAAATCACTGGCAGTAAAACTGGACAGTGTTATAGAAATATTTTTAACAGTTGTACGAATTAGTGTAGCCTATCCAGATGATATTTAGCATATTGCTTATAATTTATCTAAATAAGCACAGCCTTCAAAAATTTCACCTTTATAGTTTATAAAAATTTCATATATTGAATCAGGTTCAGCAATTTCGAGTTCACATTTAGACGATTTATCAAGATCTCGGATTAATCCAAACACCCCATTTTTTGAGTGAAAAAAAGCGACAAAATCATATGTTACATTAGAGTTTTTTATATCGATTTTTATTGCTATCTTCTCTTTTTTCGAATTAGTAAACTGTAATCTATTTTTAGTTATTTTGGCAAACCAATGTGGTTCATAGCCACTGGCATAAAACACGATTGAATTATTGGTAAGTTTATTCCAAAACTCTGTTGGTGATAGCATACCTATCTGTTGCATTTGTTCTAATTTGGCATTATCTATCCAATCTATCGCTCCTGTTTTTAAATCCATAAAACTCTGTTTATTATCTTGTTTGCCTCCTAAATATAAATATTCTTTATTTGCAGAGTCAATAAATAACTCTTGCGCTAATAGTAATTTAGGGAAAATCAATAAAATTAAAACTAAAATTAAATTTTTCATAAAGTTGCCTTATTTTTTATGGGGATCGCCTTCTAAAACAGGAGGCCACGAATATTTTTGAATGTCTACCCTTTTTCATCCAACAAAATTAAGTGATAACCTTTTTTTCAATTTCATCGACGTCAAATAACCTAATGATGAATACAGCCGATTGTTGTTGTACCAATAATATGTATAAGCAGAAAAACCTTGTTTTAGTTCATTGGCGTAGTTTATTAACATAGTTTATTAGCATAGTTTATTGGTATCGGTGAATACCTCATTTTTAACAAACTCAGTTTTAATTGTCTTAAATTTTGTTTCAGCAATATCGTAAGGACATATTTTATGGAACAATGAGCAAGTGATCCACAATACCTAAAACAGCTATCGAATAATTGATTATCAAACACTTTTGCTCGGTCTGAATGAAATAGTGCGATTGAGGATAATGGTGCTTTAATTTGCCTTAATGTTTGCATAACAAGCTTGGCTGTTTTGTGTTGCCCAACACTGAATTCGATTATCTTTCGTGCTGAGAGTTCGAGTAATCAGTCCAGATAATTCCATTTTGGCATCACTTTTATATAAGTTAAATCAGCGAAAATAACATTTGTTTTTAAGCCGACAGTAAAATTTTGTTGTAGAACTCTTAAATAAGTTGAACGCTTAAAAAGAACAAAGCCAACTTATAAAAGTTGGCTTGTTATTTTACATTGAAAATTTATTATCTAATTGATTTTTAATATAAAAAATAAATAACTCGATCCATCTATTCGTCGAAGTATTAGCGTAAAATAAATCAAAATATTTTTGTTCTATTTTTTTCATCTTTTCAAAAGAATCGAGTAGATTTTCAGATATGGTTAATCACTCGCTGTCTTCCACAGTGGTTATTTACAATCAACGTATTGAAGTGCATAATCCATTTTTTGCACCAGTTTCATTTACACAGTGATACTTTGCATTGTAAGTATGCAAGTCGCAAAAATCATCTTTATCAGGATCATATAACCAAATACGTCTTGTTTTATTGTTCTGGTTTTCAGCTGGCGCCCATGAATTTGGATATGAATTTTGGCTAGGATCCCCCCATTCACTAAATAGTGTGCCTATTTCTCTAGTGTAATACGTTTTATTGGACATTAAGTTTGAATTAACCACTTCTTGACTATAACTAATTCGATATTTACCACCTCCAGCTAATGAGTTACAACCATCAACAACATCTTGAGCACTCCCGATAGAAGCTTGCGGTTTGCCAATATTACTTTCGTCCCAACCGACAAACCATTTTACGAGGGTAAATGAATATTTAATAGTGGTATTTTTTTGAGGATTTTTTCCTTCTACAATAACCGTATGACCATCTGTTGAACCCATAATGTATTGCCAAGCTTTTGCTGGGTCTCTAGCATCTGGTGTATCAAATGATACTGTAATAACTTGCGTAGTTGGATCTTTGTTAACTTGTACTAACTCACCGCCTTGTTTAATCGACCATTCATAATCTTTAGCCATTTCTGGATTACTCAAAATTAACTGAAATCGAGCACCATAAAAACCGGTTGAAGGAAAGTTTTTGCTAGCGTCAGTTCTTGATTGCGGTAGAAAACCATAAGTAGCATCCCATTGTCCTTCGGCATTTATCCCAGATTCTGGTGGATTTATTTCTGGTTTAGCATAACAAATTCCAACATCATGCATGATGGTATAAGTTTTTGAAGGTTTCGTTGTTATATCAGCATTAGGATATTGATAATAGTCTGGGGTGCCATATTTGGAAAATAGGGTTAAAAAATCAGTGGATAATTTTATTTTGAATGGTGCGTGAATATCTTGTTTAGCTAAATTACAAAAGGTATCGGTATCACTTGGAGTAAACTCTACTTGGTTGCCATTGACATCGGTATAATACCAAGTCATGTCAATAAGATATGGACTTTCAGTAAGAGATAATAATTCATCACCATCTGCATCAAAATATTCTTGATCATTTGGTTGTTTTATCGGCGCTAATTGAATTTTATTTTTAAAAGGGTAATTGCTAGTAATTGGTGATTGATTGACTTCATCACCATAATAATTATGGTTATCAATTTTTAAACCAAATAAGTCCAAATCATCAATATTCGCTTCTAAGGTTGATGATAAATGGGGTGGTGTTCCTTCAATTACTCTAGCCGTTGTTTGTGATAGACTAGCAAAAGCCTGTTGACTACAGATGAATAATATTAAATAAAACCAACTTATAAAAAATCTACTTCTCGGAAATCCATTCACTTTGTATTCTCAATATCCTATTGCTTTTTATTCTTATCTTTAATTATCCTAATTATTTATTATGCGGTAAGCATCCAGCCTACTTCATAATGTTAATCATTATAACTTAATTAAATGATATTAGTGAATAGAGTAACTACAATGATTACTAATAAATTAAGATAATAACATCCTGTTAATTAACCATGTTAATATTTTGATTAATATCAAATTATATCTGAAATGTTATATTATGCCTATTACATTAATAGTTAAGTACATAAGTTAGCGAGAATGATAGTTATCATTATTGCCATACTTTAGTTAAATTTAAAAAACCGACTAAATTATTTAAGATTTATAGCGTTGGAGCAGGCTGGCTTTATTTTGCGCTTCTAACCAAGCAAGTTTTTCAGCGTAATTTTTTTCAGCACCACGTTGTGTTGGATGATAATATTTGCTATCAGCCATTTCAGGGGGAAAGTAGTTTTCACCGGCTGCGTAGGCATTAGGCTCATCGTGGGCATAACGATACTGAGCGCCATAACCTAAATCTTTCATTAAACTGGTTGGCGCATTGCGTAGATGTTCAGGGACGTCATAATCGGGTTTTGATGTCGCATCTTTCATCGCTTGGTTAAATGCAAGATAAACCGCATTGCTTTTTGGTGCGCAAGCAAGGTAGACAATTGCTTGGGCGATAGCTCGTTCGCCTTCTGCAGGGCCTACTCGCGTAAAACAGTCCCAAGCAGCTAAGGCGACTTGCATTGCTCTTGGATCGGCATTACCGACATCTTCTGATGCAATAGCTAATAATCGGCGTGCAACGTATAGCGGATCTCCTCCTGCAGAAATGATTCTTGCATACCAATAAAGTGCGGCATCAGGAGCCGATCCTCTAATTGATTTATGCACCGCAGAGATGAGGTCGTAATAACGATCGCCTTGATTATCAAATCTTGCACTACGTTCACCAATGACTTCTTTAAGTAATTCTGAAGTGAGTGTTTTGCCATCTGACATATCAACCAACAATTCAAGCGTGTTGAGGGCTCGTCTCGCATCACCACCAACAAATTCGGCAATCTGTTTTTTGGTTTCATCAAGCAAGGTAATGTTTCGCTTGCCATAACCACGCTCAGGATCATCCATCGCTTGTTGTAAAATTTGCTCGATATCTTCGTTAGTTAATGATTTGAGCAAATAGACTCTAGCCCGCGATAAAAGTGCTGAATTCAACTCAAAAGAGGGGTTTTCAGTGGTGGCACCAATAAAGGTTACCGTACCATTTTCCACATAGGGCAAAAAAGCATCTTGTTGACTTTTATTGAAACGATGAACCTCATCAACAAATAAGATGGTTCTTACTCCTGATTGTTGATTAATTTTGGCACGTTCAATTGCTTCGCGGATATCTTTTATACCGGACGTTACTGCTGATATACGTTCAACTTTAGCATTAGCATGGTGTGCAATGATTTCAGCTAAAGTGGTTTTACCAGTACCAGGCGGGCCCCAAAGGATCATTGAATGTAAATGACCAGCTGCAATAGCTTTAGGTAAAGGTTTGTCTTTACCTAACAGTTGGCTTTGACCAATGTATTCGGATAAATTACGTGGACGCATCCTTGCTGCTAAAGGTTGAAATTCATCTGAGCTAAATTCAAAAGAGAGACTAGGCATGGTGCATCGTTATCCAAATTTACAAAATATGGCTATTATATACTGCTTAACTGATAAGTGAAAAAGAAAAGAAAATATCTTCCCCCGCTAATAGAAAAACGGTAATATTTTGACCTAAATGAGTTATTAAAATACTACACTAAACAAAACGAATAAGGATTGGTAATGAAGAAGTTTTTAATCTTAATCGGATTACTAACAACTGCTTCAGCATGGGCTGGAGATAAAGAAGTGTTACAAGAACGATTAGCAAAAATTGATGGATTTTATGCCCGTTTTTCTCAAGATGTCAAAACGGCAGATAAACAACCGGTTCAGCAAGGTAAAGGTGATTTATGGGTGACAAGACCTTATTACTTTAATTGGAGCATGACTGAGCCAGATGAAACATCGATTATTTCTGATGGGAAAAATATGTGGGTATATACTCCAGCGGTTGAGCAAGTGAGTGTAATGAGTTTGAAAAAAATGGTAGATAATCGTTTAATGTTACTCATTACTGATAGTCATAATCCTATCTGGAACACTTATACTGTAACACGAAAACAGGACTCTTTTACGCTTAAACCAACTGATGGTTCTAATCAAGATTATGTTATATCGGTTTTACCTACAGGGATGATTTCCAATTTTACGATTATTGAAGAGGACGGTCAGCGTAGTTTTTATGATTTATCTAAACAAACTTTAGGTAAAGTTCCGCTTGATAAATTTAAATTCACTCCACCAGCAGGGGTGACTATTGACGATCAGCGATGATTAGTTAACAAAGATTGTGGAGATGTCTTAAGTTAGCGACATCTCCAACATAACTATATTTCCAACATAATTGCATCTCCAACATAACTACTTATCCAAGATAACTTTATCGGTTAGGTTTTTGCTTTTTTCAGGGGTTATTAATAGTGTTAATAATGAATGTAGCGATTTCGAATGCTTTTCAATAATGCTATCCGCTAAGATATTGTCACCTCGTGAATGCGCATTATTTATCTGAACTTGATTGTATTCATTTAGGGCTCCGGCTGTAATCATTAAGTATTTTTTTAGTGTTGTTTCAAGTTTACCGTCTAAAAAATTAATATGTTCGGCAGCAAACTCAAAGGATTTTGGTTTAAAAAATAATAACGATTCACTATTGCCTAAACTATCGAGAAAAATAAACTTCTTCTTTTTTAGCTTATCGGAATAATGTTCAATCATTTTAAGACCATATTGATTTGAACATCCGCCGTCATATAACACAAAGGCAACTCTCTTTTTTTGGTATTTATTCATTTTATTTATTGTGTTTAACATAACCAAAATACTTGAAGTATTACAGACAAAATTCTTTTTATTGGAAATACCATTTTTAAATTTTAAAATAATATAGAAAGCAGATAGAGTAACGATGGCCGCTAGAGCACCAGATATACTATAAATTCCTGATGCTTTAATATTGGGAAGAAAGATAAATAGGTTCAGGCTTATTGCGATAGCCAATAGCATGAATACTGGGATTAGTCCCCCAAAGTAGCGTCGCTTATTGAAACGTTGTTCAAAAGCAAAAATTTTAATCAAATTAAAGTAATTGACGCCAGTATCATAATAGGTACAAACAATCACATCTGCGCTATCTAAATCGCCAATATAAGCATTATAGTAATTTTCATACTTTTTTTTAGCTAATTGTAATTTAGCTATTTTTGCATCAACATAATAACCTAGCTGGATTAACTCTTTAGAGATAACTCTTAAAAAAGCTATTTTTTCTCTATATGAAAACCGTTTGCCAAATAAAACGCAGTAGCGAAATATTAAATCTTTTAAACTGTTCATAGGCACTTATATCACTCAATTAGAAAAATTAGAAAACTATATGAATGACTGATAGCCGTTTTATCACTATCAGTCATTATTAGTAATTCCCTAATTTATTTCATTTATTAATAATCATCATTACTTATAACTTTTTTTGACGCTTGAAGTTCTGCAATGACATCTCTAATATCTTGTTGACCAGCTTCAATAATCGCTAAGGTGAGATCTGATATTGTTGAGAAATCACGATTACAAACAGCGGTTATCGTCATCGGTAAATTCATACCCGAGATCACCCGTATATTCATACCTTGTTTTTCCCATTCTGGAATGCATGCCATTGAAGCATTGTGTGGTGAGGCACCATACAAATCGACTAAAATAATCACACCATTACCAGAATTTAACTGCTCAGTTTTTTTTCGGATATTAGTTTTCAATTCTTCAATGTCTTGCCCGGGAATTAATGCTAATGTTTCAAACTGCTCAGCTTGACCAACAATCATCTCAACACTATCTTTTATTCCCTCAGCCATTTTTCCATGACTTATTAATAAGATTCCAATCATGTTAACTTCCTCTTACTTAGGAAAATAGTTTAACGGCTTCAGCTAAAGTTACTTTTTTTAGTGAAGGCGTTGCTTGGAAAAAAATATTCATGTTAGGGTAACAAGTTTGTAAATCCACTAATAGATCTAATTGCGCTTGGGTTATGGCAACTTGACTAATCACAGGTGTTGTTCCCGGCGATTGTGGAATTCCGCCAAGATTGAGATTTTCCACCGGCACACCACCTTTAATAATTTTATGCATAACTTCAATACTTTTAGTAATTAGCATGACATTAAAATCGTCGTATTGCCTATCCTGCCAATATCTTATTGCACCATCTTCTTTTAATACGCGGATTTTGTAACCGGTACGTGATGCTGCACCCAAAATAATATTTTTAGTAAATTCATCATGTGCAGATACATCATCAACAACAAAGAGAGCATTTGCACCAACTGACTTTGAAACATTGGTGGCAACTTGTCCATGAATTAACCGACTATCTACACGAGCTAAAACAACTTTACCCATAATTAAGTTTCTTCCTTTATATAATAAGTTAAATTACAAAATCCCTATTGCGGCTAGCACACCTAAAATTACCGTGAGGCCAATTAAAGCATTGGTAACTTTCAGTCCTTTTTTCGCAAAATAGAGATATAACCCACTAACAACAACTAACGGTAAAATTCCCGGGAGGATCTTATCTAGTGTTTCTTGGATAACGAAGTTTTTGCCAGAGAGTTCAAAAGAGAGGCTTGAGGTGACTTTAATATAGTTTGCGGCCAAAATCCCCATCATAAATAATCCTAGAATAGATAGCCCCTCAATTAGCATTTGCATACTGTTACCCACCACTTCAGTTGCTGCGTTTCTACCAAGTTTGAAACCTAATTGACTGAAGTAATAACCGATCATTATTTGATACAGCGAAAATGCAATGAATGGGAATAAAGCACCTATTGCCATGCCTTCTTGCGCCCATGGTAGGGCGATTGCAATAAATATATATTGCATAGTGCCTGAATCTATGGAGTCACCGATGCCGGCTAATGCGCCCATTAATCCAGCTTTAGTGTTATATAATAAATTATCATCAATACTGAGTGGTTTTCCCTCATAAGTATCGTTAGCGCGGACGGATTCAAGCGAAGCCATGATACCGGTGATAGTACCGCCACCCCAAGCTAACTGGGTGTTAAAAAATAATAAATGTCTTTGATAAGCAGCAATTAAATCATTTTTATCTTTATAAAGTTTTTTAAGAATTGGCATTAATGCCCACAATAGTGAAGCGGCAATATAGCGATCAAACGCATGTGGAATTTCGTTAGCATAATAAAATCTTAACCATGCAATCACGACATCTTTTTGGGTGATCTCTTCAGGTTTTAAATCGATACTTTTTTGTTGAATTTCTGTCATAGTATATACCTTCTAAAAATTTGCTTATTAATCTGATACTATTAATAATCATCTTCGTCTTGATTAAACCCTGCTCCTGGACTACCAGAACCTAAATTATCTTTAATTGCATTAAAGGTTTCAGATTTAGCTAGAACAAAAATGAAAGCAATAATGGCACCCAGAATCGCATAGGTGACCATAGTTATACTTAGTGGTTTGGCAATAACAGCAACAAAATAGGCTAATAGGAAGAAAATAATATAACTACGTTTACCGATAACATAGACAGTTACAGCTATACCAACAGCGGCTAAACCTCCGCCAATAACGTTAAGGATATGGAATATAAAACTACTTGAATTTGTTTTGATTAAATCTGCAATAAATGGGGCACCATAATATAAAGCAGTAAACATAAATGGTATAAAGATAATGAAAGCAATGATAATCGGAATACCAATAATTGAGAAAGTTAATCCGGTACTACTGCCTTTGGCTGCAAATTTGTCAGTGAATCGTTGCATAGCAAATGTATTTACGAAAAATCTTAATTGATATAAGTAAGATCCCAATAGACCGACAGGTACCGCAACGCCAACAGCAGTTTCCGGCGACATGTTACCGAGCAGTGTCACAGGTACGGCTATTGCCGTTGCAATTGCAGGCTCGGATGGCATTTGCCCCCCCGGTGAAAAAACTCCCATATAAATTAATTGTATAGCAGCTGTGGCTATCATGGCATTATGAACATCATTAAATACTATACCCACTACTAAACCAGTCATCATAGGTGAAAATCTGAGTGTAGTTGTCGCACCGCCAAGAAAGGCTCTTGACATAACTAGTGCTATCCAAATAGCAACTAGTAATGCTTGAAGAAAAGTTACATGCATATATTTATTCCATTGTTTAAATATTTATTGTGATAAGTTAATAAAAAACACATCACATGACTTGATAACTAAAATTTATTCATTTAGTTATTCATGTATTTATTTATTTAGTTATTTATGCTAGCCGGCCAATTTTTGGGCGCCTTCTACCGCCTCTTTAGCCAATGTAGTTATTCCTAAGAAATTTCCTTCGCGAATAAAATCAGTTGGCACAAACCAAGAACCACCAACACAAATTACATTTTTAAGTGATAGATAATCTCGGTAGTTGTTTAGATTAATTCCACCTGTTGGGCAAAATTTTGCATCTGGAATTGGGCCTGCAAATGCTTTAAGTGCGGCTATACCGCCATTTATTTCTGCCGGGAAAAATTTAAATGCCGTTAATCCTGCTTCTTTAGCTGTCATCAATTCGCCAATTGTTGCTATACCCGGAATTACCGGTACCGAACCTTCAACAGCTGCTTTTAGAATAGCCGGTGTTAATCCTGGTGTGATAATAAACTCAACCCCCGCTTTCGTGACTTCTTTAAGTTGTTCAACCGAGGTGACCGTTCCTGCGCCTACTATAGCTTCAGGAACTTCAGCAATAATCTTTTTAATTGCCTCAAGCCCGCATGCAGTACGTAAAGTCACTTCTAACACTTTTACCCCTCCTGCAATAAGCGCTTTTGCTAATGGCACGGCATCATTAACATTTTCAATTACAATTACCGGAACTACTGGCCCTAAAGATAAAATTGCTTCTGCTGATTTTTTCCAATTTTTCATGTTATTAACCTCTAATAATGAATAAAATTTTATTTGTCTTATACCAAAATCATCAATATTGAATATATTGACTTTTCATGGTTAATCTTTACTGATTTACTGAATGTAATGGCTTATTGCCGTTAAGTACTCTGACAACGTCTTGCGCTGCCATAACTAATGTTTTTACAATGGCATCTTGGGTAAATGCCCCTGTATGTGGTGTTAAAATGACATTTTTATGATTAAAAAATCGAGAATCGGTGAAAGGTTCTTCAGTGAAGGTGTCTAGGCCAACACCGCCGACATAACCACTGGTTAAAGCATCATAGAGATCATCATTATTAATTAAATCTCCACGCGCGGTATTAATGATGTAAACACCTTTTTTCATTTTGCTGATGTTTTCTTGGTTGATCATTCCTCGAGTTTGTTCGGTTGCCGGAAGATGTAGGGAGATGAAATCTGCTAATTCGAATAACGGTGTCATAGAGTCATAATATGTCACACCATATTTTTCTTGAAGTTCTACATTCGGATAGAGATCATATGCAATAACCTTCATACCAAATGCCGAACAGCGGATGGCAAGGTTTCGACCAATAGAGCCTGTTCCGAAAATGGCAATAGTTTTACCACTTAATTCAACACCATCTTCTCTTTTCCATGAGCCAGAACAGACACTTGTGTCCATCACATGGATTTTACGCGCCAATCCGGTAATAAAGGAAAAAGCAAGTTCACAAACCGATAAACTGTTTGTACCTGGCGTGACGGTAACGACTATGTTATTTTTTTTTGCGGCGATTAAATCTACACGATCATAACCGACCCCGTTCCGGGCAATGATTTTTAAATTTGCTGCGGCATTAATCACGTCAGAAGTTATAAAATCTAAACCAGCTATAAGCGCATCAATATCTTTTACTAAAGGTATTAATTCTTCAGCTTTTAATGGTTTATCTGGAGTAACAATGCGGATTTCGTGTCCGGCATCTTCTAAAACTTTTTTGGCCGCATCGCATGTGGCAAATGCTCTAGCGGTGGTTAAAACTACTGCCATTGGTAGTGCTCCTATTCATCTCTATATCGAGTCAATTTAATTTTGGTTTTAAAAAAATAACTGCTGGAAATTGCTTAAAATTTCCAATGAAACCGGTTTCTTTGCAAAAGAAACCGGTTTCATTAGTTATTTATATTTTTTGAGTATATTAAATTGGAAAGGTAAAATCTGTTGGCGAGATCACATTTTTAAAAAAAGTATAAAAATAGATCAAATTTAAATAACTTTTATATTAAGGCCTAGTTAACGCAATTATTAGCCTAATTTTTTAAGAAGATCTGTTTTCTTGAATCTATTTTTAATGATTACTTTGATTGTGATCTATTTTCTGCTATGCACAAATAATCAGCTTTTGGCGTTATGTAAAACTTAGCGCTATTGGTTCATGCAAACCTATTTTGATGATGGTTATAGGGTCATGTTGGTTAATTTTTGCAATATACCTATTATATCTATCTAGATATTTCTAATTAAAAATAGTTAATAATCATCAGTGATTAACCGTGATAGTTAGCTATACTTTCTCCTTCAATATATTGGACAGGAAGTTCAACTACATTAGAGGATATGAGTTTTCCATTTAACCGTTTGAGTAATATTTCTGCGGCAATTTTTCCCATTTCGAACTTCGGTGTTAAAACCGATGATAGTTTGGGATTTACTGATTGTCCGATATCATATCCATGAAAACCGGCTATGGCGATTTGTTGAGGAATAGCAATATTACGTCGCTGGCAGGCAAAAAGTACCCCTAAAGCAAGACTATCATTGCTGCAAAATATGCCATCAACTTGCGGGTATTCATTCAATACTTGAGTGAGTAATTGTTCGCCAAGTGTATAAGAAGTGACTTCATTTGATAAGATAGTAAAGGTCTCTAAATTATGTTCAGCCATTGCCGCTTCGTAACCCTCTTTACGTAAAGTGCCTCTTTCATTTAATTGACTACTTAAATAGACAATATTTTTTTTGTTGGTTTTTATCATACGTTCAACCATATTTTTTGAGGCTTTAAAATTATCATAGCCAACCGCCATATCAATACAAGGGCTAATACAGTCCATTATTTCAACCACGGGGATGTTGGCTAATTGGATCATTTTCAGAGATGCGGGGGAATGATTTCGTTCCGTGAGAATTAAACCATCAATATTATAAGACAGTAGCGAACGTAGTCTCATCTCTTCTTTATCTTTATGACGTCCAGTATGGGCTATCATGACTTGATAATTATTTTGGTCAGTAATTGTTTCGATACCTTGTAAAACTTCGGTGAAGATTTGATTAGTTACTGACGGCAAAATGACACCTATTGCGTGGCTTTTTGCATGGGATAACATATTGGGGACTTTATTGGGTAAATATCCAAGGGTTTCTATAACTGTTGAAATGCGTTTTTGTAATGAGGGTGATACCAGATCAGGCGTATTCAAATAACGACTTACTGTTGCTTTACTTACTCCAACTTGTTTAGCAATATCTAATAATCCGGTTCTTTTCTTTATCATTCTTATACTCATTATTGTGCTTCATAAGCGCGACTATCTCACGGAAGTGAATGTTTTTTATATTTTAATGCGGGTATTTTATCATCATTTTATTTCTTATCTACTATCATTAATATTTGTTAAATTATCATGAAGTTGTTTTAAATATTTATCTTCGAAATTATTATTTGTGTTGCGATCAATGATGTTAAAAAATCTTTCCAATAAGTTAATATAAAAAATTATGATGATATTTAAATTTTTTAGTTTAAAAAACGCCACATTTCTGTTTACTCACATTAAAAGTAAATAGATGAATATTTAAACGTCATAATCGGCTAATTGGCTATAACCTAAGCTACAGTTTTGTCATGTATTAATGGCAAATTATGTTATCTATTATCCTGACGTTAATTATAACGTGATGATTATCAATAGGTTATAAAATGACTTAACTTAATTTTTCATTAATACTTATCACCGGATTATCAGAAAATAGATAGTGATCCCGTTTGGTCTCAAAATCTTCACTTGCGGCATCAAATAACATTTTTTTGGTATTTTCTAAATGTTGCCACATAGCTAGTTTGGCCGCTTTAGGATCGCGATTAATGAGCGCTTCTAATATTTTATCATGTTCTTGCCACCAACTTTCAATGTCTTGTTGTTGTACATGTTCATGCAGTTTTTTCCACATAGGGTTCAATGTTCGTTGTTGCCAAGCTTCTTGAACGATGGTAATTAAAGCGGTATTGCGGGTGATCATGGCAATTTGCGTATGGAATTTTAGATCCCAATCTGAATCCCGATAATGATCTTCTTTTTTAGCATTATGCTGAATTTCTAATAATTTGACGATGTCGTCTTTAGTGATTTGTGTTGCTGCAAATTCGGCAATATTACTTTCAATAAGTTGACGGGCCTGTAATAATTCAAATGGTCCTGTAGTTGAGAAATTTAGCCCTTGTGAAGCGGTTAGGACATTGGGTTGTAAACTATTGGCGATAACATGAATCCCAGAACCTTTCCTTGCATCAACATAGCCTTCAACTTCTAGCATGATGATGGCTTCTCTGACAACTGAACGGCTTACTTTTAATTCTTCACAAATCAATCTTTCAGATGGTAGTTTACTTCCTACCGGATAAATGCCGTCAATAATTCGGTTTTTAAGTTCTGTGGCGATAACTTGGTAAAGTCTTTGATATTCGTTCTGTTGTTCAGTCATGATGAATTTTGTATAAGTCCTTTAAGTTTTTTTCAGACTTTTAAAATAACATCTAATTGCTTCAAATTAAATAATATTCCTGCATTTTTTTAATAAAGTTTTTTGTCAGCTAACTTTATTTGGCTAAAAAATATCCCTTTAATTATTATGGGTATAGAAGATTTTTGTGATGTATGTCAACTTTTTTAGTTGTCAGGCATGTTATTATACGCCAAAATATCTATATATATTTAGGAGCAATTAAAGATGTACAAAACGATAAAAAACCTGCGATGGTATATGATAGCATTAGTCACCGTAGGGACAATACTTGGTTACCTTACTCGCAATTCAATCGCGGTAGCCGCCCCAGTTTTAAACGAAGTGATGGGGTTAACAACTCAACAATATTCATATGTGGTAGCAGCTTACTCAGCTTGTTATACCATTATGCAGCCAATTGCCGGATATGTTCTAGACTTGTTAGGCACAAGAATGGGGTATGCAGTGTTTGCTATTCTATGGTCAGTATTTTGTGTAAGTACTGCATTTTCCGGTAGTTGGATCGGACTGGCTTTTGCTCGAGGTGCGGTAGGGGCAACCGAAGCGGCAATGATTCCGGCTGGACTCAAAGCAACCAGTGAATGGTTTCCTGCTAAAGAAAGATCGATTGCGGTTGGTTGGTTTAATTTAGGTTCGTCAGTGGGGGCAATGATTGCACCGCCATTAGTTGCTTGGGCAATATGGTTCCATAGTTGGCAATGGGCATTTATTCTATGTGGTTTATTAAGTTTTATTTGGGGAATTTTTTGGTTAATTCTTTATCGCCATCCAACAAAACAGAAACGCCTTTCTGAAGAAGAGAGAAAATATATCTTATCTGGTCAAGAAGCGAGTCATCAGACATCAAATACTGAAAAATTACCAACGAGTAAAATTTTAACAAGTCGACGTTTTTGGGGTATCGCTTTACCAAGATTTTTAGCCGAGCCTGCCTGGGGGACTTTTAATGCTTGGATTCCATTATTTATGTTCACCGCTTATGGCTTTGATTTAAAACAAATCGCTATTTTTGCTTGGATGCCGATGCTTTTTGCTGATGTTGGCTGCGTCCTAGGTGGTTATATGTCACCATTCTTCCAAAAACATTTTAATGTAAGCTTAATTAATTCAAGAAAAATGGTAGTGACAGTTGGTGGCGTTCTTATGATTGCCCCTGGTCTGATAGGTTTATTCTCAAGCCCATATGTTGCAATCTTTTTATTCTGTATTGGTGGTTTTGCTCATCAAGCATTATCCGGCGCATTAATTACTTTATCTTCTGATGTATTTGGCCGTAATGAAGTTGCAACCGCAAATGGGTTCACTGGTATGGCGGCATGGTTAGCAAGTACTATTTTTGCCCTTATTGTTGGTGCACTTGCAGATACTGTTGGATTTAGTCCGCTATTTGTGATTTTATCTTGTTTAGATCTATTAGCTGCGTTAGCGGTTTGGACAATCTTAAAAGAACCCGCAGCAGATCAAAAATAATTAATAAATTAATTAGATTATAGGAGTATATACTCCTGTAATCTTTAATAGTTAACTACTATTTATGGAGAATAAAATGAGTTTTTTAACTGAAAACTTTTTACTAGATACTGAATTTTCTCGTCAGCTTTATCATGATTTTGCTGCTGATCAACCGATTTTTGATTATCACTGTCACTTACCACCAGAACAGATTGCTAAAGATTATCAATTTAAAAATCTGTATGACATCTGGTTAAAGGGTGATCATTATAAATGGCGTGCAATGCGTACCAATGGTGTTGCTGAAAAATTCTGTACTGGTACTGATGTGAGTGATTTAGACAAATTCAAGGCTTGGGCGGAAACAGTTCCTCACACCATTGGTAATCCTTTATATCATTGGACACATTTAGAACTGCGTCGTCCTTTTGGAATTGATAATGTTTTATTATCACCAGCTACAGCAGAGCAAATTTGGAATACTTGTAATGAGATGCTTGCCACTCCAGAGTTTTCAGCTCGTAGCATTATGAAAAAAATGAATGTTAAAATGGCCGGTACCACCGATGATCCTATTGATGATTTAGCTCATCATAAAACTATTGCCGAAGATAGTTCATTTGAGGTTAAAGTTTTACCAAGTTGGCGTCCAGATAAAGCATTTAATATCGATTCGGAATTTTTTGGCCAATATATGGAAAAACTTTCTGCGGTAGCCGATGTGGAAATTTCTAACTTCCAAGCGCTTTGTCAGGCATTATCCAAACGTATGGACCATTTTGCTGCTCATGGTTGTAAGATTTCTGACCATGCATTAGATACCGTTGTTTATGAAGAAGCCTCTGAAAAAGAGTTAGATACCATTTTAACTAAACGTTTATCTGGTGAGGTTTTAACCGCTAAAGAAGTTGCTCAATTTAAAACGGCAGTACTTATTTTCTTAGGTGTTGAATATCACAAACGTCAATGGGTTCAACAATATCATATCGGCGCATTGCGTAATAATAATTCAAGAATGTTTAATTTAATGGGGCCAGATGTAGGGTTCGATTCTATTAATGATTCACCAATTGCGCAGCCACTTTCTCGATTATTAGATGCCCAAGCAAAACAAGATGCGCTACCTAAAACGATTTTATATTGTTTAAATCCTTCTGATAATGAAATTCTAGGTACTATGATTGGTAACTTCCAAGGTGCTGGTATTCAAGGAAAAATGCAATTTGGTTCTGGTTGGTGGTTTAACGATCAAAAAGACGGCATGATTCGTCAAATGACACAGCTTGCCCAACTTGGCTTATTAAGTCGTTTTGTTGGTATGTTAACAGATAGCCGTAGCTTCTTATCTTATACTCGTCATGAATATTTCAGACGTATTTTATGTCGCATGATTGGACGTTGGGTTGAAGATGGTGAAGCACCACGTGATATCCAATTATTGGGTCAAATGGTTAAAAATATTAGTTTTGATAATGCTAAAAACTATTTTGGCATTGAACTAAGCTAAGAGCATTAAGTCGTTGTAATTAGATTAATTAAAGAAGAGTTAGAGTAATGAAAACATTAAACAGAAATGATTTTCCGGGTGCAAAATATACGACTCGTGTTGTTCAGTTTGGCGAAGGTAATTTTTTACGGGCATTTTTAGATTGGCAGTTAGATATTCTTAATGAGAAAACTGATCTTGATGCGGGTGTTGTGGTGGTTCGACCGTTAAATACCGATTTTCCGCCATCATTAAGTATTCAAGATGGTTTGTATACCACACTGGTTCGTGGTTTAAATGAACAGAATCAAGCGGTGAAAGAGTTTAGATTGATTCGTTCAGTGAATAATGAAATCAATGTGTATACTCAATATGATGAATATCTTGAGTTAGCTAAAGACCCGAATATTCAGTTTATATTTTCAAATACTACCGAAGCGGGCATTAGTTATGTTGAAAGTGACCAATTAACCGATAAACCTGCAACTAGCTATCCAGCTAAATTAACCGCATTTTTATATGAAAGATTTGTTCACTTTGCGGGTAGTAAAGAAAGTGGTTTGATTATTATCCCTTGTGAATTAATTGATTATAACGGCGATGCACTTAAAAAATTAGTACTGAAATATGCCAACCAATGGAACTTGTCAGACAAATTCATACACTGGCTTGAAAATGATAATTTATTCTGTTCCACTTTAGTTGATAGAATCGTACCAGGTTATCCGAAAGCGCAAATTGCTGAACTTGAAGCTGAATTGGGCTATAAAGATAATTTTATTGATTCAGCGGAATATTTTTATCTGTTTGTTATTCAAGGACCTCAATGGTTGGCAGACAAGTTATGCCTAGATAAATGCGATATAAATATCAAAATTGTTGACGATATCAAACCATATAAAGAGCGTAAAGTGGCCATTTTAAATGGTGCCCATACCGCTTTAGTGCCTGTTGCTTATTTATCGGGTATTGATACTGTTGGTGAATCAATGAATGATCCACAGATCTTATCTTATATTAAAGAGACTATTTTTGAGGAAATTATTCCTGTTTTAGATTTACCTCATCAAGAATTGGTTGATTTTGCTCAGTCTGTTATTAGTCGTTTTAAAAATCCATTTATTGAACATCAATTGATGTCAATTGCCTTAAACAGTATGACTAAGTTTAAAACCCGTATTCTTCCTCAATTAATCAATTATCAGCAAGAGAAAGGGACATTACCTAAACATTTGGTCTTCTCTTTTGCGGCATTAATTGCATTTTATCGAGGTGTACGTAATGGGCAAAACTATCCATTACAAGATGATGCAATTTGGTTAGAACGTTTTAATAATAGCTGGACAGCCATTGCTGAAGGCAAAAGTTCATTAGAGGATTTAATCAAAGTAGTATTAGGTGACACAGCTCATTGGGAGCATGATCTATTAAGTATTCCTCAATTAGCACAAACTTTAACACACTATTTAACTGTCATAACCGAAGAGGGGATGCGTCAAGCAATTGAAAAATGTGTTGTTGGTAGCGAATAACATGAGTGATTTAATGGTTAAATATATAAAAATCAATAATAAAGATAATGTCGGTGTGGCATTATCTGATTTAGAAGCACATGAAAAAAATATCGTCGTTGATGGGCAGGTTATTGACCTACAAGAGCCGATTAAACAAGGGCATAAGTTTGCGCTTATCGATATTGAGCAAAATGAAAATATTATTAAATATGGTTTACCAATAGGCCATGCTACCCGCTTAATTAAAGCGGGTGAGCATATTCATTCGCATAATTTGAAAACCAATTTAAGTGATATTAATGATTACCAATATCAACCTACTTTATCAAAAAATGAGTTGTTGCACGAGATAGCTGATAAAGAAGTGCAAATTTATCGACGTAAGAATGGTGAAGTTGGTATTCGTAATGAACTCTGGATTATACCAACGGTAACTTGTATTAACGGGATTGCAGAACAAATAGTTAAACAGTTTCGTGATGAGTTAAATAACCAATTAGCAATTGATGGTATTACGGTACTTGAACATCCTTATGGATGTTCACAATTAGGACAAGATCATCAAAATACCAAAACTATTTTACAAAATTTAGTTAAACATCCTAATGCTGGCGCGGTTTTGGTGATTGGACTTGGTTGTGAAAATAATCAGGTTTCAGAATTTAAGGCTGATTTAGGAGAGTACGACGAATCTCGAGTTAGATTTTTAATCGCTCAGCAAGAGAACGATGAAGTCGAATCAGCGTTGGTTCATTTAAGAGAACTTTATGCCATTATGCAACAAGATAAACGTGAAGTAGGGCGTTTAAGCGAATTGAAATTTGGCTTAGAGTGTGGTGGTTCGGATGGTTTTTCTGGTATCACCGCCAATCCAATGCTTGGTCTGTTTTCTGATTATGTTATTGCTCATGGTGGCACAAGTGTGCTTACTGAAGTACCAGAAATGTTTGGTGCTGAAAATATTTTAATGTCACATTGTATTGATGAGTCCACTTTTGACAAAACAGTACATATGATTAATGATTTTAAACAATATTTTATTGCAAACAATCAACCTATCTATGAAAACCCTTCTCCTGGTAATAAAGCTGGTGGCATTACAACGTTAGAGGAAAAATCTCTCGGTTGTACCCAAAAAGCCGGCGGTAGTGAAGTTATTGATGTACTCAAATACGGTGAAATGTTAACTAAACATGGACTGAACTTACTAAGTGCACCAGGTAACGATGCAGTAGCTACTGGCGCGTTATCAGCGGCTGGTTGTCATATGGTACTCTTCACCACAGGCAGAGGAACGCCTTATGGCGGTATTGTGCCAACGGTCAAAATTGCAACCAATACTCAATTGGCAGATAAGAAAACCAATTGGATCGATTTCAATGCCGGTAAACTTATACAGGGTGTATCAATGCAATCTTTGTTGTTAGAGTTTATTGAGTATATCGTTCAGGTTGCTAATGGCAAACCAACACGTAACGAAATCAACAACTTCAGAAACTTAGCCATTTTGAAAAGTGGTGTAACTCTCTAAGTAAAAATAAAAAAATAAATATCTATGTCATTAAGTCCTTCGGGACTTAATGCAAGGGATCTTTTTTTGTATAAAAATTATAGGAATCTTTTATGGGCAAAAGAAAAGAGAATAAAATTACATGGTTAGTAAGATTCTCCTACGGTAGTGGTAATTTAATTGGTAGTGGCGCATTAGCCATTAGTGGGGCTTGGTTACTCTATTTTTATACCACTTTTTGTGGTTTAAGTGTGGTGCAAGCAGCATTAATTTTTTCGATCGCTACTTATTTGGATGTCATACTCAATCCATTGATGGGCTTTATTACCGACAACTTTTATCAAACTAAAATCGGGCAACGTTTTGGTCGGCGGCGATTTTTTATTTTGATTGGTATACCGTTGATGGTTATTTACCCAATGCTATGGATTGATGGTATGGGATTTTGGTACTACTTAGTTACCTATATTTTATTTGAGATTATTTATACCAGTATTATGATCCCATTTAATACCTTACCGGTAGAAATGACCGCTAACTTCTCTGAACGTACTTATTTGACTGGTTCAAAAGCGATGTTTGGTAAAGTAGCTAATTTCTTAGGTGCCGCAATACCGGGGGTATTTTTCTATTTCTACAGTAAAGAATCCGCAACACCATTTTTATTAACCGGCATCACTTATGCCACTATCATGATGTTAGCGTTAATTCTACTCTATTGTAATAGTTGGGAAAAACCTAAAGAAGAAGTAAAAGATGAATCTGTTCATAGCTTTTTTGAAGCTATTAAAAAGCTTTTCATCGACATATTATCAACCTTCCGTATCAAAACATTTAGGACACATTTAGGCATGTATCTATTTGGATTTGGTGCTGAATGGTTGTTTACCGCGGTATTTACCTATTTCATCGTATTTAGTTTAGGTGAACCGCGCTCATTTGTGGCTTCAATGAATTCATTAAGTAGTATTTGTCAGTTGGTTTCTACTGCATTTTTTATGATGTACTGTGCTAAAAAAGGCTTTAAAAAACCATTTATTATTGCACTATTGATTGTTATTTCATCAATGATGGGGTATGTCGGTATTTATTACTTTAATCTACCGCATATTACTTGGATTGTTGTTGGTATTACTATTTGGTTTGGCTTGGGGACTGGTGGTGTTTACTATATTCCTTGGAGTGTATATGTGTTCCTTGCAGATGTAGATGAAGTGGTAACCAATCGTCGTCGTGAAGGGGTATATGCAGGTGCAATGACGATGGCCGGTAAATTAGTTCGAGCTTCAATTGTTTTTGTACTAGGTGTGATATTAAGTGCCTATGGATTTGAATCGAAATCACATATTCAACCACAAAGTGCGATTGATGCTATTAATGGTATTATTTTGTATGGGGTAGTTGGTATGGCATTAATTGGCGCCTTTTTTGCTTGGCGAATGAAGCTTGATCACGCTACTCACTCCATCATTATTAATGAAGTTGCCCGTATCCGCCAAGGTGGCAAAATGGAAGATGTTACTCCTGAAACCCGAAAAGTGGTTGAAGAACTATCAGGGATCGCTTATGACAAATGTTTTGGTAATAATAACATTGGCTTTAAGCAAAAAGAGAGCACAACGAAATAAAGAAAATATATATCAGGATCAGGCTGCTGATCCTGCGGTTATACAATACAACAGCAAACATTAGAGCTAAATTACAAGGTTTATGTTTGTAAATATAGAAGGGACAAACTTATGACGACTATATCTGTAAAAGATTTTGGCGCTATTGGTGATGGCAAATCAATCAATACTCAAGCTTTTGCCAAAGCAATTGGGCATATTGAACAATTAGGTGGTGGAACGCTAATTGTTCCTGTTGGTACCTATTTTACTGGAGCAATTAAGCTTTGTAGCAACCTAACATTGGTTATTGAACAAGGCGCAACTTTACTCTTTTCTGATGATGCTAAGGATTATCCGGTGGTTAATTCTCGTTGGGAGGGTGTTAAGCAAGATGTGTATATGCCGTGTATATATGGCCAAAATATCAAAAATGTGGTTATCACCGGCAATGGTAAGATTGACGGAAATGGTCAAAAATGGTGGCATATATTTCGTCATGATCGAAGCAATCTTAAATACCCACGACCTTATTTAATTGGTTTTGATTTCTGTGAACGAGTTACTATTGAAAAAGTCTTTCTAACCCAATCACCGAGTTGGACAGTCCATCCGATGGAATCAAATAATGTCGTTGTCGATAATATTTCGATTCTTAATCCGGCTGATTCGCCAAATACCGATGGTATTAACCCTGAATCTTGTCGTAATGTGAGAATTTCAAATTGTTATATTGATGTTGGCGATGATTGTATTGCCATTAAAGCCGGCACTGAAGAAACGGCAGAAAAAAGCCCATGTGAAAACATTTTGATTACTAATTGTAATATGATTCATGGGCATGGTGCGGTGGTTCTTGGTAGTGAGATGAGTGGTTGCATCCGTAATGTCACAATTACTAATTGTGTATTCCAAAAAACTGATCGCGGAGTAAGATTCAAAACTCGCCGAGGTCGAGGGGGCACGATTTCTGATATCACATTTAGTAATATTGTTATGGACGAAGTTCTATCTGCTTTTGTGATGAACTATTACTACTATTGTGGTCCGAAAGGGAATGATCCTATTGTTTGGAATAAAGAGCCGATGCCAATAAATGACGCCACTCCCGCTTGCCATAACATCAGTTTTTCAAACATTATTGCTAAAAATGTACGTGCTTATGCTGGCTTTTTATATGGTATTCCTGAATCACCAATTTCGAATATCTCTTTTGATAATATCCGGGTTTCAATGCAACAAAATGCGCAACCAGGCGAAGTTGATATGTTTAAAGATGTCAAACCTGAAGCGGGCAAAGGATTCTTTATTGAGAACGCCCAGAGCGTGTTATTTAATAATGTAATTATCGATAATATCGTTAGTGAACCGCTATTTGTTAAAAATAGTGAAGACGTTCATGTTAATCAATCTTTTGTTAAGCAAGATGGTAAATTAATTGGCTTGAAAGCTTAAGTATGATGGCTAAAATAACCGCGGCATAGAGTCAGCGGTTATTTTATTTTTATTTGTGAGTACTATTCAGTGACGCCATTTTTGAAAATGGTTAAATCACGAAATTCATTAATTTCATTACATGTCTGTTTGCCATTGGTTATATCGACAATTAAATTAATAAATTGATCAAGTAATTGCTCCATTTTTATTTCATTGACTAATTGACCAGCATCAAAGTCTATCCAATGTTTTTTTCTTTGTGCAAGAGCCGAATTTGTCGATATTTTAACGGTAGGAACTATTCCGCCATAAGGCGTACCGCGACCGGTTGAAAATAGTACCATATGACAACCTGAAGCGGCTAAAGCACCGGTTGCCACTGCATCATTGCCGGGAGCGGATAACAAATTAAGCCCTGATTTTTCAAGCATGTCGCCATATTCTAAAACATCCATAACTTTACTCATTCCAGCTTTTTGGGTACAACCTAGTGATTTATCCTCAAGCGTTGTAATGCCACCAACTTTATTACCTGGGGACGGGTTTTCATAAATGGGTTGGTTATATGACATAAAATATCGTTTGAAATTATTAATCATGCTTACCGTTTTGTCAAAGACTGATGAGTCAATACAATGAGACATTAATATCGTTTCTGCACCAAACATTTCAGGTACTTCAGTGAGTACGCTAGTGCCACCATGAGAAATAACATAATCTGAGAATTTTCCTAATAAAGGATTAGCTGTGATACCGGATAAACCATCGGAACCACCGCATTCAAGTCCAAATTTGAGTTCACTTAACTTACCAGTCTCGCGTTTATCTGATTTCATAGTTTGATATAGCTCATGTAAGTAACTGACCCCTTGTTGGATTTCATCTTCAACTTCTTGGGCAATCATGAATTTTACTCGGCTACTATCATATTCACCCAGACTCTCTTTAAAAGCATTTAGTTGATTATTTTCGCAACCTAATCCGATTACTAACACCCCGCCAGCATTGGGATGCTTAACCATGTTTTGTAATATTTTTTTAGTTGCTTGATGGTCGGCTCCTAACTGGGAACAACCATAAGGATGAGAAAGTAAGTGAATACCATCAAAGAATGATTGATTGAGTAAAATATCTTGCTGAATTTCAGACAAAAATTGTTTGCGTATTTGATTGGCAATACCATTTACACAGCCAACAGTTGGAATAATCCATAATTCGTTCCTAATTCCGATATCATGGTTTTTTCTTCGATATATTTTAACCTCTCTATCAGGTAAGGTAGTTGAAATTATTTCATCAACTGGTTGATATTGATATTGATTAAGTTCGGCAAGATTGGTTTTTATATTAAATGTGTGAACATGTTCACCCGCTTGAATAATTTGGGTAGCATGGCCAATTGGAAACCCATATTTGATAATGTTTTCACCAATTGTTATTGGTTTAATGGCTACTTTATGTCCAAAAGGTATATTTTGTAATATGGTTACTTCGTTCTGCTGCTTCGCGTCTTGGTAGATTACTTTATCGCCCGGATACAATTCTTCTAATGCAATAACAACATTATCATTGTTATTAATTTTAATTGTTTTTTTCATTCATTCTTCCTTTAAATACGCATTTCCGTTACTTACTAATGAAGTAGTAACGGAAATGATTAAAAGAGTATTTAATTTATTTTTATCACTGATTTTAATCGATTACTTGGATCATCCCGCATTTCTTTAAAAGCATTTTCAGCATTTTCTAATTCGTAAACATCGGTAATGATTTTTTTGACGTCACATTTTCCTGAGCGGACTAAATCAATTAATTCAACAAAATCTTTTTTCAATGCGTTACGAGAGCCAAATATATCTAATTCTTTGGTTTGAATTTGAGTAAAGGCAAAGTCTAGTTTTTGTTTACTCACGCCTACTAAGCCAACTCTACCTCGATATGCGGCAGCATCGATACAATTTTGGAATGTTTGTGGTAACCCTGCACACTCAATACAGACATCAAAGCCATCGCCATTAGTGATTGATTTAACACATTCTGCAAAATCTTCCTTATCGGTTCTAATAATGCCTTTTGCCCCTAGTGAAAGCGCTTTGTCTAGTCTTGATTGCATTACATCACTAACATATACCTCAGCCCCTTTTAATACTGCAGCCATGACAGCAAACAAACCGATCGGCCCAGCACCGACAACTAATACTTTATCGCCTTGTTTAACCGCGGTGCGTTGAACTGAGTGATAACTAATGCAGAAAGGTTCGATCATTGATAATGTTAAAGCATCTAAGCCTTTACCATCATAAATACGCTCAATTGGCATACTATAATATTGTCGGAAAATACCATCACGTTGAGCGCCGAGTGTCTGATTACTGGTGCAACAGTTAACAAATCCACGTCGGCATGAATAGCATTTACCACAATTGAAGTAAGGATTTGCGGTAACAATCATACCTGGTTTTATGCCATAATCGTTATCGGCAACTTCAACGACTTCGGCTGAAAATTCATGTCCGGGGATACGAGGATAACTAGCATAAAGGAAGGTTCCTTTATAGGTGCCCATATCGGAACCACAAATTCCGCCATAGAGTACTTTTAGAATTGCTTCTCCTGGTTGTAATAGCGGTTTATCCATTTCCTTTACTTCAACCTTACCGGGTTCAGGAATTACAATATATTTCATTTTAGTCATATTTTTTGCTCCTATAATTTAATTTTTTGGAATATAAAGTTTGATATCGCTTGATAAAATCTTTTCGAGATACTCAGTGACTAACTCTGTTAACCCAACAATTTCATTTAAATTACGGTCCCAATGTTCACTTAATCCCAAAATATTAGTGACCAGTGTTTTGCAGTCATTTTTATAGAGAGGTTGCCACTGTTTAAATTTATCGAGTAAATGAGCATCATCAGTGAGTTCAATAGCTTGACCTTGATATTCGCCTTGATAAAAGGCGATAAGCGCCGCTAAGGAAAATGAAATGTAAGTTGGTGGTTTTTTGAATTTTTGACTATAGGTCAATAATTGTGGCAATAAGCGAGTTTTAAATTTTGTTAATGAATTTAATGCAATAGACATTAATTCATGTTTAATAAATGGATTTTTAAATCGTTTTAAAACTTCGTCAGCGAATTTTTCTAGCTCTTCTTTATCTAATGATAGTGTAGGTATGACTTCTTGATTAAGTAAATTCTTGATGAACGTTGCAATTTGTGGATCGTTCATACTTTCGCCAACAGTACGTAAACCAGAGAGATAGGCAACCGGTACCATGGCGGTATGAGCACCATTTAGAATACCAACTTTTCTTTCTTTATATGGTTTGATATCTTCAACGACTAATATATTGAGATCGACCTGATCTAATTTCAGTTTTTGTTTTAACCAATTTGGACCTTGGATAACAAACAAATGAAAATATTCACCGGTATCTAAAAAACGATCTTGATAACCAAGGTCATTTGCAATTTGTAGCGCTTCGTCTTTTGGATAACCGGTGACGATACGATCGACCAGCGTTGAACAAAACGTATTGTGTTCATTTATCCAAGTGATGAAATCATCATTGAGTTGCCATAATTTTGCATATTTAAGAATTAATTCTTTTAATTTATCTCCGTTATAATCAATAAGTTCACATGGGATGATGATTAATCCTCTGTTTTTTTCACCTTTAAAAAATTGGAAACGGTGATGTAAAAAAGCTGTTAATTTAGCTGGGAATGATGATGGTGGTGTGTCAGTTAGTTTATCGTTATTATTAAAGGATATACCGGCTTCAGTGGTGTTAGAGAAGATAAACTCTAAATCGGGATTTTCAGCAGATTTTAAAAATTGTTGGTATTGTTTATAAATCAATATTTCTTGGTTTACAGAATAAATAATTCTTGGTGTGGCTATCGTTTCACCTTGTTCGTTAATACC
This sequence comes from Gilliamella apicola, assembly GCF_003202655.1. Taxonomy (GTDB): domain Bacteria; phylum Pseudomonadota; class Gammaproteobacteria; order Enterobacterales; family Orbaceae; genus Gilliamella; species Gilliamella apicola_R. The sequence continues at coordinate 132,210 of NZ_QGLR01000014.1, read as the reverse complement.
TCGAATAATGGTGGTATAAAGACCGTCTTGTTCATTGATAGATGGTTGATGGGTATCAATTGGTCTTACAATCGTCACACCACTATTGAAGTCGGTTTTCTCATTGAGAATATCTATAATCCAATCAACAAAAGCTCTTAAAAAATTACCTTCGCCAAATTGAATTATTTTTTCAGGGTATACCGGTCCAGGGAAATTGGTTCGATTTAATTGTTTATTCATATAATGTTCTCTTTATCTAATTGATTAGTAGGTAAAGAGAACTATAAAAGATGACAAATTATGCGATGTTTTTTTTTAGTGGTTTCGTGTTGAAGATATAACTTTTTTGTTTTTTATCTGTTTTTTATTGCTGATGTTCTTCCAATTGATTCTTGCATTGACTTTTTAGCAGTATTGAGATGTCGACATAATGCTGTTGTAGCTGCTTGCTCATTTTTTTGTAGAATTGCTGTTAACACTGCAATATGTTCAGATACGGCAATACTATTTCGTTGTTTTAAATCACTACTATCCCATTGATAATGAAAATGAAATATGACGGATATTAAATCAAAAGATTGCATGAAAAAAGGGTTGTTATTACAAGATAAAATCAGTTCGTGAAAATCGCGATCAAGCGTTGAAAATAGTCTGTATTCATGTTGTATATTGGTTTGAAGTTGTTTATGTCGTTCTAATAACTCTTTAGCTTTAATCCAGTTGATATGATCATCAGGTTGAGCCATGAAGGTTTTAAGGGCAAAAACTTCTAATATACAACGAAATTCATATAATTTTTCAGCATAGTCATTAGCGAAGGTTTCTAATTTCCATTCGCCTTTTTTTACATTATCAATTAGTCCATAATGTAAAAATCGTAATAAAAATTCACGGACTACAAATGGGCTAACATTGGTATCTTTAGCTAATTGGATTTCATTAAAATTATCTCCAGGTAGGATTTTTTTACTATTGATTAAATGGTAAAAATAGTGCTCAAATTTTTTATCTTGAATATTCCTTTTTTCAAATACACATGCAATTTTATCTTCTGAGGTTGGTTGTCTTAGTTGACGATATTCTCCTTCTTCAAAGACTAAAATTCCGGCTTGACATAAATAATCTAATACCGCTCTAATTGTCGTGCGACTGACATTAAAAGCATCAGCAAGAATTGATATAGAAGGAAGAGGAAAAGATAATATTTTGTTATTGATGCAATCAATAAATTGATTAATTGTATTTTGTCTTAATGTTTTACTTCTGCCCATATTACGTTTCTCAATAATTTTTTAATATAAAAATTTGAGTTTATGAAAATTCTACACAAAAGTTTTGGTAGAATTTTCAGACATAATGGTTAATTTCTTAATGTTATTAAATCGATTCGTTTACGGTAATCGGCTTAATATCTTTTAATACTAATAAATAAACCAATGCGCCTATTGCACAAGCGCCGCCAGAAACAACTAAAGCATACATAAATGAACCTGTTGCTCCGATAATGTAGCCTGTTACAATTGGTCCTAAAATACCACCACAATTTGATACGGTATTTTGAATGCCGCCTAAAACTGATGTCATATTTCTTGGTGCAATATCTCCAGGTAAACACCAGATTGCTGAACCAGCAAAAGCTAAACCTATATAAGATATACATAATAACATCATCATAACTGATATCGAGTCGACTAATCCAGCAAGTGAGATTGAAGTTGCAACTAGCATGCCACAAACTAAATTCACTTTTCGGGCAACATTGATATTATTGGTTTTTATATAAATAAAATCAGTTAGCCAGCCACCAACCCATTGGCCAATTATCCCACATAGTGGAGGTAGCATCGCTAGGAAGCCCATTTCTGTTAGACTTAAACCTCTTTCTTTCATTAAGTAAGTAGGGAACCAAGTAATGAAAAAATAGACAGCATAATTGAGCATGAAGAATCCAATACACATAGCAACAACATTACGGTATTTTAATAATTGATACCATTTCATTGGTTGTATTTTGTCGATTCCTTCTTTTTTTACTTGTCCATCCCGAATGTATTTAAGTTCTGTTTCACTAATCTTCGGATGTTGTTCAGGGTCTTGATAGACACATAACCACCAAACCACCCAAATCAGTCCTAATCCTCCGCAAATAAAGAATGCCGCATGCCATCCCCAACAAGCAATGATCCAAACAACCAGAGGCATGGCAAAGGCGGTACCAAATCTTGAACCACTATCAAATAGTGAAGTGACACGTCCTCTTTCTCTATCTGGGAACCATTTGGCCGTTATACCACCATTACAAGGGTATGCAGCTGCTTCTCCAACGCCCATAAATACTCGAGCAAAAATAAAACCAATAGGTGTGGTTGCTAATGCTGTTGCACCTGTGGCTAAAGACCACCAAGTTACCGAACCAGCTAACGTCTTTCGCTGTCCAAATCTATCCGCAAGGAAGCCGGCAGGTATTTGGCAACATGCATAACTTAAGAAAAATGCAGACATTATCCATCCCATCGCTTCAGGTGAAATATTTAAATCTGTAGCAATAATAGGTGCAGCAGCAGACATTACAGTTCTATCTAAATAATTAATTATTATGGCAAATAGCATAAGTATTGCTATATGAAATCGAACACGACTATTCTGTTTAGGCATAAAAAACCTCTTTTTACAAATGGTTAAATAATATATTCGTTTAATCATCATTATTAATAATTGAACTAGTAAAGGAGTAACTTTTAATAAGTTATTTTTTTAATAATGATTATTTTGATATTAAAAAATAATTAGCTTTAGATAAGGAATTATTTCCTTGATTGTGGTTGGGATAATATTTTTCTGTTTTTTATCTGTTTTTTATAATCATTGCGCTGTTAACAAATTAGATTTTTTTAGGATAAATAAAATAATTTTGAAGTTGATCACATTTATCCAATAAAGCCGTTAAAGCTAAATTTTTAGCTATTCATACTCCAATCAGTACTTAACTCTTTATAGGATAAATTATGACAAGTGCATTTTATAAAAAACCAACTTATTGGTTTGCTTCGTTTTATAGCATTATGTATTACGCGGCAGGTAGTTTTGTTTTTTCTTTTTATGCAATATGGCTTAGTAAAGAGATTGGTTTAACAGCAAAACAGACCGGTATTATCTATTCTTTTAACTATTTTATCTCGTTAATTATCATGATTATTTATGGTGTGTATCAAGATAAATTAGTTTTAAAGAAACATCTAATTTGGTTTCAAAGCATTATCATAACTTGTGCAGCGCCTGCGCTGATTTATGTTTATGAACCGCTGTTACGACATAATTTTTATGCTGGGGTTATTTTTGGTAGTTTCTTCTTAGGTTTTGGTTGGGTTGCCGGTATGGGCCTAATCGATTCTTATTGTGAAAAAATCAGCCGGGCGTTTGATTTTGAATTTGGACAATGCCGAACTTGGGGCTGTATCGCCTATGCTGTTGGTACCTTTATCGCCGGTATATTGATTAGTATTAATCCACACCTTAACTTTTGGGCTGCTTCAGTAGTCGGTATCTGTTTTATGGTATTAAATCTGAATTTCAAACCAGATTTAAGTAAATCATCGGCAGCTGTATTCCAAAAGAAAGATAAACTAAGTTTTAACGAGATTGTCTCAGTATTTGGTCTTAAAAAGTTTTGGATATTTGTGGTTTATGTACTTGGTACTTATAGTTTGTACAACATTTATGACCAACAGTTATTCCCAGTCTTTTTTACGCAGCAATTTACTGATGTAAATGATGGTTATCGTCTATATGGTGTTTTAAATTCTTTCCAAGTATTTTTAGAAGCAGCAGTTATGTTTTGTGTACCATTTGTGGTTAATAAAGTTGGTGCCAAAAATGCATTAATCTTTGCGGCATTTATATCTGCTACTCGAATATTTTTAACCGGACATGTCGAAAGCATTGTCATTATCTCAGTAATAAAACTGATGCACTGTTTGGAGATCTCAACTATTTTAGTTTCAGTGTTTAAATATATTGATAATAATTTTAATTCTCGTCTATCAGCCACCGTGTTTTTAATCGGTTATCAAGTAGCAGGCTCAGTAGGGGTGATATTGTTCTCTACCTATGTTGGTGATTTCTATGATACTGAAGGTGCGGCTACCACATTTAATTATTTAGGTTTAGTTGTTTTAGGCTTCATGTTATTTGCTGTGGCTTTCTTAAGCCGTGATAAAAAATCAGACACCCCTGAAAAGGGTAACGGAAGTAAATTAGGTAAACAAAATTTATAGTTTAATTGATAAAATTTGAGAAAACATATTAAGGATACAAAATGAATATTTTTGATTCAGTAACACAATTTCACTTTGAACAAACCAGAACGATTTCACCTGAAAATTTGACCGGTGAAAAGGGTAAATCGTGTATGAAAGGCAGTGCTTTAGGTCCATGTAGGAAAGGGCAAGGCTTTATATCTATTCCTTCTGGTGAAAAAGTCACTATTGCTGAAATCACTGGTCCAGCAGAAATTCGTCATATGTGGTTTACTTTAACTGATAAAACACATCGTGGCAGCTTTGTATTGCGTGATGTAGTCATTCGAATTTATTGGGATGATGAAACTGTTCCTTCAGTGGAAAGTCCTATCGGTGACTTTTTCTGTAATGGTTTTGGGGCAAGGTGTGATATTAATTCAATGCCAATAGTCGTTAACCCAACAGGTGGCTTTAATAGTTATTTTAGAATGCCATTTAATAAAAAAGCCAGAATTGAAATTCATAATGAACATGAAGCTGACTTACAACATTTCTTCTTTGCTATTAACTACGCGATAATGCCAAAACCGTTTGAAAATCCACTTTACTTCCATGCTCAATGGCGTCGTCAACGAGTAACTAATTATGCTCAAGATTATGTTATTTTAGATAATGTTCAAGGTTATGGTTATTATGTGGGTACTTATTTAGCACTTACTGCTTTAGAGCGTTATTGGTGGGGTGAAGGGGAGTTTAAATTCTACCTTGATGATGATAGTGATTATCCAACACAACATTCAACAGGTTCGGAAGATTACTTTGGTGGTGCATGGGCATTCCATAATCGCGACAGTCAAGGTCGACCAAAAGCAAAATGTTTCCAAACTATGTTTATGGGCTATCCTTACCAAACAAATCGTGATGCGACCCGCGACTTTTTCCAAACTGGCGACTCTAATCCGGTACATGGTTTTGGTGATGATGGCTTACCAATGCATGGTTTATATCGTTGGCATCTTCCAGATCCAGTGGCATTTCATAAAAATATCAAACTGGCGTTCCAACAAATCGGTAATGATGATATAAGATTATATGAACGTTGTGATGATATTGCCAGTGTTGCTTATTGGTATCAAAGTCCATCGGTTAATCACAATCCGGTGTTCCCAAATAAACAACAACGAACTCCACGTTAGTGTATAAAGGTGATTGAACAATGGCGAGTAATAAACTGAAAATTAATGATATTGCTCGTTTGGCTGGCGTGTCGGCAACGACCGTCAGTCATATATTTAATAAACGAGATAAAAAATATCGTATTTCTCCGCAAACACGGAAAAAGATTTTATCAATTGCCGAGAAATATAGTGATCAACCTCATATTCGTCAATATCTGATTAAGGCTAACAGCACTAATACGATTGGTGTCATTGTACCAGATATGTCAAATTCATTTTTTTCGATGTTTTTGCATCATCTTGAGTCGGCTTTTCGGCAAAAAAACATTCAATTACTTATTACTTGTAGCCACTATAATAAAGAGGTCGAAATTAAGGTGGCGCAAAATTTAGTCGAGCGAAAGGTTGATGCCATGATTGTGGTAACGTCATTAGATAGCGACCAATTTTATGTGGATATCAATCAAAAAACGCCGGTACTGCTGTTTGACCGTTATTTAAAAGATACGATACTGCCTTTTATTACTAGTGAGTCGTTACAATCGGTAGGTGATTTAATTAAGCCTTATGCTAAGGATTTAGATGAATTTTATTTTATTGGTTGTGATATTCAGTTAACTTCAATACGAGCTAGGCTAAAAGGGTTTAAGCGAGGTTTAGAAAGTGTAGGCTTAATGGTAAAACCAGAATGGATTGTCAGTGATGATTATTGCCCAAATAAAGGCTATGAATTAATCAAAGGTGTTCATGAAAGGTTAGGTCGAGTGCCGAAAGCTATTTTCACCCCTTCCGGTAATTTATTGGAAGAAGTATTAAGTTATTTAGTTAAAACTAAAATTGATCCAAATCAGCTATACTTATGTTCTTATGATTACAATAACTATTTGAATTATTCTTACTATCCAATTGACGCTATTATTCAAGATATCGAAACTATGGCGCTAACTTGCGTCGATGTGATTGATGATTTGTTAAATTTTAACGAATTAAAACATCATGCATTTTTTATTGAACCACAAATTATACGCCATCGTTAAGTGGCATTTTTTATTAGCGATTGGCATTTTTCATTATACGAGCCTTATCAACTTGCCATTGACGTTCTTTGATGTCAGTGCGTTTGTCGTACTCTTTCTTACCTTTTGCTACGCCAATTTTTACTTTGGCCCACGCATTTTTCCAGTATAAAGAGAGTGCAACAACTGTGTACCCTTGTCGATTTATCTGTCCTAAAAGCGAATTTAACTCACGCTCTTTTAACAACAATTTTCGTGTACGCATAGGCTCACACACGACATGGGTAGAGGCGACATTCAATGGTGTTATGGTTGCACCAAAGAGCCATGCTTCACCATTTTTTAGTAATACATAACTATCACTAATATTCGCTTTGCCCGCTCGTAGTGATTTAACTTCCCAACCTTGTAGGGATAAACCTGCTTCAATTTCCTCTTCAATAAAGTACTCATGACGCGCACGTTTATTTAATGCAATGGTAGCCGAACCCGGCTTATGTGATTTTTTCTTAGTCATAATGTGCGTTATTATAGAGTTACATGATACTATATGCCACTAATTTTAACTTTTAATTTGATTATTATGGCACATGTTTTTCATGAAGTGATCGAGCCTTATTCGATTCAGCAAATGTTTGCATTGGTGAACGATATAGCTAGATACCCCGAATTTGTTCCCGATTGTATCGCAACTGGGATTATTAGCAAACAAGATAATTATTTAACCGCATTTATTGAGGTTGAAAAGTTAGGCTTTAAAAAATCTTTTACTACGATAAATCAGATCAATGAACCAAATTCAATTGATATGGCGTTGATAGATGGCCCATTTAAACATCTAAAAGGGCGATGGCAATTTACTGAGCTTGCTGAGCAAAAAAGTAAAATTAGTTTTAGTTTGGATTTTGAGTTCAACAATAAAGTAATGAGTGCTGTTTTTACGCCAATATTTAAAGAAGTGATGAGTAACATGGTTAAGGCATTTTCGCAAAGAGCAAGGCAGATCTATTAATATGATAAATATACAAGTGGTATATGCACTACCTAACCAACCGACAATCATTGATTGCGTGGTTGATGAGCAAACTAATATCTTGCAAGCGATAACAAAATCCAATATCTTATCAATATGCCAAATTAAACTAGATGAGCATCTAGTTGGCATTTATGGTAAACGTTGTGAACTTAATGAACCAGTCAAAGACGGTGATCGTATTGAAATATATCGAGCATTAATCAATGATCCCAAAGAGATAAGACGAAAAAAAGCGGCATTAAAAAGTCATAAATAAAGTGAAGGAAACTGAACTCAATGCATAATATGCTAATTGAAAAAATTGAAACTTTATGCAATAAACGTGGTATTAAGCTGACTACTCAGCGTAAAACCGTTCTAGATATCATGCTTAAAGCGAATAAAGCCATGAGTGCATATGATCTTTTAGATCTTTTAAAGGTCACCGAGCCTCAAGCAAAACCACCAACCATTTATCGAGCGCTTGAGTTTTTACTTGAGCAAGGCTTTATTCATAAAGTGGAATCAACCAATTGTTATATTATTTGTCCGCATTTTCAGGATCCGCAACATATATCAATTCTATTTATTTGTGATAATTGTCAGCAGATTATTGAAAAACACTCTGAAGATATTGAATCGCAACTTAAACAACTCGCTAGTCAAAGTCAATTTTCAATAACTCATAGTGTGCTTGAAATTCATGGAATTTGTCACACATGTCAACCTTAATCTTTTTTTTGTGGTTAACTAATATCGCTTGCGACACAGTTGGCCAAGTTGCCTTTAAATATGCGGCGATTACTTCTAATGATAAACAGGGTTTAAATTATTGGCAGAAATTATTTGGTAACATGTGGTTATGGTTAGGTTTTGGAGCTTACCTAATTGGTTTCGTATTTTGGTTGGCATTTTTAAGTGAAGTCTCTCTGTCGAAAAGCATACTATTAGGTTCTTTCAATATTATTACGGTAATGATTGCTGGGCGTGTGTTATTTAAAGAATATTTAACACCATTTCGATTAATTGGTATTTTTTTTATTACTCTTGGCGTCGTATTAGTAGGATTAACTTAATGAAAAAATTTTATATTATTGGTTTTATTTTACTCCTTTTTTTTGATACGTTTGGGCAAACCAGTTTTAAACTTACGGCACTTTCAGCATTGCCGTTCGAAATGGATATTGCTTGGTTATTGAGAGTTTTTAGTCATGGTTGGGCATATTTAGTTATAATTGGTTATGCTGGAGCATTTATTACTTGGATGGTGTTATTGCAAAAAGCGCCAGTTGGCCCTGCGTTTGCCGCATCTCATCTACAAGTAGTAACAGTTATGCTAGTATCTGTCATTGCTTTTAACGAACAAATTACCTTATCTCGACTACTAGGTGCTTTGTCTATTATTGTGGGAATTATCTTTCTGGCTTTGGCGGAACAACGCCTACACAATAGTCCTGCAAATTAATTATTTTTGCAATTTTCAGGAATCAAAATAATTTATATATTGATTCCTGATTTGCTTTAGAAAATAATATTTTCTATTTCAATTAACTAACGATCTCGCTCCATCACAATTAGATAAGCTTCACGTTGCCAGAATAAGAATAAGCGACGCATATCTTTTTGCATTGTAATTACCCGCCAGCCTTCTTTGGCAGTTTCATTTAAAAAAGCGGAAAATTTGTCAGCATTTGAATTAGCTGCACCAAAAATTAATGAAGACAAAGCGCCTTCTTGATATATAACTACTTTATATTCTTTCATCTATTTTTAGAACCTTATTAAAATATTATAATAAAACAAAGAAAATTCCTAACATAAAACTACATTAAGAAAAATCGTGTACACAATATACTTTTTTGGTCATTTTATCCAGTATAAAAATTAACAATATTTACAATTGAAACTAATTAGCTAGTTTCCAATAGTAAAATTCAGATTTACAGCGTATAAATAAAGTCATGTCAATACGTGATTGACGTTTGGATTTCGAGTGGCAGTTATGCTAAAAAACGTTATACAAAAATTTGCATAATGAAATAAATTAAATTTGTTTATCTAAGTTTTTAAGCATTTCGATAATTGGTCTATTAGCATCTGGAAATTCATCGGCATTGAGATCTTCCTGATCTACCCAACGGCTTGGTTGTCCTTCTTTAGCAAAAGGAACGCCATCCCACTCTTCTACTAGATAAGCATGAATAGTGATATCACGATCATCATAACTATGTTCGAATGTTTTTAAAAATTGAGATTGATGAATATGAATATCAATTTCCTCTGCTATTTCACGTTCTAAGGTTTGATAAGGTGTTTCACCAGCTTCGATTTTTCCTCCTGGAAATTCCCAAAAACCAGCAAGATGAGAGTCTTCACCGCGTTGGGTGATAAAGATTTGGCAGTCTTGTGAACGAATGATACCTACAGCTATTTCAGTATGTTTTCTCATGATCCTATCTATATGTGATTAAAGTTAGGGAAAGCTACTGCTTTCCCATTTATTTGTTATAACCTTAATCGGTTAATTAAACATCAATGATAGTTAATCATACTAAATTTTTCAGTTAATTAACAGCACCGTGACAATGTTTATATTTTTTACCTGATCCACAAGGACAAGGATCATTACGTCCAACTTTTGCTTGAGCGCGAACAATCGGTTGTTGTGAATTTGCTGGTTGCCCGTTGTTGTCTCCATCCATGCCACCAAGTGATTCATGATTAGCTTGCTGTTTTGCCATTAATCTTTCGATTTCAGCTTGGCGTTGACGTTCGGCTTCATCAACTTCTTCTTGTGACCGAATTTGTACTCGGCTTAATATACCAATTACGTCATATTTTAGGGTATCTAACATGTTAGCAAACATATTGAACGATTCGCGTTTGTACTCTTGTTTAGGATCTTTTTGTGCATAGCCGCGTAAATGAATACCTTGACGCAAATAATCCATTGCCGCTAAATGTTCTTTCCATAATGTATCAAGTGTTTGCAACATAACACTCTTTTCAAATTGTCTAAAGGCTTCAGAACCGGCAGCATTTTCTTTTGCGAGATATTTATCTTGAGCAAATTGTAAAATACGTTCACGTAAGGTTTCCTCATGAAGATTTTGTTCTTCATCTAGCCAGTTAGCAATAGGTAACTCTAAATCAAAGTCATTTTTTAAGGCGGTTTCAAGTCCAGGAATATCCCACATTTCTTCAATAGATTGTGGTGGGATATATTGATCAATAACAGCAGTAAATACATCGCCGCGTATTGAATCAATCGTATCTTTAATATCTAGGTTATCTAATAAATCGTTACGTTGGCTATAAATAGCTTTACGTTGATCATTAGCAACATCGTCATATTCCAGTAATTGTTTACGAATATCAAAATTGCGGCTTTCAACTTTTTTCTGAGCATTGGCGATAGCTTTAGTGATCCAAGGATGCTCGATAGCTTCACCTTCTTTCATGCCAAATTTACGCATCATATTGCCAACCCGCTCTGATGCAAAGATACGCATTAATGGATCTTCTAATGACAAGTAAAAACGCGATACTCCCGGATCACCTTGACGACCAGCACGACCACGTAATTGGTTATCAATACGACGAGATTCATGACGTTCAGTACCTAAAATATAAAGACCGCCAAGTTGGATAACTTCTTCATGTCTAACTTGCCATGTTTGTTTGGCTTTTTCGATATCGGCATCAGTTGGATTTTCTAATTTTGCAACTTCACTTTGCCAATTACCACCAAGCATAATGTCGGTACCACGGCCAGCCATATTGGTTGCAATCGTTACCGCACCTTTACTACCTGCATTAGCAATAATTTCTGCTTCTTGCGCGTGGAATTTGGCATTAAGTACGTTATGTTTGATACCCGCTTTTTTAAAGGCATGAGAGACAAGTTCTGATTTTTCGATTGAAGCAGTACCTACTAAAACAGGTTGTCCGCGTTTAACGCATTCTTGTACATCAGTTACAATTGCATTAATTTTCTCTTTTTCTGTCATATAGACCAAATCAGGTAAATCTTTTCTAACCATTGGTCGGTTAGTTGGAATAACAATGGTATCAAGACCATAGATTTGGTTAAATTCGAAAGCTTCAGTATCAGCTGTACCTGTCATACCGGCTAATTTTTGATATAAACGGAAATAATTTTGGAAAGTGATAGAAGCTAACGTTTGATTTTCGTTTTGAATTTTAACATGTTCTTTAGCTTCTACTGCTTGATGTAAACCATCAGACCAACGACGTCCATCCATGGTACGACCTGTATGTTCATCGACGATGATGATTTCATTATCTCGAACAATATAATCTACATCACGGTGGAATAGATGATGGGCTCGAAGAGCGGCATTGACATGGTGCATCAACACAATATTACTAGGCGCATATAGTGATTCATCACCTTTCATAATACCTTGTTTGATTAATAGCTCTTCAACTTTAATTAGGCCTCGTTCAGTAAGGTTAACTTGGCGTGATTTTTCATCAATTGAAAAGTCACCATCACCTTGGAACTGATCTGAATCTTCTTTTTCTTGACTGACTAAATATGGAATAATTTTATCAATACTAACATATCTATCTGAGCTGTCTTCAGCTTGGCCTGAAATGATCAGTGGTGTTCTTGCTTCATCAATTAAAATTGAATCGACCTCATCGACTAAGGCATAGTGAAGAGGGCGTTGAACGCGAGACTCTTTACTAAAGACCATATTGTCACGCAGATAGTCAAAGCCATATTCGTTGTTGGTGCCATAAGTGATATCAGCATTGTAAGCTTCACGCTTTAAATGTGGTGGCATATTTGGTAAGTTAATACCAACCGTTAATCCTAAAAATTCGAATAGCGGGCGATTGTTTTCCGCATCACGCTGCGCTAAATAATCATTGACTGTAACAACATGGACGCCTTTGCCAGTTAAGGCATTTAAATAAGCAGGTAATGTGGCAGTTAAAGTTTTACCTTCACCAGTACGCATTTCAGCTATACAACGTTCATTTAAAACCATACCACCAATTAGTTGCACATCAAAATGACGCATACCAAATACCCGTTTACTGGCTTCACGAACTACAGCGAAAGCTTCTTCTAATATGTCATCTAAATTAGTGCCATCAGCAATTTTTTGCTTAAATTCATTGGTTTTTGCCTTAAGTTGATCATCGTTTAATGCTTCCATTGATGGTTCAAGCGCATTAATATTTTCAACACGTTTACGCATATTTTTTAAAACGCGTTCATTACGGCTACCGAATACTTTTGTTAATAATTTTAATAACATAACTGTTCTCTTATTCTTTTTTATAATGGGAGTAATAAGGAATCAACCTTATTCAAAAAATTAATTAATTTATTTATTTAGATAAAAATGTGTTAAACGGTAGCTTGGGGACCGGCTCTTATTCCATTATATGGTGATAATCGAATAACGGTGCTTGGGTTCACTTTGTCATAACTTAACGAGACAATTTGCTTATCGTAATGCGTTTTTTGTGACAAAGGTAAAGTTTGCGATTCTTTTCTTATCGGTGTTTGGTGATCTTGTACAATTGCCGTAATCGCAATAATCCCCACCTGGGTGGAAGATGATTGAATTGGTAATACACCTTTTTCATAAAAACCGAATCCAGTAGCAATCACACCTAATAATAAGTGCGATAGAGCAGTTTTAATGATGAGGCGTTTACTAATTTGTTGCCAGTAATTAATCACGGTCATAACGGTAATATCTTAGCATTTTTTGCCAAAATGAAAAACTATTATTACAAATAGGTAATTGTTTATTATTTAGGATTCATCTATTTATAAAAAGAAATTAATTTTAAAATAGAGCTGATAGGTAGTATCTGATTTTAAAACCACTGATAAAAACAAGTGGTTTTCAGTCAAGTTGCGATAATATTATTCTAAACTAGCATGTCGTTGTGCCATATCGTTATTACTCTCATTTTGCTCTCTACCCATAACTAAAATAACAGTATCAAATATAATTAGTAGCATTTGCTCAAATAGGCTACCTAAAGGTTGTTGGCTAACTTGTGACTGATTAAATTTAGTTCCGGATTGTAATAATATGTTTGGTGATTGGAGTTTTGCTAATGTTGATGTGTCGGATGCACAAATAATGGCTAAGTCAATTCCTTGATTGAGCGCTGATTTCGCCATAATATTTACGCTTTCTGTCTCACCAGATGCGGAGGCTAGAATAAGTAAATCTCCTTTCTGAACCGATGGAGTGGTTGTTTCACCGACAACAAAAGAGTTTAAACCAAGTTGCATAAGTCTCATTGCAAATGCTTTGAGCATAAGACCTGAGCGTCCTGTGCCATAGACAAATATACGCTTATGCTGTTGTATTTTTTGTATTAGATCAATGATGTCATCATCGCTCAATGTTCTAACTGATTGATTCAATTCATTAATGATTAATTGTGCTTGCACTGCTGTCTCCTGTCGAAAAATAGCTAATGCTATTTTTCGACTATAAAATGTAAACTAAATATTTAACTGCTGAGTGATTAATTCCTCAGTTTGCTGGCAATTAAACTGTTGGCATTTATTTACAAAAGATTCATCTTGAAATAAAGTAACTAAACGTCTAAGTATTGATAAGTGTTGATCGCTTGTTGCTAATGCTAAATTGAAGATCAATTGGCAAGTTACCTTCAAACTAGCATCTGCCATTTGCCCAAAAATTACCCCTTTGCTTGAACGAACTAAACTAATTGAATCTGATTTAACTAACTGGGAATTACCATGTGGTATAGCAATACCTATGCCACCGTTGATAAGTAATCCAGTTGGATAATCTTTTTCACGATCAATACAAGCCGTAATATATTCAGATGTAATATAATTTTTTTCTAATAAATATCCGCCTGAAGTTAATATCGCATCTTGATATGTTTTTACTTTTTCCGGCAAATCATGAACTAAAATGTGCATGGTTAAATTCCTAATTATTGCGTTAAGTTTTGCTTAACCGCATCAAAAATGGCATCTTCACCAATACCGGTGAGTAAACCAGCACCAACAATAATTTTGGTTGTAATATCTGGATTATCAATTTTAGTTGATGAAACCACTAAATCATAACTATTAAAAATATCAGCATTGCAAGCCATAAGTGATGATTTATCTACTTGTGCATCAATATGTTGCTCTTTCAAATAATCTTGCAAAATTGAAACCATAATTGATGAAGAAGCAATGCCATTACCACATACCACTAATATTTTTTTCATTTTGAAACCTCGCTTGTATTAATTTTTGAATTTTTTTCTTTTTTCTTTAATAGATAGCCCACTGATAGCAAAATTAAGCCAATCAATAAGTAACCAAATATTCCGACATGGCTAGTTGCAGCAAAGAGTCCAGTAAATGGATTGGCTGACGGATTTAATGAGGTATACATTACAGAGGCATCTGGATTAGAACCAAACGCTTGGAATACTTCGTTGGTTGCAGGTGTCATCCATGAGGCGATATATAAACCTCCACCAAATAAAAATATTGAGGTAACCCAAGTCCGGATAATATTGCCTTTAAATACAGGAACCATACAGGCAATAAAGAAGACAAATTGTGATAGATCACCCAACGGCATGACTTTATTACCAGGTAAAATCACCGCTAAAATGACAATAATAGGAATCAATAATAAAGCTGGGGCGATAACCGAAGGATTACCCACAATTAATGCGGTATCCATACCTACAGTAATATCGCGATTAGGAAAACGTTTAACTAATTTTTTTCTAGCCACATTAGATAAAGGAACTAGACCTTCCATCATAATTGAGGTCATGCGAGGCAACAATAACATTACCGCCGCTAAATACATGCCTAACTGTAAGCTTGAAATAATAGTATGATAGGGACTTTGCCACGAGTAACCACAAAAACCAAGTAAAACACCAATAATAAAGCCGACTACTGTTGGATCACCAAGTACCCCAAAACGTTTTTGAATAGTCTCTGCGGTTACAGTTATATTTCTAAAACCCGGGATACGGTCATAAATCCAATTAAATGGATAAGCAAAAATAAGATAGGTGTTTGCAACCGGATGCGAAATTGAGACACCTTCTGGAAGATTAAAAAATTTCTCATTATTCTTTGCGCCTAGATCAGCAGCAATTAATGCCCAAACGTGAAATAGTGCGGCTGTTAATACACCATATAAAAAACTACCTGAATAAACGCCGACAATTGCCCCCATTGACGCATTTTGGTGTAAATTGAACACATCAACATTCACACAGTCAGTGATTTTCATAATTAGTAATAGAACATTTACGGCAACACATAATGGAATAATAATTGGTCCCATGCTTGAACCAAAGCCCATTACCGCAGTTGCAGCACCACCAACATCGATTGCACTTAATGACGAACCGGTACTTTCGGCTAGCCCCGTAACGGCAGGTGCCATTTTATCTAGCATAAATTTAATTGTCATACTTAATGCAATAAATCCAATGCCAACTTTCATTGCCGATGCAATACATTCAGAAATAGGCCTGCCGAGCGCAGCCATTAAGATTAAAAATATTATAGGAATAAAAATAAAGTTTCCTAAATCATTGATAAATTGTGTAATTAATTCCATATGTGACTCCTTTTATCGTTACTCATTGGCTCGAAAGCCCATATTCCAAGCAATATGAGCAGGTTTGACCAATAACGCATTGTCATTACGCTCAGCTTCAAGCAAGTTTTTCTTAGAATTTTCACGCGCAGTAGTAAAATCAAATGGTTGGTCGTACCATGCGTCTAAGATCATTTTGGTATATTCAAGGCTATTGACTCGACAACCTAGTCCTATGATTTGAGCATTATTGCTTAGCCTAGCTCGTTTAGCTGAATAGGGATTAGTGACAGCAACAGCACGAATGCCCCAGTGTTTGTTAGCTTGGCAGGTAAAACCAATACCTGTTCCACAAATATATATTCCTAAACGACAAACATCTTTCTGAATCAAGATTGACATTTCATCAGCCAATTTGGCATAAGTATTAATACCATCTGTTTTAACCTTTACCGGGTCATAAACAACATCGGCATTTTTTTCATTAATCAGATATTTTTTGATTTCTTCTTTATATTCGAAACCTAAGTCGTCACTAGCTATAGCAATTTTTGTTTTCATTTTTTCCTCTCCTAAATTAATAATTATTTTATAATTGGTTTTTATTGGTAAGTCAATGTGATCTGGATCACAAAAATAATAACATACTGATTTATAATATTAAAAAAACAAATATAAACCAATTTTAATTTGTTATTTATAATATGTTATTTAACTTGAGATCAGAAAAGATATGATGAGTCATGAATGAATCATGTGGACTTTTTGCTAAA
The DNA here is from genome assembly GCF_003202655.1 of Gilliamella apicola. Lineage (GTDB taxonomy): Bacteria > Pseudomonadota > Gammaproteobacteria > Enterobacterales > Orbaceae > Gilliamella > Gilliamella apicola_R. The sequence continues at coordinate 115,405 of NZ_QGLR01000014.1, read as the reverse complement.
ATATTGGTAATAATCAGACATGGTTAGTCATATCTAAATCAATTTTGAGATTGTTAACAATGCAATTAATGAATGAAAGACGAGAATTAATATTAGAAGAGTTAATCACTGTTGGAACAGTATATGTGAGTGAGTTAGCGCGCAAATACCAAGTGACTTACGAAACCATTCGTAAGGATTTATCCGATTTAGAAAAAAAAGGGTATTTAGTCAAATGTCATGGCGGTGCAACGTTAAAACAAGGTGCTATTGAACATCCATTTCAAATTAGAGAGAAAGAAAATGCCAGCTTGAAGAAAAGTATTGCGCAAAAAGCATTAACGTTACTACCTGATAATTGTTCTATGATTATTGGTACTGGTAGTACCACATTAGAATTAGCCAAATTGTTGATGTATCGTTCAGGTTTTAAAATTTTTACAGATTCATTACCAGTTGCCAATACCCTTATTTCCTCTGAAAACCAAGTTTTCTTGTTTGGTGGGGAGTTACGCAATAAAAGTTCATCAGTCTATGGTGGTTGGGCGTTATCTATGATTAATGAAATTCAGGTTGATCTCTGTTTTTTAGGTACTGATGGATTTAGTAATTTAACTGGACCTTCAAGTCCTTCATCTTCAGACGCTTATATTGATAAAGCCATCATCGCTCATGCCGAGAAAAAGTATATTTTAGGCGACTACACGAAATTTAATAGGAAGAGTCTGTATAAAATTTGTGATTGGCGTGATATAACCGCATTAATTACCAATAATCTTGCTGATCAGGCACAGGTTGCTAAGTTAGAAGCTAAAACCAAAGTTATTTTGTGTTAAGAATATTTCTTAGCAACGCCAAATAATAAAGATCTCCCTTACCTTAAATAAACAAGGGAAGGGAGATAACTGATTAGTTTATTTAACCATCAATTGTCCCATCATGCCAAGCGTTTCATGCTCGATAATATGACAATGATACATACGTAATCCAGGCATGTTTTGCTGGATTTTTATGGTGATTTTTTCGTGAGGGCGTAAATTGATGGTATCTTTTAATGCGACATATTCTGGAGGATATTTTTTACCATCAAATTCATGGGATACGACAGTGAATTGTGTACCATGAATATGGAAGTTATGATCCATATGTGAGTTATTGGTTATCGTCCACTCTTCAACCTCATGTATTTTGCTTTCTAGATCAATACGTTTCATATCATGGCGTTTACCATTAATTAAAAATAGCATGCCCCCTCTAGGTTCGCTTTTATCCATCACTTCGGTATATTCAAGTGATTTATGGGTTTTTGCTTCGGCCATTTTTGGTAGGGTGCGTAATGTTGATGGTAAGACAATTGAATTGGCCTGATGAAGTTCTAATTCAGCAAGTATTATATCTTGTTCTACCGGTACATTTCCCATTTTACCTCGGTCGTAACCAATTGATTGTAAATATACAGTACCGGTTTGTTTGGGTAAAATTACCAATTCAGCGCGTTCAGCCGGTGATAACAATAGTGGCTTTTCAAGAGAAATAGGTTCAGGCATCAATCCACCATCACTCCCGACTAAGAAGACATCACAACCGGGAATAGAAAGGTTAAGATAACGTCCAGAACAGGCATTCCAAACACGAACACGAGTTGCGCTATCAACTTTCATTTTTGGACGATAACCACCATTAATTAACACAAATTGCCCTTCTCGACCATTCATCCAATCCGTCATTGAGTTATCGGCAATCTCTCCTTTGTCTGTCAGTTTTAGATCCGAGAAAAACCAATTGAGTTCAGGTAACGAGGCTAATGGATCGTTTTTACTTCGAACAATAAATACACCCGCTAATCCTCTGGCGACTTGTTCTGCAACGGTATTATGACCATGCGGATGGTACCAATAGGTACCAGCACTATCTTCAGGAATGGTAAATTCATAAATACGCTCTCCACCGGCTGGGATTTCATCTTGTGGATTGCCATCTTGATTTGAAGGAACCAGTAAACCATGCCAGTGTACAGTTGTTGCTTGTGGAAGTTTATTTTTCACTGTAAGTTTGACTTTATCGCCCTCATAAACTTCAATAAGTGGTCCTGGAATTGAATCATTATATGCCCAAAACTCTGTAGTAATATCAGGTGTTAAAGCAATTTTTACTGGTTTTGCTTCAATAGTTGCTTCGAATAAACCTGATTGATTACTATTATTCTTTAAATGTTTGAATTTAGGTAAATCCTGACCTTTTGGTAATGCTGAAGTAGATAATAGTTTTTGCGGCTTTTTGGTGCTCATGTTCATATTCATATTCATATTCATATGATCGTGCATGTTGTCCCCCTTGTCACAATTATCAGATTTAACATCACAAACCATGTCAGATATTGGTGAATTATCCAAATTGGCAATGGCTTTAGTTGCAATTAAACCACCAACGGCAGCGGTTATATTCTTTATAAAATTTCGGCGTTTCATACTATTCCTATCATTATTTATTACGTTAAACAATAACAGCCATTCAGCTTGCAAAACAACAAGCTGTAAAGACTGTGTTATTGATTTCCAGTACTTATTACTTATACACAGCAGTGTAAATTAGATAAATTTTGGTGGTTTTAACTCAGGAATAAATTCTTTATATTCAGGTATAACGTTAGTTGGTAGATATTGTTCGCGGTGAATCGGATAATCAATATTAACAGTGTAATTAGTTATTACTGTACCACAACTGGTGCAATGATTAACTGATTTACCAATAAAAGGTTTTGTTGATTTAGAAGTCGGCAAATCGGTAATTGAATAATAGAGATTTGCGTTCACCCTTAAGGAGATTAACATTGGTGAATGGTCAGCTGAACAGGTTTTGGGAATAATTGACGAAAAATGCCAAATAGAAGAAATAAACAAAAAGATTGTCGATATAATTAAAATATTAAATCGCTTTTTGTTAATGGCTAATGACATTGTTTATCACACAATTAATCTAACAAACCTTAATTTTATTTTACTAGATAAAACATAAAATTTATACCATTTTAGTAATTGGCAATTTTATTCAAGTTCAATTGCCAATAATCAACAATCTCTCAAACTGCAATATTCATATTAATTGACTAAGTTAATAGTTTTGCAGTAAAAGATAATCATAAAATAAATAAGCCAAACATAAATGGTTCTGGTATTATATTTATATAAAAATATTATTCTGAATAAAAACGATATGAAAATTCTTTACGGAGTTCAAGGAACAGGAAATGGCCATATCAGTCGTTGTAGAACATTAGCAAAAGCTTTAAAAAAGGCTGGTGCTGATGTTGATTATATTTTAAGTGGTCGTGATCCTAAAGATTACTTTGATATGCAGGCCTTTGGTAATTATCGAACTTTTAGTGGTTTGTCTTTTGCGACACTTAATGGAAAAATTAATTTTCGTAAAACCATTCAACGAATTCGTGCCTTTAGATTAATAAAAGATGTTCGTGATCTCGATTTATCAAAATATGATTGCATTATTAGTGATTTTGAGCCAGTGAGCGCTTGGGCTGCACATCATCAAAATCGAGATTGTCTAGGTATCAGTAACCAATCCATTTGCCATTATCTGAAACCTAAAGAGTATGGCATGATAGCAAATGTAATTATGAAGTATTATGCTCCGGTTACTAAACCAATTGGTTTGCATTGGTTTCATTTTGGTCAGAAACTTATTCCACCGATGATTGATTCATTTGAAACTCAGCCAACTGAAGATGGTAAAATTGTTGTCTATTTGCCGTTTGAAGATTTGCAGGAAATAGCTCAACTAGTCAATCAATTTCCACAATATCAATTTTGTTGTTTTCATCCCGATGTGAAACAAATTTCTGAACGTAAGAATTTATTGCTACAACCGTTAAGTAGAGATACTTTTACCCAAGCTTTACTTAGTTGTTCTGGTATTATTTCCAATACCGGATTTGCATTAATTTCCGAAGCGTTATCTTTAGGCAAGAAGATTCTCACTAAGCCAGTCGCCGGTCAATTTGAGCAAGTTTACAATGCTCAATGCTTGCAATCTTTAGATATGGCAACCGTGATGGAAAATCTAAGTAGTTTGAAGCTAAAATATTGGCTTAGCTTACCCTCAACGAAACCGATTGTATATCCGAATGTTGCAGAAGAATTAGCTAATTGGATTGTTTCCGGGCAAAAAGAGACCTTACTATCTTTAAGCCAAAGGCTCTGGCAACAGACTGTATTTCCTGACAATGTCAAACAACAAATCAAATCTTTAGGGTATGTGTAAAGGGGCTAACATGATATTGAGTATTATTGTCGCGATGGCTGATAATCGGGTTATTGGATTAAATAATCAAATGCCGTGGCATATGCCAGCAGATTTAGCTTGGTTTAAAAAAAACACCTTAAATAAGCCGGTTATTATGGGGCGTAAAACATTTGAATCTATTGGTAGACCTTTGCCCAACCGCCATAACATTGTCATAAGTCGTCAAATTGCCAACAAAACTACAATTAATTCTGATGTAACTTGGGTTCAATCGATTGATGACGCAATATCACTGGTTAATAAACAGCTGGTTGATGAAGCCTTTATTATCGGTGGTGGTAATATTTATAATCAGGTTTTGCCACTAGTTAATCGTCTTTATTTAACGCATATTGATGCCCAATTATCAGGTGATACTTATTTTCCTGATTATACTCAAATGTCTTGGCGACAAATTCATCAAGAGAAACATCAAGCAGATGAAAAAAATCGTTATGATTATCAATTTGAGATACTGGAAAGGCATTAATCAACAGATAATTTATATAAGTTGCCACCTAAAATTTGTGGCAACTTAAATAATTATCACCCTTGTAACCGTTTTGCCTCGATCACATCTGCTAGTTGTTTAATTTTGTTTAATACTCGTTCAAGTGAATCTTGATCAAAAATTTGCATATCCATATCAATAGTTGCTATTTGTTGTTTCATTTCAATTCGACTTGAAACACCTAAAACATTCACTTTTTCATTAGCTAATATGGTGGTGATGTCTCGTAATAAACCGCTTCTATCATTTGCGATGATTCGAATAACCATAGTATAACTAGCATTATGATTGCCACTCCATACTGCACTGGTAATACGCTCCGGAGCATGATTTTTTAACTCTTGCAATTGTTCACAGTCAGCTTTATGAATTGAAATTCCTCGCCCTTGTGTTACAAAGCCGACAATTGGATCACCAGGAATAGGACGACAACAATTAGCAATGGTATAAAGTAAATTATCAACACCCTCAATAATGATTTCACCACCTTTTATTGCAGTCGATCTTCCGGTGTTTTTAGTTTGCGATGTTGATTTTTGAGTGATTTGTTTAAGAACCGCTTCGTCTTCTTCTTCTGCTGTCGGCTTATTAAATTGAGCATTAATGAAGTTAACCAATTGATTGATTCGCACATCACCGCTACCTATTCCGGCGAGCACTTCATCAAACGAGTGGGCATTGTATTTGCTAATAAGAATCTTCTCGACGCTTTTTAAGGTAATATTTAATGGCACGAGTTCGTTTTCAAGAATTTGTTGACCGGCTGCAATATTTTTATCTCTATCTTGTTTTTTGAACCAGGCTTGAATTTTTGCTCGCGCTCGGCTGCTATTAACAAAACCTGCATTTGGATTTAACCAGTCACGACTTGGGTTTGGTTGCTTTTGGGTGATAATTTCAACTTGATCGCCTGTTTTCAATAAATAGGTAAATGGCACAATACGACCGCCAACTTTAGCGCCAATACACCGATGTCCAACATCACTATGTATATGATAAGCGAAATCTAACGGGGTTGAACCAGCTGGCAAATCTACAACGTCACCCTTAGGCGTAAATACATAAACGCGGTCATCAAAAATTTGGCTACGAACTGTTTCTTGAATTTCGCCACTTTCTGACATTTCTTGTTGCCAAGTTAATAGCTTACGTAACCAAGAAATTCGTTGATCGTATGCCGTCATCTTATCGGTACTGCCTTCTTTATACTTCCAGTGTGCTGCTATACCTAATTCAGCATCATTGTGCATCTGCTCAGTACGGATTTGAATTTCAATAGTTTTGTTTTGTGGACCATAAACCACAGTATGAATGGATTGATAGCCATTTGGTTTTGGGTTAGCCACATAGTCGTCGAATTCCTTAGCTATATGTTTATAATGGCTATGCACAATCCCCAAAGCGTTATAACAATCTTCAATTCGGTCACAAATAATACGTACTGCTCGAATATCATATAACTCCTCAAATTGTAGATGTTTACGCTCCATTTTTCGCCAAATGCTATAGATATGTTTTGGTCGTCCGTAAACTTCTGCACGAATATGATCATGATTCATCATATCCTGTAGATGTTTAACAAATTGATTAATGTATGATTCACGATCAAGGCGTTTTTCATGTAACTTATGAGCAATAAAGCGATATTGATCTGGATGCAAATAACGGAAGCAAAAATCTTCAAGTTCCCATTTTAATTGCCCGATTCCCAATCGATTGGCTAGAGGTGCATAGATATTAAAACACTCTTTAGCAGCCAGTACTTGATCTTCTTTTGGTGCCTGTATAAGATTACGTAAATAAGTAATACGCTCTGCTAATTTTATCACCACACTACGGAAGTCATTCACCATAGCCAGTAACATACGGCGAATACTATCAATTTGCTCTGTAGTGGCATGACCATTACGAATGGCTCGTAGTTGCCTAATTTCCTTCATTTTGACAACACTGGTAAGGATGTGAATAATTTCTCGGTCAAAATTTTCGGGAAGATCGTCTCGGCAGATAATTTTGGTGTCAAAGAAAGGTAGTAAAAGGGCTGTACATAAACTATTAATGTCCATATTTAAGGTCGATAAAATTTCAACCATTTCAATGGCATTTTGAAAACAATAGGCTTGTTCAGGCGCGCCAGCGCTATGTTCAAAACAAAAATCCCAGATATCTTTGAACTTTTGATAGGATTCAAGGTTGGTTAATAGTAGTTCTTGTTTAGCCCATTGTTCAACATCAAACTGTGTTAGAGTATAATGCTCGTCATTTTGTTGATGGGCGCCTCTAATTGATACCATAATTATTATCCTGATCTGGTTAACATCAACATTGATTCTATATGCTTAGTTTGCGGAAACATATCCAAAATAGCAATTTTAGCAATGTTGTATCCTTCCTTAAAAAATAACTTGCAATCTCTGGCTAATGTAGCTGGGTTACAAGAGATATAAACGATTTTTGATGGCGATATCTTAATAATTTCTTCTGTAGCATTATAAGCCCCAGCTCTTGCCGGATCTAATAATACTTTGTCAAAAATGGTTTGATTCCATAGCGAAAATTGTTGCTTATCTTCTAAATTACAGGTAAAAAATTGTGTCTTAGCTTTAACTTTATCTTTATTCAATTTGGTATTGAATTTCGCTTTTTCAACTAATGCCTCAACGCCCTCAATACCAGTTACCGACTGGCAATTTGTTGCTATTGGTAGTGAAAAATTGCCCATACCACAAAATAGATCAAGTATGTTATCGTTTGCTGACACATCTAACCAGACGAGCGCTTTCTCGATCATCTTCTGATTAATTCGGTTATTAACTTGGATAAAATCGAGTGGACTAAAGGTTAATTTTAGTTGGTTAATCAGGTAGTAATGTTCTTTAGAACCAGAAGCATGGCGCAAATTATCACCATGAAAATAGAGCGAAATGTGATGAACTTCAGCAAATTGTATAAGTAATCGGCTATCTTGTTCTGTCAGTGGCATAGTGTGTCTTAAAACTAAAATTATTCCACTATCAACCGCAATCAATTCAATATGCCCAAGGGCTTTTTTCTGTTTGATTTGTCTTAAACAAGATTGTAATGGAATTAGCAAAGCATCTAATTGTTCAACCAATACCGGGCAGTGTTCTATATTTATAATTTGGTTTGATTCAGGTTGTCTAAAACCGATAAATAATTCACCTTTGACTAAATTGATGGCTAACCTAGCTCGTCGACGATAATGATAGGGTTGATCTGCAACTATGTCAGGTGGATTATCCTCTAACAGAGCCCCAGTTTCTTTTGATAATAATTTAATTAGCGCTTCGTATTTGGCTTGTTGTTGTAACTCTGATGAGATGTGCTGTAATTCACAGCCGCCACATTTTGTATAGTATTGACATTTTGGCTTAACACGTTGTTGACTGTAATTGTGGTATTTTATTACTTTTGCTTTGGCGTAATTTTTTTTATCTTCAGTCAATTGAATATCAACAGTTTCGTCTGGCAATGCCGATTTTACAAAAATCGTTTTACCTTTATGATTGGCAACGCCTTGACCAAAAGCATCTAGTTTTGTGACGGTAACAGTCAATTTTTGCGAAGTTAGCTTTTTTTTCGGGGGGGTATAAAAATTAACCATTTTAATAAATCGACATTAGGTTAAACGTTTAAGAAGTTGGGTTTTAACATGTAAAGGTACTAAATTAGTGATATCACCACCATGGTAAGCCACATCTTTTACAATGGTAGATGAAATAAATCCCATCGCAATAGATGGCATTAAGAAGATAGTATCTAAATCGGATTTTAATGCGCGGTTCATTTCAGCTAATTGTCTTTCGTATTCGAAATCGTGTGTGGTTCTCACTCCTCTAACAATAACCGTCGCGGCATGTTTTTGGGCAAAGTCCGCCATAAGATTATCAAAACCAATCACTTCAACATTTAATAAGTGTTCAACTGATGTTGAGGCTAGGTTTACACGTTCATCTAAAGCAAATAGCGTTTTTTTATTAGGATTTTCTGCTATAGCAACAATCAAACGAGGAAATAGCTGGGAGGCTCGAGTAATCAGATCAATGTGACCATTGGTAATCGGATCAAATGTTCCCGGGAAAATAGCTGTGAGAGTTTTACTTTTCATTTATCTTATTATCCATCAGCGAATAGGAGAATATCATACCTAATTTTAGCTTGGATTGTTAGCTTAAGTATGCAAAATCTTCGTTTTTTTATGTTCAAAACCACCTTTCCTCATTGTTATTTGTAATTATAATTATAAATAAATTTGCTTAAAGGCTATGCTTGCTGATATGTTTTGTTGTTAATCTAAGCAGACTAATTAAAATAGTCATGATAAGTTTGTTTTGACTCTAGCCAATGCAGGTAATGTGAATATGATTGAAAAGAGTGACCATTTTATTAAATCTTGTTATTCAGATGAGAATATCTTTATTAGACAGGTTAAGTTAAAAGATAATCATCAACCAGCAAACCATGAACCTTTGTTATTGATTCATGGTGCTAGAGTAGCCGGTATTGGTTCGTTTGATCTACCTGTCAAAGGGGGATCGTTAGCCGAAGATTTAGCTCTGGCTGGATTTGATATCTATATTATCGATTTACGAGGTTATGGTAAGTCAAGCCGTCCCAAAGAGATGTTGAATGCGCCGAATGAGTCTAAACCATTGGTTAGGACACCAACGGCAATTGCTGATATCAGCTGCGCAGTAAAGCAAATTTTAAAATGGACTCATGCCCAAAAAGTCAATATGTTAGGGTGGGCCACAGGAGGACATTGGGCTGCCGCTTATGCCGAGCAACATAATGATAATGTGAAAAAACTGATTATTTATAACTCATTATATGGTGCTATAGATAATCACCAACTGTTAGGCAAAGGATCGGTATTTGAGGATAAGCAACACCTAGAAGAATTTAATCATGATATTGGCGGTTATCAGTTAAATACTCGAGAAAGCCTATTTACCGCGTGGGATTCGAGTATTCCCTTGGATAATAAAGAGTTATGGCGTGATCCTTTAGTTGCTAATGCTTATGCTGAAGAAGCAATCAATTCTGATCCTCAATCTTTTTCGTATTTACCTCCACAATTTCGCTCACCAACGGGTGCCATGGCTGATAGTTTTGAGTTAGCGATTGGTAAAAAACAGTGGCTGGCCAAACATTTGACGATGCCAATATTAGTTATTTTTTCACAAAATGATTTTTGGAGCCGTAAAGCGGATGCAGTAGCGATAGTTAATGAAGCTCAGCAAGCACAACTTGTAGAAATACCTAATGGCACGCATTTTGCTCATTTGGATCGCGATAAATATGGCAGAAGTTTATTTATCTCTTCTGTGATTGATTTTCTTAAATCAGATAGATAGTTCTTATAGGTTTATTTTGCCGATTTGACTGAAGAAATTTAATCATTTCTATCATAATTTATGCTGTTTTTAAGATTCAAAAAAACGTTCCTCAACTTTTTTATTATTTTAAATCGGTTAGCGGTAAGCAGAGATTTGTTGAACTGTTTTATTATTGATGAAGTTATTCACTCTTCATCAATAATAAAAAATAGCGAGAATCAATTTATTGATTTATAAAAAACTGATAACAAATTTGCTGATGATAAGTTTGTTCCGGCTCTAAGAAACAGCTTGGTTGTGGCCATGTCGGATGATGTGGACTATCAGGTAAAAACTGTGCTTCTAATGCCACCCCCGCAAAATTAGCGTATTGACCATTATGACGATTTGGCGTATGGGCTAAAAAGTTACCCGTATATACTTGTAGGGCAGGGTAAGACGTAGTTACGTCCATCGTTACTTTTTTATCTGATGAGACAAGTTGAGCTGCGACCGATTTTGATTTATCTAATAGATAAGCGTGATCATAGCCACCAGTAATTTTTCGAGCTGAACTAGTTAATAAATTATTAGCTATCACTCGCAACTGTCTTAAATCCATATCACCTTCCGTCACATTAACTAAATCGCTATTCGGAATACCAGTAGCATCGACCGGTAGATAATAGTCAGCATTCACTTTTAAACTGTGTGCAAGTATATTTTCGGTTTCACCATCTAAATTAAAATAGGCATGATTTGTTAAGTTAACTGGTGTGCATTTGCTAGTATTCGCATAATATTCAATATTTACCTGATTATCGTCAGTTAACATATAACTAGCCGTAACTTTAAGTTCGCCTGGATAGCCTTGGTCACCATCAGGAGAAATTAAGCTAAATACAATTTGTTGGTTCGATTGTGATTCAATTTTCCATAATTGCTTATCAAAACCTTGTTTGCCACCATGTAATTGATTAACACCTTGATTGGCAGTAAGTTGATAGTGTTTGCCTGCGATATCTATTTGCGCATTTGCAATGCGGTTAGCATAGCGTCCAATGGTCGCACCTAAATAAGCATCTTGCTGTTGGTATTGTTCGAATGATTGGCAACCAAGTAGTAACTCACGCTTCTCTTCGCCAACTGGAATGATACAGGAAAGCCAAGTAGCTCCCCAATTGGACAGTTTAATTTGCATGCCTTGACGGTTTGTCAGCGTAATAATGTGTTTTACAGACATAGTTTATGTGCCCCTTCACTTGGCTGGCAAATATAAAAATCTTCTTTGATTGCAAATTTTTTATGGTAGTTTTGGCTTACCGCATCTTTGACATCACCAACTTTATCTTTAGGAACTAGGGCAACAACACAGCCACCAAAACCACCGCCAGTCATTCGCACACCGCCTTGATTGCCAATAACGCCTTGAACAATGTTAACTAGATAATCAATTGCCGGTACGGTGATTTGAAAATCATCGCGCATAGAGTTGTGGCTTTCAGCCATTAATTTAGAGAGTAATGGATAATCCTCATTAGCCAGCGCGTGAGCGGCTTTAAGTGTGCGTTCATTTTCCGTTATGACATGATGAGCCCGTTTATAAACAATAGGATCGAGCGAGGCTTGGATCTGTAATAAATCAACTAACGAAGCATCACGAAGTGCTTTAACACCAAGTGCTTTGGCTGCTGCTTCACATTGCTTGCGACGAGTATTATATTCACTATCAACTAATCCACGCTTGATATTGGAGTTAATAATCACAACCGCGAGATCTTCAGGAATTGGAACAGGTGATACTTCAAGTGATCGGCAGTCAATTAATAAAGCATGTTGTGCTTGACCAAGTGAGGAAATTAATTGATCCATAATGCCACAATTACAGCCAACAAACTGATTTTCAGCTTCTTGACCGATTAAGGCTATTTGTTTGCCATCTAAAGGTAAGTTAAAAAGTACTTGAAACATTTTGCCAATTGCCACTTCAAGTGAGGCCGATGAGCTTAAACCTGCACCTTGAGGTAAATTACCACTAATAGCAAAATCAACACCGCTAATATTTTTAGTATATTTGATGATATGTTTAATTACCCCGCGGACATAATTAGCCCATTGATAATTTGGATGTTTCTCAATTTCTGAATCAAGCAAAAACTGGTCTTGTTCATTATTGTAATCAACAGCAATTACACGAATTAAGTTGTCAGAACGTTTATGGCAGCTAATAACCGTTTGATAATTGATGGCGCAAGGTAAAACAAAACCGTCATTGTAATCAGTATGTTCGCCAATCAAATTTACTCGCCCGGGAGCTTCAACAACGGTATCTGGTTTATAACCAAATATAGCTGTAAAAGCTTGTGTGGTTTTATTGATTAATGCTTTCATCTATTTATCCTTTTCATCTTTATAATGCTCATCACTAACGTTGCGCAACCTTTCGGCAGCTTGTTCTGGTGTTAAATCCCGTTGAACTTCAGCAAACATTTCATAACCAACCATAAACTTTTTAATGGTAGCTGAACGTAATAGTGGCGGATAAAAATGGGCATGTACTTGCCAATAATCACTATTGCCAGCGACAAACGGTGCCCCATGCCATCCCATCGAATACGGAAAAGAACAGTTAAACAAATTGTCATAGCGACAGGTTAGTTTTTTTAAGGCAATGGCTAAATCTTTCTGCTCTTCCTGATTAAGTATGGTTAATCTAGCAACATGTGTTTTCGGCAATAGCAGCGTTTCAAAAGGCCATATTGCCCAAAAAGGCACGACAGCTAGCCAATGTTGAGTTTCCACCACAATGCGTTCTTGATTGGTTAACTCTTTTTCTACATAATCGACTAATAAATTTCGGCCATATTTTTGAAAATAGTTGCGCATATTGCTATCTTCTCGCGCAATTTCGTTGGGAATAAAACTATTCGCCCAAACTTGTCCATGCGGATGGGGGTTTGAACAGCCCATGGCTGAGCCTTTATTTTCAAATATTTGTACCCAAGGGTAGTGTTTACCTAGCTCCTGTTGTTGGTTTATCCACGTTTTTATCACTGTTTCAATTGCTGGTAAATCGAGTTCGGGTAGGGTTTTACTGTGATCGGGAGAGAAGCAGATCACTCGACTTGTTCCTTTAGCACTTTGAATTTGAAATAAAGGATCGTTACTATTGGCTGAATTAGGTGTGTCTTCCATTAATGCTGCAAAATCATTGGTAAAGACGTAGGTACCCGTATAATTAGGATTTATATCACCGGTGACTCGTTTATTGCCCGGACATAAATAACAATTTGGATCATGATGGGGTTTTGGTTCTTCATTTAAGGTCTCTTGCTGACCTTGCCAAGGCCGCTTTGCTCGATGTGGCGAAACTAACACCCATTGGTCGGTCAATGGGTTATAGCGGCGATGAGGATGGTCAACTGGGTTAAAAATATCCATTTTTGCCTCTTTAATTATGATGTTGCGACTATTGTTGTATAAATACAACTGTTGCGTAAATATAACCTTAATCGGGATAACCTTGTGGATTTTTAGATTGCCAATTCCATGAATCTTTAACCATATCATCAAGGGTTAATTTGGTTTTCCAGCCTAACTGCTGTTCAGCTTTCTTGGCATCAGCCCAAAATGCAGGCAAGTCGCCAGCACGTCTTGGCGCAAAATGCCAATTAAGTGGTTTACCGGATGCCTTTTCGAAGGCTTTAATCACTTGTAGCACACTGAAGCCTACTCCCGAGCCTAAATTGTAGATATGTACACCGGCTCTATTTTGGTCAGCTTTAAGTGCAGCGATGTGACCATCCGCTAAATCAACAACATGAATAAAGTCTCGCACGCAGGTACCATCAACAGTTGGATAATCATTACCAAATACCGATAATGACTCGCGCTTACCTACGGCAACTTGGGTGATAAATGGCATAAGATTATTAGGTACGCCAAGCGGATCTTCTCCCATCAAACCACTTGGGTGCGCGCCGACAGGATTAAAATATCGCAATAATGTTAAGGACCAATCAGGTTCAGCAACCGCCAAATCCATCATACACTGTTCAACCATAAGTTTACTTTTACCATATGGACTAGAGGGTAACCCTTGTGGTAAGGTTTCGACGTAAGGAACGGGCGCTAGCTCACCATACACGGTGGCAGATGAACTAAAAACCAACTGTTTTACACCAGCATCACGCATTGCTTTCATTAAGACAATACTACCGTAAACATTATTTTCATAATATTCAAGTGGTTTATAGACTGATTCACCAACGGCTTTTAATCCAGCAAAGTGAATAACGGCTTTGATATCATGTTCTTTAAAAATTGTTGCTAATATATTTGCATTACATACATCGCCATGATAAAAATCGACTGATTGCCCTGTGATGGTTTTTATTCTTTCCAATACCGAGGCTTTACTATTAAATAAATTGTCAATAATAATTGGTGTATAGCCGGCAAGAATTAATTGAACACAAGTATGACTGCCGATATATCCACAACCACCCGTTACTAATATTTTCATCTTGATACCTTAACTTATGCTAATTCTAATTAATTTGTATTATTTTCAGATTTTTCTATCTTATTATGTTTAAACAAATCCCACGGTCCTCGGCCTGATAACGTAAAGGACGAGATTAGTGTAAAGCTAAATGCGATTAAGCCGAGCACTAAATAAGCTCCTTCAAATCCAATTTTAACATACATTTGACCTGCAAAGGTGGACATAAACATAATAGATAATTGTTTAGCGAAACAGAAAGCAATTAAGTATACCGTTGCTGAAAAACGAATCGGAAAATGTTTGGTAATATATTTAAATGCACCGACAAGCAATAGTGGTGCCTCAAACATATGTAATGTTTTTAAGATAACCACTTCAACAGCTGAACTGGCGAAGGCTGAACCTGTTATGCGAATTGACATGATCGCCCCAGCAACTAATAGGGTATTTTTACTGCCAATTTTCATAACAATAACTGGCGCAAAAAACATCACAGTCGCATTTAAAAATTCCCCTAATGTGGTGACATAACCGAAAGCCTCACGCCCCACTTGTTCACTAGAAAAAAATGAAGTAAAGAAGTTAGCAAATTGTTGGTCAAATACTTCATAAGTACATGCTACGCCTACAATGTAAAGCATAAAGAACCAAATCTTAGGCATTTTTAATAGATCCACCGCCAATTTTAAGTTAAATGGTTCAGGTTTGTTTAAGCCCATTTGTTCAACAACATCCGTAGTTGGTGTTTTAGCCGGATCAGCAATTTTGACTAAAATTAATAAAACTAAAGCAAATCCAGAACATAACCAATAAACGGCATTAACATCTTTGGATATCATAATCCCGACAAATGAAGCGCAAATCGCCCAGCCAAAACAACCAAACATCCGACAACGACCGAATTCGAAACCGCTTCGTCTACTGATTTTTTCAACTAAAGCTTCAATTGCTGGCGCACCACCACTAAATACCATACCTAAATATAAACCACCAGCAGTAGCACCAAGCGTCACATTTAATTTGAGTAAAGGACCTAATATAAAAATAAAGAATGGTCCAAATAGCACCAATAGAAAGGTGATCATCCAAAGGAGATTTTTTCTTAAACCTAATTTATCGGATATCAATCCAAATACTGGTTGAAAGAATAATGCAAATAGCGAAATAAAAGAGAAAACATAACCTGTATCAGCTTGATCTAAGCCAATCATTTTTAACCAGACTGGAAAAAAGGGGAAATAAGCTCCCATGATGAAGAAATAAAGAAAAAAGTAGAGGCTAAATACCCAATAGTTTTTGTTGTGCATTGTCGACTTAATTTTCTGATTCATAATGAACTTCCTTTGCTAAGCTTTAAATGATTACTTAATCATCTAGAAATCGCTTACATTTTAAATAAACAAAAAGCGATAAATTGCTCAGGATGATAGCATTTAAAATTGGGCAAAAAAGTGATCTAGTTAACATTTTGTGAAATCGCTTACATTTTGTAAACATTAATTTAGATGACTAATAATCTTAATTGTAATTACGAAAATTCAATGCATTCCGTTGTAAAAGCGTTATTTATCTTTTAAGCAACTAATTATAGAGGTCTGTTTGTGTCTGATTTTCAGGATTTTAACAGAATATCATTTATTTTATGGTATCGATTACATTTTGTGATGGCAATGACCAAGTTATATAAAATCGGGGAAAACAATTTTAAGTCTATTAGCTATTTTGTAGATCGTCTAATGACTTAAAGTTGGTAGCCATATAGACAATCTAATTAATTAAGCTTAGGGTTGAAAATCTTTTATACGTTTTTCAAAATCATGCCACGAATAAAAACCATCACTATTTGGTGTCGCATTTAGCAACTTGAGTTGATAATGTTGTGGAGGATTATTAATATCAATCGCTTCGCCAGTATATAGCTGTTCAAAACTTTGGTAGACGTATTCAGCTTTAAAAAAGTATTTGCCGGATGTTACATGTCGATAACGTTGTAAGATAACCATGCCACCAATTGGTGTATTTTCAAATTGGTTTGGCAGCTGATATGGTGCAAAATCCAAAGCGCCGAGCAGTGCGGCAATGGTACTATCATGACCGACTAGTAGATTGACTTTGTAATTTTTATTGTGTAATAGATCATCTATCTTATTAATTAATAATTTACTATTATGTCGAGCAATCGTTCTAGAATGAAAAACTAAGTCAATATAATGGTTGCGAATTTGCATCAATTGTTGCCACTGTTCTTGACTGGTTATTCTTCCCCAAGCAATTTGCTCTTTGGGAAATGCCGAATAATACTGTAATAAAAAAGCATCGATAACACAAATACCAATGGCCAATGGCCCGCGTAGTTCAGGCTCTTCGTTTTTTACAAAATGAAGTTCATAAGGGATATCTGCAAAATCACATTTAAGTTCAGCATATAATTGTGAGTGTGGATAGTCTAAGATATCCGATACCATTTTATAAGCCGGGGCTAAATTTTTGAAGATCGCCTCTTTTTGGTCAGCTTCTTCGATTTCTTTTAATACTTTTTGTTTAATTTCTGATGAGTCATTTTTTACACTTGGATCAAAAATAGGGTCCATTTTTTCAATGGTATATTTATGTACGATAGGAATATCATAACCTGCATAAGCGCCAGCAACTAAGAATTGAGCTGTCGCTACCGTTCTTTGAAGACTATTTGCATAAACATAGATATCGGGATTTTCAGGGGTAAGTTTAATATTTTGTTGTTCAAGCCATTGAGATAGATAATGGCCAAAAAAAGTTTCTAGTACTCCACCTCGGGTGGTCAAATAACCATAAGCATGATCCCAACTTGGCCATTTAAATGGGCTGGATTTTTCTAAAAATGCTATCGTGTTCTCTAATGGTGTGCGAATACCGTGGCGGCTTAATATAACGACTTTGTCTAATTGGTATTGATTGTTGTTCATTTAGTTATCCATCCTTGTTTATGCAAATAATTTAAAATGAAATCTCGTTGCCCTTTGATAATTTTTTCTACGATTTTATCACTCCAACCATTGGTTTTTTGATTAGTCAGTCGATGGTCATAGTACTGACGCATCTGAGTATCATATTGTGCTAATAATTGATGATTGATTGGTTGATAGTGATTTTCAAAAAAAACTAATTCTTTCGGTAATCTTGGTTTTCGATCTGGATTTTGGTCAGGATAACCAATACAAAGCCCAAAAAGCGGAAGAACATATTTAGGTAAGGCCAATAATTGTGTTACTTTCTCAATATTATTGCGTAATCCGCCAATATAAACTGTGCCTAAACCTAATGACTCGGCCGCAATAACGGTATTTTGTGCCATAAGCGCCGTATCAATGCAACCCACTAACAGCTGTTCTGCTTTTTCAAGGGGAATAGTTGGAGCAATTTGAAAATGCCGATTAAAATCGGCACAGAACACCCAAAATTCAGGGGCCTGAAGTATATACTCCTGATCTCCCGCATAATGTGCTAGTTTTGCACGATTTTTGCTGTCTGTAATTCTAATTATTGTCGCGCATTGTAGAAAATTGGAACTTGGAGCCGATTGTGCAGCTTGAACAAGTGATTCTATCTGCTCTGTAGTTAATGCCGTTGATTGGTAAGACCGAATTGAACGACGATGACAAATTATATCAATTGTTTTATTTTGCATAATGGCTCCTTAATACCACTATTTTTTTATAAATTGTAAATCCCAAACACCATGACCTAAATTTTGACCACGTTTTTCAAATTTGGTAATAGGGCGATCTTCAGGTCTTGGGATATAGTCATTAGTTGGCGATAAATTTTTAAATCCATCAGCTTGACTAAGTACTTCGAGCATGTGCTCGGCATAGTGTTGCCAGTCAGTCGCTAAATGTAACACCCCATTAGTTTTTAATTTTTTGACAATTAATTTAACAAACTCCGGTTGAATAATTCGGCGTTTGTTGTGCCTTGCTTTGTGCCAAGGATCGGGAAAGAAGATTTGTACTTTATCTAATGATTCATTAGGTATCATGTTTTCTAAAACTTCAACGGCATCATGACACATCACTTTTAAATTAGTTAATTGTTTTTCCTCAATAGCCATTAAACAAGCACCGACACCAGGTCGATGAACTTCAATACCTATAAAATTTTTGTCTGGAGAGGCGTTGGCCATTTCAATTAATGAAGCGCCCATTCCAAAACCGATTTCTAATATTGTCGGTTTATTATCCTCAATAGTGATTGATGAATTTGCATTATATTCAATGCCATATATAGGCCATAAATGAGTTAAAGCTTGTTGTTGCCCTTTGGTTAAGCGGCCTTGTCGCAATACAAAACTACGTATTGTTCGTTTAGATTCTGTCTGTTGATTATTGGTTTTTAATTGTTCACTCATTGCGTATCTGCTGTTATTGTTAAATAGTTTATCAAGGTAATTGTTCACCTTTGTTGTACAGTAGTTTAACCGATTTTTAATCCACTTCAAAAAACATCTTGTTAACTTATTTTTCTATATATAATTGTGACAGATATAAAATATTTGTAAGAATTTTTTATAATCTGGTTGAGGATGCTCTGTAAATGATTATATAATATAACTCCGATTTAACCGATTACGTTTTATGTAATCATGATTACACGCTTGAGGATTTCTCGTGCCTGATATGAAGCTGTTTGCTGGTAACGCCACACCCGAACTAGCAAAACGTATAGCTAATCGTCTTTATACTTCCCTTGGTGATATTATTGTTAGCCGTTTTAGTGACGGTGAGGTCAATGTCCAAATTAATGAAAATGTCCGTGGTGAAGATGTTTTTATTATCCAATCAACTTGTGCGCCTACTAATGACAATTTAATGGAATTATTAGTAATGATTGATGCAATGCGTCGAGCATCTGCCGGTCGTATTACTGCTGTTATTCCTTATTTTGGATATGCAAGGCAAGATCGCCGAGTGCGTTCAGCTCGTGTTCCTATTACTGCCAAAGTTGTTGCAGACTTTTTATCAACTGTTGGTGTTGATAGGGTTTTAACTGTTGATCTTCATGCTGAACAGATTCAAGGCTTCTTTGATGTACCAGTTGATAATGTATTTGGTAGTCCTGTGATTTTAGAAGATATGTTACAACGTGATTTTGAACGCCCAATCGTGGTATCTCCGGATATTGGTGGTGTGGTTCGTGCACGTGCGATTGCTAAACTTTTAAATGATACAGATATGGCGATTATTGATAAACGTCGTCAACGTGCTAATGAAGCAGAAGTGATGAATATTATTGGTGATGTCGCAGACCGAGATTGTATTTTAGTTGATGACATGATCGATACTGCTGGAACGCTTTGTAAAGCGGCTGATGCATTAAAAGCTCGCGGTGCAAAACGTGTTTTCGCTTATGCTACTCACCCAATTTTCTCAGGAAAAGCGGTTAGTAACATTAAAAATTCTGCCATTGATGAAATCGTAGTTTGTGACACAATTCCATTAACTGCTGAAGTTAAAGGATTAAATAATGTGCGTCAACTTACATTATCAGGCATGCTTGCTGAAGCAATTCGACGTATTAGTAACGAAGAATCAATTTCAGCAATGTTCCATCAATAATCTTTTCTTGCCAATTAGATAAATGCCCCTCATACATAGGGGCTTTTTACTAATAACCAAATAATTAATGATTAAACTATTATGACAACAATCAAACTTATTGTAGGTTTAGCAAATCCCGGTAACGAATATGCGGCAACTCGCCATAATGCTGGTGCTTGGTATGTGGATCTTCTTGCTGAACGTTATAATCAACCATTAAAAAATGATCCTAAATTTTTTGGATACACTGCCCGAATTAATCTTAATGGTCATGATGTCCGTTTGCTAGTACCAACAACCTTTATGAATTTAAGTGGAAAAGCGGTTCAAGCAATGGCGTCTTTTTATCAAATTCAACCTGATGAGATATTAGTTGCTCATGATGAGTTAGATCTTAATCCCGGTATTGCTAAATTGAAATTTGGCGGTAGTCATGGTGGTCATAATGGCTTGAAAGATATTGCCAGTAAACTTGGCAATAATCTGAATTTTTATCGATTAAGAATTGGAATTGGGCATCCAGGCGATAAAAATAAAGTCGTCGGTTATGTATTAAATAAACCATCTAAACCTGAACAAGAGTTAATTGATAAAGCTATTGATGAATCAATATATTGTACCAATATTCTCTTAACGGATGGCATAGAAAGTGCGATGAATCGTCTGCATTCATTCAAAGCTTAAACTTGCTAAAAATAACCTGTCCCGTAATAAATTAAATATAAAAAAATCCACCTGATGAACAGGTGGATGACAAATCACGTATCTATTTAGACTAAGAAAATAAGTGAGAAACGTTACCGCCTTTCTCTGCAATTTTTTTCATTACTTCTTTGATTAACCATGTATTCATTGCGGCGGTGTCGTCTGTGCTACCAGTATAATTAAGTTCAGTTGCTAATTTTTTGCGTGCATCTAAACTGTTATCAATACCTAATAATTTCAATAAATCAACAATTGAGGTTTTCCAATTAAGTTTTTCAGGAAATTTTTTAGCCAAATTATCCAAAATTGACATAACGTCGACTTGAGATATAGGCGTTTTGTTTTCTGAGGAATTTTGTTGATTTTGATCGGAATTACTATTATTTCCAGTATTGTCGGTATTGGTAGAAGTTTTGTCTTTAACGGTGTCAGTAATTTTATCAACTTGCTCTTTCACCGCATCTTTTGCATGACCTACCGCGGCCTGTGCGCTTGGAAATATTTTAGAAAAAATATTATTTAAGATACCCATTTTACACCCCTTATGTTTAAACTGCTTATTAAAAAACTGCTTAACGATACAGATGTAGAAAATATCCCCTAAAGTATAGCGGTTAAATATAAATAGTGTCAAAGCTAGAATTAACTGATAGCATTTTTTGTAATATCCAATTAAGGGTGTACAAAGATACCTTCTGCTTTTATTGAATATTCTTTTTTGAAATTATTTAACTATTAATTTAAACGGATTGATTTTTTTACTATAAAAATTTATTATACCAATTTGTACAAGTAATGTGATTTGTGTCACGTAATTTAACAAATTCTGCAATATATTGGTTTAAAATAGTAGTATTATTTGGTTTACCAATTATAATACAGCCTCTATTAATTAGCCTTAAATCATTGAACATTAGTCTAAACGAAGAAATTAATCTATGAATTTTATTCTTCAATTTGATTTAAAGGTGTTCTAAATAGTAAATATCGATAATTAATTATGCAAAATAATTAGTTATAATAAAAACATCCTAACAATATAAGGAAAATAGCGTGTATATCACGCTATTTTTATGTGCAAATTAAGAAAATAAAAGAGCCCATTATTATGGGCTCTTTAACTAAGATAACTAAGAAATTAAGATAATTAAAAAATAATTAAATTTTACTCAAAAAATGCACGTCTAATTGCATATTCAACGCCACGAATTTCTGCTAAACCTCTTAAGCGGCCTATCGCCGAATAGCCAGGATTAGTTTTTTTATTAAGATCGTCAAGCATTTGGTGACCGTGATCTGGACGAACAGGTATTGAACGTTTAATTCCCGCTTTTTTACGTCGTTCTTCTTCAGCAATCAGTACTTTAATTACTCCATACATATCAACATCACCAGCTAAATGATCGCCTTCATGGAAAGATAATGGATTATTTTCACGAACTGTTGCGCGTAAATGAATAAAATGAACTCGATCAGCAAATTTTTCCGCCATTGTCACAAGATCATTATCGCTACGAACACCATAAGAACCAGTACAGAAACAGAATCCGTTATGGATACTATCAACTGTCTCTTTCATCCACTGCATATCTTCGATGGTTGAAACAATACGTGGTAAACCTAAAATTGGTCTAGGAGGATCATCTGGATGCACGGTTAGAACTACACCAACTTCTTCTGCGACTGGAACAATAGCTTTTAAAAAATAAGCAAAGTTTTCGCGTAACTTAGCTTTATCAATACCATCATAAGTGGCTAAATGAGCTCGGAATTGATCGAGTGAATAACCCTCTTCAGCACCAGGTAAACCAGCAATAATATTACCAACCAGTTTATCTTTATCAGCTTGAGACATTTGTTCAAAATAACTTTTTGCTGCCAGTATATCTTCTGGTGTGTAATCTTTCTCGGCATTAGGTCGTTTTAAAATATGAATATCAAATGCTGCAAAAGCAATTTGATCAAAACGTAATGCTTTAGAACCATCCGGTAATTGATAACCAAGATCGGTTCGTGTCCAATCTAATACCGGCATAAAGTTGTAACAAACTGTATCAATACCACAAGCAGCTAAATTACGAATCGACTGTTGATAGTTGGCTATATGTTGTTCAAAATTACCAGAATGGGTTTTAATTTCTTCATGAACAGGAATACTTTCAACGACAGACCAAGTAAGGCCACTGTCTTCAATCATTTTTTTTCGTTTTTCAATCTCATCAATTGTCCAAACTTCACCATTAGGTATATGGTGTAAGGCTGTAACAATTCCTGTTGCCCCTGATTGTCTAATATCGGCCAATGATACAGGGTCGTTAGGTCCAAACCAGCGCATTGTTTGTTCCATCTAAAATCTCCTCAATGATTTTTCATTTACTAATTTATTCTAAAATGAAGATCCATAAACAATGCATATTTGTTTCTATTGGTTAACAATAGTGACTGGAATAGAGTCAAATAAATAACCATCAAAATTTGGATCTTCACTGTCAGAAACTGTCATTAATGTTTGTTTAACATTTTCCAAGTGTTGCCACATAGCGTGACGTGCCGCCATTGAATCTTTTAATTGTAGTGCCTGTAGAATTCTTTCATGATCATATAACCATTTTTTTCGATAACTATGATCAATTATTCTACTTTGCAATTGGTCCCACATTTTACTTGATGAACGTTTTGACCATAAGTCTTCTAACAGACGCTCAAGTATTGAGTTCTTTGTGGCTCGAGCTATTGCAACATGAAACATTTCATCGGCACTATAGTCATCAAGTACTTCTTGTTCTAAAGTTTGCCGTTCTTGTTCAATTATAGTTCTTAACTCAATAATATCGGACTTTACAATTTGTGACGCAGCAAATGCGGCGATGTTACTTTCAAGAAGTTGTCTTGCTTGTAACAGCTCAAATGGGCCAAAATCTTCTTCTTCTATTTCTCTATCTTTTTCGGATAAGAACTCGTCAGGTAAACCAATAACATAAACACCAGAACCTTTTTTTACGGCAACTAATTTTTCAAGCTCTAACATAATTAATGCTTCTCGAACTACCGTACGACTAACATTAAAAGTTTCTGCAATATCTCTTTCTGGTGGTAGTCGGTCACCAATTTTAAAGGTACCACTAGTTAATAATGATTTTAACTCATTACCAATTTTTTGATAGAGTCGATGGACCCTTGGCATAATCTATAATCCTCAGAATTCTATTAAGTTTGTTGCAGATAATTATACGCTAATTATCACAACTCCTCTAAGTGAATAATCAAAGAAATATATAACACCGTTAAATTGGTGTACCAATGTTGTTATGCATTATAGAGATTTTAGCAAACATCCTCATAAAATAAACCAAAAAATGTGACATAAGTCACAAAAATTAAAAAATATAGATGAAAAATTTGTCAACAAATGAAAATATGTCTAACCAATAAATGTTGTTAACTAGTTAATCATGGTATAAAAAATGCTCAATTTATTAAAAACCCCACAATCAATTAAAAATAAACCTTTATACAATAGGCAAACAATGACTGCTCGTATTGTTCATATCGGTTTCGGCGCCTTTCATAGAGCACATCAGGCATTATTTACTGATCGCCTGTTAAATAAAGGCAATAGTGATTGGGCTATTTGTGAAGTGAATATTGTTGGAGGTGAGGAGTTAATCAATGATATTCGTAAACAAGATCATCTCTATACAGTATTAGAAAAAGGGGCAACATCTAAACAAGCCTATATTATAGGTAGTGTTAAAGAGTCATTGTTAGCTCCAACTGATGGTATAGAAACAATTTTAGAAAAAATGGCTGATCCGGTAGTGGAAATCGTTTCGTTAACGGTGACAGAAAAAGGTTATTGTATGTTGCCTGGCGGAACAGGATTGGATTTGAATAATGAATTAATTAAAGCCGATTTAGCATCACCAAGTAAACCTATGTCAGCTCCCGGTGTTATTGTTGAAGCATTATATAGAAGAATGCAACGAGGTTTAAAATCATTTACTGCTTTATCCTGCGATAACATGCCAGAAAATGGTTTAGTTTTGCGTAAAGCTATTTTAGATTTAGCCAATGCCCGTGATCCAGAGTTAGCAAAATGGATTGAAAGCAATACAACTTTCCCATGTACGATGGTTGACCGTATTGTTCCTGCCGCAACGCCTGAAACCTTAGAAGAAATCCAAGAGGAATTAGGCGGAATGTTTGATCCTTGTGGTATTGCTTGTGAGCCATTCATTCAGTGGGTTATTGAGGATAATTTTGTAACATCTCGACCTAATTGGAACGAAGTTGGTGCTGAATTTGTTGATAATGTTGTCCCATATGAAGAGATGAAACTTCGGATGTTGAATGGTAGCCATTCATTCTTAGCTTATTTAGGTTATTTAGCTGGTTATGAGCATATTAATGATTGTATGAATGACGAAAATTATAAAAAAGCGACTTTATCATTAATGATGCAACAACAAGCACCAACCTTAAATGTTCCTTCTCACGTCAATTTACAACAATATGCTGAAAAACTTATTGAACGATTTAGTAATCCATCACTAAAACATCGAACATGGCAAATTGCTATGGATGGTACCCAAAAATTACCACAACGCATGCTTGACTCAATCCGTTGGCATATTAAGCATAATTCTGATTTTTCATTACTCGCTTTAGGCGTAGCCGGGTGGATGCGTTATGTTGGTGGTATCGATGATAATCAACAAATAATCGATATTCGTGATCCAATGGTTGAGGAATTGAAACGACTTGTTGCTGCAAGTGATGATGGTATAGAAAGAGTTAACACTTTACTAAGTTTGGCTGCCGTTTTTGGATCTGATCTACCAAATAATACATTATTTAAAGACAAAGTTACTCAGCATTATCTTTCATTAATGGAGAAAGGAGCCAAACAGACTATTAAGGATTTATCTTTATAAATTGGACGGAAAACAATGAAAAAATTTTTAGATGATAACTTTTTATTACAAACTGATGCGGCGCAAAGACTGTATTTTGATTACGCCAAAGATCAACCTATATATGATTATCATTGCCATTTACCACCTAAAGATATTGCTGAAAATAAAAACTTTGGTAATTTAGCTGAAATTTGGTTAGCCGGTGATCACTATAAATGGCGAGTATTACGCACAGCAGGTATCGATGAAAAATTTATTACCGGTGATGCTTCTGATTATGAAAAATACCTAACTTGGGCAAAAGTTGTTCCTTTGACGCTTGGAAATCCAATTTATCATTGGACTCATTTAGAGTTAAAAAGACCATTTGGTATAAAAGATATTCTTCTTAATGAAAAAACAGCGGATAAAATTTGGACAGAGGCAAATGCTAAATTAGCGACGGCTGAATTTTCAACTCGTGGTATTTTGACACAAATGAATGTCAAAGCAGTAGGCACAACAGATGATCCTATTGATTCACTTGAATATCATAAACAAATTGCATTAGATGGCTCATTGCAAACGAAAGTAAGGCCTAGTTGGCGACCAGATAAAGTCTTTAAAATCGAACTAACTGGTTTTGTTGATTATATCGCTCAATTAGGCAAAGTTGCTGATATTGAAATTAATAATTTTGAAAAACTACTTTGCGCATTAACCAAGCGGCTAGATCATTTCGAACAACATGGTTGTGAAGCAGCCGATCATGGTATTGAAATTTTACGTTATGCTGATATTCCTTCAGAAAAACAGCTCGATCAAATATTAACTAAACGCCTTACTAATCAACCTCTTTCTGAATTAGAAATTGCGCAATTTAGTACTGCGGTGCTGGTTTGGTTAGGTAAGCAATATCATAAACGTAATTGGGTTATGCAATTACATTTAGGTGCACTACGTAATAATAATCAAAGAATGTTTAAGTTACTGGGTCCAGATGCTGGATTTGACTCGATTGGCGATAGACCAATTGCCGAACCTCTCTCTTCATTATTAGGTATTTTAGACTTAACGGATGAACTACCGAAAACTATTTTGTATTGCTTAAACCCTCGAGATAATGAAGTCCTAGCGACGATGGCTGGTAACTTTCAAGGTTCAGGTATTGCCGGAAAAATTCAATTTGGTTCAGGCTGGTGGTTCAATGACCAGAAAGATGGGATGGAACGCCAATTAATGCAACTTTCTCAAATGGGATTATTAAGTCAATTTGTCGGTATGCTAACTGATTCTCGTAGTTTCTTATCATTTACCAGACATGAATATTTTAGACGTATTCTCTGTAATCTAGTCGGCAATTGGATGGTTAATGGCGAAATTCCAGCTGATTTTGATTTAGTTGGCAACATGATTAGCAATATTTGTTTTAACAATGCAAATCATTATTTTTCTAAAAAGCAATAAAACGATTTAACATTAAATAGGACGAAGGAAACGAAATGAAAAAAATTCCAAAATTTAGATGGTGTATGATTTTACTAGTCTGTGCTATTACTATTATCAACTATCTTGATCGAACTGCATTGGGTGTTGCCGCGCCGACGATTTTAGAAACTACCGGTATTACTAAAGAGCAATATTCTTGGATAGTGAGTGCTTTCCAATTAGCTTACACCATAGGTCAACCTATTATGGGCTTCTTCATTGATACTATCGGTCTTCGACTTGGATTTGCTATCTGTGCCGTAATCTGGGGGCTAGCAACTATGGGGCATGCTTTGACGGGGACATGGCAAGGTCTAGCTTTCATGCGTGGGGTGATGGGCTTTAGTGAAGCATCAGCTATTCCAGCAGGAATAAAAACCGCAACGACATGGTTCCCAGCAAAAGAGAGAGGAATTGCCTCAGGTGTCTTTAATATGGGGACATCTTTTGGGGCTATGTTAGCGCCGCCTTTAATTGCTTGGTGTATTTTATTCCAAGGTTGGCAGTTCGCTTTTGTTGTTTCAGGCTCGTTAGCATTATTTGCTGCGCTTGCATGGTTTATTTTTTACCGTGATCCTAAAGATTCAAAAATATTATCTCCTGAAGAGCGAGAGTATATTGAAGCGGGACAAGAGAAATATTTAGGCGTCGATAACCAAAAAGAGAAGGTATCTCTTGCAACAATCCTTACTCAGCGTAATTTCTGGGGTATTGGTATTGCACGTTTTCTTGCTGACCCTGCGTGGGGAACAATTAATTTTTGGGTGCCAATCTTCTTCGTTGAAACACTGCATTTTAGTTTAAAAGAAATTGCTATGTTTGTTTGGTTACCATTTTTAATGGCTGATCTAGGTTGTTTAGCAAGTGGTTTTGTTGCCAAGTTTTTTAATGACCGAGGAGTATCTTTAATCAATTCAAGATTGATAACCTTTACTATCGGTGCAGTATTAATGATGACAATTGGTTTTGTTAGTATTGTCGAAAATCCATATTTAGCAGTATTTTTAATCAGCTTAGGTGGTTTTTCACATCAATTATTATCGACTGTAGCATCGACTTTAGGTGGCGATTTATTCAAGAAAAATCAAGTTGCGACCGCTGTTGGTATGGCTGGTGCTTGTGCTTGGACAGGGCAGTTAATATTTAACCTTTTCATTGGTGCATTCGTAGGCATAATTGGTTTTGGTCCATTCTTCATAGCTCTAGCGTTCTTCGATGTAATTGGCGCAATTGTGCTTTGGACATTTATTCGAGAAAACAAAGTTAATAATAGTATCAGTAATTAATCATTAAAAACTAACAAATAATTAATATTAACTTTAATAGTTAGGCTCAAAATTTTTGAACCTAACTATCATTGTTGGTTGATTAATTGAACTATTTGACCTTTCTATTCATTTTCAATAAATCAAATAAAGTGTAAATATCATTTTTTTACACGACTTTTTAAACCAGATCAGGTAAATTATTTAGCATTAAATTTTTTAGGTTAAAAATTAATTTTTATTAATTTTAGCAAAGAGGAAGGATAAGCCTAATTCATGCGTGATAATGAGCCAAAAGTGTTGACCAGCCTTTTGTCACAAGGGGCTTTATTATGCCAGATAAAAGAAAGAACCCAGGCATTGAGTCAATTAACGAAAGTTATTGATGAGTTACTTCCAACGCCTTTAAATCAGCAATATAGAGTTGCTAATTATCGTCAAGGTGTGCTTATTCTTGAGGTTAGTTCGGCTAACTGGTTGACAAGAATAAAATATGAACAAAGTAATTTAATCTCGGGCATACGTGGAAAAATCTTACCGTCGCTATCCTCTATTCAATACAAGATTAATCCAACTATTGCGACAAATTATTCGCAATCAGTTAATTTTTCTAACAATAATGCTAAAATTAACAGTGTGATTTCGGTGCAAACAGCTATATATTTAAAGGCATTGGCTGAGCAAGCTCCAGAAAAACTAAAAAAACAATTGATTAAACTTGCTAACCATGCAAAATAAGTTGAACAATATTTAGAAGTAACAAATGAAAAGATACAGGAGTGAAATATGGACAAAAGTATGATTACCTATATTGTCATTGGCCTAATTATTGGTTTTATTGTAGGTATGATTTTCATGAATTTTGTTTCTCAAAAAGGCCGTAAATACGCCAAACTTAAACGTGAATACGAACAAGCTCAAGAAGAATTAGTATCTCAAAAGCAAATGATGGTGAAACACTTTTCACATAGCGCTGAAATATTAGACAATATGGCTAAAGAATTTCGTCGATTATATCAACATATTGCCGAAACTTCTGGGCAATTTTCGACTTTTGATGACATGCCAATGATAGATTTAGAAGCGAATAAGGATATCAGTGTCAAAAACAAGTTAACACTTGAAGAACAGCCTAAAGACTATTCAGATAATCCTTCTGGATTATTCAAAACAGATGATATTAAATCTTAATTAATATTAAATATTTGTTAGTTAAATCATACTAATGAAATCTGTGTTTTAAATATTAAATTCCTTAAATAAGAGAGTTTTACGATGAGTCATTCCTTAAGAAAACCCAAAAAACTATTAAGCGTAATAGCATTAGGTTTAGGTTTAAGTTTAGCTACAGTATCCAATGTTTATGCTGCATTTCCATTTATCCCAACAGATAATAACCAACAGCAACCATCGTTAGCGCCAATGTTGGAAACTGTTTTACCTTCAGTAGTCAGTATTAAAGTTGAAGGTACAACTCAAATGCAAAATAATATGCCGGAAGAATTTAGACGATTTTTCGGTTATCCTGATAGCCAATCGAGAACTTTTTCAGGATTAGGCTCTGGTGTAATTATTGATGCGAAAAAAGGTTATATTGTTACTAATAATCATGTGATTGATAACGCCGATAAAATCATCGTTGCCTTGAATGATGGTCATGAATATCCAGCAAAATTAATTGGTAAAGATCCACAAAGTGATATTGCTTTATTACAAGTGGATGATGTCAAAAGATTAACTGAAATTAAACTGGCAGACTCAGATTTAACTCGAGTGGGTGATTATGTGGTTGCCATTGGTAATCCATTTGGTATTGGTCAAACAGTCACATCCGGTATCATTTCAGCGTTAGCACGAAGTGGGCTTAATATGAATGGTTTTGAAAATTTCATTCAAACTGATGCCTCTATTAATCAAGGTAACTCTGGTGGTGCTTTAGTTAACTTAAATGGTGAACTAGTTGGAATAAATACGGCTATTATTGCGCCAAGTGGTGGTAATGTAGGGATTGGTTTTGCGATACCTAGCAACATGGTTAAAAGTTTAACTTCGCAACTTATTGAATATGGTGAAGTTAAACGCGGGGTATTAGGCATTAAAGGTAATGAATTGACCTCAGATATTGCCAAAGCTTTTGATCTTGACGTACAAAAAGGTGCCTTTGTTAGTGAAGTTATGAATGATTCTGCAGCGAAAGATGCTGGAATTAAATCTGGTGATATCATCATCTCGATGGATGGCAAACCAGTTAATAGTTTTGCTGAATTACGCGCTAAAATTGCTACAACAGGAGCAGGTCGTACCGTCAAATTAGGTATCATACGTGATGGTAAAGAAATTTCTGTTGAGGTTAAACTGAAAAATGGTGATGAAACAATTACTGAAGCGAAAGCAATTCATCCAGCGCTTAATGGCGCGACACTTATCAATGGTGAAGTAAAAGGTCAAAAAGGTGTATTAATTAAAAGTATTGCTAAAAATTCACCTGCTTCTCGTTTAAGTTTACAAGAAGGTGATCTTATCACTGGGGTTAATAAAGCAAGAATCAATAGTGTTTCAGAACTACGTAAAATTATTGATAGTAATCCTTCAGCAATTGCTTTAAATATTATAAGAGGAGATAGTCGTCTGTATCTTATCTTACGCTAAGTGATTTTAGGCTATATTTCGTCGATGCTTAGCATCGACGAAAACTTCGTGTTAACCCGCAGTTAGTTATGATAGAATCCTAGCAACCATTCTCATTTTGCTAATCATAATTATGCTTAAAAAGTTTCTTTGGCCAATATTAATTGGTACTGTTTTAGCGATAGTGTTGCTTATTATTTTCCCTTCGTTAAGAAACGGAACCCAATCTGATTTTTCAAGATCTATTTTTAATGACCAACCTATGAGTTATTCTGATGCGGTTAAGATTGCTGCGCCGGCAGTGGTCAATATATATAGCCGATCGATTAATACTGTTCCCAAACAATCACAAGATAGTTCTATTACACCACTTGGTTCGGGTGTAATTATGAGTGAGCATGGTTATATCATCACCAATTATCATGTTGTAGTTGGTGCCGAGCAAATTATCGTTGCTTTGCAAGATGGTCGAATTTTTGAGGCATTACCTGTTGGCTCTGATAAGTTGGTTGATATTGCGGTACTAAAAATCGAAGCGACTAATATTCCAACCATCAATATCAATCCTAAACGGGAACCGAAAATTGGTGATGTCGTATTAGCTATTGGCAATCCATACAATATTGGTCAAACCATTACCCAAGGTATTATTAGTGCAACAGGGCGTGATGGATTAAGTCCCTATCGTCGACAAAACTTTATTCAAACTGATGCTTCCATTAATCATGGTAATTCAGGCGGTGCATTAGTAAATACTAAAGGCGAATTGGTTGGCATTAACACATTAACATTTGCTAAAAATCTAGGTAGCGATGTTCCTGAAGGAATTGGTTTTGCTATTCCAACCGCTTTGGCCGTTAAAATAATGAATAAAATAATTCAAGATGGCAGAGTGATTAGAGGTTATATTGGCATTGACGGATTAGAGTTTGCACCAACGCAAAATCCTAGCGATCCACCTAAAGTTTTAGGTATTTTAGTCACCAATGCAGAAGGGCCTTCATTACAGGCAGGTATTGAAGCAAATGATATTTTAATTATGGTTGATAATAAACCAGTAAAATCAATAGTTGAAACTATGGATCAAATTGCAGAGTTGAAACCAGGAACAACCGTCCCCATAATAGTTTTACGTAATGGAGAAAAGATTGAACTTCAAATAACTATAGGCCTGTTACCTGTTTAGCTTGGTCTTTTATTACTTGATTATCTTTCATATAGGACGTATAATTCGCACCCTTATCATGTTATTTAACACTCGTATGGTGTATAGATTTTGCGATTAAGCCATTTATATAGCGATACGAACAAACTTTAGAGGTTTATTATGAAAGAAGGTATCCATCCAGAATATAAAGCAATTAAAGCAACTTGTTCTTGCGGTAATGTTATTAATACTCATTCAACAATTGGTCACGATATTCATCTTGACGTTTGTGGTGAATGTCATCCGTTTTATACTGGTAAACAACGTGATGTTGCAACTGGCGGACGTGTTGATAAATTCAAACAACGTTTCGCAATGGTTGGCGGTAAAAAATAAGTTTATTACACTAACTAAATTTGTTACACTAACATTGTTAAAAAAGGCGCTTAAAGCGCCTTTTTTGTAGCTATTGTTTTTTTAACAACTCAATTATTCATCAATTAAATCAGGGTCGATACCCAAATCTCGCATCATTTTCTGTGCTTGTAGTGGAATGCCATCATCACGATCTTTTTGTAAATCTTCATCACAAGGTAATGGTTGACCGGTATAAGCATGTAAAAAAGCTTCACATAATAGTTCACTATTCGTTGCGTGGCGCAAGTTATTTACTTGTCGTCTTGTACGTTCATCGGTTAATATTTTCAGTACTTTCAACGGAATTGAGACTGTTATTTTTTTTACTTGTTCGCTTTTTTTGCCGTGCTCGGCATAAGGGCTGATATAATCGCCGTTCCATTCCATCATATTTTTTTCACCAAATCGCATCACAAATAATGTGGGTAATTTTAGCGTTTTTTTTGCTTAGCTGCAATCTATACACCAAGATAGTTAGACGTCTAGACATGTTGACGTCTTTTTTTGTTGTGTTATTCTTATACAACTGAGTTCTAAAAATAAATAAATGTTTGGTAAGGAAGGTTGTTATGGCTAGTAATTCTAAAAACTTAAGCCAAGGCGCTAATTTTAGTCAAGGTACTATAGCGGTTCGTGGCGGATTAAATACAGATGATCAATTTGGTAGCGTAGTTCCTGTTATTACGCCATCAACATGTTATCGATATGAAGAGTTTGCCACCCCAAGAAAGTTTGATTATGGTCGCAAATCCAATCCAAGTAGACGATTAGTTGAAGAAACCGTCGCTAAATTAGAAGGTGGTGTTGATGCTATTTTAACTAATTGCGGTATGTCAGCAATACATTTAGTCAGTGTAGCCTTACTTGGCCCAAATGATGTCGTGGTTGCACCTCATGATTGTTATGGTGGTAGTTATCGATTATTTAATAGTTTGAGCCAAAAAGGGTATTTTAAAACAAAATTTGTAGACCAATCAGATCCTGCCGCCTTAAAAGAAGCATTAAGTCTAAAACCTAAATTAGTGTTAGTTGAATCACCAAGTAACCCATTATTACGAGTTGTTGATATAGCAGAGATTGCTCGCCAAGCGCATGCGGTTGGTGCATTAGTTTTGGTTGATAACACCTTTATGACGCCGATTCTACAAAAACCGTTAGAACTTGGTGCGGATATTGTTAGCCATTCTGGTACTAAATTTTTAAATGGTCATTCCGATTTACTTGCTGGAATATTGGTATTTAAAGATCAACAATTAGCAACCGACGTATTATGGTGGGCAAATAATATAGGTACGTCAACTTCATCATTCGACAGTTATTTACTATTACGCGGTCTAAGAACGCTTGCTGCCAGAGTTCGATTACAACAAGAAAACGCGCAAAAAGTAGTGGAATATTTAACCAATCACCCTAAAATTGCAAAAGTTTTCCATCCTTCCATACCAACCAATCTTGGCCATGATATTGCTAAAAAACAGCAAAAAGGCTTTGGTTCTTTGCTAAGTTTCGAATTAGTCGGTGATGCCGATGTTATGCCGAAATTTTTGCAGGCACTGAATATTTTCACACTAGCTCAATCGCTTGGCGGTGTAGAAAGTTTAATTTGTCATCCAGCTACCATGACACACTCAGGTATTAGTGCAGAAGCGCGTAAAACCGCAGGTATCTCTGATCAATTATTACGTATTTCGATTGGTCTTGAAGATATCAATGATCTCCTTGGGGATTTAGAGCAGGCATTAGCGCAAATCTAAACTTTATCAATTAACCAATAGAGTTGGAAAATGGCTTATTTTTCGACTCTATTGATATCATTTTGTACATATCTATCTCAATCTAACTATTTCGATAATCATTAACTTTATTGGTAATGGCAGTAAGGATTTCACTAATCGCATGTCGTTTGCTGCGTCCACAAACTTTAGCATTATCTTGGCAAACTAGACATTGCCGCGAATAATGTGCGAATTTAGTGCGCGAAATACTTTTTTGTGTAATAGGGTCAATGACATCAATGTCCCATAATCGCCCTAAAAAATGGTTTTCCTCAATTTTTATACACAGTTGTTTAAGCATATCAACGTTATAATCAATTGATAATAATGCTTCATCACCAGTTATGCTTTCATAAAGTTTTTCATGGATAATAGAAATATTATGTTGGTTTAACATCTGGTGGATAGCATCTAATGCTTGAGTAAATAAGAATATAGAGCCACTACTTTTTTTGATTGGTCCCGGTATTACTAAACTTAATGATATTAGTGGATAAGGGTAGTGCGCAAAAAGTTGTTGCTGATGGTGTACACGCTTTTCTTTGGTCAGTAACATTTGTTCAAGCGTTATGTTAATACCATCGTCGAATCTTAATGTTGAATTATTCATAATGATGTTGAGTAATAGCATAACTTAGCATTTTGTTATGCTATTGCTTTTCCAAAGTTAATTAGTCTTTGACTTGACGAACAACATCAATAATTGAACCGTCACGGAAGTGAACAACTCCAACAATTTTATCATTAAATTCAATTGGTTTGGGTTCACCTGTTAATGCAACAGCACGTTGATAAAGTTCTTCAATAGTCATTACTGGTAAATTAGCTGCTTTTAAACGTTCTGCGATTTCAGGACGAGCAGGATTTACCGCTATACCATGGTCAGTGACTAACACATCTACACTTTCACCTGGTGTGACAATAGTGGTTACTTTTCTTATTACCGTTGGAATTCGGCTGCGAATTAGTGGCGCAACGATAATAGTTAGATTTGCTCCAGCTGCTGTATCACAGTGACCGCCGGATGCTCCGCGCATTACGCCATCAGATCCGGTTAGTACATTGACGTTGAAAGCTAAATCTACTTCAAGAGCGCTAAGAATGACAATATCTAATTCATCCACACTTGCTCCTTTAGAAGCAGGGTTCGCATAAACATTGGTTGAGACTTCAATATGATCTTTATTTCGACCTAAGGATTGTCCTGCTGTACCATCAAAGCTTTGGGTATCTAATAAACGTTTAACCAAACCTTTTTCATGTAAATCAACAATACTTGCTGTAATGCCACCTAAAGCAAATGAGGCTGTGATATTTTTAGCGCGCATACGATTTTCTAAAAAACGGGTTGCTGCTGTTGATGATGCACCAGAACCAGTCTGAATTGAGAATCCATCTTTGAAATAACCTGAATTTTCGATAACCTCAGCGGCATAGCGGGCAATCATTAATTCTCTAGGGTTTGTGGTAATACGCGCGGCACCAACACTAATTTTAGTTGGATCACCAACTTCATCAACTTTAACAATATAGTCAACTTGATCTTGGCGAATACTGGCTGGATGGTTAGGATAAGCAACAATATCTTCAGTAAGTAAAACGACTTTCTTAGCAAACTGAGCATCAACCATCGCATAACCAAGTGCGCCACATTGTGATTTACCTGATACACCATTAGCATTACCTTGTTCATCAGCAGTTGATACGGCTAAAAATGCGATATCAATATTAATTTCACCACTTTGGATAAGTTTTACTCGTCCTCCATGAGAATGGATATGTACCGGATTATCCATTAAACCGTGTGAAATCGCATCAGCTAATTTTCCACGTAATCCAGAGGTGTAAATTTTAGTGATCACCCCAGCCTCAATATGTGGGATTAATGAGGCATTACAACTTAATAATGAACTTGATGCTAAAGTTAGATTTTTAATGCCTAATTTACTAATTGTCTCTACAACTTTATTGATGACCTTATCACCTTCACGGAATGCATGATGGAAAGATATGGTCATACCGTCACGTAATTCACACTTTTTAAAGGCTTGTTCAAGCGAATCACATAATTTACGCGTATATTTAGACTCATCTTTTAAATATGGCGTGGTTGCATTAGCATCAATAAATGGTGTGATATTTTTAAGCTCAGGATGTTGTTTTAATAAATCAGCAATTTTTTGGTTTATAGACGTTGTCATATTTCAATCCTATCAAATTTCTTTACGGACACCGGAGTATTTGGCTAGTTCAATGGTTTTTTGCGCCCGAGCAATAATCGGTGCATCAATCATTTTGCCATTCAAAGAAACAACTCCAAGCCCCTTTCTTTCACCTTCTTCAGCTGCTTCAACGACTTTTTTCGCATTTTCCACTTCACTAGCAGTAGGAGCATAAGCATTGTGTAATAGCTCGATTTGTCGTGGATTAATCAATGATTTACCGTTATATCCCAATTTTTTGATTAGACTGACTTCTTTTAAAAAGCCTTCGTCGTCATTAACATTTGAATAGACAACATCAAAAGCATCAATACCGGCTACACGAGCAGCATGTAAAACAGCGCAACGCGCATAA
Organism: Gilliamella apicola; assembly: GCF_003202655.1. Classification (GTDB taxonomy): domain Bacteria; phylum Pseudomonadota; class Gammaproteobacteria; order Enterobacterales; family Orbaceae; genus Gilliamella; species Gilliamella apicola_R. Next base: position 78,297 of record NZ_QGLR01000014.1, on the reverse strand, counting down.
AATAGTTCAGTACCATCCCCGCGTTCTGTTTGCATATCAACAAGATAGTCAAAAGCGGCAAGAGCAATACCGATTAAACGAGGCGATGATTTAGCAATCGATACCGCATTAACCACCGCTTGAGCTGACTCAATTGCGGCCATTAATTTAGTACTACCCACTTCACGACCACACTCTTTTTCAATACGTTCAACCTGCGCTTCAAGTTCATGAATATCTTCAGCACTATTGGTCATTGGTAAACGCACAACATCAACCCCAGCACGCACTACGGCTTCTAAATCTTTAAGACCAAATGGGGTATTTAACGCATTAATTCTAACTACCGTTTCAATACCATGTTCTTTATAAACAGGTAACTTCAATGTTTGTGCGACGAGTAGACGTGCTGAATCTTTTTCTTTGATAGACACAGCATCTTCAAGGTCAAACATAATTGAATCAGGTTTGTAGACAAAAGATGTTGATAACATTGCGGCATTGGCACCGGGAAGAAACAGCATACTTCGGCGTAATTTTTTCATAGTAATTTACTCCAATCTAAGTTCTCTTCTTCTGCACCGCGTAATACTGCACATTGAATTCTTGCTCTGATTGCACAATCTAAAGCGCCTTTATCATCAATAATAATTAACCCATCAGTTACATTTAGATCATTTAAAGTCTGATTGACAACAGCCCGTATTTGATCGCCAAATTGTTTATTTACATCACTATTAATAATAATTTCGATGCCAGTATTTGGCATGACTTTAACTAACAAATCGCTCGATTCGAGAGTTCCAGCCATGGCTTCTTTTTGTATTTTCATTTTTTTACCTTTTAAGACGTATTAAATTTTAAAGTTATCCAAATTAGCCGAAAGATAATCCCATGTTGTTGGGGGAACCAACGTTTTAACCTGTTCATATTGCCCAGTAGCCAGTAGCTTTCTTACTAATGAAGCCGAGACAACACAATTGCTTTCGGTTATACGTTCAACTTCAACAACTGTAATGGCTGGTAGACTACTTACCGTATTATCTTCAAGCCAATAACGCATTGCTTCGTTATAAGCTTTGGTCACTTCATCAATAGGTTCAGTCCCTACAAATCGGTGAGTGATATTGAGTGCTGGCGCAATATAATTTCGGAAAATCAACAGATCGATACCCATATAAGCTTGATCAATTTTTGTTTTATCTTTGAGGAAATAAGTAGGAAATGTTGCTCTAGAAATAATATAGGGTGAGCTTGCATGCACAGTGACATTGTTTATCTGATTTGTGCCATCTTTAACTAGCTTTAAACGTGTATCAAATGAAAATTGCGCGGCATTTTCATTGACAACAAATACATGTAACCAGTCAGATTGACTTGCTGCATATTCTACTAAGTATTGATGACCCTTAGTAAAAGGATTGGCATTCATAACAATGCTGCCAATTTTTTTTCCTTCTTTTTTCTGTGCATGAAGTTGTTTGCAATATTGCTTTATTCCGACCGGATTGTTTTCCATTAGAACAACTAAATCAGTTATTTCAACAATCGGATAAAAACCACAGGCTTTGAAAAAAGCGATATTTTCAGGTTTGGTATATAAAAATAGATGAAAATAGCCGTTGTCATTGGCATATTTTATCGTATAGTCCATTAAAGTTAGATTTAGTTGATTACCGCGATATTGAGGATCAATAGCAACACATTTAATAATATTGCGATCCATTCCGGCACAAGCAATAATTTTATCGTTAACTTTTGCAACTATAAAAAGAGTAACTTGCTTATCGAGATCAAGATTAGCTTGTGACAATAATCGTTTAATTTCTTGATAGTCTTGTTCTGACTTAGAAATATCAACGATAGAATAATCAACGATAGCATAATCAACTAAATCATACATAACCTCACCCTCTCTCTGCTACTACATAATTGGTTAAACGCCCAATTCCTGTAATTTCGACTTCAATCTTATCGCCATCTTTCATAAATATTGGGGGATTCCGTTTTTTACCGACGCCACCCGGTGAACCAGTAAGAATGACATCACCAGGTGATAAACGGGTAAATGTACTAATGTAAGAGATAAGTTCTGGTACCGTGTGCACAAGATTTTTAATACAATCGTGTTGCATCTCCTGACCATTTAGATAAGTGGTTAAAGATAAAACTGTTGGATCAGGGATTTCATCACTGGTTGTGATGCATGGACCGAATGCGCCTGTACATGGCCAGTTTTTACCTGCTGTGAACCAAGTATATTGCCAGTCACGAATCGAACCATCCATATAACAGCTATAGCCGGCGACATAAGATAAGGCTTCTGCTGATTTTATGCGGAAGGCTTCTTTACCCATTACAATTGCTAATTCGCCTTCATAATCGAGTTCATTGCTGATCGTCGGTTTAATAATATTTGTCTTATGTCCTGTTTGAGAATCTGGAAAACGAACAAATAACGTTGGTGCAGAACTAGTTTCGTTAAATTCCGCGCGTTTTTCCGCATAATTCATACCAACACATAAAATTTTGTTTGGGTTGGCAATGACGGGTAAATAAGTTATTGCCTGCTCATCGATATCACTCGGTGAATCTAAAAAGTTTTTTGCGTTAGCTAATCCGTCTTTATCAGAAAGAAGGGATTTTAGATCTTGATATTGATCGCCTAGTTTTTGGCCTAAATCTACGATGCCATGCGCAGTATATAAACCATAACTTGGTCGACCAGAAACAAGATAACTGACTAGCTTCATGAATACTCCTTAAAAGCTGGTTATTGAAACGCTAAATGAAAATTGCGCAAACTTAGTAATAACTAAGACTGCTTTTTAATAAATTAAACTAAGAAATTACCTAGAATTAGTAAGGATACCGATACATTGATCGCCCCACCTATGCGAGTTGCAATTTGGGCAAATGGCATCAATTCCATACGCTCTGCTGCGGTCAGTATTGCGACGTCACCCGTTCCGCCTTGACCACTCTGGCAACAAGAAATAACCGCGGCGTCGATGGGATACATACCTAATTTTTTAGCCACAAAAAAACCAGTTGTGACTAAGCTCACCACTGTACAGACAATGACGATTAGGTTGATTACGGTAAATGCCGAGACAATTTTATCCCAAGGTGTGATGGCTACGCCTACCGCAAATAAAATTGGATAAGTGACCGATGTTTGGAAGAACTTGTAAACTACTTGCGAACCACTCAAAACTTTTGGTGAAACACCTGATACTAATTTTACCAATACCGCAGCAAATAACATCCCTACAGGGGCTGGAATGCCAGTTACTTTGTGACCAATCATACCAACCATATAAAGAATAGCGGCTAATAACACCCCTGAAGCAAAAGTTGTCACATCAATAACCGATTCTGTTTTAGCTGTTTTATTGATAATTTGATCATCTTCTGATGCTGGTAACAAGCGACCATTACCAGTTAAATGTGGAAAAGCTTTACCAATACGGTTAAGAATTCCTCCACAAATAATACCGGTTAAACCTCCTAACATAACAATTGGTAACACTCGACCGAGCGCTTCGCCTTGTTCCATACCTAAAATAGAGGCATAGCCGATAGATAAAGGTATGGCGCCTTCACCTACACCACCAGCCATGATGGGTAATACTAAAAAGAAGAATGTTTCAAATGGTGACAAGCCTAATAAATAACCCACACCCACGCCAACTAGCATTCCAACGATTTCACCACATACCATTGGCCCGAAGATTTTTAAGAAACCTTGAATAAGCGTTTTCTTATCCATGTTCATAATACTACCAACGATAATACAGCAGATATAAAGATATAAAATGTGAGTATCTTTATAGAATTTGGTCGTTGCTTCTACCACAGGAGTAGGCAAAATGCCGTAATAGACTAATGCAGATGGAATAAAGGTTGCACAAATTGCCGCGGCGCCCATTTTGCCAACTATCGGTAAACGTTTGCCAATTTCACCACATAAAAAACCAAAAAACGCACACGTTACTACCATGACGACGATTTCACTTGGTAATTTACCTGTTACTAATACTTCAGCAAAGATAAGCATACCAGCGATTAGAAATAATGGTAAAGGAATTACACCAATTTTAAAATCATCCATAAGTTTCCACCAGCCAAATGGCCAAAACTTTTGTCTCGGATTTTTGTGCTTTACCTCATCTTGTCCATTAACGTTATGTGTTTTTTCAACTGAATTTAAACTCACCATATTTTTATCTCCAAAATAATTTTGCTCTGTTTTAATGGTGGCTATAGTGACAAAATATTTATATCGATTTTGTGATGTAAATCATGGATTAATTGTGGTTTTTAAGGTTTTAAAGGCTCTAAGTTTTTTTATGCTGTGTTACACTTCCTAGTAGATACAGCAATTATTAACAAAGTATAAAAATGCGAAAACGAATCCATTTTTCATTCACGACAAAGTTATTTTTATCTCTTTTGCTTTTTTCATTGGCCGTTCTGCTATTGCTACAAAGCTATATTTGGAATGTGACAGAAAACGCCTTATATCGTAGTTTAGGAGAGAAGGCACAAATTCAAGCAAAAGAGTTAGCGGTTATTCCTAGTTTGGTAAAATATGTTGAGGAAAAAGATACCGAACAGATAGCTAATCTTGTTTCGGATATTTTTAAACAAAGTGATGCCAGTTATATTGTTATTGGTGATGAAAAAGCTTATCGACTGTATCATACCGCCAATAATTCTATATATTTACCCATGGTTGGCGATGACAACCATAAAGTTTTAAGTGGCATTAGTAGCACTACGATCAGTGAAGGATCTCTAGGTCTCGCGCTACGAGGTAAAGCGCCGATTATAAACCATGGAAAAGTAATCGGTATTGTTTCTGTGGGCTATATGGTTGAAGGTATCTCTTCATCACATACACAGCAATTTATTCCTTTCATTATTTTCTGTTCATTTTTATTTTTTGCCTTATTTATATTTTCTTTATGCTTTGCTAAAGCTATAAAAAAACAGATGTTTAATTTAGAACCTCAAGAAATTGTACTATTAGTGAAAAGTCAGAAATCAATAATGGAATCAATTTTTGAAGGAATTATTGCGATTGATCTTGATTATAAAATTATAAACATTAATCAATCAGCAAGACGTATGTTAAATATTGATATTGATGATAATAGTCTACTGAATCATGATTTATCTGATTTTATTAAATCGACAGATTTTATTTATGGTTGTACTAATCAGACTAAAGATGTACATGACCATATTTGTTATTTCAATAATATTATTGTCATTGCGAATCGTATTCGCGTGATTGTTGATGATGAGATTTTAGGATGGGTGATCACTTTTCGAAATTATGATGATATAAATTTATTAAGTATGCAATTATCGCAAGTGACACAGTATGTGGATAATTTGCGCGCGTTAAGACACGAACATCTTAATTGGATGGCAACTTTATCGGGTTTAATTTATATGAAACGATATGAAGAAGCCGAATCATTTATTGCCTTACACTCCGCTGATAATCAACAAAACCTCGATTTCATTACCAGCCATTTTCAGGTTCCAGCTATTTGCGGTTTATTAATTGGTAAATATTCCAAGACGCATGAAATTGGTTTGAAGTTGGTGTTTGATCCCGCTTGTCATTTAGAAGCCTTACCAACCAAAATAACCGAAGCCGAGTTTATGTCAATATTAGGTAATCTGCTGGATAATGCGTTTAATGCTTGTTTGAAAAACAATCAAGGCGATAAATCTATCCATCTATTTTTAAATGATAGAACCAATGAAATTGTTCTTGAAGTCAGTGATCAGGGTTGTGGTATAGACGATAAAATCCGCAATTCAATTTTCCAACCGGGGGTAACCTCACAACATTCGAACGAACATGGTATAGGTTTACATTTAGTTTCAACTTATGTGAAAAAAGCTAATGGTTATATCACATTTGAAGATAACAAACCTTATGGAACGATTTTTTCTGTTTTTATACCTAAGTAGTTAACAGAGGTAAATGAAATATGTATGAAATAAAAGAAGATACAATTAAAGTTCTGATAGTTGAAGATGAGCCTATTTTAGCTGAATTAAATGCCGAATTTATTCAACGGGATACCAAAGTAGAGGTTATTGGTATTGCCTCTTCATTGGAAGAAGCCAAAGTAATGGTAGAGAAGTTAAAGCCAACGTTAATTTTACTAGATAATTACCTACCAGATGGTAAAGGTATCGAATTATTCGAGCATATTATTAATAATCGCTTGGATAGTTATGTTATTTTTATCACTGCTGCAAGTGATATGGATACCTGTAGTAAAGCGATACGTTTTGGTGCTTTTGATTATTTAATCAAACCGGTATCTTATCAGCGCTTGAAACATTCACTTGAACGTTTCGAACTATTTTTATATCGTCAAAGTTTACAAAAACATGTCAATCAAAGACGAATTGATGAACTTTTTAATTTACAAACAAAAGATTTTGCCGATATTAACCGTCACTCCAAAGGCATCGAAGAAATTACCTTACAAAAAGTCAAAGATCTATTTATGCATACCAATCAACCGCAAACAGTAGATCAAATTGTCGAAAAAGCCAATATTAGTAAAACCACCGCCAGGCGATACTTAGAATATTGTGTGCAAACTAAATTATTAACGGTTGAGCTTAACCATGGCAAAATAGGCCGTCCTGAAAGACTTTATAAACGCTTAGGAAAGTAACTGTTTTCACAGATTCGAGTCTTAATCCTAGGTTATATAATTTATAATTATATAAATATGCCTATTCTTTATTTTATCGTACAAATATTTGATGCTAGATTGAATTAATCCGATTGGTGGATAGTTTAAATTGCAGCATCAAATAATAGGAGTAAGCGTATATCTATCACAATGCGTTGATCACTCCAAGTGGTTAATCAATTTAATGGTGAGATTATTTTGATTTTTGTAATGTATTAGTCCTTTTTATCGGGTTAATTGGTTTCTAAACAGCATGGCGTTATTAATCTCCATTTTCTGATAAATAAATACACATTTTAAATTCTATTTACCCGCGTTATAGGTTTATATTTATTCAAGTTAGACTGTAAACAATTCAACAAAATTTGATCATTTTGGCTGATTAAATACATAAACTAGATGTTAATTTTCTGTTAAGAAACGATTTATGTGCCTTTCACTTTTCCTTGCGTTATCTTGCTTCAATATGCATGTATATTATTTATAAAGATAATTGAATTGAAAAAAAACATCTTATTTTACAAAAAATTGGTTATTATTAGCAATTAACCAAAACTAATTGAAAAATATAATATAGTAAGAAATACTGACGACTTTAATGAACCAAATGGAAAATGCAGGTAATACATTAGTAGCTAGTCATCCCTCTAATCATTATCATTCAACGATTGATGGTCAACCTACTACCACCACTTTATCCGTTCTATCACACTCTGGGCGGGAAGATTTAAACCAACCATGGCGCTATGAAATCAACTTCACCTACACCGATAAACAAATCACTGTTGATGCCATTCTTTGCCAATCGGATAGACTTACTTTGCAAACACTTCATATCGCTCAACAACTCACCAAAATCGGTGCTGAGGATAATATTCAACTCTATGCTCCGGGCGGAATAACCCATGGTGCACAGTCATTCCCTTTTACCAGCCCGAAACAGATGCAGCCTGCACTTTATTCATTTAAATTTACTGAAAACTTTAATTATTGGCGTTGGGATAATGACAGTTATAGAGAAACAAATTGTCATACCCTTTTATTTATTATATTAGCTAGCGGTAGTTTAGCCGATCCTCAATATATTGGAGAGAACTTGAATATGTATTTTTTGCGATATAAAAAATCCCTTGATAAAAATATAAACAGAGGAAGAGAAAGAAAAGGAAACAGAAAAAAAAGAATAGAGAATCTAGCAATGCTATCTAAAAAAGCAAAATAAAATTATTAGTAATTATATAATTACATTAAGAAAGCTTGTTAGGAGACAATATGAAAAGCTTAATAAAGATATTCTTTCTGCCTTTTATGCTATGGATAATAACGGTTGATTATGTTTATGCAGGGGTAAGAATGAACGAACATCAAATAAAAACCATAGAACAATTAAAAAAACAATCAATTTTACCGAATAAAATTTATTATCAATATGATTTTATGACAGCTTTTGAAAATGAAGATAGCGTTCCAATGGAATATTTATTCTCATCATTATCAGGTTTAGAAACTCATCCAGCCATGTATGAATTAGCAATTCAGAGCATTGCAGAAGTAAAATTAAATGAAAATTATCAATATAATGAAGTATTACAACGCAATCGAAATATTATCGAAGTTATCTACCCCACTGATTCATTTCAATCATTAGACGATGGTGTTTATTTTTATACCTTAGATGAAAATAAACAGCTACAACCAAAAAAGTCATTTAATGAGGTCTACAAATTACCCTGTTATTTAAGAGTCGAAAAGAAACACGGCATTGTGGTAAGTATTCAAAAAAGACCTTTAGCGGCCATTTCTCATTATAAGTACGCTTATTGGCCGAATAACAGTCTAAAATATCTTAAAATAGAAATGACTGATAATAACGACAAGATTATTTATACCTCAGAAACATTTTTTAATGATTCTGGAAGAATAGAGAAAAATATTAGGAGAAATACTGTAACGGGAAATCTGGCTATTGAATCAATCCAGCATGATGGGGATATTTATTCTATTGAAGAGTATTTTAATAATAAAAATACCAAAACTAACCGTGTAATTCACTATGAGAACTCGTTCCGTGTAAAAAATGAGGTATTAAATAAAAGCGGTAACGTAATAAAAATAAATAATATAAATCCACTATTATTCGATTTTGAAAAAGATTTGGATGAACCTTACCCATATAATAAGCTAGTAATGAATGTCGAAAAGAGTAATGCATTACTGACCGATTCAATGTTTGAACAAGGTATCCGTGATAATGCTAAGTACGACGAAGAAGCGCTTAAAAGAGCCAAGTATTTAGGTATTAAACCAAAGCAAGTTTACTATCATAAACTACCTTTCCCGAGTTTTATGGCTGAACGCTATAAGAACTATCCTCATCAAGCACCTTTAACGCTAATTGAAGCCGAAAATCAATCACCTCAAGAAAAATACAGTGATTTAATAAAAGTTGAAATAGATAATAATTATCAATATAAGAAAATTGATAAAACTAAATGGCAACAAGCAGCTATCTCATTACCTTCAGCGCAACTTAAATCTCTTGAAAATGGTATTCACTTTTTTGTGATTAATAACAAAGGTCAGTTAACACCGTTAAACGGTGCTGAAGAGGCTATAGCGCAACCTACTTATGTTCGAGTGGAAAAAGTCATGGGTAAAATTGTCTCAACATTACAAAAAAACCGTGTGCAATGGTTAACAACCGAGTTTGATTACAAAAAGAATTCCCCTATTCGAAGTAAACTAACTGTTATTGAAAGCCATGTTGTCCCAAAATTGGTGATAGAGTCGGAATATGAAAGCTGGCAGTATTTGCCGGTCTCACAAGTCATAAAAAATGCTCAAGGTAATATTATTCGAACGTATAAAACTGTTAAAAAGAAAAATATTATCGCTATATTAGAAAGATTTGATGAACAAGGCGTTAAAACTAACCATATTGAGATATCCAAACAAAGGGATATAGAAAATCAATACCTTGATAATAAAGAGCATGTGCGATTTACAACAAGTGATATTCAAGATAAAGAGCATCCGCAACTTTATGATGAGTTACCATTTAATCCGGATGGATTTGAAATGATGCTATTTGAACATTTTAAAAAATAACAGTACACGCTAAATAACATAATATAACAATAAGTGCTGATAGAACTTACTGTTATCGTAATAATAAACTGATGAGTCATAGTTCAATTGAGCAATACCTTGAGTATTTTACCTCTACTTTATTACTCAATTAGTATCATTGACAGAAGAGCTGGAAAGTATATGAAGACTTTAGTTAAAATCTGCTTAGTTCCTTTTTTATTGGGGATAGGATCAACTCAATATGTGACCGCAAAGGTAAAAATGAACGAGCAACAAGCACCAATCGTCAAGCAATTAAAAAAACAGGGAATTTTACCTAATAAAACTTATTACCAACTTGATTATTTGCCAGCTTTGGATAATCAAGACAGTTTCCCTGAAAAAAGTTTACATTCATCAGTAAATGAATTAGAAACCAATCCAAATATGTACATAATGGCGACTCAAAGCATTGCACAAGTGCAGTTAAATAAAAACTACCAATATAGCCAGGTAACACAACTTGATCGAAATATTATTGAAGTTATTTATCCTACTGATTCATTTCAATCATTAGACGATGGCGTTTATTTTTATACCTTAGATGAACATAAACAGTTACAAAAGAAAAACTCATTCAACGATGTCTACTTATTACCAAGCTACTTAAGGGTTGAAAAAAAACACGGCATTGTGGTGAGTATTCAAAAAAGACCTTTAACTTCTATTACCCATTATAAATATGATTATTGGTCTAATAACAGCTTGAAATATCTAAAATTAGAAATGTATGATAACAATAAAAAGGTTATTTATGATTCTGAGGTATTTTTTGATGAAAAAGGAGAGATGGTAAAAGCGATCAGAAAAAATATAGAAACAAAACAATCTTCTATTGAAACTATCGTGCATCAAGAAGATATTTACTCGATAGATGAGTTCTTTGATAATGAAGGCATTAAAACTAATAGAGTCAGCCATTATGAAAACTCGTTCCGTGTAAAAAATGAGGTATTAAATAAAAACGGTAAAGTAATAAAAACCAATAACGCCGAACCTGAAATATTCGATTTTGACAAAGATTTGGATGAACCTTACCCTTATAATAAGTTAGTAATGAATGTCGAAAAGAGTAATGCATTACTGACCGATTCAATGTTTGAACAAGGTATCCGTGATAATGCTAAGTACGACGAAGAAGCCCTTAAAAGAGCCCAGTATTTAGGTATTAAACCAAAGCAAGTTTACTATCATAAACTACCTTTCCCAAGTTTTATGGCGGAACGCTATAAGAACTATCCTCATCAAGCACCTTTAACGCTAATTGAAGCCGAAAATCAATCACCTCAAGAAAAATACAGTGATTTAATAAAAGTTGAAATAGATAATAATTATCAATATAAGAAAATTGATAAAACCAAATGGCAACAAGTAGCTATCTCATTACCTTCAGCGCAACTTAAATCTCTTGAAAATGGTATTCACTTTTTTGTGATTAATAACAGAGGTCAGTTAACACCGTTAAACAGTGTTGAAGAGGCTATAGCGCAACCAACTTATGTTCGTGTGGAAAAAGTCATGGGTAAAATTGTCTCAACATTACAAAAAAACCGAGTGCAGTGGTTAACAACCGAGTTTGATTACAAAAAGAATTCCCCTATACGAAGTAAATTAACTGTCATTGAAAGCCATGTTGTCCCGAAATTGGTGATAGAGTCGGAATATGAAAGCGGGCAGTATTTGCCGGTCTCACAAGTCATAAAAAATGCTCAAGGTAATATTATCCGAACGTATAAAACTGTTAAAAAGAAAAATATTATCGCTATTTTAGAAAGGTTCAATGAACAAGGCGTTAAAACTAATCATATTGAGATATCCAAACAAAGGGATATCGAAAATCAATACCTTGATAATAAAGAGCATTCGCAACTTTATGATGAGTTACCATTTAATCCGGATGGATTTGAAATGTTGTTATTTGAACATTTTAAAAAATAACAGTACAGATAAAACAATTTATTTGAGTTGAAGACACGACCGGCAGAGTGATTATAAATCGGAAATGGTAAGTTCCTAAATAAATGAAATGGAGATAGAACAAAATTAATCAATAAACTACTAACTATTTCCCTAAAAACTAAACAATTATTGAAAAATAGCCAAGTAAAAAAAAGAACTGTATTGGAGAAAATATGCAGAAATTAGTGAAAACATTCTTACTTCTTTTTTTAGTAGGGATTGGATCAACTCAATATGTGATCGCAAAGGTAAAAATGAACGAGCAACAAGCACCAATCGTCAAGCAATTAAAACAACAAGGAATTTTACCTCAAAAGGTTTATTTTCAATATGAAGTTATACCTGCTCTAAATAATAAATATAGTTTCCCTAATGAAAATTTATATTCATTAGTATCAGATTTAGAGACTCACCCAGATATGTATAACTTAGCAATTCAGAATATTTCACAAGTAAAATTAAATGAAAATTACCAATATAGTGATGTATTACAACGTAGTCGGAATATTATCGAAATTATCTACCCGACTGATTCATTTCAAGCATTAGACGATGGTGTTTATTTTTATACCTTAGATGAAAATAAACAGTTACAACCAAAAGAGTCATTTAACGAGGTCTACAAATTACCCTGTTACTTAAGAGTCGAAAAGAAACACGGCATTGTGGTAAGTATTCAGAAAAGACCTCTAGCAGCCATTTCTCATTACAAGTATGATTATTGGTCAAATAATAGCCTAAAATATCTGAAAATAGAAATGTTAGATAGTAACAATAATATTATATATGATTCTGAGATATTTTTTAATGATAACGGAAAAATGGTCAAAGCAATCAGGAAGAATATAAAAACTGGGCAGTATTCTATTGAAAATATTATTCATCAGGATGATATTTATTCTATCGAAGAATATTATAATAATTTAGATATAAAAACTAATCGTGTGACTAATTATGAAAACACTTCTCGCGTAAAAAATGAGGTATTAAATAAAAACGGTAAAGTAATAAAAACCAATAGCGCCGAACCTGAAATATTCGATTTTGACAAAGATTTGGATGAGCCTTATCCTTACAATAAGCTAGTAATGAACGTCGAAAAGAGTAATGCATTACTGACCGATTCAATGTTTGAGCAAGGTATCAGTGATAATCCTAAGTACGACGAAGAAGCGCTTAAAAGAGCCAAGTATTTAGGTATTAAACCAAAGCAAGTTTACTATCATAAACTACCTTTCCCGAGTTTTATAGCTGAACGCTATAAGAACTATCCTCATCAAGCACCTTTAACGCTAATTGAAGCCGAAAATCAATCACCTCAAGAAAAATACAGTGATTTAATAAAAGTTGAAATAGATAATAATTATCAATATAAGAAAATTGATAAAACCAAATGGCAACAAGCAGCTATCTCATTACCTTCAGCGCAACTTAAATCTCTTGAAAATGGTATTCACTTTTTTGTGATTAATAACAAAGGTCAGTTGATGCCGTTAAACAGTGTTGAAGAAGCTATAGTTCAACCTACTTATGTTCGTGTGGAAAAAGTCATGGGCAAAATTGTCTCAACATTGCAAAAAACACGTGTGCAATGGTTAACAACTGAGTTTGATTACAAAAAGAATTCCCCTATTCGAAGTAAACTAACTGTCATTGAAAGCCATGTTGTCCCAAAATTGGTGATAGAGTCGGAATATGAAAGTGGGCAGTATTTGCCGGTCTCACAAGTCATAAAAAATGCTCAAGGTAATATTATTCGAACGTATAAAACTGTTAAAAAGAAAAATATTATCGCTATATTAGAAAGATTCGATGAACAAGGCGTTAAAACTAACCATATTGAGATATCCAAACAAAGGGATATAGAAAATCAATACCTTGATAATAAAGAGCATGTGCGATTTACAACAAGTGATATTCAAGATAAAGAGCATCCGCAACTTTATGATGAGTTACCATTTAATCCGGATGGATTTGAAATGATGCTATTTGAACATTTTAAAAAATAACTGTACAGATAAAACAATTTATTTGAGTTGAAGACACGATCGGCAGAGCGATTATAAATCGGAAATGGTAAGTTCCCAAATAAAAGAAATAGAGATAGAACAAAATTAATCAATAAACTACTAATTATTTCCCTAAAAACTAAACAATTATTGAAAAATAGCCAAGTAAAAAAACTGTATTGGAGAAAATATGCAGAAATTAGTGAAAACATTCTTACTTCTTTTTTTAGTAGGGATTGGATCAACTCAATATGTGATTGCAAAGGTAAAAATGAACGAGCAACAAGCACCAATCGTCAACCAATTAAAAAAACAGGGAATTTTACCTAATAAAACTTATTACCAACTTGATTATTTGCCCGCTTTGGATAATGAAGATCGAATCCCTAATAAAACTTTACATCCATCATTATCTCATTTAGAAACCATCCCAGAGATGTATATAATGGCAATGCAGAGCATTGCACAAGTACAGTTAAATGAAAATTATCAATATAGCAAAGTATTGCGACTTAATCGAAATATTATCGAAGTTATCTACCCGACTGATTCATTTCAATCATTAGACGATGGCGTTTATTTTTATACCTTAGATGAAAATAAACAGTTACAACCAAAAGGGTCATTTAACGAGGTTTACAAATTACCCTGTTATTTAAGAGTCGAAAAAAAACACGGCATTGTGGTCAGTATTCAAAAAAGAGGCTTAGCATCCATCAGCCGTTATATTTATGATTATTGGCATAATACTAATCTGAAATATCTTAAAATAGAAAGATACGATACTGAAAATAATATTATTTATGATTCAGAGGTGTTTTTTGATGATAAAGGAGAGATGGTAAAAGCGATCAGGAAAAATACAAAAACCGGGCTATACTCAATCGAAAATATTATTCATCAAGGAGAGATCTACTCAATTAATGAATTCTTTGATAATGAAGGCAATATAACTAATCGTGTGACTAATTATGAGAACACTTCTCGCGTAAAAAATGAGATATTAAATAAAAACGGTAAAGTAATAAAAACCAATAACGCCGAACCTGAAATATTCGATTTTGACAAGGATTTGGAAGAGCCTTATCCTTACAATAAGTTAGTAATGAACGTCGAAAAAAGTAATGCATTACTGACCGATTCAATGTTTGAGCAGGGTATCCGTGATAACCCTAAGTACGATGAAGAAGCGCTTAAAAGAGTTCAGTATTTAGGTATTAAACCAAAACAAGTTTACTATCATAAACTACCTTTCCCGAGTTTTATGGCTGAACGCTATAAGAACTATCCTCATCAAGCACCTTTAACGCTAATTGAAGCCGAAAATCAATCACCTCAAGAAAAATACAGTGATTTAATAAAAGTTGAAATAGATAATAATTATCAATATAAGAAAATTGATAAAACTAAATGGCAACAAGTAGCTATCTCATTACCTTCAGCGCAACTTAAATCTCTCGGAAATGGTATTCACTTTTTTATGATTAATAACAAAGGTCATTTGACACCGTTAAACAGTGTTGAAGAGGCTATAGCGCAACCTACTTATGTTCGAGTGGAAAAAGTCATGGGCAAAATTGTCGCAACATTACAAAAAACACGAGTGCAGTGGTTAACAACCGAGTTTGATTACAAAAAGAATTCCCCTATACGAAGTAAATTAACTGTCATTGAAAGCCATGTTGTCCCGAAATTGGTGATAGAGTCGGAATATGAAAGCGGGCAGTATTTGCCGGTCTCACAAGTCATAAAAAATGCTCAAGGTAATATTATTCGAACGTATAAAACTGTTAAAAAGAAAAATATTATCGCTATATTAGAAAGATTCGATGAACAAGGCGTTAAAACTAACCATATTGAGATATCCAAACAAAGGGATATAAAAAATCAATACCTTGATAATAAAGAGCATGTGCGATTTACAACAAGTGATATTCAAGATAAAGAGCATCCGCAACTTTATGATGAGTTACCATTTAATCCGGATGGATTTGAAATGATGCTATTTGAACATTTTAAAAAATAACAGTACAAGCTAAATAACATAATATAACAATAAGTTTTGATAGAACTTACTGTTATCGTAATTATAATAAGTATTATTTTTCTAACAAAGGTAAATAAACATCCGTTATCATCTGTTCAGGTTTTACGCTTGTACCAACATTAACATAATGAAAAATTGGGGGAAAATCTCCCAGTTTTTCTCCACTATTTGGTAACCATTTTTCCAGTAAATAAATAATAGCTTGATTATGATATCTCGAACCTATATCTCTGGCTTTTGCACAGCGAAGTTGAGGAATCGTTTTATTTATTACTCCATAAATGTTATTAGCAATAGGTTGGTTAATAGCAATACCAAAATCGACATGATGTTTTTCCGCTGGTGTTATTTTAGGATTGGTATAATGCATGCCGTAGTTTCTATATTTATTATCTAAAAGCTGATTTTCTTGTCGCCATTTTATCAGTTTGTTTACTGATTGATGTTCTAACTCGGCGCGCCATAATGCTCAATAACGGCTAACTGTGTCATTGGGAAGAGTACAATTTCGACATCCATATAAACCTCATAATTTATCAATGGTAATCATCTTGTTGAATCTTAACACTGATTAAGTATATAAAAAAATCGAATTTCACTTGACAATTGATCTGCTGAAAAAGATAATGGCGCCGTTTTTTTAGTCTAATATTTAATTTTTTGTGAGGTGGCAAAATGCCTATATTCAATACTTTATCTTAATGCCGACATGGTATCTTCTATTATATTGTCTTTTAGCTTTTTCTAAAGCACCTACGTTGCAGTTCAATCTATAGATCTTCGCCTTGTCGGTTTTCCCTAATTTTTCGGAGAAAACAAAATGACAATGGAAACTTATATTCAAAACTTAGAATTAATTAAATACCCACGAACTCCACATTTGCAAAGTTCACGTTTACAATTTGGCGATAGTGAGCATGGACAGCTACCTTACGATCAGTTAGTAGGGCAATATATTGTGGTTGAAGAAAAACTTGATGGGGCTAACTGCGCAATCAGTTTTTCAGAAAGTGGTGAACTATTACTACAATCACGTGGCCATTACTTAATAGGCGGGAGTCGCGAACGTCAATTTAATCTATTTAAACATTGGGCAACGGTCCATGAAAGCTGGTTAATTGAACGTTTAGAAGATCGTTATATTATGTATGGTGAATGGTTACATAAAAAACACGCTATTTTTTATGATGCATTACCACACTATTTTTGTGAATTTGATGTTTGGGATAGGCATAATAATTGTTTCTTATCGACTCGAAAGCGTCATCAATTATTGCTAATGGTTCTATTTTATCTGTTCCCGTATTGTATTCGGGAATCGCACCGCAAAGATTGGGTGACTTATTAGCGTTAGTTATATATGCTTTAGTTAAAACAGATGAATGGAAAAGTTATTTTGAAAAAAAATTATACAAGAAAAATTTGATTTAATTAAAGCTTGGCAATAGTGTGATAACACTTATGCGATAGAAAGTGTATATTTAAAGATTGAATCAGAATATACCATAACGGGATGTTTAAAATGGCTAAGACAAGATTTTGTACAATCTATTTTAGATGCAGGGCAATACCCTTTACAACAATGGTTTATTCTTAATCAATAAGCTAAAAAAACGAGCTTAAACGCCACAAATAACAATAAATTGGAATAATATTTGGATGTGATTTATGAGTTATTCGCAATTACAACAAGAGATCGCCTACAGTATCAGCAAAGATAACTTTGACCAGTGGTTGGAATGTATCCCTTCGTTGAATAAACTGATGACCACACCACAAGACTCTACTTATCATGGCGAAGGAAACGTCTGGATTCATACTCAAATGGTATTAAGATCCTTGATAGCTCAAGATCAGTTTGCAAAATCTTCCGATGATCAAAAGTTTGTGCTATTTATGGCCGCCTTATTACATGATATCGCCAAACCAGAAACCACCATTATTGATGAAAACAGTGGTCGAATTTCACAACCAAGACATTCCCTAAAAGGATCGATTAGTAGTCGAATACTATTATGGCGATTGGGCATTGATTTTGAGTTAAGAGAGAAAATTTGTCGGATTATTGGATCACATCAAGTGCCATTTTATGCTTTGAATGATGATAGCAATAACAAATCACCGCAATGGTTAATTCATCGGCTATCATGGGAACTTCCTGTCTGGATGTTATGTATGCATGCAAAGGCTAATATCCAAGGTCGTATTTGTGATGATAAGCGTCGACTACTTGATGAGGTTGAACTTTTCAAGCAATTAGCTTTGGAAGAAGGGTGTTTATATCAAGCGCGGCAATTTATAGATGATTACATCCGAGTACACTATTTTCGAAATAGTAAAATGTTGCCTGATTATGTATTTTATCGCCAATCAGGACCTAAGGTTATTTTAATGTCAGGTTTGCCTGCCTCAGGTAAAAATAGTTGGGTAACTAAATATTATCCGCAATTACCAGTTGCCTCATATGATGATGCAAGGAGTGAACTGAAATTAAAGCATGGTCAAAATGAAGGATTAGTGATCCAATTTGTATTAGCTAAAGTAAAACAATATTTAAGAGACAATCAACCATTTATTTGGAATGCTACTCATTTATCGCGAGATATACGCCAAAAAGCATTGGATTTACTTTATGCATATCATGCCGAAGTTGAAATTGTTTATCTTGAGCAGCCAGAAAAAACATTGTATCAACGTAATTCAAGTCGAGATACTAGCTTGCCAAACAAGAAAATTACTCAAATGCTTTCTAAATGGCAAGTACCGTTACCGACAGAGGCACATAAGGTAACTTATCTAGTCAATTAGCGGTATTTAAATAAATTATGATGGGCCTTTCAGCGCCCATCATGTTTAGTTTTGCAATATTATTTAATGCCATTATCTTTGATGACTTGCTGATACCAATAAAAACTATCTTTTTTAATTCGATTAAGCGTTTTTAAGTCATGATCATCTCGATCGACATAGACAAAGCCATAACGTTTTTTGAAACCTTGATGTGAGCTTAATAAATCAATTACTGACCATGGACAGTATCCGAATAGTTCAACACCATCTTCAATCGCATCATGACAAGCTAAAATATGTGATTTGATATAATCAATGCGATAATCATCATGTACTTTATTGTCAGCGGTTAAGATATCAGGAGTGCCTAAGCCATTTTCAGTAATAATTAACGGTAAACGATATTGGCGATAATATTCATTTAGTACAAGGCGTAATCCCATAGGGTCAATTTGTGCACCATAAGTTGAGGCGACTAAGTTTGGATTTTTTTCGATCTTGAAATAACCATAAAGATCAAAATCGATATCTTTTTCTTTGCTACCAAATGGATGCGCATCGTCTTCAGGTAAATAGCTGGCAACCAAAGTTCGATAATAGTTTACAGCAATAAAATCAGGTTTTGCTTGTTTTAAAATTTGCGCATCTTCTACTTGAGTAATAGGATAGATACCACAACGATTTAAGTAATTTTTATAATACCCTGGATAGTCACCAAAACAGTACATTTCAAGTGCGTAATTGGTTTTGAAATTATCATTCATTTTCGCCGCCCATACATCCATGGGTTTGTTACTTGCAGGGTAGGTCATGGTTGATGATACCGCCGGCCCCACTTTACTACCAGAAATTAGCTCATGACAATCATTGGTTGCCATCGCATGAGCAACAAACATATGATAATCCATTTGGGCGCGAACTTTTTCAATATCCTCAGGCGCAACTTGGTACATATTCATTCTTTCATTGACACGAATCATCAGATTTTGTTCATTATTAATCTGCCAATGTTTTACCCGATCGCCAAATGCTTGATAACAGATTTGCGCATAACGTCTGAATGCATCAACACAGCGACGATCTTGCCAACCATTATATTTATCAACTAAGGCGAATGGTAAGTCAAAATGATAAAGAGTGATAAATGGAATGATATCGTTCTTGATTAATTCATTGATGACTCTATTGTAGAAATCAATGCCAGCTTGATTTATTTCACCATCACCATCGGGAATAATACGAGCCCATGATATAGAAAAGCGATAAGTTTTTAATCCTAACTCTTTAAATAACGCAATATCACTTTCAACATGATGATAAAAATCACTGGCGACTTTACTGTCGGCTTGTATAGCAGAGCGTTGAAATGAATTATAATCGGCAACAGTCATTCCTTTGCCATCTGCATCCCATCCACCTTCAATTTGAAATGCTGAAGATGATGCCCCCCACCAAAAATCCTTAGCAAAAGCTTTCATAACTAACCTCTAAACTTGAATAAATAATAAATCGTCTTTTTCACTAACCTGAGCTTGTTGACAATATTCTATATGTTTATATTGATCGGAATTAACCACAATAATTGAGGTGGTTAAATCAAATTGTTGTTTTATTTTATCAATATCAAATGAAACTAATTTGGTTCCTTTAGTAATATGTTGACCAGCGTGAACATAAGATTGGAAGTATTTACCTTGTAAATTAACTGTATCAATACCGATATGAATTAGTAGTTCAATACCATTATCTAATTTTAGCCCTATTGCATGTAAAGTAGGGTAGAGTGCCGTAACGGTACAATCTTCAGGGGCAACGATTTCACCCACTCTAGGATAAACTGCGATTCCTTTTCCCATTGCACCTGAGGCGAATACTTCATCTTTGACTTGATTTAACGCTATCACCTCGCCAGCAACTGGCGACACAATAGTGGTATCTGAAGTTAATTGTGTACTGGACGTTGTTGGCATTGTTTTTGATGTTTCTTCATTTGGTATATCATTAAACCCAACAATCATCGTCATAATGCATGAACCAAAAAAAGCAAAACCTATGCCTATTAAATAACATAAGAATGCTTTTGTACCTGCTTCGGCGTACACCGGTATTGTTAATACTCCTTGGTTAGCAAATGCGTTACCATAGGAGCCTCCCCAACCCATTAAGCCCCCTGCGATTGCGCCACAAATGACGGCGCAGATCATCGGTCTTTTTAATCTTAAATTGGCACCATAAATTGCTGGCTCAGTAATGCCAAACAGGGCTGTGACCGTTGCCGATGCTGCGACTGTTTTAAGATTTTTATTTTTGGTTTTGAAAAATACGCCAAACGCTGCACCAGCTTGGGCAAAATTAGCCGCACCAGCAAATGCCAAAAGATTTTGTCTGCCTGTTTGCGCTACATCATTGATGCCAATTGGCACAATTGCGCGGTGAGCACCAAATATAACTAAAATACACCATACACCACCAATAAAAGCACCTAATAAGATAGGACTGACCCCCATGATGAAGTAATAGACCCAGTTTATAAATTCGCCGATATAGATACCAATTGGGCCAAAAATAAGTAATGTAGCGGGGATCATGATAAGTAATGAAAAAGTAGGTACCATGATAATTTTTAAGACTTCTGGAATAATATTTTCTAGAAATCTTTGTACATAACTTAAAATAAACACCGCTAATATAATTGGAATAACACTCGAAGTATAACTGGCTTTGGTGAGTTCGATGGCAAACAGTGTGACTGCGGTTTTACTGGCCATTAAGTTGACGATTGATGGATAGCATAATGTTGCACCAATAATCATGGAGATAAATTCATGTGCTTTAAATACTTTAGCAGCGGTATAACCGAGTATTATTGGCATGAAGTAAAAAACTGCATCCGATGCGGCATGTAAAATCGTATAGGTGTTATAGGTTTTGATATCAGTTTGATAGTAATAATTACCTATCATAACGGCTATAGCTAAAATTCCCTTTAACATACCTGAAGCGGCAATAGCCGGGATTATTGGTGTAAAAATAGCGGCGAAGGCATTTAAAATTTTTACCCCTAAAGATACTTTGGGTTCAGATAGTTTGTTTTGCGTTAACTCACCGATTAAAGGCAGTAATTGATCATAAATTTTGGTGACTTTGTTGCCTAATACGACTTGGTATTGCCCACTACTTTCAACGACCGAAATCACGCCTTCTGTCTGTAATAATTTTTCGCGATCAGCCTTTTTACTGTCATTTAATTGAAATCGTAAGCGAGTAAAGCAGTGTGTTAAACTAATAACATTCTTTTTACCGCCGACTAATTCAAGTATTTGCCGTGCAATTTTTTGATAGTCCATTATTTTCTCCATTACTTAAAGAATGGTTTTACATTGATAAAAAAGGCTAAATACACTAACAATTATCATTATAATATTGATCATAACGTTGTGATTAGTATGACTTTAGTGAGATTAATTTTTATCACTTCATTTACCTGTTTCAAGCTAGCATAGTTTAAAAAATTAGACAAGTAAGCTTTAATTATTGCTAAATAATTTATTTAGATATATTTTTAGAAGCAATAATTATACCTATTAAAATTGTGGATAAATGAAATCGGCTAAAAAGAAGTCTTTTTTACTTTTGTGTATAGTGTTTTTTTTCTGGTATGCACAATATATCTATATTCCTTATCAAACCCCGTATCTAGCGGCGATAAATTTATCGACCAATGTAATCGGTATTGTGGTTAGTGCTTATGGTTTGTCACAATTATTTTTAAGATTACCAGTTGGATTATTAGCCAATGTAAAAGAAAAGCATAAAATTTTTATTATGCTAGGAGCCTTTTTTGCTGGAATAGCCTCTGTAATTCGTATTATTGAACCGAACGGCACTGGATTTTTGATTGGTAACATAATTTCTGGTTTCGCAAGTGCAATGTGGATATCTTTTATGGTACTTTTTTTAGGTTTTTATCCTAAATCTAAAAAAGGTTATGCAACCAGTTTAATTATAATGGTAAATAATCTAGGTGTATTTTTAGCTTTTCTAACCAGTACATTATTGTATGATTACATTCACATGGTGGGAATCTGTTTGCTTAGTTGCTTAAGTGGCTTAGTGGCGTTTATTTTAGCAATAAAACTTAAATATCCAGAAAAAATCCATCATGATTTTAATTATCATCTTCTATTTAGCGCTTTATGTAACCGAAAATTATTATTTTTTTCGTTTCTTGCTTTAATTCAGCAAGGCATTCAAATGTCTACCACAATGTCTTTTACCAATCAGATACTGAGTGATTTAGGGGGAAGTGCCTCTTTAATTGGGATCTCCTCAATGGTCTATATGTTATCTTCAGTTTTATTTGCTAAATTGGCAGCGAGCAAATGGATCAATTTATTGAGTATAACAGGTTGGGTAATTTTTTCTTTTTTATTATTAGCACTGTATTGTATTTTGGTACCTCAAGTATCTTATATTTATATCATTTTACTCTTACAAATTATTCCTGGTATAGGGACAGGTATTCTATTTTCATTTTTAAATTTTGAAGCGATGGTAGATGTGCCATCGTATGCGCGTTCAGCAGCAATGGGGTTGTTTCAAGCTATTTATGCATTAGGCATGACACTGTTTCCTATTATTGTTGGTGTGATCAGTTTGCAATGGTCGATGACTATGGCTTATTTTAGCTTAGCCGGCATAGCCATCATTGCTGCAATTTTATCAATAATCTATTGGATAAAATTTAAAAGCGACATTGGCTAAAATATTTATAAAAAATAGGCTAATTAGATAGATAAATTTTTTTAGTATTTGAAGGATAGATATTATTTTGAATAGTTAGCTAGGAACCAAGTAACGGCAATTAGATCCGCTGAACCGCCGGGGCTTAAATTACGTTTTATTAGTTCGTCATCTAATCTTAGCATTTTTTCCCTACCATTTTGTTGCATGATGCCACCTTGATTGATTAAATCCCTAGCCTCTTTATGCACAAAATTTAACCCTTCAAGTCCTCCTCGGGAAACTAAGTTGGTATCTTGATTGTAGGCTAATAAATATAACATCGCTTGTAATAAAGCAGATTCCTCACTGTAACCACTATTTAACATTTTTTGATAAACTGGTAATGATATCTGGTTAACCGTCTTATAACCTGATTCTGCTTCACCTCTTGCTCCAGTAAGATTATGTTGCTTAAAAAGTCGTTCTCCTACTGAATTACGGTGATTATTTTGTGATAATTCATTGTTGACCATACCTTGGCAAATATTGGCGACCTCATTACAGATTATAGGCACAGTCACTGATGATTTAAGTTGTGCTAATTTACCAATGGTACTGAGCAATAGACCAAAAGCAAATATTCCACCTTTATGGGTATTCACTTGGTTAGTTGCAGTAAACATCGCTTTTTCACATTCAAGACCTATTGGTCTGATATTGGTTAAAAAATCAGAAGTAGATATGTTGGCATTGCTTTTACCGTATTGATAAAAATCTTCAAACCAACTTGAAATGGCACTAATACTTTTTATGAATGTTTGAAAATTCATATCTTGATGTGCGCCATTATTATTCATATCAACCAATCCTGGTTTAGGCGATAAACAGATCTCTCGGATCAATGCTTTTAAAGCAAGTATCGGTGGTAAACTTAAAACATGAGGATTAAGTAATTCTGATTCTAAGCGACCAATTTGCGAAGAATAATTACTCATTAACTGGTTTACCTGCAAACTTTAGCCTAATAATCATTAGGTGTTGCTTGCGCAAGTACTTCTCGATTACCATTATGGCTAGGCGCACTTATAATACCCTCTACTTCCATTTGTTCTACAATACGTGCTGCACGATTATAACCAATTCTGAATTTACGTTGGACGCTTGATATCGATGCGCGACGAGTTTCAACCACAAATGCGACTACTTGATCGAAAAGTGGATCAAGATCCTCGTCGGCCATATCAAAGCCGCCACCTTCATTATCATTGCTCGAAACTGTTACATTTTCGATATATTTAGGTTTACCACGTGCTTGCCAATCTTGTACTACCGCATGAACTTCTTCATCTCGGACAAAGGCTCCATGAACGCGAATAGGTATTGAGCTATTTGGTGCCAAATAGAGCATGTCACCCATTCCAAGAAGTGATTCTGCTCCCATTTGATCTAAAATAGTCCGTGAATCAATCTTGCTAGAAACTGTGAACGCAATACGCGTTGGTATGTTGGCTTTAATTAAACCGGTTATAACATCAACAGAAGGTCGTTGGGTAGCCAGAACTAAATGGATCCCTGCCGCTCTTGCTTTCTGCGCCAGTCGTGCGATCAGTTCCTCGACTTTTTTACCGACAGCCATAATCAAATCGGCAAATTCATCGACCATAACTACAATATAAGGTAGTTTTTCTAATGTTGGCATTTCAAGATCCATACTATCAGTTGGTTTCCAAAGTGGATCCGGAATTGGTCTTTGCATTTCTTCGGCAAGTTTGATTTTTTCATTGAAGCCAGCAATGTTACGAACGCCCAAAGCTGACATTAATCGATAGCGGCGCTCCATTTCATTAACACACCAATTAAGCGCATTAGCCGCATCTTTCATATCAGTTACCACTTGGGTTAATAGATGAGGTATTCCTTCATAAATCGACAGTTCTAACATTTTCGGGTCGATCATTATAAATCTAACATCTTCAGGCTGTGATTTATATAAAATGCTTAATATCATGGCATTAACACCAACTGATTTACCTGAACCAGTTGTTCCTGCAACTAATAAATGTGGCATTTTAGCTAAATCGGCAACCACAGATTGCCCCGAGATATCTTTACCAAGAACAACAGTAAGTGGAGATTGTGCATTTTTAAATTGCGGGCTGTCTAGCACCTCTCTAAAATAAACGGTTTGGCGATTTTGATTTGGTAATTCAATACCGACATAAGGTTTACCCGGTATAACTTCGACAACACGTACTGAAGGCATGGATAATGAGCGAGCTAAATCTCGATCAAGTGTTGAAATTCTTGCGGCTTTAATTCCTGGTGCAAGTTCTATTTCAAAACGAGTAATCACTGGCCCCGGTAAATAATCGACCACTCGAGCTTTTACTCGGTAATCAGAAAGGCTTTTTTCGATTAGCTCTGCCATGGCGTTTAATGCCGCATGATCGATTTCAATCCGCGTGGTCGGTGGCGGTGTTAATAAATCCAACGAAGGTAAAGGTGTTGTTGGTTTTGGTAAAGGTTTGTCATTGCGTTTTAATAAAGGATGAATAAGACTTTCTTCCTCGTCTTCTTCATCTTCATCTTGGTTTAAAACTGCTTTTATTTCCGTATTGATAACAGTTGGTTGTTCATTTTGTTTAATATCAACTTGTTTTCGATAAATATCCTCTATTAATGGATTTTCTTCTTTAAGAAGTGCGATATCTACCTCTTCAGGTATCTCGACTTCATTAGAAGTATCATTATTATGATAACTATTATAATTATTATATTCAGGCATCACGCTTGGCGATACTTCATCCTCTAAAGGTTGCATTACAATTGGATTATCCAACTGTTGTGAACTATTTTGATTTGGATTTATTTCTGGTTGAGTGTCATCTAGAGTAAATAATGGTTTACTTGGTGCATCGGCAATGGTGTACTTATCTTCTTCAATAGGTTGGGTAATTTCACGATTGTTAGTTTGCCATTCTGATGTTGATGAACTAATGTCGCTTTTGGCACCCTCATTCATATTTTTTAAATAACTATTATACTCTGGCATCACGCTTGGCGATACTTCATCCTCTAAAGGTTGCATTACAATTGGCGCATCCAACTGTTGTGAACTACTTTGATTTGGATTTATTTCTGGCTGAGCATCATCTAGAGTAAATAATGGTTTACTTGGTGCATCGGCAATGGTGTACTTATCTTCTTCAACAGGTTGGGTAATTTCACGATTGTTAGTTTGCCATTCTGATTTTGATGAACTAATGTCGCTCTTGGCACCCTCATCCATATTTTTTAAATAACTATTATACTCTGGCATATCGCTTGGCGATACTTCATCCTCTAGAGGTTGCATAACAATTGAATTACCTAAGTGTTGTGAAGTATCTTGATTTATTTCTGGCTGAGCATCATCTAGAGTAAATAGTGGTTTACTTGGTGCATCGGCAATGGTGTACTTATCTTCTTCAACAGGTTGGGTAATTTCATGATTGTCAACTTGCCCTTCTGATTTTGTTGAACTAATGCCGCTCTTGGCACCTTCATTCATATTTTTTAAGATAGTTTCCATTCGCGCTAAAATGGCATCAGGATCAATATCTTTTTTAGATATGTTATCTGTTGATTGACTGGCTTGGTTAATTGTTGTATTCGCTTCAATGCTTTGCAATAACTGGGCGGCGGTTTTAATGAATTTCTCATCATCTGTTAATGAAATAGCGCTTGTTTCGGTTGTATCTATATCAGATTCAACCGCAGTTGTTACATGGTTTGCGGTTAAATTTGGCAGATCAATATCTTTATTATTACTGTTATCATCATTATCAGGTAGATGGAACTGTGGCTGTTTTTCAATTGGCGATATATGCTTATCTTGATTCGCATGTTCAGGTTTTGAGGCTTTATCAGACCTAAATAACCATTTTAGTGGTGATAGCATTAACATCACAAATGCACCCGTTTTTTCAAACAGGTAAAGCCAAGAGAAACCAGTCAATAATGTTATACAAGCTAAGGCTATTGCAAGTAAAGATAATGAGGTAACCAAGTTACTCATAATAGGTAGAAGGCTGTTAATAACTATCAAACCAAGATAACCGCCAGCTTGAAATTGTTCTGGATCACGAATATTGAGAGTGAAAAAGCCACAACAGCTAAAAACAAAAGCTAAAATACCGATAATTCTAAATGAAAGACTGAAATAGTTAATAGGATCGTTACTATGGCGGTAAAAATACCTCATTAATTGTAAACAGAAAAGGATAAAAATGACCGGTAGACTATAGGCGATTAAGCCAAAAAATTGCAATAAAATATCAGAAATATATGCGCCAAGATAACCGCCAAAATTACTAATAGGATAGTGCCAAGCAGTACGTGACCAACCGGGATCGGCGGGATTGTAAGTAAACAGTGATAAAAATAAACAAACAGATAATCCTATTAATGATAATAGAATTAATTGCATGACAATCTGTCTTCCGGTTATTTTAAATTTTTTCAAACACGTTCCTAGAAGCTATCTTAATTTAATTTTTGGGTATTTTATCATAATTTGAACCTACTCATAGCGTGAATGGTTGATAAAAATTAATTTATTAGACACTATTAAGTTAATGGAATTAAGGTTTGATTAAATCTTTTAGCATTTGATACATAATGTTGTGCATTTTTAATATTAGCTTGAATTTCTTCATCGGTAAGTTTGCGAATAATTTTAGCTGGTGCGCCCATAATCAAACAACCTTCTTGGTAAGGTAAGCTATGTGTAACTAGTGAATTAGCACCGACTAAACAGTTTTTGCCAATCCTCGCATTATTTAAAATAGTACTGCCCATACCAATTAAGGCATTATCCTCAATAGTACAACTATGTAAAACAACATTATGACCAACTGTGACATTTTCGCCAACAATACATGGAATATCGGTTTCTATATGAATGGTGCTGTTATCTTGTACATTGCTATTTTTACCAATATGAATGGTAGCGATATCACCACGTAAAACCGCATTAAACCAGATGGATACACCTTCTTCTAAAATAACATCACCGATAATCTCGGCTGATTTGGCAATAAAACAAGTAGAATTGATTTGTGGTTTTAAGTCACCTAATTGATAAATCATCATTATTTCCTTTTTATATTTTTGACACTCAAAAATAGTCCAGCAGCAAGAAAGTTGCAAATTATCATTGAACCCACCATTAACCATTCGGTTAAGTTGCTCGTTACTGTTGTTGTGGTATGTGTTGAAACGAGGGCGGAAAGCAATACCCCCATAGCCCCAGCAACAGCAAAGCGTAGAGTGCCAGCAAGTGAAGAGGCGGTACCTGCTATATGCGAATAACAATCGAGAATAACAGCCATACAATTACCGCCTATAGTTGAGATGCATCCGATATAACCGGCAATGCATGCTACTAAAAAAATAAAACCTAAGTCAAATAGACTTACTATTGCCATGCCGATGGCTGTGATGAACTGGAGGAGTATACCTAATTGTATCATTTTAATCGAACCAACTCGTTTCACTATCCGGCTATTAAGCGTGTTCATCGAGACCATAACGATAACATTAATTGCAAAATAATAACCGAAATTAGTTGCGGCTACACCGTGTAAGTTCATATAGACAAATGGTCCTAAACTTAAGAAGGAAAATAAACCAGCGCCAGAAAATGCGCCAATCATCATATAAGTAAATACTTGCCTATGTCTAAACAGTGCGATGAAATTACTCAAAATTCGAGTTAGGCTGAATTTATTTCGTTTGGTTTTAGCTAATGTTTCAGGAATATTGATTATCACCATGGCAAAACAGATGATAGCCATCAAGCAGAGAGCATAGAAGTTAGCTTGCCAGTCGAACCAAAATAGAATAAAACCACCTATAATCGGTGCGAGTAACGGGGCTACATTAGATATCAACATCACAAATGACATCATTTTAGAAAACTCATCACGATCGCGATAGATATCTTTCATTAAAGCATTAATGACAATTGTGGTTGCTGATGCTGCTATTCCATGAAAAAACCGTGCAGTGATTAATTGATTGATACTGGCAGCTAAACCACAACAAAATACGGCGATTATAAAGATAATTAAACCGCTAGTTAGAACTTTTCGTCGTCCATAACTATCAGTCAGTGGGCCAAATAATAATTGGCCTAACGAAAATCCTAATAAATAACAGCTGATTGTCAGTTGTACAGTGGAGTCAGCGACATTAAATTGCTTGGCAATAGTTGGCATGCTTGGTAAATACATATCGATTGATAATGGCATTAACATTGATATGAAACCAAGAATAAAAATCAGTGCTTGTTTAGAAACTTTAATGTTAACTTGTGGCTCTTGTGTTTGCACGTCGTCATTCCTATGGAGCTAAATATTTATTTTGCTAAGTCCATGACTGGAGCACTTATGAACACTTAGCAAAACGAATATTAATTATGGATTTTAATGAAAAATACTATTTAAACGAATTAATCTCATCTTGAGTAAGAGGGCGGTATTCACCTTCCGGTATATCAAGAATAATATTGCCAATCTGGTGGCGATGCAACTGTATAACATGATTATTTACTGCGGCGAACATACGTTTTACTTGATGATATCGCCCTTCACTTATTGTGAGTTCGGCATGATAATCATCAAGGATAACCAATTTAGCGGGTTCAGTCAGGGTCTTTTCACTTTTGAGCTGAATACCTTGTCTAAATATCTCAATAAGATTAGCATTAAGTGGTTGCTCAACCGTCACTTGATAAACTTTTTCACAATGATGTTTAGGGGAGGTGATCCGATGTGACCACTTACCATCATCGGTTAATAAAACTAGCCCGGTAGTATCAAGATCTAATCTACCCGCCGAATGCAGTTTTTCCGGCATAGGCTCATCAATAAAATAGAGGATAGTTGGATGCTCAGGATCATCAGTTGAACAAACATAACCTTGTGGTTTATTGAGCATAAAGTAGCGATTTTTAGTAATAGGGACAATTTCGAAGCCATCATATTCTACAATTTGGTCAGGTGAAATATGATAAGCCCCTGATTTTACAATATCCCCATTAACGGTAACTTTTTGGGCTTTGAGTTCTTTATTAACTATGGTTCGGCTTACACCCAGATGGTGAGCCAGAAATTTATCCAGTCGCATATTTAAATACTATTCCTATAGACAATCTGATGGTGTGTAGATATCAAAACGGTGATTTTTAGTTTTAATCTCAGCCGTTGGTTTTTGATTGGCTAAAAATGGCGCATAATCAGGTCGTTTAACCACAACTCGCTTTTTAGCTAATCGCCTTGCGGGCTCAAGCAACTCTTCAGCATCGAGATCACTACCGACTAATTGTTGAAAAATACGCATCTCTTTTTTGACTAATGCGCTTTTTTGTCGATGCGGAAACATCGGATCAAGATAAACAACGTCAGGTCTTTCCTGATAAGAATTGAGTCCAAGTAAACTTGAATTATAAATCAAATGTAAGTGCTTTTGTAATAATTGGCCAATAGTCGCATCTTGATAAGCACGATGTAGTCCATCGGCTAATAAGGCTGCGACCACCGGATGTCGCTCAAACATAGTAACCTGACAGCCAATCGAAGCTAATACAAATGCATCACGGCCTAATCCAGCGGTGGCATCAACCACTGTTGGTAAGTAATTACCTTTAACTCCAACAGCTTTGGCGATAGCTTCACCGCGACCGCCACCAAATTGACGTCGATGAGCCATGGTACCAGACACAAAATTAACCGCAATTGCACCTAATTTCGGTTCATCTGTTTTTTGTAGCTCAAGTTGATGGTTTCGAATAACGAGAGTAAATGGTTGTTCAGCATGATCGGATAACCACTGCTCAGCTAACTCTTTTAGCTGAGCAGTGTTAACATTAATGGATACCATAGTGACGAAGTAATGCCTCAAGTTGTGGTTCACGACCACGGAAATTTTTAAATAATGTCATTGGTTCATCGCTGCCACCTTGAGACAAGATATTATCCAAGAAAGCATTACCAGTATTTTCATTGAAAATACCTTCTTCCTCAAAGCGAGAAAATGCATCAGCAGATAAAACTTCCGCCCACAAATAGCTGTAGTAACCTGCGGCATAACCACCAGCAAAAATATGACTAAATGCATGAGGGAATCGCCCCCAATCAACAGTTGGTACCACTGCAACTTGTTGTCTAACTTGTTTTAAGGTTTCTAAAATATCTGGCGTTTTATCGCTATGTAATTTGAAATCAAATAATCCAAACTCTAGCTGACGCAAAATAAATAAAGCAGCTTGGAAGTTTTTGGCATCAAGCATTTTTTCTAACATTTGTTGTGGTAAAGGTTCACCGGTTTGGTAATGGCCAGAAATAAATTCTAACGCCTCAGGTTGCCAACACCAATTTTCTAAAAATTGACTTGGTAATTCAACTGCATCCCATGGCACGCCATTAATACCAGCCACTGATGATACATCAATTTCAGTTAACATATGATGCAACCCATGACCGAATTCATGGAATAATGTGGTGACTTCATTATGGGTAAATAATGCGGGTTTATCGCCAATTGGACGATTGAAATTACAGGTTAAATAGGCCACAGGTTTTTGGATATGACCGTCAGCAAAACGCATTCGACCAATGCAATCATCCATCCACGCACCACCTCGTTTATGTTCACGAGCATATAGATCAAGATAAAAACTACCTTTTAATTCACCTGTCGCGTCATAAAGATCATAAAATTTGACTTCTGGCGCCCAAACTTCAACATCATGACGCTGTTTGGCAGTAATACCAAAAATACGCTGAACCACTGCAAATAATCCGTTAACCACGCGTTGTTCTGGAAAGTAAGGACGAAGCTCTTCATCATTAATGGTGTAAAGATGTTGCTTTTGCTTTTCACTGTAATAAGCGATATCCCATGGTTTAATATCACTTGCACCAAAGTATTCATAAGCATATCTTTTGAGATCAGCTAGCTCTTTTTCGCCTTGTGGTTTAGCTTTGCTGGCTAAATCGGTGAGAAATTCAGTAACTTGAGTCGTTGTTTCCGCCATTTTGGTTGCTAATGACTTGTCAGCATAAGTGGTAAAACCAAGTAATTGTGCAAGTTCAGCACGCAGCGATAATATTTGCTTGATGATTTCTGTGTTATCCCATTTACCGGCATTAGGACCCTGATCTGATGCACGGGTATTATATGCTTGATAAAGTTCAAAGCGTAAATCTCGATTATCACAGTAGGTCATGATCGGTAAATAACTCGGAATATCAAGTGTTAATAACCAACCTTCTTGATCTTTTGCTTTCGCCTGTTCTTTAGCGGCAGCTAATGCACTTTCTGGCATTCCGGCTAAATCTTCAACATTAGTGATAAGTTTTGACCAACCCATAGTGGCATCCAACACATTATTACTATATTGCGAAGATAACTCTGAAAGTTTGGCAACGATTTCCCCATAACGTTTTTGCTTTTCTTCCGATAATCCAATACCCGATAATTCAAAATCACGCAAAGCGTTGTCGATCACTTTTTTTTGCGCTTTGCTTAAATTTTCGTAGTGTTTGCTATCTTTAAGTTGTTTATAGGCTTGGTATAAAGGTTTATGTTGTCCTACCCAAGTGCTATATTCAGAAAGTAACGGTAAACAAGCTTCATAGGCTTCACGTAATTCAGGGCTATTTTTTACTGAATTAAGATGACTAACCGGTGACCAAGCTCGGCTAAATTTTTCATCCATCTCATCAATGGGTTGAATTAAGTTATCCCAAGTGAATTCACTATGTTGTTCAAGCACTGTTTCAATTGTTTTGCGGCAGTTGTTTAACGTCTCTTTGATAGCGGGTAAAACATGTTCAGGTTTGATTTGTGAAAATCGGGGTAATGGTGAATTGCTTAATAGTGGGTTAGTCATGCTGCGATACCTTATGCAATGATTATGTTTTTAATAAAACAATATGTTGTGGCTTAAAAACTCAATTCAAGCCTCTAGGTTCATTGGGTTTAATTATAAACCCATTAATTTGCGTTCACGTTGCCATTCAGTTGGTGTGTAAGTTTTGATTGATAATGCATGTATTCGATTATCATTAATAAATTCGGCTAAAGGCGCATAAATAGCTTGTTGTTTTTTTACTCGACTTAATTCAGCAAACATTTCGCCAACAGCAATAACTTGAAAATGGCTGCCATCATCGGTCATAACATGAACATCGTCAAGGTTTAGTGAATTTTTTAATTTAGCTATAATTTCTTGCTTATCCATTATTAAACTCAGTATTTATTTACTATTTATAAAAAGTTACGGAACGGGGTTTTTGAACTAGTTAATTGCATAAATGGTTACTGATTGATAACGGTTTGCAAATCATAAAGTTCAATTAGTGTTTGTAATTGGGGGCTAATCCCTGTCAATTTTAGATCATATTGATTACAAAAATAGACAAGTGTCGCGAGTCCAGATGAGTCAACCCGAGTTACGTTAGCCACATCAATATGGGTTACATTACTTAATAGCGTATTTTGGGCCTTCCATAAATCATTTAATGAGTGAACATCAAGCTCACCCATTAAATTAAGTGAATTTTGTTGTTTTTCAGTTTGGATTCGCGACATAATGAACTAACCTTTTTGTTTTTCGTTTGGATCAATTTTGCGGTTGGATAGATCATTTAGTTGTTTGGTTAAGGCATCAATACCACTTTGGCGTAAAATAGTTGCCCATTCGTTTTGTTTAGTGGTAACCATGCTTACCCCTTCAGCTGTTAGATCATAAGCTTTCCATTCACCGGTTACTGTATTTTTACGCCATTGAAAATCGATACGTATAGGTTGTTGATTTTTATCTGGTTGATTTAAAAGAACGCGAATTGAAACAAGTGATTTATTGGTTAAATCTTTTGATTTTTCAACTTGGTAAGTTTGACCGTTGTACATTGAAAGCGCTTGAGCAAAAGCTTGAACTAAATAGTTTTCAAAAGCGGTGAAATAAGCTGCTTGTTGCTCTTTGGTTGCTGATTTATAGGCGTCACCTAAGATTAAGGCGCCAGCATATTTAACTTGTACATAAGGTAATAGATCTGCTCTTACAATATCTTTGAGTTTATTTGGATTTGACTTAATTGATGCAGATTGTTCCTTCATGGTGTTAAAAATTTTGTCGGCAGCAACTTGCATATCATTATATGGATCGTTAGCGAATGCCGACGTACTAATCACTAATGCGAGTACTAAAAAAAGGGTTTGTTTAAATTTGGTTAACATAGTTACTCCTTACTTTCATTGGTATCTTGTTTGTTATCTTTAGCTGACGAGCCACCAGCGCTATATAAAAACTGCCCAATTAAATCTTCAATCACCATGGCAGGTTTTGTATTGTTAATGACATAACCGTCTTCAAGATAAGCCGGTTTGTTATTACTATTATTAGTAGTTGTTGTGGTGTCGGAATCTAAAGAGTCAAGTTCATGTTCTATGCTTTGATCTAACCCAAAGTTGATATCGATAAATTGTTCACCTAATAGGCCAGAGGTTTTGATTGAAAGCGAACTGGAACTCGGAATTCTATCGTATTGCGCATCTAAATCCATCGTGACATAGGGTTTATAAGTATCACCATTTTCTGATTTAAGGCTAATATTGCTAACCCGTCCAATCACAACGCCGCCGATTTTAATCGGTGATCTTACTTTTAATCCACCAATATTATCAAATACCGCATAAACACGGTAGGAATTATGACTAGCGAAGGAAGTTGGATCGGTAACTCGAAAACATAAAAATAGTACTGAGCAGATAACCAGTACCATAAAAAATCCTACTGTAATTTCAACTTGACGACTCATGTTTAATGACCTCAATTACTAAACATTAATGCGGTTAAAATAAAATCTAACCCCAAAATAACTAATGATGAATAGACAACGGTATTCGTTGTTGCCCGACTAATTCCTTCTGATGTTGGCACGCAATCATAACCATTAAATAGTGCAATCCAAGTACTGGCGATAGCAAATGCAAAGCTCTTAATAAAACAGTTACCTAAATCGTGCCACCAATCGACATTGCTTTGAATGGAAGACCAGAAAAATCCAGCATCAATACCTTTCCAATCAACGCCGACCAAGACCCCACCTAAAATGCCAACAGCGACAAAAATCGCCGTCAAAAATGGCATACAAAAAAATCCAGCCCAAAATCTTGGTGCGATAATTCGTCTTAATGGATCGACTGCCATCATTTCCATACTAGATAGTTGCTCGGTAGCCTTCATCAAACCAATTTCAGCCGTTAATGCTGAACCGGCACGACCAGCAAAAAGTAATCCGGCAACAACAGGGCCAAGCTCGCGTAATAACGCAAGTGCAACTAACATACCTAAACTAGCCTCAGCACCAAAGGTGGTTAAAATAAAGTAACCTTGTAGTGCCAGTACCATGCCTATAAAAAGACCCGACACGATGATAATGGATAGTGATTGTACACCGACAAAGTAAAATTGTTTAACAAGTAATGGGAATTGTTTGCTAAATTGAGGCTTACCAATAAGTGCACCAAATAGCATTAGCCCAGAGCGACCTAACATAGCGATGATATTGATGATTGATCGCCCAAGTTTTGCAATTAAGTCTAACATTAGTTTACACCTCTACTTAGGTCTGATTTGTAATCAATTGCCGGATAATGAAATGGTACTGGACCATCGGCTAATCCTTCAAGGAATTGTCTTACACGTAAACCATTATTATTGCGTAATTCTTCAGAGGTGCCACCAGCAATAATATGTTGCTCTGCAACAATATAAGCATAATCGGCGATACTCAATACCTCATTAACATCATGGCTAACAACAATACAGGTTAGTCCAAGTGATTGGTTGATTTCAGATATCAGTTTAACTATTACGCCCATGGATATAGGATCTTGCCCGGCAAAAGGTTCGTCAAACATAATCAAGTCAGGATCAAGAGCTATTGCTCGTGCTAAAGCTGCTCGCCGTGCCATACCGCCAGATAATTCTGAAGGCATCATATTGGCTGCACCGCGAAGTCCTACAGATTGTAATTTCATCAATACTAAATTATGTAAAATTGGTTTCGGTAAATTAAAATGCTCTCGTAATGGGTAAGCAACATTATCAAACACCGATAAGTCAGTGAATAGTGCGCCTGATTGAAATAACATACTCATTCGTTTTCGGACTTCATATAGTCGCGAACGAGTCATGCTAGGTATATCTTCACCATCAAACAGAATTTGGCCAAATTGTGGTTTGAGTTGCCCTCCAATCAACCTTAATAGCGTAGTTTTACCTATCCCTGATGGCCCCATAATTGCGGTAATTTTTCCTTTAGGAACCGTCAAATTCATATTTTTATAAATCGGACGAGTCCCACGATAAAAAGACATATCGTGTATCTCGACTAGATTCTCGGGTATCTCGACCTGGTTATTTTGTAATATGTTGGTCACAATAAGTTCCTACACTACCATTATTAAATGTTGGTTATTTTACTTGATTATTGCAAATATACAAATCCATTAAACAAATTTGCTAATTTAGCGTTGTTAATCATAGAACAGACTAAATCATATTGTTCGTCATTTTATGCTAAAACTTTATTTTAAATTACTATTATTTGATGATAGTTGATTGCTATTTGTTAATTGTGTAATAAATAGTGGCGTATATTAAGTAAACACCACTATAAAAGTACCGCAATATGATTTAAAATTGGCTATTATTCGTGTCTCGCTTTGCGTGCTAAGTAATTTCCTGTACTTTGTACAATTTGAATTGCGATCACTAAAATCACCACACAGATATAGATAACGGTATCATCAAAGCGTTGGTAACCTTGTGAATAGGCAACATCACCAATACCGCCGGCGCCAATAGCTCCAGCCATTGCTGTTGCACCAATCAAACCAATTGTGGCGGTAGTGAAAGTTAAAATCAAAGAGCTAAATGCTTCTGGAAGCATAAAATGCCAAATAATTTGCACTGGGGTGGCACCCATAGATTCAGCGGCTTCAATAATACCACTCTTCACCTCTAATAATGAATTTTCAACTAACCTAGCAATATAGGGAGCAACATAAAACGTTAAAGGCACAATTGCTGCTGTCGTACCGATAGACGTGCGGACTATAAAATAAGTAAATGAATGAAGCGAAAAGAGTAAAATAATAAAAGGTAATGATCGAACAAAATTGATAATTGGATTGATAATCTGATAAACCCGCTTATTCTCAAGTAAACCAGAAGGTCGCGTGGTAACTAAGCAAATTCCTAATGGAATACCGATTAAGGCACCTAATATTAACGAAAAAACAACCATATATAATGTGTCTATCGAAGCTTGTGCATATTGTTCTACTGTTACTCTGCTTAAAAAATTAGCATTCACATAATTGATAAAATCACTTACTACTTCCATTAGTTATTCTCCCAATGTTGGATTTCTGTAACGTTAACCCCATTTTCGCGAAGAAATTGCACCGATTCTTCAATATTACTATCACTTCCTTTTAATTGAACAAACATACTGCCTAGTACGGTTTTTTCGATTTCGGACATATGGGCAAACAAGATATTCACTACCACTTTTTGTTGTATTATCAGGGCATTGATAATCGGCTCTGATGCTGAACGGCCTAAAAATTCGAGCTTGAACAATTTAATATTGTGTTTATCTCCCTCAATCTCTAAAAGATTCTCAACAACACCTTTAGGTATTTGATCATTAATGACTGAACTAACAAATTTTTGGGTCGTTTTATGTTTTGGGTGACCAAAAACATCCACTACATTGCCATGTTCAATTATTTTACCTTTTTCCATCACCGCCACTTTATGGCAGATTTGCTGTATTACATGCATTTCGTGGGTAATTAGGACGACAGTTATTCGATATTTATCATTAATTTTTTTAATCAATTCTAAAATAGATTGCGTGGTTTGCGGATCCAGTGCTGATGTAGCTTCATCACAAAGTAAAATATCGGGATCATTGGCTAAAGCACGGGCAATACCGATACGTTGTTTCTGCCCACCAGACAACTCTTTGGGGTAACTAGAGGCTTTGTCACTTAATCCAACAAATTCAAGCAGTTCAAAAACTTTCTTTTTAATAGCTTGTTTATCTTTTTTGATGAGAACCAAAGGTATCGCTACATTTTCATATACGGTTTTAGACTCTAGTAAATTGAAATGTTGAAATATCATACCGATTTTACGGCGTACTTGGCGTAATTGCGAATTTGATAATTGATTTAATGATTGATTTTGAATAATAACATTACCTTGAGTAGGTTTTTCAAGAAAATTAATTAGACGTACTAGGGTACTTTTTCCTGCACCACTATAACCAATGATGCCGTAAATATCGCCTTTTTGGATAGTTAAATTAATGTCTTGTAATGCTTGGGTGGTAACGCCATTGCGCTCATATTGTTTAGATACATTCTCAAATTTTATCATTATGTAATACCTATCGATGTTGGGCTAATTCAATTAATCCTTGCTCAGCGAGTTTGGCTAAATAATTGACTGCTGGCATTATCATGTCTCGATTAACTAAAAATTTTGGATGATGCAAGGCATAAGGACTTTGCGAGCCAAGATTGATAAATGCCCCGGGTAGGTGATGTAAATAGTGGGCAAAGTCTTCACCGCCAAGTTGTGGTTGAAAATCAATGACCTCATAACCTTCTTGTTCAGCAATTTTTTGACAAAAGTCGACCCATTTAGCCATATTGATGATAGATGGTGGACCATCAAACCATCTTAGCTCTGCATTAGCGCCCATACTAAGGGCGATATTTTCAACAATACTTTTTAATTGTTGTTTAACTTTTAGTCTTATTTCTGGCGTAAGTGTTCTAACCGTGCCCTCCATCTCAACAGTTTCAGGAATAACATTCCATGTGTTTCCGCCTAAAAATTTGGTAATACTGACAACAACTGCATCAAGCCCACTTACTGTGCGACTTGATATTGTCTGTATAGCACTAATGATTTGTGAACCTATAACAATTGGATCAATCCCTGCTTCAGGCCTTGCTGCATGAGCACCAACCCCTTTTATGGTAATTTCAATACGATCAACGTTAGCTGAGAACGGTCCTGCTCGTGAGGCCATTTGGGTAATGGATAAATTCGGATTATTATGCATACCCAAAATAGCGTCGACACCATTAAGTGCACCAATTTCAATAAAATGTAACGCACCACTAAAATTCTCTTCGGCAGGTTGAAAAAGTAAACGGACTGTTCCTTTTAAATGCGATTCTTTAGCTTTTAATAGATAAGCGGCTCCCATTAAAACGCAAGTATGCAGATCATGACCACAAGCATGCATAACCCCTTGTTTTGTTGAACGGTATTGGCAATCAGATTGCTCATCAATGGGTAGGGCGTCAATATCAGCTCTTAGGGCTAAAACTGGTTTGCCTGAGCCAATTTCAGCTATAACCCCGGTTTTTGCACCTAATTCTAAAATACGAATATTGGCTTTTTCTAAGTAAGATCTTAGCTTTTTAGTGGTTTCAAACTCTTGATTTGAAAGCTCTGGATTTCGATGTAAATCGAGAAAAAGCTGTTCGATAAGCGGAGCAACTGCGTTTGTCATGGCAAATCCAATAGATAACAAATTATTGATATTATTACATTATCACAGCTGTTTTCTTTGCTCTAATAACCGTTTTTTATAACTTATTCCCAAAAGTTATAAGATAGAATTACTTGGAATAAATGAATTGTTTTTTTTGTGTTAGAGTATTTGGAAAATTTACATTTCACTGAGGATAGTTCAAATGAAAATGGGTTTTATCAAACAAAAATTAGTTAACAATGTTGTGGTATTAACATTATTTAGTGCTATTTTTTTCATTACAGCGTGCGATAACTCATCATCGAAAGCTGATAATCAAACTAAAAAAGAGATCAGTATGGGAGTATCCCCAGGACCATATAATGATCTGTTTAATGATGCGGTCAAACCAATACTTGAATCAGAAGGGTATAAAGTGAAATTAGTGAATTTTCCACATTTATTAGAATCTGATGTGGCATTAAGTGAAGGTAGTATTGATTTAACCGTAGCTCAACATACCGCATATATGGATGTATTCAATAGTCAACGTAAAGCCAATTTAAAACCAGTCGTGCATGTACCTTCTGTTCCTGCAGCGATATTTTCAAATAAATTTACTTCAATAGAAAATGTCTTTCCTGGTGCTAAAATCGGTATACCACAGGATGCATCAAATGCAGCTCGTTCATATAACTTGTTAGAAAAAGCTGGTTGGATTAAGTTAAAACCAAATACTAATCCAATTATTGTTGGTAAAAATGATATTGCCGAAAATATTGCTGGTGTGAATATTGTTGAAATGGATTCAGCTAATATTCCAAGAGTGTTAAATGAGTTAGACTTCGCGGTTATTCCCGGTAGTATTGTCTATTCTGCAAATATTGACTCAAAAAAAGCCCTATTATCTGAAACAATTATTCCTGATTTAGAAATTATGGTTGTGGTTAATGAAGGTAATGAAAATAGTCAATGGGCAAAAGATATAAAACGTATTTACCAATCACAACAATTTAAAGATTACATGCAAACACACAATCAAAATGGCTATTGGGTTATGCCACAAGAATAGTGAGAGCTTAGCCCGTTTATATGCGGGCTTTTAATATTTAGCCATACTGGTATCGATGGTTTGTGCCCAAGCATCAATGCCACCAGTTAAATTGTAAAGAAAATTATTATCAAAGCCATTTTCTAGTAAATAATTTGCCACGTTACGGCTTCTTACACCACGATGACAATAAATCACAATATCAATTTCGTCAGGAATTTTATCCAAATAAAGTGGAATTAAGTTCATTGGAATATGATTGGCGCCTTCTAGCATACAAATGGCGATTTCGTTCGATTCTCTAACATCTAGCAGATAAAACGGTACGTTACTATCCATCTTTTGTTTTAATTGTAATGGGGTTATCTCTTTTATTACAGTCATGATTAAAACTCATTTTATTTAAAAAGGTTGAAGAATGGGCTTTTTTAAAGCCCAATTTAATGCAATCTAACTAAAAAAACATCTTGCTAAAAAATAACAACATGGGATTTTATTAGGCGGCTAACGCTTTAGTAATTTTTTCATAGAGATCTTTAGATAAATTATCCAGTTTTAATAAACTCTCTAAAGCGGTTGTCATTTTTTTCTGACGATTTGCATCATAACGTTTTAATCGTATGAGTGGATCAATTAGTCTTGATGCCACTTGTGGATTTTTCTGGTTTAATTCCGTCAATATTTCAACTAAGAAATGATAACCACTACCATCTTCAGCATGAAAAGCGACAGGGTTATTGTTAACAAAAGCACCAATTAGACTTCTTATTCGGTTTGGATTATTGAGTGAAAAAGAGCGATGATTAAGCAGTTTTTTCACAGTGGACAATACATTTTGCTCTGGACTTGTTGCATTTAAAGCTAACCATTTATCCATCACTAAACCATCTTGATGCCATCTATTATCAAAATCAGTCAATAGCTCATGACGGCAATCTAGCTGCGCTTTTACCGCTGCGGTAAGTGCAGCTAAACAATCGGTCATATTATTTGCTTGTTGATATTGTTGTTTGACCAAGGAGTCTACTACTAATTTATCGTTTGCATAAGCTAATAACGATATACAGCAATTTTTTAACATGCGTTTGCCAATATCTGCATGTTCAATCTGATATAGTGAAGTTTGATTATGGTGATATACCGCGGTTAGTTCATCATAGAGTTCATTAGCAAAAATGCCTAATAAGAATTGGCGAACTTGATAAATCGCTATTGGATCAACGATATCAAATAGATTTGCCAATTCATTTTCCGAAGGTAAAGTTAGTATTTGTGCGATAAGTGCCGGTTCAGCAGAATCGGATAATAATATTCCTCTAAAAGCATCTAATAGTGAATCAGGAATCGCCATTGGTCGATTTTGTTGATAATGGCTTACATTTAACCGCACATATTTTGCTAATAACATCTGCGCAGCATCGTAGCGACTAAAAGCGTTGCTAGCATGTTGCATTAAGAATATAAGATCCTGATCTTGATAATTGTAATTGAGTTTTACCGGTGCTGAAAAATCTCTTAATAGTGAAACAATTGGTTTTTCTGAAACATGATCAAAAACAAATTCTTGTTTGGATTGGGTTACATTTAGTACATGATGAATAGGTTTATTTTGATATTGCAATGCAATCACATCACCATTTTGCTGATAAAGTTCGATATCCAATGGAATATGTAGTGCCTGTTTTTCACTTTGATCTTGCGTTGCTGGCGTATGTTGCTCAACAGTTAAGGTATATTGTTGATTTTGTGGATTATAACTGTCAGTTACTGTTAATACTGGTGTGCCTGATTGACTGTACCATAATTTAAACTGAGTTAAATCAATACCTGATGCATCTTGCATAGCGGCAACAAAATCATCACAGGTTGCCGCACTACCATCATGACGTTTAAAATAGAGTTTCATACCCGCTTGGAAGTTTTCTTCACCTAATAATGTATGCATCATACGAATTACTTCAG
The DNA here is from genome assembly GCF_003202655.1 of Gilliamella apicola. GTDB lineage: Bacteria > Pseudomonadota > Gammaproteobacteria > Enterobacterales > Orbaceae > Gilliamella > Gilliamella apicola_R. The sequence goes on along the minus strand of NZ_QGLR01000014.1, from coordinate 35,293 downwards.
CACCTTTTTCGTAGACAGTAACTGTATAGAAATTATTCATTTCAATCACTTGTTCAGGACGAATAGGGTGAGACATCGGGCTCGCATCTTCAGCAAATTGTACGGTACGCAGTAGTTTGACATCGGCAATGCGTTTAACTGCTCTAAGCCCTTGGTCTGAAGTAAATTCTTGATCCCTAAATACCGTTAATCCTTCTTTTAAACTAAGTTGGAACCAGTCGCGACAAGTAACACGATTACCGGTCCAATTATGAAAATATTCGTGCCCAATTACCGATTCAATGCCGATATAATCATCATCGGTCGCAGTCTCGGGTTTAGCAAGGACATATTTAGAATTGAAAATATTTAGCCCTTTGTTTTCCATTGCGCCCATATTGAAGAAATCAACCGCTACAATCATGAAAATATCGAGGTCATATTCTAAATCAAAACGGCTTTCATCCCAGCGCATAGCGTTTTTTAAGCTGGTCATTGCCCATTGTGAACGATCTAAATTGCCTTTATCGACATAAATTTCTAAATCAATTTTTCGATTACTACGGGTGATAAACTGATCTTTTAATATGTCAAAGTCACCAGCTACTAATGCAAATAAATAGGCAGGCTTAGGAAATGGATCTTGCCATTGCACCCAATGTCTACCATCGGCTAGTTCACCTTGTGCAATGCGATTGCCATTAGACAAAAGAAAAGGATAATGTTGTTTATTAGCGGTAATTCGAGTTGAAAAGCGGGCTAACACATCTGGTCTGTCAAGATAGTAGGTAATGTGGCGAAAACCCTCCGCTTCACATTGGGTACAAAGCGCATCACCTGAAACATATAATCCTTCAAGCGCGGTATTATCAATTGGTTTGATTTGGTTAACAATAGTTAAAGTAAATTCAGAAGGAACATTTTTAATTGTTAAACCCGTTTTGGTGATTTGATAATCAGCCCAAGGTTGTTCATCAACATTTACTGAAACCAATTTAAGTTCTTCACCGTCTAATACTAAATCGTTAGCTTGAGGATTTTTTTTAATAACATGACTACGAGCGATAACTGTGGTTGTTTCTGCCGCTAAATCGAAATCAAGGTCAATGTCAGTAATCATAAAGTCGGGGGTTTTATAGTCGTGACGATATTTTGCAGTTGGTTGGATATCAGATGTACTCATTTTTCTATGCCTTATTAAATGATGCGCTTTTCATGTATTTGAACCAATCTAAATTGGTGTTAATTACTCGTGTTATCATTGATTATTAAGATAAAAGTAAATAAATTATCTTTGTTAATCGTTTTGGAGTGAGTTTGGATTAATTTACCAAAATGCTTTTAGTTAGATATTATAGCCTATTAAAAATAATCTTATTAGATAATTAAGCTATATCTTAATAATTATTCTGCTATAATCTCTAGAATTTTCTTTAAAGAACTGATAATAGATAGATATGTTACCCGCAATAATTACATCAATATTAGATACTGATGCTTATAAGTTGCATATGCAGCAGGCCGTATTTCATCACTACCCTGATGCCACTGTAGTTGCTCAGTTTCGCTGTCGAAGTGATGATCTACTTGGTCAATATGCCGATCAAATCGCTCATCAAGTTAAATTAATGGAGTCTTTAGCTCTTACCGATGACGAGTTCGCCTATTTATCTGGTATTCCTTTTTTTAAATCAGATTATTTAAACTGGTTAAAAAATTGGCGTTTTAATAGCCAGTTATTAACAATAAAAAACGAAGATGGTTTGCTAGTTATTCAAATTGAAGGCAAATGGGTTGATGTTATTTTATGGGAAGTCCCATTGCTTGCTGTAATTAGTGAGATTGTTCATAAAGATCGCTCACCGAATATCGGCGTAGAACAAGCATTGGCAAGACTTAAAGATAAATTAGCCAAGTTTGATGAGCAGACTCATGATATCGATATGTCAGGTTTTAATTTGATGGATTTTGGTACTCGAAGACGCTACTCTTTTGCTGTACAAGAAGCCGTTGTCAGTTATTTACAAAAGCATTTTACCAATTTTAATAGTACCAGTAACTATCTATTGGCATACCGTTTAGGATTGACTCCAGTTGGTACACAAGCGCATGAATGGTTTCAAGCGCATCAACGCTTAAGTCCTAATTTGCATGATTGTCAAAAAACGGCATTGCAAGTATGGTTAGCTGAGTATCCGCATGATTTAGGTGTCGCTTTAACGGATTGTATTACAATGGATGCTTTTTTGCGGGATTTTGATTACTATTTTGCCTCTCATTATCAAGGATTACGTCATGATTCTGGTGATCCGTTACAGTGGGGCGAGAAAGCGATTAGTCATTATCAACAATTAGGCATTGATCCTAAAACCAAATTATTGGTTTTTTCTGACAGTCTAAACTTTGATAAAGCTCTGAAAATTTATCAACACTTTAATCATCGGGTAAAATTATCATTTGGTATAGGTGGTTTCTTAGCTTGTGATATTCCCTCTACCGAGGTAAATACTAAATCGCTTAACATTGTGATAAAACTAACCGAATGCAATAATCAATCGGTAGCTAAGTTATCGGATAGTCCTGGTAAAACCATTTCGCAAGATTTGGCCTTTATTAACGAATTGAAAAGAACGTTTAAAATCAATCATTAATCATATTAACGATTAATGTTAACAATTGAAAAAGTAATAGAGCCTTATAATAAATCTGTATTATCAATCGAAATGATCTTTAAACGGATATTAAAATTCAGCTAATATATTACTTTTAATATTACTTACTATATAAATAATAAATAGAGATGGATAATTAAAATGAATTCAGTTGCTCCTATTGTTGACGTGCTACAAGGTAAAATTGCTGTTGGTAGTACCATTTCAGTTCAAGGTTGGGTTAGAACCCGCCGCGATTCAAAAGCCGGTATCTCATTTTTAGCAGTGTATGATGGCTCTTGTTTTGATCCAATCCAAGCGGTAATTGAAAAAGATTTACCAAATTATGAGCAAGATATTTTACGTTTAACTGCTGGCTGTTCAGTAAAAGTGACAGGTAAAGTGGTTGAATCTCCGGGGCAAGGTCAAAAATATGAATTGCAAGCAACGCAAGTTGACGTTTATGGATTTGTTGATGATCCTGAAACTTACCCAATGGCGGCTAAACGTCACTCAATTGAATATCTGCGTGAAGTTGCTCATTTACGCGCAAGAACCAATATTGTTGGTGCAATTACCCGTGTCCGCCATACCTTAGCACAGGCTATTCACCAATTTTTTGATGAACGTGGATTCTTCTGGCTTTCAACACCAATTATTACTGCCTCTGATACTGAAGGAGCCGGTGAAATGTTTAGGGTCTCAACACTCGATATGTTAAATCTGCCTAAAACTGATAATGGTAAGGTTGACTTCGATAAGGATTTTTTTGGTAAAGAAGCATTTTTGACTGTTTCCGGACAACTTAATGCTGAAACTTATGCTTGTGCTCTTTCAAAAGTTTATACTTTTGGTCCAACCTTTAGAGCTGAGAACTCAAATACTACTCGTCATTTAGCTGAATTTTGGATGATGGAGCCCGAAGTTGCATTTGCTGATCTTAACGATAATGCCAAACTTGCCGAAGATATGTTGAAGTATGTCTTTAAGACAGTACTTGAAAAACGAGCTGATGATATGCAATTTTTCGCGCAGCACATTGATAAAGATGCCATTAATCGTCTGGAAAGTTTCATTAATGCTGATTTTGCCCAAGTTGACTATACTGATGCCATTACTATTTTACAAAATTGTGAAGCTAAATTTGAAAACCCAGTAAGTTGGGGAATAGATCTCGCTTCTGAACATGAGCGATATTTAGCTGAACAACATTTTAAAGCACCAGTTGTGGTTAAAAACTATCCAAAAGATATCAAAGCATTTTATATGCGTATGAATGATGACGGTAAAACTGTTGCCGCTATGGATGTATTAGCGCCAGGTATCGGTGAAATTATTGGTGGTTCACAACGTGAAGAACGTTTAGATATGTTAGATAAACGGATGGATGAGTTAGGTCTTAAAAAAGAAGACTATTGGTGGTATCGTGATTTGCGCCGTTATGGAACCGTGCCTCATTCTGGTTTTGGACTCGGTTTCGAGCGGCTAATTGTCTATGTCACAGGGGTGCAAAATGTGCGTGATGTGATTCCATTTCCAAGAACTCCTCGTAATGCAAATTTCTAAAATCAGCTCAAATTATCAACTGACTAACAGTCAGTTGATATCAAATTTGCTATCAAAAAAAAGCTAATATTAGCGCAAAAAATAATCAAACAAACCAAATTTTAACCTTAGACACCATTTTTTTCGAAAAGTTCACTTGATTTTAAAAAATTTTAATACATAATTTACATTGCTTTGAAAGGTAAGATAAAAATAATAATTGAATATATTATTTTTGGATGAACAATCATTGTAATGAAATTGACACAAACCAAAAGATGTGTCTTTTAGGAAAATAACCATGAGGGTAAGAAATGAAACGTAATCTATTAGCAATCGCTATCCCTGCTCTTTTAGTAGCAGCTGGCGCAAATGCTTCTATCGAAGTGTGGAACAAAGACGGTAATAAAGTTGACTTTTATGGTCGAGTAAAAGCAGCTAACAATATCACTGACCGTGCTCAAGAAAAAGAAGGTGATGATACTTCAGCTCGTTTTGGTATGACAGGTCAAACACAAATCACTGACACTATTACTGGTTATGGTCGTTGGGACTATGATGCAAAAGCTGGTAATGCTACAGGTAAAAACGAAGTTCGTTATGCATTTGCTGGTTTAAACTTTGGTGACTTTGGTTCATTTGACTATGGTCGTAATGATGGTGTGTTAAAAGTTATCACTGCTTATACTGACGTATTACCACAATTTGGTGGCGATGCAGCGGACAACGCATTAAATGTACTTTCAGCTCGAACTAAAGCTGTTGCAACTTACCGTAATAACAACCTATTTGGCATAACAGACGACATTAGTTTTGCATTACAATATGCAGATAATGGCGATAACTCAACCACTAGTGATGGTGTTAGAGAAGGTTCTAGAGAAGCATATGGTGCCGTTGCAGAATGGAGAATTTTTGATACAGGTTTAACTATTGGTGGTGGTTATGCACAAACTGCTGGATCAGCTAAATCTAAAGGTTCTGTTGTTGATAATGGTTTGGATAATGATGATGATGATGATGATGATGATGATTATAGCTATCGCTATGGTGATTCTGATTATCGTCCATATAAAAGTGCTGGAAAAGTTAAAACTTGGGCAGCAGGTATCCAATACGATAACTACAATCTTCATTTAGCTGCTAACTACTTCCATTCTAAACATAAAAGCTCTGTGAAAGGTGTTTATGATGATAAAACCAAAGGTTTTGAGTTAGTTGCTCAATATGGTATTGATTTAGAAGTAGGCCGTTTAACTCCATCTTTAGCTTATGTACAACATAAAGTTAGTGGTAAAAACTACTCACATCATGAGCATGATGATTCCTTACCAAGTGGTAAGAATTTAGTTAAATACGTATCTTTAGGTGCTGAATACGCATTAAATAAAAACTTCAGTGCGATTGTTGAGTACAAATTCAATCTTCTTAAAAAGAAAGATATTGGTGCGTTTGACAACACAGCAAACTTAGATCGTGATAGTAAACATCGGTCTAAACCAGGTACTAAAGATGTGTTAGGTGTTGGTTTAATTTACCAATTCTAATCTCTTGAGATCTAAACTATCTCTGAAAAAGGCACTTAGGTGCCTTTTTTTTCATCTATTGAACGCGATTTCGTCTAAAAAAACATTTTATGCTTAAAAAAAATTAATGTTACCCCATAAAATAATATCAATTCGCAGAATAATGCTTGGTGGCGTTATTAATCCATAATGTTTGCAATAAAAATCTAGTATTCATAATAATAGATATCCCAGTAATAATTTAGTTGCTATTAGCTAGCAGCTATTTATTAAACCGAGAACAAAATATTTTGTATCTTTAATAATAAAATACCTAAGAGGGTAATTAAATGAAACGTAATCTATTAGCAATCGCAATTCCTGCGCTATTAATTGCAGGTACTGCAAGTGCTTCTATCGAAGTATGGAACAAAGATGGTAATAAAGTTGACTTTTATGGTCGAGTTTATGCTTTAAACTATCTTACTGACCGTGATAATCAAACCGGTGAAGGTGACAAAACTACCGCTCGTTTAGGTATGTCAGGACAAACACAAATCTCTGATAGCTTAAGTGGTTATGGTCGTTGGGAATATGAAGCAAAAACCGGATCATATGCTGATAACGAAACTCGTTATGCATATGCTGGTCTGAATTTTGGTGATTTCGGCTCATTTGATTATGGTCGTAATGATGGTGTATTAAAAACGTTAACTTCATATACTGATGTTTTACCTGAATTTGGTGGTGATGCATCAAATAATGATATTTATGCATTAACCGCTAGAACCAAAGCTGTCGCGACTTACCGTAATTCAGATTTCTTTGGTTTAGTTGACGGTTTACGTTTTGCTGTTCAATATGCAGATAATGGGGACAATAGTTCAACTCAATATCTAAATCATCACGAGCGTACTGGTCATGACAGTGCTGAAGCATGGGGTTCGGTAATTGATTGGGATGTATTAGATACAGGTTTATCAATCGGTGCTGGTTATGCACAAACTGGTGGTCATAAAGATGCTAAAGCATGGTCAGCAGGTGTTAAATATGATAACGATAATCTTTATTTAGCAGCACTTTATATTCAAGGTAAACAAAAAGCAGGTTGGGACAATGCCTCAACTACCCGTAAGGCTGATGATTTAAAAACTAAAGGTTTTGAATTAGTTGCACAATACGGTATTGATTTTGATATTGGTCGATTAACACCATCTGTTGCTTATATTCAACACAAAGTTAAAAATGCATCTAGTTTAACTAATGATAGCGGTCTTAAAGGTAATGATTTAGCTAAATATGTTGATATTGGTTTAACTTATGACTTCAATAAAAACTTATCAGCAATTGTTGATTACAAAATCAACCTGCTAGATAAAAATGATATTGGTGCACGTCGTAGTTTATATGAAGATGGTACATTTACTAAATCTCAAATCAAAGCAACTGCTAAAGATACTGTAGCGTTAGGATTAATTTATCAATTCTAATCATTTTATCTGGCGATTTAATGAAAGGCACTTCGGTGCCTTTTTTATTGAATTTTTTTCATTAAATACTGCTTGCTCTTTGTTAAATAGTCTGATAAAAAAGAAAAATAATAACCTTTTAGGACTAATTCAATGCTATATATTACTCGAAAATTACCAGCAAAGAAAAATATTGCTTTAGTCGCGCATGATCACTTAAAAGAAGCATTATTAAATTGGTGCAAAAAAAATCGCGAAGAGCTCTCTCATCATAATTTATGTGGAACAGGTACGACAGGCACATTAATCAAAAAAGAGACCGGATTAGATATAACACCAATGCTAAGTGGGCCTATGGGGGGCGATCAGCAAATCGGTGCGTTAATCGCAGAAGGTAAAATTGATATTCTTATATTTTTCTGGGATCCACTAAATGCCGTTCCGCATGATCCAGATGTAAAAGCCTTATTACGTTTATCAACGGTTTGGAACATTCCGGTTGCGACTAATCAAGCTACGGCTAATGCACTGATACAATCCTCAATCTTCACAAAAGAAGTGGAAATTGAAATTCCTGATTATCAAGGTTATCTAATTAAAAGAATACAATAAATGCCAATTCCATCACAAGTTCGTAAAACGGGTAGATATATATTATTACTTGATAATTTGTTTATTGTGTTGGGATTTTATGTAGTCTTTCCATTAGTGTCTACACATTTTGTTAGTCAAGTTGGCTGGAGTGCCTTATTCGTTGGTTTTGCTTTAGGATTTCGTCAATTCGTTCAACAAGGATTTGGCTTAATTGGCGGGGCAATAGCCGATCGTTTTGGTGCAAAACCAATGATTATAACCGGTATGTTTTTACGATCGGTTGGTTTTATCTCAATGGCATTAGCCACTGAACACTGGTTACTACTTGTTTCATGTTTACTCTCTGCATTAGGAGGATTGTTATTTGATCCTCCCCGAATGGGATTAACCATTAAATTTACCAGACCGCATGAACGAGGTAAATTTATTTCGTTGCTAATGATACAAGATAATGCCGGTGCCGTTATCGGCGCACTGATTGGTGGTATCTTAATAGATTATGATTTCCAATTAGTTTGCTGGTGTGGTGCTTTTATCTTTTTTTTATGTGGAATTTTTAATCTACTGTTCTTACCCGCTTATCATATTGCCATTGGTAAAGCCCCGATTATTAATGGCATGAAAATGGTTTTGCAGGATAAAAAATTTACTCATTATGTATTAACTTTAACTGGTTATTATGTGCTTTGGGTACAAATCATGTTGATGCTACCTTTAACCATTACTGCAGTCTCAGGTAGCCCAAGCTATGTAAAATGGATGTACGCTATTCAAGCGACTATTTCATTGATTCTGCTATATCCACTGGCGCGATTTAGTGAAAAGTATTTTAGGTTGGATCAACGTCTTAAATTTGGCTTATTGTTGATGTCATTTGCTTTTATTATTATTGGTTTTACATCACAATTATCTATTCTATTATCTCTCATCGCACTTTTTTACTTTGGCGCTATTATTGCTGAGCCAGCTAGAGAGACCTTAGCCACTGTTTTAACCAACCCGAAAGCCAAAGGTAGTTATATGGGATTTAGTCGATTAGGGCTTGCTTTAGGCGGATTTATTGGCTATACGGGTGCTGGTTGGCTTTACGATATGGCTATTCAAATTGGTTTACCTCATTTACCATGGATTGTTTTAACTTTAGTAGGCTTATTGACTTTAGGTTATTTAGAATATTTATTTAAAAATGAACCGCCTATAACTAAAGTTAAGATGAGAAAGATTGGCTGATTTCACCATTTTTAAATAAAATAGCTTCTCCAACAGCTAATTTAGTCCATATTTCGTTTGATGTTAACGGCATGGTTGAAATAATGGTTACAATATCATTTGGGGTGGTATGTTTTTGAAAGTCTATTTCTACATCTTCATCAATTAATTTAGCTTTACCAAATGGCGCTTTTCGGGTGATCCAATGTAAATTAGTTGAACAATAGGCAAATACATATTCACCATCAGAAAGCAACATATTAAAAATACCTAGTTCGGTTAATTTAATTGCACACTCTCGAATATAATCAAATAGTTCAATATCATTGGTTGGTTTTTGTGAATATTTTTTATGTAATTGATTGATTAAATAACAAAAAGCATATTCACTATCGGTTAATCCTACAGGTTGAAAAATACCAGTATCTAATTTTTGGTAGTCTGTCAGTTGCCCATTGTGAGCAAATGTCCAATTTTTTCCCCATAATTCGCGAGTAAAAGGATGGGTATTTTCTAAGGCAACTCCGCCTCGATTAGCCTGACGAATATGAGCAACTACTGCTGTAGATTTTATTGGGTATTGTTGAACCAATTTGGCAATAGGGGAAAAACTACAAGGTTGAGGATCTTTAAACGTTCGACATCCTTTACCTTCATAAAATGTTATTCCCCAGCCATCTTTATGTGGACCTTTATCACCACCACGTTTAATTAAACTGGTAAAACTAAAACAGATATCAGTCGGCACATTGGCGCTCATACCCAATAATTCGCACATATTAAGCCATCTCTTTTTCAATGAGTAAAATTAGAATATGAATTACTTTAATATGGATTTCTTGAACACGATCAGCATAACCAAAATGAGGTACACGAATATCTACATCGGCCAATCCGTTCATCTTTCCACCATCTTTACCTGTAAGCGTGATGATTTTCATCCCTTTTTGCTTGGCTGCCTCAATTGCTTTAATGACATTGGTTGAGTTTCCTGAAGTTGAAATGCCTAATAACACATCACCTTTTTGACCAACACCTTCAACGTAACGAGAAAAAATAGCGTCAAAGCCATAATCATTGCCAACGCAAGAGATATGGCTCACATCAGATATTGCAATGGCTGGGTAGGATGGTCGGTTATCACGAAAACGACCAGTTAACTCTTCAGCAAAATGCATGGCATCACAATGAGAACCACCATTACCGCATGAAAGTACTTTGCCACCCTGTTTAAATGAGTCAGCAATTAAAGTGGCCGCTTGTTGGATTTTTTTAAGGTTTTCATCATTTGCAACAAAATTAGTCAATACATCAATTGCCTGATTTAATTCGTCGCGAATAGTGTTAATGTACATCAATATTACCTCTTTTGTAGAAAGCTCTCCTCTTACCATTGTAATTAGTTAATAATTGCTTGCAAGCAATAAAAATAAAATTTCTTATAACGGTTAAAAGTGTTAAAACAATGACTAAAAAAATCAATATTTTTTATCAAGAGGAATAGCAATTTATTAATTGATAAATTACATTTTTTAGACATAAAATTTTCAAACATTAACTTTCGAATAATCATGGTTACTTTGGTTGGTTATCAACATGTTAATTCGCCATTTTTGCTAATAGGATAACCTTTTAATTTGTGCTATCATTAACAGATAATTTATTCACAAAAAGTGAAAATAAAATTGCATTCAGAACCAATTGATTAAGGAATAAATATGCAAACAGTTAAAGGTAAAGTTGCTGCACCAAAAGCCAAAGTAGCCATTATCGTCGCGCGTTTTAACCAATTTATTAATGAAAGTTTAGTTAATGGGGCTGTAGACGCACTAACGCGTATTGGTCAAGTTGAAGATAAAAACATTACGGTTATTTGGGTACCTGGCGCTTATGAAATTCCCTTAACAGCTAAAGTTGCTGCACAATCAAAAAAATATGATGCCATTGTCGCATTAGGTACGGTTATTCGTGGAAGCACCGCACATTTTGATTTTGTTGCTGGCGAGTCAAGTTCAGGTTTATTGAATACTAGTTTAGAGTATTCGATACCAGTTGGCTTTGGTATTTTAACGACAGAGAGTATTGAACAGGCAATTGAACGTGCTGGAACCAAAGCGGGTAATAAAGGTGCAGAAGCTGCATTAACCGCACTTGAAATGTTAAATGTTATCCAAACAATTAAGGAGTAAATTAGTGGCGTTAGTTAATCCTCGTCGTCGAGCAAGAGAGTGTGCTGTTCAAGCTATTTATTCTTGGCAAGTCTCTAGAAATGATCTTGCTGATGTTGAGAGCAGCTTTATGGCTGAACAAGATATGAAGGGTGTTGATAGCAAATACTTTAGAGAGTTACTTCATGGTGTTGCGAAAAACACTATAGAGTTAGATGAAAAAATGGCACCTTACCTAACTGAAAGAAAAGTTGCTGAGTTAGGACAAGTTGAATTAGCGGTACTGCGAATTGCAATTTATGAATTAATGAAGAGACATGATGTCCCTTACAAAGTCGTTATTAATGAGGCTATTGACTTGGCGAAAACTTTTGGAGCAGAAGATAGTCATAAATTTATAAATGGTGTATTAGATAAAATTGCACCAACCATTCGTACACGATAACGGTCTTTAATTGGGAATAATATGAACGATATTAGCGAAAAAAGTAAGCCCACAGTCTTTTATGCCAAAAATAGTCAATCCAATGTGAAGACACGCTCGGCAAAAGATAAAGGCAGTGATCATCAATATAAGCGTAAAAATGATGGTTTTCAGTCAAGTTCCAAAGCAAAACATGATCGAATTGAAACATTTCGACCAAAAATAGCCGATAAAACTAAAAAATCATCCAAACCGCAATTTGATCTGTCTGATGAACATGAGTCCCCGTGGCAAAAGAAAGTTCGCGATAATGATCAAACACCAACATTTGGTTACGATGAGTATCGACAAAAAAAAGAAGAGACCTTAGTTTATACGGAAAACAGCTGTAAAGCGGTATTTAAACATCGACGCACGGCTATTGTTAAGTTGTTTATAACGCAAGATATGACTTACCAATTTAAGGATTTAATCAGTTGGTTAGTCAAACAACGACTGGGTTATGATGTAGTCTCAACAGAGCAAATCACTAGATTAACCCAAACTCCACACCATGGTGGCGTCTGTTTAATTGTCAAAAAACGGATACCGCTCAATTTACCTGATTATTTGAGTAAATACGATGATAAAGTTAATGATTGCATCATTGCCATTGACGATGTTAATAATCCTCATAATTTAGGTGGATTAATTCGCAGCGCTGCTTTTTTTGGCATTAATGGAGTTATTCTGCGTCAAACCAATTTACTTGATAGTGGTTCGGCAATGCGCGTCGCTGAAGGTGGTATTGAAGCAATTGAACCAATTAAGAGTGATGATTTTATTGCATCTATAGATATATTAAAACAGCATGGTTATCAAGTTGTTGCTCTATTACCATGCCAGTTAAAATCTATTACATCAACTGAATTATACCAACTCAAATTTAAAAAGAAGGTAGCATTAGTTATTTTCCAACAAATTAACACAAAATTAATTAATTGTGCTGATAACGTTGTATATTTGAAAGGTAATGATAATATGTCAGCGTTAAATATTTCAGTTGCGACTGGGATTGTTTTATCAACTATTAAATATCAATCTTAATTGATATGGTTTTAATTATTGGCGAATTTTTGAGGAAGTTAACATTTTTATCTTCTGATAATATTAAATAGCATCAATTGGTTAGAAAATGGTTTTTTTTTCTGTACATTGGTATCCAGTTTTTAAATGTATTGGTAATTATTATGTCATCTAAACATCGAGTTGGTTTAATTTTTGGTAAGTTCTATCCGTTACACAGTGGTCATGTTTATCTTATTGAAAAAGCGTTAACGCAAGTTGATGAATTACATGTAATGCTAGGTTGTGAAGCAAGTCGTGATAAACAACTGTTTGAGAAAAGTCATTTACCTAGACAGCCACAAGTCAGTGATCGTTTTTCATGGTTAAAAGAGACCTTTAAAGATAGACATAATATTCATATCCATATTTCTGATGAAGCCGGAATTAACTATTATCCTAATGGTTGGCAAGAGTGGAGCGATAGCATTAAACGGATTTTATCCGAACATAAAATTGAACCATCGGTGGTATTTACTAGTGAACCTCAAGATGTAAAAGAACATGAACGTTATTTTGGTTGCCCAGTGGTTATTGTCGATGCCGATCGTGAATTCTTCAATATTAGTGCGACCAAAATTCGTGAAAATCCTTATCAAAACTGGTCTTTTATTGCCCAAGCGGCTAAACCTTTTTTTGTCAAAAAAGTGGCGATTATTGGGCATGATAAATTTAATGAATTACCGGTACAATTAGCCAATATTTATAACACTCAATATGTCTCTAATGGTTATTTAAATTATATTCAACGAGAAATTTCAACACCAGAAAATAAACGTTACTTAAGTGAAAATGATTATCTAAGAATCGCAATGTTACAAGTAGAGAGAATGACTAAAGCAGTTGAAAATGCCAATAAACTCCTCTTTACCTCTATTGATTTTGAAACATTAGCCCAATACTATGAACAGATTTTTGGTAAAACTAACGAAGTCTTAAATGGACTAAAAAATAGTTATCAGTTTGATTTAATTATCCATGAAAGCCAATTACCTGCAAATTCTACCCCATTACAATATTTCGAAATTGTTTCTAAAATGGTTGACTCATTATTGATTTAGTCCATCACATTTAGGTTAGCTTATGTTAAAATAAGCTAACTCTTTGTGAAAGGTGCATTTTTATGTCTCAATCTTCTCAGCCGCAACATGATGAAAATCAAGATAAAATCGATTTTGGTTATACACAAGTTTTAAAACAGGATAAAGCAAAACGCGTCGCCGAAGTTTTTCATTCTGTTGCTGATAAATACGATATTATGAATGATCTAATGTCATTTGGTATTCACCGCATCTGGAAAAAAATCACTATTGAGTATAGTAGTGTTAGGAAAGGACAAAAAGTTCTTGATCTTGCTGGTGGAACAGGAGATTTAACGGCTAAATTTTCACAGATTGTTGGTGATGATGGCTTAGTAGTATTAGCCGATATCAATGAATCGATGCTTAAAGTAGGTAGAGACAAACTACGAGACAAAGGTTTATTTAAAAATATTGAATATGTACAAGCAAACGCAGAAGAATTGCCATTTGCTGATAACTATTTTGATTGTATTACTATCTCATTTGGTTTACGAAATGTGACTGATAAGCAAAAAGCGTTACAATCCATGTGGCGAGTATTAAAACCAGGTGGGCGCTTATTGATTCTAGAATTTTCTAAACCACAATATCAAATTTTAAATAAAGCCTATGATCTTTACTCATTTACCATGTTGCCGTTAATGGGCAAGATTGTGGCAAATGATTCCGAAAGCTATCGATATTTAGCCGAATCTATTCGTATGCACCCAGATCAAAAAACATTGAAAAAAATGATGGAAGATGCCGGATTTGCTGACGTTAAATATCACAATATGACAGGCGGTATTGTGGCTTTACATACTGGTTTTAAATTTTAATGTGATAAAAAATAATGACATTTTTTCGACTTTATAAAATATTAACCGTATTTCGGGCTTATCGATTAGATGAACTATTACCAAAGCACCGTTCCTCAAAATGGTTACGTGTATTATTGTTTAGCTTGTTTTGGGTTAGACCTAAAGCAAAGCAACAAGAAATCGGTGAAAGATTACGTCAGGCCTTACAAGAACTAGGACCGGTTTGGATAAAGTTTGGACAAATGGTCTCAACAAGACGGGATGTATTGCCAAAACATCTGGCTGATGCACTAGCTAAATTACAAGATCAAGTTACTCCTTTTGATGGCAAAATTGCTAAACAAATTATCGAAACGGCTTTAGAATGCCCAATTGACTATTATTTTTCAGATTTTAATGAGCAACCCTTAGCTTCCGCTTCTATTGCACAAGTGCATACTGCTACGTTAAAAAGTAGCCAAGCTCAAGTGGTAATCAAAGTTTTGCGGCCAAATATATTACCTATCATCAAATCAGACATTCGTTTGATGTATTGGGTTGCAAACCAATTTACCAAACGGATAAAATTTGGTGAAAAATTACGTGCTGTAGAGATTGTTAGTGATTATGAAAGTACTCTTTTAAAAGAGTTAGATCTACTTAAAGAAGCTTATAACACCGCGCGGTTGCGGGATAATTTTATTAATAGCGAAATTCTCTATATTCCTTATGTTTACCAAGATCTCTGCCGTAAAAATATCCTAGTTGAGGAACGAATTTATGGTACACCGATCGCTAATATCGACGAACTAAAAAGAAGTAACGTCAACATGAAATTACTAGCCGAACGAGGTGTTCAAGCTTTCTTTACACAAGTCTTTCGGGATAATTTTTTCCATGCGGATATGCACCCAGGTAATATCTTTGTGGATATAAGCGAACCTCAGAATCCGCGTTATATTGGTATCGATTGTGCTATTGTTGGTATTTTAACTGAAGATGATCAACGCTATCTAGCTGAAAACTTTCTCGCTTTTTTTAATCAAGATTATCGAAAAATTGCGCAAATTTATATCACATCAGGTTGGGTTCCTGAAACCACTGACGCCGTCGCGTTAGAAATGGCTATGCGTAATGTGTGCGAACCAGCATTCGCCAAACCATTAGGTGAGATCTCTTTTTCGCAAATTTTATTAGCGCTATTTCAAGTAGCTCGCCAATTTGAGATGGATATTCAACCTCAGTTAACCTTACTTGAAAAAACGTTATTTTATATAGAAGGACTAGGCCGTCAACTTTATCCAGCTCTCGACTTATGGCAAACCGCTAAACCATTTTTAGAAAAATGGTATGAAGAAAAATACAGTGCTAAAAAGTTATTACAACAAGTTTGGCAATCTTTACCTGAATGGAAAAATCTTGTCGTTGAACTACCGGTAAAATTAAATGATCAGGCTCGGATGACTAAACAGATGCATATTCAACTAAAGCAAATTAATCAAGAACTTCAACGTAGCAAAAGATGCCAACGAAGATTAATGTTTATGGTTGTTGTGCTTAGTCTTTTAGGCATTATTGCGCTTGTTGTGCATTAAGCGAGTTATTTTTGGGAATCTCAGTGTTTAAGTGTATAATTTGACTATTTTAAGCTTTTGGAGGTAGTTATCATATGCCAAGTTTGCCCAAGCTACTCATATTTGTAGCGGTTATCGCCCTATTATTTGGAACAAAAAAATTACGATCATTGGGCTCTGATCTTGGAGCCTCAATTAAAGGTTTTAAAAAAGCCATGAATGACGATGATGATCAAAAAGAAGGTGATGTCCAAAAAGTCGCCAATCTTGAATCATCTGAAGATAACCACACTAACAAAGAGTAACCTGTGTTTGATATTAGCTTTGGTCAGCTACTATTAGTTTTAATTATCGGGCTGGTGGTATTGGGGCCAGAACGTCTGCCTATTGCAATTAAAACTGTCGCTGGCTGGATAAAAGTACTTCGTCGTATGTCAGCAACAGTTCAGTTAGAATTGAATAAAGAACTTAAACTACAAGAGTTACAAGATAGCTTAAAAAAAGCAGAGCAAAGTGGTTTAAATACGCTTACACCCGAAATCCAAGAATCCATTGATGAATTAAAACGGGTAACTGAATCACTACAAAAAGAGATTGATTCAGTTAGCCAAACAGATACAACAATTCATTCAGATAAAGATAAATTATGACAGACGACGCAACGCAACCACTTATTGGTCATCTTGTAGAACTAAGAACACGACTTTTACGATGTATTATCTGTATATTATTCGTATTAGCGGGTCTACTCTTTTTTTCAAATGATATTTATCATATTGTTGCTAATCCGCTGATTAGCCAATTACCTAAAGGTAGCAGTATGATTGCAACTGACATTGCGGCACCTTTTTTTACCCCGATCAAATTGACCGCAGTTGTTTCAATATTTATTTCGATTCCTTATATTTTGTATCAAGTATGGGGATTTATTGCCCCGGCATTATATCAACATGAAAAACGGCTGATTATGCCGTTAATCATTTCCAGCACGGTACTTTTTTATATTGGTATTGCATTTGCCTATTTTGCAGTATTTCCTCTCGCTTTTTACTTTTTTATTCATACGGCACCAGTTGATGTTGCGATAAACACCGATATAACTAAATATCTTGATTTTGTTATGACGTTATTTATTGTTTTTGGTTTTGCATTTGAAGTCCCTGTTGCCATTATCTTACTGTGTTGGACTGGTGTAACTACCCCTAAAAATTTACGTAAAAAAAGGCCTTATATTATTGTCGGTGTTTTCGCCGTAGCAATGTTTGTTACACCTCCTGACGTATTTTCGCAAATTTTATTAGCTGTACCTATCTGTTTATTATTTGAAATTGGGACATTTTTTGCCCGTTTCTATCAACCAAGAAAAAAAGTCATCGCAGATGATGACGATGAGAGTGTTGATGATCAACAATAAATTGATATGTGATTTACTCAATACAAGTATAGGATAACTAAATGAAAACTTCTCTTCCTGAGTTTGATCTAGCAAATGTTCTAGTTGTTGGTGATATTATGTTAGATCGTTATTGGTATGGTGGCACCAACCGTATATCTCCAGAGGCGCCGGTACCAATTGTTAAAATTAATTCTCTTGAAGAACGTCCTGGCGGTGCAGCCAATGTAGCAATGAACATAACTTCTCTTGGTGGTAAAGCGCGGTTAATTGGTCTCACTGGAATCGATGAACCGGCTAAAGTGCTTGATGAGCAACTTACCAAACGTCATGTTCATTGTGATTTTGTATCGGTTTCAACACACCCAACTATTACTAAGTTAAGAGTCTTATCTAGAAATCAACAATTGATTAGAATTGATTTTGAGGAAGGTTTTGCTAATGTCGATCATACGCCTCTTCTAGAACGTATTAATATTGCGCTTTCGACTTCTAAAGTATTGGTATTATCAGATTATGCCAAAGGTGCATTAACAGCAGTACAAACAATGATTAAACAAGCTAAAAAAGCAAATGTGCCAATATTAGTTGATCCGAAAGGGACTGATTTTGAGCGTTATCGTGGTGTAACATTATTGACCCCAAATATGTCTGAATTCGAAGCTGTTGTTGGTGTTTGTAAAACAGAACAAGAGATCATTGAAAAAGGTTACCAGCTTATCAAACAATATGATCTTAAAGCCTTGCTTGTCACCCGTAGTGAAAAAGGGATGACATTAATTCAATTAGATAAACCCGTTTATCATCTACCAACGCAAGCTAAAGAGGTATTTGATGTTACCGGTGCGGGAGATACTGTAATAGCAACCTTAGCGGCTTCATTAGCTGCAGGACAATCGCTTGAAGAGAGCTGTTTTTTAGCTAATGCTGCTGCGGGTGTGGTTGTAGGTAAATTAGGCACATCAACGGTTTCCCAAGTAGAATTAAGTAATGCCATCCGTGCTCGTGCCGAGGATGGTTTTGGGGTGATGACTGAAGATGAGTTAAAAGAGGAGATTCGAAAAGCACGCTTGCGAGGCGAAAAAATTGTCATGACTAATGGCTGTTTTGACATCTTACATGCCGGACATGTTTCTTATCTTGCTAATGCTCGTAAGCTTGGAGATCGTTTAATTGTGGCGGTAAATAGTGATGCCTCTGTAAAACAATTGAAAGGACAATCCCGACCAATTAACCCATTAATGCAAAGAATGATAGTATTGGGGGCGTTAGATTCAGTGGATTGGGTGGTTCCTTTTGAAGAAGAGACACCACAACGATTAATTGCCAGTATATTACCTGATGTATTAGTAAAAGGTGGCGATTATAAACCTGAAGATATCGCCGGTGGAAAAGAAGTTATTGAGGCCGGTGGAGTAGTTAAAGTCCTCAATTTTGAAGATGGTTGTTCCACCACTAATATCATTGATAAAATTAAACAACAATAAATAATATCTGGTAGTAATTGGCTACTTATTTAAGTAGCCAATAATTTAACTAGATGATTACTGTTATTTAATTTTTTCCATTATTTTTATCTTTGTTTTATCTCAATTAAGATTTATTTTAGTATCAATAAAGATCATATATTTAATGACTAATAAGGAATAAAATAATGAAACTAAAAATTACAGTGTTGTTAATGATATTGATGAGTGTCGCTTGTCATCGAGTACCTATTCAAAAATATCTATATGAAGCAAATCTCCATGACCCAGAACTGATATTCACCACTGAAACTGATTATCCTACCTATTTTTCTTTAAACATTTATGATGGTAAAACTAGCAACTGCGCTAATTTTCAAAGTCTTGGCTATGTATTCCGACATAAAATTGTACCATTTAATATTTATCCTAAATATGTTCCCTCAATTGAAACTAAATCTCCAGCTAATAAACTTGTTACAGTTATTGGTAAATCACGAGATGATAAAATTTCTTGTACCACAAAATATCACCAATTTACCGCTGAATTGGGTAAAACATATAATATTTTATATAAACTTGAAGACAGAAAATGTTATCTTGAGATTACTGAAAAAATGAGTTCTAAACCTGTCAATTTTCAGGCATTGAATAAATGTGGGGAATAATCATATCAGTAGCAATATTATTATGTTAATGAATAAAATTATTCTCCGAAACTAATCAATAGTTAATAACTATCGTTAAATTTCATAATTAATACTTTTTTTATTGTCGGCTTTATGCAAAGCTATTAACCATCAATTGCTAATTTGTTTTAAGGATTTTTTATATGACTAAACACTATGACTATATTGCTATCGGTGGTGGTAGTGGTGGTATTGCCTCAATTAACCGAGCTGCATCGTATGGTAAAAAGTGTGCCATTATTGAGGCTAAATTATTGGGTGGAACTTGTGTAAATGTTGGATGTGTTCCTAAAAAGATTATGTGGTATGGTGCACAAATTGCCGAAGCGATTAATCACTATGGCCCTGATTATGGATTTGATACGACAATTAATCATTTTGATTGGGATAAACTCATTGCAAGCCGAACGGCTTATATTGATCGTGTTCATCAATCTTATGATCGAGTACTACACAATAATAATGTCGATGTGATCCATGGATATGCCAAATTTATTGATAGCAAAACGCTTGATGTCAATGGAGAGCACTTTACTGCCGATCATATTCTTATTGCGGTTGGTGGTAAGCCAACTATTCCCAATATTCCCGGTGCGCAATATGGAATAACTTCCGATGGATTCTTTGAATTAAAAGCCTTACCTAAACGAGTGGCGGTTGTCGGTGCCGGATATATAGCTTGTGAAATTGCCAGTGTTTTACATTCACTCGGTGCCCAGACTCATCAATTTGTTCGACAAGGTACTCCATTACGAGCTTTCGATCCGTTAATCGTAGAAACACTTATGGAAGTGATAACCAATGATGGCCAGCATCTGCATACCTTTGCCATTCCATCTTCTGTTAGTAAAAATAGTGACCAATCATTGACGTTAACATTAGAAAATGGCGAAAGTTATACGGTTGATTGTTTAATTTGGGCCATCGGTCGAGAGCCAGCAACCAAAGAGATGAACTTATCTGCGGCAGGTATTGAGGTTGATAGCAATGGATTTATAGTTGTTGATGAATATCAAAACACCAATGTACCGGGAATTTATTCGGTTGGTGATGATACCGGTGCGGCGGCATTAACCCCAGTTGCCGTGGCTGCCGGCCGGCGTTTATCCGAACGGCTTTTCAATAATAAACCTAATGAACATTTAGATTACAGCAATATTCCAACTGTAGTATTTACTCACCCACCGATTGGTACTGTTGGTTTAAGTGAACCACAGGCTATATTGCAATATGGGCCAGAAAACGTAAAAGTCTATAAGTCTACATTTACGGCTATGTATACTGCCGTAACTTCTCATCGTCAACCATGCAAAATGAAATTAGTTTGTATTGGCGAACAAGAAAAAATAGTCGGTATTCATGGTATTGGTTATGGTATGGATGAGATTTTACAAGGTTTTGCTGTAGCACTAAAAATGGGCGCAACTAAAAAAGACTTTGACAACACTATTGCCATACACCCAACAGCGGCGGAAGAGTTTGTTACAATGCGTTAATACATTCATATTAATACACCTATATTAATACATCTATATTAATACATTCTAGGTTCATTATATCCTCAATAAAAAACAGGGCAATCGCCCTGTTTTTTATTGCTCTTCTTTATGAATTAACTGATTTGTTATTTGCGTTATTCTGCCAACCTTTTTGCGCTAATGTTGAAAAACCAACTAACACGGCAAGTATCGCTACAGCTGAAATATAAATACCTGCACCAAGATAACTATATTCACCTAATATATGATCAGGGCTCAATAAATAGATAGTTAATGTAGGAGTAATTGCGCTAAATAACGCATAAGCTAAATTATAAGATAACGATAAACCAGAATAACGAATAGCCGGTGGAAATGTTCTGGTACCGATAATTGGCGTCATGGCGATCGATCCAATAAATAAGCCAAATAGTGCCCAAATCCAATAAAGTTTTGTTAATGACATATCTGGTGCTAATGAACTATAAAAATAGATACTTACTACAGCTAATCCGCCCCAAGTCAGGATTACTGTTTTAGCTGTACCTAATTTATCATCTAACCAACCAGAAATAACACAACCAATAGATAATGTTAAAGCGGCAATACAGCCACCAATACGCCAATCAAGATTAGCAAAATGATACATACCGCCGACAATACGACCCGGGGTAATTAAAATACCAACCATAATAGCGGTTGATAATGACCAAGTTAATAAAGCGACAATCAAACAAGCTGTTTTATGTTTTTTTATAACAGTCACAACGGGAATACTTTTTTCTAATGCTTTACGGGCGGCTAATTCCTTGAAGATCGGGGTTTCTGATAAAAATTTTCGTAGATAGACAGAAATAACCCCAAAAATACCACCAATAATAAAAGGAATACGCCATGCATAATCTAAAATATTTTGGCTAGTAAAATAGAGATCAACCATAATCGTGACGAAAAAGCCAAGTAAGATACCACCGGTAATGCCTGAAGTTAATGTACCGACGCCCAAGCCGTAACGCTGTTTTGGCGTGTGCTCGGCGATAAATACCCATGCTCCCGGCATTTCACCACCAATAGCGGCACCTTGTAACATACGCATCAGCAACAGTAATAGTGGCGCAACAATACCAATTGTTTCATAAGTAGGTAAAATACCGATAATAAAAGTAGGTAAGGCCATCATCGCCACACTTAAGGTAAACATCTGTTTACGACCAACTTTATCTCCAAAGTGCGCCATGATAATTCCGCCAACAGGGCGAACCAAATAACCCGCAGCGAATATACCCCAAGCAAATAAATCTAAAGTTAATGGCGACAAGGTAGGTGGTAAAAACAGTGGTTTGACGATGGTATCAATATATAGTGCGTAGATCACAAAGTCATAAAACTCAAGCGTTCCACCTAAAGATGACAATATTAATGTTTTAAAATCCTTACTATTCAATGGCCGTGCGACCGGCTGCCATTCAGCGTTAATTTCAGATTGACTCATGAAAAAACCTTATTCTTATTGTTAAGTAAATATAGTCAGTAAAGAAAATATCCATTTTTTGACTAAATGCTAAAATTGAAAGATCATTCTGCCATAAAATATACTCTTTTTTTTAATCATAAAAAAAATTAATCAACAGTAACTATATGCCTGTTTGATTTATAGTGTGTATAAAAATTGATATTAAATAATAATTCTATCTAGTTATCGTTTATAATGATTTGAAAATTTTAGGATGAAATAATTATGACAAAACGATGCAGTTGGGTCTCAAATGACCCGTTATATATTGATTATCATGATAACGAATGGGGTTATCCTCAATATGATAGCCTTAAACTATTTGAAAAAATTTGTCTTGAAGGACAACAAGCCGGATTATCTTGGGTCACTGTATTAAAAAAGCGAGACGAATATCGGCGATGTTTTTTCAATTTTCAACCGGAAAAAATTATCCAATTAACCGCAACTGATATAGAATTATTACTTGAAAATACAGGCTTAATTCGCAATCGTTTAAAGCTTAATAGCATCGTGAAAAATGCGCATGCCTACTTAGCTATGCAAAATAATAATGAGAGTTTCTCGCAATTTATTTGGTCATTCGTTGATGGTAAGCCAATCATCAATCATTTTAAAGATAAAAGTGAAGTCCCTGTTAGCACAGAAATATCCGATAAAATGTCAAAAGCACTAAAAAAGAGAGGATTTACATTTGTTGGCACAACAATTTGTTATGCATTTATGCAATCGATGGGGTTAGTTAACGACCATTTCGAAGATTGTTTTAAAAAATAAGGGGAAAATTAATGACAATTATCAATTTAATAAAATATTGTCTAATAGCACTATTAGTTTATTTTATCATTTGTAACGTTGTTATTTTTATCTTTGCTAAACAAAAACCAGCCGCCAATGCTGATACCTTAGTTGTTTTAGGATCGCAGGTGGTTGGTACACCTGCCCAAGCTCCACTTACTTTACAAATTAGATTAAACACCGCCATTAATTATTTGCAAAATAATCCCAATACCAAAGTGATAGTTTGTGGAGGTCAAGGTCCAGATGAATCAGCAACAGAAGCAAGTGTGATGGCTAAATATCTTATCGACAACGGCATCAATGCTGCTCGAGTTTATCAAGAGGACCAATCCAAACGTACTGCGGAGCAATTTATTTTTGCCAATCGAGTTTTACCTTTAGGTAGAACAGTAGTAGTAACTAATGATTTCCATATTTTACGTTCAATAATGCTGGCTAAACGTTCAGGAATTAATGATGTATCTGGCTTATCTGCTCCATTAAGCTTTAATAATGGTGATAGGTATGTTGCATTAATTCGCGAGCCACTTGCATTGGCAAATTCTTGGCTCTTTGACCACCCTAGTAATAATACCAAACCGGCGAATTAACGACGAAATAATGGATAAAATACGCTAAAATTAGCGAATAACGGCCAAAGCGGTAGTCACTACTGTTTTTGTCGAGCGTCCATGATATTATTAACTATCAAACTTTAAATTAGCTATAAACAAATATGAAATCAGATACAATTGTTGCGCAAGCAACGCCGCCCGGTCGTGGCGGTGTGGGCATATTGCGCATATCAGGTCCTAAAGCCCAAGAGGTAGCGCAGGCAGTATTAGGTAAATTACCTAAAGCAAGGTATGCCGAATATCTTCCATTTTTAGCAAACGATGGCTCGACACTTGATGAAGGTATTGCGCTATTTTTTCCTAATCCGCACTCGTTTACTGGTGAAGATGTGCTTGAATTGCAAGGTCACGGCGGCCCAGTTATTTTAGATTTACTTTTAAAGCGAATTTTAGAAATTTCTGGTGTGCGTATCGCAAGGCCGGGTGAGTTTTCGGAAAGGGCATTTTTAAATGATAAACTTGATTTAGCCCAAGCCGAAGCGATTGCTGACTTGATTGATGCCAGTTCAGAACAGGCGGCTAAATCTGCTATCTCGTCTTTACAAGGTGTATTTTCTAAAAAGGTTAATGCACTGGTTGAATCCTTGATTCATTTGCGTATTTTTACCGAAGCGGCTATCGATTTTCCGGAAGAGGAGATTGATTTTCTTTCTGACGGTAAAATAGAAGCAGAACTTAATCAAGTTATTCAACGATTAAACGAAGTCCGCCAAGAAGCTAAACAAGGCTCTCTATTACGCGAAGGGATGAAAGTGGTTATTGCTGGTCGTCCAAATGCTGGAAAATCCAGTTTGCTCAATGCATTGGCAGGTCGTGATGCTGCTATTGTTACCAATATTGCCGGCACTACTCGTGATGTACTGCGTGAACATATCCATATTGATGGTATGCCTTTACATATCATTGATACCGCTGGACTGCGTGAAGCAAGTGATGAAGTAGAGCGGATAGGTATTGAGCGTGCATGGCAAGAAATAGAACAAGCCGATCGGGTTTTATTTATGGTCGATAGCACAACAACGAATGAAACCGATCCCGAAAAACTTTGGCCAGAATTTATTGAGCGATTGCCAAAAAATATGCCGGTTACTGTGATTCGCAACAAAGCAGACTTAACCGGTGAGGCACTTGGTTATAGCGAAGAAGAGGGATATGCACTTATTCAATTATCCGCTCGAACAGGTGAAGGTGTGACGTTATTGCGTGAGCATCTAAAACAAGCTATGGGGTTTTCGAGTAGTACAGAAGGTGGTTTTTTAGCTCGACGTCGTCATTTGCAAGCACTTGAAAAAGCAGCTGAGCATTTAAATAATGGTCAATATCAACTTATTACATTCCATGCAGGTGAACTCTTAGCCGAAGAGTTAAGATTAGCTCAAGAAGCGCTAAGTGAAATTACTGGTGAATTTACTTCTGATGATCTATTAGGAAGAATATTCAGTTCATTCTGTATCGGCAAATAAGTTGAATTTGCCTATAAATTCATACTTTTAATGAATATTTCTCATAATTACCCCATATAGCTTTTTAAGCTTTATGGGTTTAATCCATCTATCTTAAAAAAAATAAGGATAGAAGCTAATTATAACATTCCATGCAGGTGAACTCTTAGCCGAAGAGTTAAGATTAGCTCAAGAAGCGCTGAGTGAAATTACTGGTGAATTTACTTCTGATGATCTATTAGGAAGAATATTCAGTTCATTCTGTATCGGCAAATAAGTTGAATTTGCCTATAAATTCATACTTTTAATGAATATTTCTCATAATTACCCCCATATTGCTTTTTAAGCTTTATGGGTTTAATTCATCTATCTTTAAAAAAATAGGGATAGAAGCTAATTATAACATTCCATGCAGGTGAACTCTTAGCCGAAGAGTTAAGATTAGCTCAAGAAGCGCTAAGTGAAATTACTGGTGAATTTACTTCTGATAATCTATTAGGAAGAATATTCAGTTCATTCTGTATTGGCAAATAAGTTGAATGTGCCTACAAATTCACACCATTAACCAATATTTCCCCTAACAAACCCCATATTGCTTTCTAAGCATTATGGGTTTAATTCATCTACCCATTTAAAAAATAGGGGTAGAAGTTAAAAGTTCTATCCCAAAGATAAGTTTTAATATGATAAAAAGTTAGGCTGATTTATGCTTGCCGGCACTACTTGGAACTAAAATTAAAATTGAAATAAAGCATAACAAACAAAAACCAACATTAATCCAGAGTCCTATTGCTGCTGCTGTCGCTATGCTTTGGCCATTAGCAATAATTGCAGCATAAGTTGATGCCGAAATCGCCACACCGAATGCACCACCTAATGAGCTCGCCATTTTATATATTCCTGATGCAACACCAACTTTATCTTCTGGAGCACTAGCTATTGCGGTATCAATTGATGGTGTGGCATAAAAGCCTAAGCCAAGACCCAATAAAATATAGCCGGCAAACACCGAAATAATATAAAACATATCCGGTAACAAAGTCAGCGTCATCAAGGCAATCCCCGAACCTGTAATTAAAGGCCCGAGTAGCATTGGTTTTTTCGCGCCGACTTTTTGTAAGATCTTTTCACCTACTCGAATCATACATAAAACCGAAACTAAATAACCAATGGTCAATAATCCATTTTCGAAAGAGGTAAAGCCTCGTCCTTGTTGGGTATAAGTACTGGCAACAATTAATGTACCGGCAACAGAATTGAGTAGAAAGTTAGATAAGGTAGCGCCACGATAAGGGACATTCTTAAACAGTGAAAAATCTATAAATGCGCCATTCGCTTTGCGATTTTCAATAACAAAAAATAAAATCAGAAAAACCAAACATATCATAGCGAGTGATAATGTCGTTACACTAGTCCAACCAAAAGTAGATCCTTTGGTGATGACAAGGTTTAACGTAACTAAAGTGATAACAAAAACGAATAGTCCAACATAATCAAATTTAGGCAAACTTGATGGATCGTCAATTTTAGTTTCTGGTGTCCCTTTTAATAACAACATACCTAACAAAGCACAAACAATAGAGATAATAAAAATCCATTGCCAACCTAAATAGGTTGCTATCGCACCGCCGGCCAGCACGCAAGTACCTGAACCGCCCCAAGATCCTATCGACCAAAAGCTTAATGCGCGCTGACGATCTTTACCTTGATAATAGGTTTTCACTAACGCCAAAGTCGATGGCATAATACAGGCAGCAGATAAACCTTGGATAATACGACCAGTAATAAACAGCACTTCACCTTGTGCGCAGATCAAACAAAGGCAACCAATAATACTTAATATAAAACCCAAATAAGTAAAGCGAACTCGTCCAAAACGATCAGCGAGTCCACCGGCAACCACAATAAAACAGCCAGAAAAGAGGGCGGTTAAACTTACTGCTAAATTAAACGATGCAGGGGTAATACCGATAGAGTGCTGAACCGCTGGCCCGACATTAACGATTGACTGAGCAAAAAGCCAAAAAGTAATAACCCCTAATACAATGCCGAATGTTAACCGGTTATGACTTTTAAACTGTTCTATGGCTGAATTTTGAGTATTTAACATATTTAAATTTGACATAGCTACACGTAATCCTTATTTGCTTAAATAGGTTTCCGTTAATGCAACCCAATATGCTGCCGCAGTAACAATACAGTTATCATTAAAATCATATCCAGGATTATGCACACTACAAAAACCGGGTTCATCGCCATTACCGATAATCATATAGCAGCCATTGGGGTTACTCTCTAACATAAAAGCAAAATCTTCACTGCCCATAAAAGGATGGCAATTATCATGCACGCGATCTTTACCAACTAATTTTTGGGCAACATCAAAGGCAAATTTTGTTGCATCTGCTCCATTATTTAATACTGGACTACCATTGACATGCTCAATTTCTACTGAGGCACCAAAACTTTCCGCTTGTGAAGTGGCAACTTCGCTAATACGCTTAAGTAGTAACGCCCGGGTATCATTATCCAGTGCTCTAACGGTTAGTTTCATAAGTGCATCGCTGTTCACCACATTTGGCGCTTCACCAGACTGAATACAACCAATCGTGATAACGGCTTGCTCAAAGGGTGAAACATTGCGAGAAACAATACTCTGCAACGCGGTGCCGATATAACAGGCAACAAGAGTGGCATCAATTCCTCGTTCAGGCATGGCACCGTGAGCTCCTTTGCCTTTAATCTTGATATGAATGGTATCGGATGAGGCCATAAGTGCACCGGTTTTGAAATAAAAATGACCTTCTTTAAAACCTGGCATATTGTGAATACCGAAAATAACATCACAAGGAAATTGTTTAAACAGACCATCATCCACCATCACTTTGCCACCATACAATAACTCTTCTGCTGGTTGGAAAATAACATGTAACGTGCCATCAAAATTACGGGTTTCGGCAAGATATTTAGCTGCGCACAGTAAAATAGTCGTATGTCCATCATGACCACAACCATGGAATTTGCCATGGGTTTGACTGCTCCATGGTTTTCCTGAGGCTTCAACAATAGGTAGCGCATCCATGTCGGCTCTAATACCAATTTTTTTATCACTAGTACCATTTTTTAAAACACCAACCACCCCGGTTTTTGCTAAACCACGATGTACTTCATAGCCCCACTGAGCCAACTTACTTGCCACTAAATCGCTGGTTTTATGCTCTTCAAAACCTAATTCAGGATGTTGATGAATTTGATGGCGAATATCAATAAACTCTTGCTCTGTTTTGCTAATCGTTTCCATAATATGCTGCATTTTAGGCTCCTAATTAACCCGAATATCGTTGTTATCAATAAAAAGAAGGGAGACAACACATCTGTGCTTAGATCAAATTGAAATCCTCAAACAACTCAATCACTAAAACCGCATAGATGAACAAATATACAATAACTCCTAATTTTGTCGATGTCGATTATTTCTATCATGTGATATTGGAAAATTGCGAAGTCGTAGTTGCCTGATAATATGGATTATCATCAAAAAGTGAGAAAAAATGCGGTTAACTAACCACATTATTAGCGATTCTAAAAAATAGATTTAACGAACCGAGATGCTTTTGTTTAATTAATCTAAGCACGGGTAATAGACTAATTAACTTATGTTACAAAATGACTGGCAATTATTTTTTCAGTTATGCAGATTTAATTTAAATTTCCTCTAAAAATTGGTTTGGCACATTCTCGGTTAACCATACACCATTATCCGCCAAATAAAACTTAAAACCTTGTTGAAACATTGCTAACGCGTTAATTTTCAATACAACTGGTTTTCCATGACGTTTACCAACAGCTACAGCTGTTTTTGTATCAATTGAAAGATGAACATAATGACGTTCGCCAGCAATCAAACCTTGTTGTTGAATAGAATCAAGAAAACGGGTTGCGGTACCATGATATAAATATTCAGGTGGGATTTTCTCTACATGAGCAATGTTAACTTGACTAGTCGAATGTCCTTGAGCAGCACGAATTTTTAAACCATCTTCGGAGAGGGTAAAGCGTTTTTTATCATTGGTTCTAACGACTTCGGTAATTAATTCTTGAGAAATTTGCATACCATGTTTCTTCGCTTGGCGAATTAAAACATCTATTCCAACCCAACCATCGCTATCTAATGTGATACCAATAGACTCTGGCTTATGCCTTAAAACATAGCTTAAAAATTTACTGATCTTCACTAAATCTTTACTTGTGCACTTGATATTTATTTTTTTACTCATATGCTAAATATTTGAACTATTAAATAATAAGTTCGATTCTAGCTTTTATTAACTGTAATACAAGATATATTTTTCTATATCATAAAAAATATTAGGAATTATCAATATGATATAAGCGTAAAATACCGAACTTTAATCAAATGGTGTACGTTCTACAATTTTTTTACCAAAAATATCGGCTGCCCTATTTTAAAAGTTGCCTGTTGCAACTATTAATAACCTTTTATCGATTTATGCTAACTAGTTTTTTGCGTTAATCTCTCAAAAGCAGTAAAAAATTTTATTTGATAAATGGTTAAATTCTCTTATTCATTAGAGGGCTAAAGATAATAGTCAATTTTTAAACCAACTATTATTTTAAACCAACTATTATTAGAAAAAGAGAGATTTGCCCCTCTTTCTGATCATATAGTTAAAGTTACAGCTATAGGAGGCGGGTATAGCTAGATTTATTATTCATATTAATATTGATCACGATAATATTTTGCCATCATCTATAGTGACCTGGAAAATTCAAAAAAATTGAACAGGATGTTTTTATCTTCTAATGCAAGGAAGAATTGGTATTTGATTCAAAAAGTTACAATGTAATATCAAGTATTCTTAAGAATAATCACTCTAACTATCTTCACCAATCATTTGCTGGTTTCATCTGATGATTTTGCGCCATCATATCATGACAAAATCAACTAAGTTGTGTAAACAAAAAAACAGGTTATTACACTAACGTTTCTATTCCATTATCTGATATAAAATTTTCTAAAAAAGTTGAGGAACGGGCTTTTTAGAAGAAAAAATTCAACTTTAATTGTCAATATTATTGAAATCATAAAGATAAAAAATTAATTAAATAAAAGGTGAATAACCATTTTGTTTCGAATTATTTAGTTAGAACTTGACGTTAGTTACTTTTTTCTTCCTAGTTTTTATGAAACCTTTATAATATTTTGATTAGTTATTTTTCCAATTTAGGGAGAGCATAGATGATTGATGTGGAAAGTTTTAAACGAGATTTTCATTTTGATCCGGTTAGTCCTTCACCGCGCTATATGCAGTTATATTCCTTTATCAAACATCAAATTAAAGCAGGTGTATTTAAAGTTAACGATCAATTAATTGCCGAAAATGAACTATGTGAGATTCTCAATATTAGTCGAACTACTGTACGCTTAGCGATGGATCAGTTGATTAATGAAGGTTTGATTGTTCGTTATCGTGGTAAGGGGTCATTTGTTGCCGAAGAAAAAATCCGGCGAAAAATAAACTATCTATATAATTTCACCAATAATATGCAAGAAGTTGGCGCTAAACCTTCATCAATAGTATTAGAGTCTGTAGTGATGACTGCGGATGACTTTATTGCTCAAAAATTGGCACTACCAGCAACAAATCGAAAAGTATTTAAATTAAAACGTTTACGCTGTGCAGACGAAACCCCTCTATTACTTGAAACAACCTATATTCCTTATTATCTTTGTGAAGGTATTGAGCAGAATAATTTTGATAAAGCTTCTCTTTATCTGGTATTAACCCATGAATATAACTTAAATTTATTTCATGCAGAAGAGACTATCGAAGCAATATTGATTGAAAAAGATCATGCCGAATATTTGCAATGTAAAAAGAAAATGGCCGGTTATGGTATTGAGCGAATCTCTCATTTAGATAATGGCTATATATTTGAATATACCAAATCTATTACACGTGCTGATAAATGTGTTTTCAAGCTTGACCTGTATAAAAACAATCAAAATAATGTCAAGCAAATGGAGTTTTCCCGCTTACTTAATCCTTAGATCTTATACGAAGGGAAACGAAGGAAATGAAGCAAGTGTTCATTTCCTAACCTATTAACTCTGCAAAATTGAAGATCAGTAATTATCTTTTTATCGCTATTTTATGAAGTTGATTTAGTCACGCCAAGTACTTCAGGTGTAGATCGATAACCGATACCCATACGATCAATTCCCAGATCAATTAATTCAAAAAAGTGAGCTTGAGTTCGAATACAACCAGATCCTTTCACTTTACAACGACCTTTAGCGGCTTCCATCATCACTTTAATAACTTCTGGTGTTGCGCCTTTACTTTCTCCACCAGTAAAGAAACCTGTAGACGTTTTAACAAAATCAGCACCGGCTTTACAAGCTACATCTGTTGCTTTTGCTACTTGCTCTAATGTTAGGGCATCAGTCTCAAAAATTACTTTTAACTGAGTTCCATATTGGTGACAAACATCTGCCACTGCTTTGATATCTTTTTCAACTTCATCCCACATACCGCTTTTTATCCAACCATAATTCGCGACGATATCGAGATCTTCAATATCTCCCTGACAGCATATGATTTCGGCTTGTTTAACTTTAGATTCTGTTGTTGAAGCCCCAAAAGGAAAGTCACAAACCACACAAATTCCGGTATTAGTGCCGGCACAAAGTTTTCTAGCAATATCTAATGAGGCTGGATTGATGCAAACGGTTTTACAGTTATAGTCAATACCCTCTTGAATGTACTTAATAATTTCTTGTTGTGTAAATTCAGGTTTCAATACTGATTGGTCAATATAAGCGGCAAGTTCTTTGACCGTCATTTGATTGGCTTTTTTGCTTGGTTTCATAACGACTCCTAATGATAATATAGATAACAAAACACACATATGTATTAAATGTATGATACATTTAATTATAGAAGTAGTTATCACAAAGTCAATGAGATGGTTATAAATTTTATTTTATGCAGCTTACTTTTCTTAATCAGAATAAAAGACTGGATAACTTTGGCTAATGCAATGAAATTATATTTGAAAAAATGACTTAACTGAGTATAAGCCCATGTTGGGTGAGGTAATATTTGATGATTTTAACGATTTAATAGAGTCTATATAAATCGACTTTAGATAAAAATATTCTGATACATTTAATAAAAACGGAAATATACCATCATCGCTAAACTAATTTTAGTGGAATACATTCTGCAATTATTTTTACTAAAAATATCGGCTGACTCACTTTAAAAGTTACCTGTTGCAACTATGAGTAATCTTTTATCGATTTATGTTAAATAGTTTTTGCTAACTAGTTTTTTGCGTTAATCTCTCAAAAGGATTAACAATCTTTATTTGATAAATAACTAGCGTCAATTATTCATTGCAAATATTCAATTGATATTCAAAAGCTAGAAAATATTGCATTCTTAAAACAACTATTAGTTAGTTGATTTTTCTGCGGATTGATTGGCGTAATATAATTGCGATATTCACTAGATAATAGTGATAATGTAGATATGCTATAGTCGAAATTAACGAAATAAAATAATCAAATAAATTTTTTTTAATAATATTGCTCGTCATCCTGGTAAAAATCATATTATTATCTTTAAAACCTAAATTTTACCTACAATCTTAACAAGAGAATAATAAATATATGACTTTTATAAGTTATTCTTCTGAAAAATGTGGTGGTATTTATCTGTAAAAAGCTGGTTAGGTTTGAATGCTATAATCCTTGATGATGGCAAAGGGTTATTAAATTTAAAGGTTTTAAATAAATTATTGCGTTTAAAGTCGATCGAAGGGTATTTTCTAAAATTGTAAACTACTTTAATCGTAAAATAAAAACACCTTTTGATTAAAGCGTTAAATCTTTAAGGCTACTATTTTATGGAGATAACTAAATCTAAATTATTTTAGGAGTTAAAGGTAAAAAATGTATAACAGAGATAATGTTAACTGCTTTAAAATCAAATGTGTGGATTCACAACATGAAGTAATCGATGCGGTAATTAATGTCTGGAGTGAAAAAAAACACAACCCAACCATCATAGATCTTTCTAGCAACCAACCTTATAGCTATCAGGGGTTATATAATATTGTTTCAATGGAATATATCGATGCTAACGATAAAATTTTTAAAACAGAAGATATTAGAACTTTTGACGCTTTTTATAAACTATATAGCTTAACAACAATCAATGATATCAAAATGTTAATTAAAGGGTGTTGTGCCCAATATTATATGGTTAAGTTTTTAACTAACACTTTATTAACCATGAAACTTAATTTAGGTCAGAGGGTTGATTATAGTACACCAACTGTCAGTCTCTTTGCGCCAGAAGAGGATATAAAACAAATAGTCACTATTAACGAGCAAAAAAATTATTATTGTACTTGGTTAGAAAGTATTAAAAAAATACCCTATTAGAACTAAAAACCCATTTGGTTAATAGGTATGCAAATTTAAAATGATAGTTTAGTCAGAAATATGTTGAAAAAATTAGCCAAACAAACTCTAATAAATAATCTACCGAAATATTAAATTCGCAATATAGTGGATTATATAAACACAGATTTGCTGATAAAGTATTTAAGAATAATGGTTGTTTATTTCATCAATAAAATGTATTAATAAAACAATATAAGTAATAGCAAAAAGAGATTAACCGAACAGAAAAAAACCGCATAAATATAGATGATAATGATATGAAAGTTAATAAATTAACCTTAATTGGCTTATTATTTTTAATCAATATAAAAGTAGCATACCATGCAAGTAGATAAAATAGCCGTTTGTAAGCCAATCGAAACCTTAGTTAATACGTTGTTAAAAAAAGGTTTTGCAATTGCTGAAACTAAAATAAGTGATTATCATTTCCATGAATTGTCTTTCATATTGAAAGGTAAATATACCAGCGAAATAGATCACATCAGTCATCTTAAAATCAAGAAACTTGATGATGCTACTTTTACATGTCTTTGCCATTGGTCTACAGTCAATTTAATATATGAATAATGGAAGTTTGCAATACCTTAGACTTTTCCTCTTTCCTTATCTATAGCACTATGGCTAAAACTAAACTATTCATAATTTAACCAAACTCAATTAACAAAACTTAAGATGAATTAGCACCAATTTTTCTGCTGATTACTGTCGACGAGGGTGGATAGATCGGGTTTTGCCTGTAAAATCACATTAAATAAAATATTAAAAAAAATGGTAAAATGATGAATATCAATTTTTGCATCGACATTGAATTGATTTAATGTTAGCATGGTTGGGTATAAATTTGTGTGTGATGATGTTTCATTGTTAATATTATGGATTTATTAATGAAAAGCTATTTATTTGCATGGAGTTTCATTGTTCTACCCGCGACGGTTGCCTTAGCCGAACCGCCGCCTACGCAGCAATTTAGTGGACAACCGTTTATCCATCAACCAGCGCATGAAAAAGCACTTCCAGATACATTAATCCCTTCATCGCTTGACATCCATTTATTAACACCCGCGACCAGTGAAGCTATTTTTCCAATTGAGCGTTTATACCTTAACGTTAATCAAGCGCTATTATTGGAAAAAGATAATTCACCTCGTTTTAAACCTGTCAATAAGCGCATTCATCTGGCTGGCAGAATTTAACCGGTGGCGTAATAGGCATACGAGGAAATAATTATGGTTTTTACTATGACCTCTTTGCCGGCAAACCGATTCACAAACCCAAAGGGTTCCAAACCAATCCATTAACATTAGGCTTTAATGTTAA
>NZ_QGLR01000013.1:0-253984 GCF_003202655.1 Gilliamella apicola | reverse complement strand
AGCCTATCTGCTCCAGCCACCTGCCTTTAATGGTCAGTTGTGGTCGTGGGTTAGGTTTTATGCCTTGTGGCACGTAGCCAATGGTATAAAACCGTTCGTTGGGTTGTGGTGCAGGTTCTTTGCATGTGGTTGATTTTAGCTTAGAATGTGCCTTAGCCATAGTTAACTCCAGATAAGTTAGTTATGGATGGTTTCGGGCGTTTATCGGAGATTGATGATGGGCAATTACAGTAAATGTAAAAACAGCATCCTCATTTATAGATATAACTACAACTAAAGCTATTACAAGCAAAGCGATTGATGCAAATCAATCTAAGATAAATAACTATATATTTGGAAACCCAAAAGATTATTTAGAGATAGATTATAATTTATCGTCACCAATAGGAATTAGTATTTCAAAGTGTCAAACAAGCGCATCTCAAGTCTCAAAAGGCAGAATTATTTTAGTAAGAAACCCTACAATGCCTTTCATAAAATTATTACGGATTACCCAACACCATGATTGCAAAAGAAAAATATCCTGCATTATCTTATTATTTGATATGCTATTTGAATCAAGATTTTGAAGAAATCTTTGGGGGAGCTGAAGAAGCTTTATTGTCATATAAAAAAACAGAAACAGCCCAAGAACAACAAGAAATGATAAAAGAAATTCAATCATTGATTGACTCTTCATATAATGAAAACGAATTACAAAGAATTATATTAGATGATATTGATTGTAATTATTATTACCCGAATGAATGGTCATCAAGCAAAGATTGGCTAGTACATATGCTATTTATTTTAAAGAATTCATAATGATAAATAATATACATCTTGTTATTGGCTAAATAAATTATAAAATTAAGTAATCCTTACCATCTCGTGGGGAACCTCTTTTTATAAGAAACTCAGATAAAGGCGAAAGTATAGCATTCAGGCCCGATTATGATATTGGTTGGGATAATTATTTGAATCGCTTGCCAACACAAAATACTCCTCAGTTGAAATAGTAGAAATATAATAAAATGAAAATTGTAGAAAAAAATGATAATTCTTTATTAGTAGAAATAACGGAAAAAGAGTTTAATTTGATCCGAGAATTAGAATCAGCCGTTCTAATATCTTGTAAAAAAGAAGAAATTCCGACTTTAACTGGTTGGACAAGAGAAGAATTATTAGATTTTGGTAATACGCTTAGTAAACTTGCAAGAGAGAATAATATTAACTTGTAAGTTAAATAATCCCCACTTACATTGAGGATCTTGTTTTTATCTCTTAGCTCATCCTCTCAAGTCGGATAACCAATAGCTTCTGCTACCAATTGAAGGTGCCTGCTGGCCGATTATAAAGCCTAAGCCTTCCAACCCGCAGTCTTTAATGGTCAGTTGTAGTCTGAGATTTGTTTACCCATTATTTGAGGCTGTAACCGAATTTTAAACTAGGTTTTGTTCATGGTTTTATTGTTCTGGTTTTGGATTGCTAACCCAATAAGTCGATAGACTCTTTGGGGCTGAATGAAGTTTGTCTGGGAATAAAAGGAGTGAAGGCAAAATCCAAATATTTAAGTCAGCTAGAGCAAGGAGGCACATTAAATATTGGTACAGGATTAAATCCGATAGCAGGCGCATATAATATCTCTCCCTCTGCTTATCCAATGGCAGCGGGTCCATCCTGGAGATGTCAATAACTTGAAAAAATATAGCAAATCGCTTACAAAATACAATTATTATGGCTAATCCATACGATTATAAGCCTTTGAATGATCTAGTACCTCGAGTTTTAAGTAATGAAGGTACCATAATTATTCGTAGAGGCAGGAATAACAAACATCTGAATAATGTAGAAACAATAGCTGATAAAGAGGAGTTGATATTGGTGAGTAAAAAAACAGCTCTAAGCGAAGGGTATTGCCAATCAAAAGGAACACCAATTAACTCTAAATTTATAGATGAATACGAGTTTAAAATAAAATCAAAAAATCAGAGTAATATTATGAAATATAAAATTGATCTAACTAATTGCTATTGTATTGATTTTGATGGTTTAAGTGGGATAAAAAGTTACGTATCTTTACCCATTATAGAAAAAGAAACCTCAACCTTTCGAATGCGTTTAGAAAATGTATCGATAACTATGGATGAAGACATATGCCGTAATCAAATATTATCTGTTAACCCAAAAAGTATTATCAACATTGATAAGGATTTAATCATATTAGCTAAAAAAGCCTTACTTACTATTGAAAATATTTGCTGCTACGACTTAAGAGTTATCCATAATGATCATAATTATTATCACTCATCTGGCTTGAAGTTTAATATTAAAGATCGCTATGCGGTATGTGGTGGTAGAGACATAGAACATTTAGATTCAAAGATTTATAGTCGAGCAATTTTTAATGGTAGCGTTTTTTTAGAACTGGAAGAAGAGAATATCCTACCATTTATCATTGGATGTGATGATTTGGTGGGTGGTTATGAAGGTATAACCAAAATAAATCACCAAAAAGAATCAGAAATAGCAATGAAGAATAAAATTCTAGACATTAGTAGGTTTAATAATATTGAGTCACCAATATGGGATTTTGACTTTTTAATGGAGTATCTTCCTAGTTGTGATGGCTATAGAGAAGCGATAAAAAATTATCCTCCGACTAACAACTCATCAGAGATAGAGTTAAATAAATAAAAACGTTATGCCTTAAATATTGATTCAATCATTAACTCAAGTTGATAATACAATAAAGGATAAAACAGGGTTATTTTTAAATTTAAAAGTTAGCTCCTCACCTAATAACTCCCTGGTATGGTTACTAATTTTCATCCGAATTCGTAAATTATAATTATAGAGGAATATATTTTGGAAGATACCATAAATGGAATTAGATGAGTTTTCAAAATTAAATAAGCATCTGTTTGAAATAATTCTTATTATTTTCTGATTCGCATAGAATTATAAAAGAGTACTTTGACCTTATATAATGATGGCTATTTTCTAATTATTGTTGAAAGTATTATTAATAGCGAATCGTTTATGCTGGATGGTGTGTATTGCAACTTTCCTGATATGAACTGTTATGATGAAAGCGAACTTTTTGAAGGTGTTGAGTTCGCTATTGGTTACCTCCAACAGAAGATGGTACGGTCATTGTTAGTGAAAGTACTTGTTATCACTATGTTCGTTTAGCGTGTGAGAAATATATAGAACTTCAGGCAGAAGATACTAATCAAATTGCTGAATTATTGGCTAAAATGCCACTATAACAGCACAGAGAGGAGCTTGTTTTAACGTTTAGCTTACTGAGTCAGATACAAATACATTCAGGAGAAGGAGAACATGAGCGAAGTTATTAAAAAGTGTCGACAACGACAAAGGTATAATTAAAATTGTTAATCCAAGTATCTATAAGCTAATTTTAGGCGAAAAGGTAACAATAATAAATAAACCAAAGGGGTAG
Source organism: Gilliamella apicola (assembly GCF_003202655.1). Taxonomy (GTDB): domain Bacteria; phylum Pseudomonadota; class Gammaproteobacteria; order Enterobacterales; family Orbaceae; genus Gilliamella; species Gilliamella apicola_R. The sequence goes on along the minus strand of NZ_QGLR01000013.1, from coordinate 250,539 downwards.
AATATCAATAAAATAAAATGGGTTACTCAAGTAATAGCCCTGCCTTATGAAATCCAGAAAAGTTTGTTTCCTGAATTTGCTAATGTAGCTGATGAATTAGCTGTTGAATGGCAGATAGCTTTAGATGAATTAAATGATCTTAGTATGATTTCTATAACAGATGAACAATGGAGTGCAATTAAAAAATTAGATACTTATATGCTATCTATTAGTGGGTCAGTTAATATTCAATACTGGAATAATGATGCGCTTTGCCAAAGTGCAGAATGGCAAGAAATGAGAGAAATGGCTATTGATATATTATCTATCATGCAATGGGAAAAAACTGTACCTGAAAAGCCTAAGGCAATCTATATCTATCATGGATAATGGCGTATCCTGTCTAAAAAAGGAATTTTATTTACTATTTTTAGACCTGCATACTAAGCCTAATAATTTAATTATTCTTCTCGATTGTATTGATAATAGGCACTCAGGTATTAAATTCAAATTCTTTTAGCAGGAGTCCTTTAATGTGCAGTTGTGTTCAGAAATTTTGTTACCTACAGTTAGAGCTGTAAGTGGCCATTAAGTGGCACTTTATTTATAGTTAATCTTAAATAAGTTAATTGTGGTTAAAAAATCATAAATCTATCCTATTATTAAGTGTATTATTGTTAAGATTCTTTATACACATTTTTTGATATCTCTCTAACTTATCACCATTTTAGCCTGATGCATTAAAATCATGATGTCTAAAATCACTTTTACCAATTTCTAGCTACCTTCTTACAAGTTTACTTGTACCCATATAGTAATAGAACAGTGTAGACTCTTTAATTATTTTTACAAACAAACTCCAATAAGCCAAATCAGCGGACAAAACAGGGGCACGTTGAACTGTTGATATAAGAGAAAATCCTCAAATGATGAGGCTAGAGAATGGTCTTAGGAATAGAGAATTAAAATTTAGGTAATTTAACTATGCTAACATCACAAGAGTATAATCGTATAAAGACTTATTCTGAATTTGGATCTTTCTATTTATTATGGGGGCAATGTTTTCCTGCTTCTAGTGAAGTCAGTAACTATTCATATGAAGAAAATAAAAAAATTTTTTTTGAAGTATTAAACAAGTTGTTAAAAGAAGGTTATTTGAAGCTACATAAAAAAGGGATTTCCTTACTAGGGAACAGCTTTTATATATTCTGGAACAATATAAGGCCTTTTTAGAAGGGAGCTATGAAGATCCTAATAATCCACCTGCTTCGATAGATGTAGAGTTTATTGCCGAGGGGTAAGAGGCGGTTGATCTCTATAATAGCTTAGAAGGAACTCATCAAGTTCCATATGCTTGCTAATCAGATGACCGTGTAATCAGCGAGGATCTTTTACTGCTTTTTAGATCTGTATTGCAAGTTTAATATTTAATTTGTGGTAAATAATATATGAAAAATAGAAAAATATATTTAAATTGGTTGGATTGTTACCGAAAATTCCATCCATCAGGAATGTCGCCTGAGGAAAATTTTCGATATATACCTAAACAAGGTTACGGTGTATGTGCGATTGCATGTTTTCTATCAGAAGTAATCCGATACTCAGTTAATTCAGTCAATATTTGGATTAATAATCTAACCGATTTAGCGAATAGTGAAGCACCGGACGGCAAGTTTGCTGTTGGTAATGCTTATTGGGTATTAATTACCGGTGATTACGTTTTTATTGGTAATGAATATGTTGAAAAGTATCAGGTTATCCTGAATAGGGAACAGTTTTTATATATTCTGGAACAATATAAGGCCTTTTTAAAAGGAAAGTATAAAGATCCTAATAATCCACCCGCTCCGATAGATGTAGAGTTTATTGCCGAGGAGCAAGAGGCGATTGATCTCTATGATAGTTTAGAAGGAAGTCATCAAGTTTTTTATATTTGCTAATCAGATGTCCGTGTGATCAGCGAGGATCTTTTTAGTGCTTTTAGATCTGTATTGCAAGTTTACAATTTAATTTATTGTATTCAATTTTGATCACCACAGCTTTATTGCCATAAAATCCCTATCTGCTAAGAGCAAAGGGTTCTAGGCGTATTACTTACTATTATAAAAAAGGTAACATATTTAAAAATAAAGATTATTATAGAACTATCTTCATAAAGACGATAAAAATATAGGTAATTGGATTTTAGATAATTAATACTAAAAGGAGAGTTAATATGTCTAGTTTTGTTGATGGTTATATAGAACCAATATTAAGCCAGGTTGATTTAGAAAATTTGATGGACTATATTGAAAATAGTCAATTGGGAATAGAGAGAATTACTAAAAATGAACTATATAATTATCCTGACTATTTAATTCCAAGTGGAAATGTATTTTCTTTTATAATTGGTGATGTTTCTGGCTATCCTAATGCTACTTACTTAATAGATTATTGTGAATATGCTCCGGATACTGATATTGCTTTTCCTCCAGATCCTAAAGAGCGTTTAGATATACTTATTAATACATTGATTGACATGATTAAAATTACCCATGCATCAAAATTGGTCGTTTCAATAAATGATTGTAATCAGATTGAAACCATAAAAAAAATAAAGTTCGCTGAAATGCGAGACGTTATTCATGCTGATTTTGCAAAATATCAAAATCCTCCAGATACACTTTATGAGATCATCTGTGAATAGAATTATAAGAGCGTTATACACTGCCATATGAAGTAATTACAAATAAATCTCCAGACTTTGTAATTATTTCTGGACCCAATAAAGGGAAAAATGTTGATGCTATTTATACTACAGATAGATTAACGCAAAAGGACATCTGTCGAATAAGAATTAATATTTATGACAAATAATTAAGATCCCAGTCTAAAAACTAAGATTTTTATATCTACTATTTATTTGGAAATTCACTAGCGACCTAGCGGATACTTGTGCGCCATGGCTAGCTAAGCAGATAAACTGAATAAAAGGCGGATGATTGCAACAAATACATCAACATTTGGTATTACCATCTGCTGCTACATATATGACAGGTTTGACAATATTAGCTAAAACAAAAATGCAAATCGGAAAAGTTGCTCCTTAACCTGATTTTGTCACGTTAAATAAAATTAGTATACAATACCAACTTATTGATAGAATTCCTAAACTCGAATTTTAAAAATTTAAAGTCGATAATCTAATGAAAATTAATAAAATCAATAGAGAAAATGCGGAAAAATTTATCAAAATTAATGATAATAATTTTGTTGTATTATTAGATTATTTTGATCCTATTTTTATGGGAAATAAAGAATTAGCAGCAAATAATATTTTTCTATTGGATAATGTCGGGTATATAAAATGGAAAGTTCATACAGAAATTTTAGTATCAGGTGGCTTTGTTAATATTCTTATTAAAGAAAATAAATTAAAAGCGATTAGTTGGGATACGGGTTTATATGGATTGGATATTGAAACCGGACTAGCTACTCCTGAAATGCTTTTAAAGTAAGCGTTTATTACAATTTTGGCTGCTACTATTTCTAACGTAGAATTGGACTAATTAATTATCAATCATGTAATCTAATTCGCAATTTCGAAAATTAGTTTGTCTTCTTTAGCGGTAATATTGACCACTTAGTTAGAGTTTAAATCAAATTGTTCTAACTAGCACTCTTTAATGGTGAATATATTAATCGAGTTTGAATTCCCCCGATTTGATCACTCTATTAGTGATGTACAAGAAGAATCATTTAATCAATACGCTAAAAAAGTTAAAGATAAATCATCTAAATTAACTCTGGCTATCAGATTGAAACTATTCAATAAATAACCTTTAGTTAGCGCTTTATAACCAGAGAAGAGCTTGTTAATTATTGATTGGAAATAATTCTCCTACTCAATAATCAGCTTGTTTTGCTCATTTTAAACCGTTACGAAAAAGCTGGAAAAAAGCCAATCTCGTTCAGTAAATTACCGGTAAGTCTAATGTAGACCCTGTTACTAAGCTTAGGGTGGAGGACAATGACATGATGATTTTCTATTTTTTTTGTCGGTTTATTGGCGTAATATAAATACTTTACTTAGCAAGCAATTTTAATTAGGGGGATACCCTAATTTTGCGGCATAACCATCTGAAATTATTTAATAACCAAAAGGGGTTAACGATGAAATTAATAGTTGATAATATGAGTTGCCAACATTGTGTTAAAACCATCACTAAAGCAATTAATGATATTGATCCTAAAGCGAAAGTTACTGTTGATTTGACCAAGCGTGAGGTTGATATTGAAGGTGGTACTATTTCGCAAGAAGCAGCTATTGCCGCAATCAATGAAGCCGGATTTGAGTTTGTAGGTATTGCATATTAAAGACATTTAGCATCACTAAACGTTAGGCGATTATAATGATCGCCTAACTATTAGATGATGCTCACAACCAATAAATTGGCTATATTAAACAGGACATTAAACGGTTTTTCATATACTTCATCGACTTGGATTGTTGATGAAGTATAAATGAGTCTTTAGTTAATATAGCGTTCAGCTAAAACACCACTGCTTATTACTCTCAATATTAATAATATTGCAAGGCGATTTGCTATTTATTAATGCTTATAAAAATAATTTAATGTTATATTTTATAACTAATTAATCAAAATCTTTATCTAGTTCGTTTTCTTTAATACAAAAATTTTTTTCTTTCTGTGAACATTGACGAGAAATTTTAAAAGCTTGTCCTTCAAAACCTCTAAAAGACTCATATTCTTTATAAGTACAGGTTGAATTCGTTAAAGTATAGTTACTACTTTCTGCTTTGAAACGATAAGTTTCATTTAAAATAACTGCGGAATAGTTATTAATTTCACAAATTTTTTTCCTTTTTGCAATTTTTTTATTGGAATCAAAATCGATATAACGACCATCTAAATTGAGATAAATGAACTTATTTTTCTTCTTATCATAAGAATAGTAACGATAAATGATGGGGGCATCTTCCATATCATCAACTGCTCTGGCTATGTAAAAATCATTATAATTACCATCAAAATTATAGTCGATTTCTATTCCATTATGGTCAAAATAATCTGGAGCAAAGCGATAGCTATCATCAATATGGTTAACCGCACCTATTGAATATTCCCCCAAAAAGTCAAATCCTTTTAAATTATTGATAGTTTGAAATAATTGGCCACTTTTCTTACTATAAATATTTAAACCTGTTGGTTTCAATCCTTGACCTTTTTTATAGGAAAGTATCATTTTAAAATAAAAATCATCTGTCGATCTTTTTTGTAATAACTCTATATTGTTAATTTCTTCATTCTTAATAGGAAAAGAGATATACCCATCATCATAAAAATCTAAATCGACATCATATTTATCAATATTTGCTTTAAAATAGTCAGAGTCAATTCCTGATACTGACCAGTCGATTCCTTGCAAATTAGTGATAGTTTGAAGTAATTGACCACTTTTTTTACTATAAATATTTATACCAGTTGGTTTCAATCCTTGACCTTTTTTATAGGAAAATATCATTTTAAAGTAAAAATCAACTGTCGCTCTTTTTTGTAATAACTCTATATTGTTAATTTCTTCATTTTCAATAAGAAGATCGAGATCACCGCCATCTTTAAAATTTAATTCGACATCATATTTATCGATATTTGCCTTAAGACCATCTAAATCAATTGCTAATACCAAGCATGGGAAAAGCAAAACAACAGAGATAAGATATTTGATATAAACCATATTATTATAAACTTTTAATTCCATTTAATATTTCTTCAATGTCTATCAAAGTATAAATTAATTCCTCTCAAAAATTAATTTAAAATTGTTTAAAAATACATTATCTCATTTAAAACACAACTTAATTAGTAATTTATTTAATTACTAAATATTGTTGAAAATTATATTAACCATCCCACCATAAAATATATAGTTAATTTATAAAATTTACGCCAAGAGTTTGGCAATATTTTTCATTATGTGACAATTAAATATGCTGTAGCCAAACGGCAATAGAAATATTACTAGATGAAAAATGGGTTATAAAATGCGAGCAGTTTTTTGACGAATAGTTTTTGACGAATAGTTTTTAACGAATATTTTTTTAACCTGACAGTCATTTAAAAAAAAGAATGGCTGTCAGATAAGGTTTAAGTTAGCACAATTTATTTAGTTAATAATTCACGTTCTATTCTTTCTCTCGCGGCAGGTGCTTGTTTATCCATTTTTTCAGGAAAACCAAAATAAGAAACACAGGCTATGGATTCACCGCCTATTTTATAGGTGCGATTTGCAAAATCCATTTTTCGTAATGTTTCAAAAATGCCATCAAAATCTACTTCACCTTCCCCCATTGCTAAATGTTGATGAATAGTTGTATCACAACATCCCATACGATTTAATGTTGGAGGATTTACAATATAACGGCAATCTTTAAGGTGATTATAAGTGTCTGCAAATAAAACATGAGATAAAGCGTCACCCGCATATTCAAGCATATGCCTAACGTCCCCTTTACCTTGGTCATAATAAAATCCATGTGGAGTAGAATACACGTAGGTCAAATTATCGCTACGAAATGATTTTACTAAATCAACGGTTTCATCATTTAATTCGCAAAAATCATAAGGATGGCTTTGAATTTCACAGCGTATGCCTTCTCGCTCAAAAATAGGCAGGAGTTCTTCCATTGATTTAAACCACATCCCGTTACAAATTTCTGGTTGATTTGGATCCCCCGAAAGTTCTGTGTTAATTACCTTTACACCCAGTTCTGATGCGATTTCTATAATTCTTTTCCAATTAGCAACGGCATGTTGTCGTTGTATTTCTGTCGGACCACTCCAACGGTAAACAACGATTAACGAAGATAACTCAACACCGGTCCGATTCAAGGCAGTTTGATACTCTTTTTGGCATTCTCGAGAAAAAAGTGGATGTTTATAAAATGGATTAATTCGAGGATGTGGAGATTGTTCAATGTATTTATATCCCCAATCAGCAACTTTATATACTACATCACTTATTGACATCTGTTTAGCAAGAACATCAACATCAAATGCTATTTTCATATAATTATCCTTTTCACTTTTTGAAACTAACTGTTTTAATTTTTGTTTTTTATTGTTAATAACAAACAAAAAACTAATAATGTTCTATTAATTAAAACGTTATAAATATTTTTGCTTAATATTGACGTGCTTTTTCAATATTTTCATTTATCCAAATCGCAACATCTTCTATGCGTTTATTATTAGAAACTTGCGCAACACCTACTCTCCACCAACTTAAATATTTATGTACCATAGTTTTAGGTAGTACTTTTATATCGATTAATGTTGACACAGTCTGTTTGCGAGCATCACTTAACGCTGCTTTTAATTCTTCTACTGTTTTGACTTTATATGTTTTGCAACCAAAAGAAGCCGCATTCATCGCAAAATCGACAGGAACAAAGCCTCCATCTAAATTGCCCGTTTTCTCATTTCTAAAACGAAATTCTGTTCCAAAACTATCCATGCCATGTTCCATTTCAAGATTATTGATGCATCCATTAGTCATATTATCGAATAAAAGAACATTGATTTTTTTCTTTTCTTGAATTGATGTAACAAGTTCTGAGTGAAGCATCATATAAGCTCCATCCCCGACTAAGGTATAAACCTCTTTTGTTGGCTCGGCAATTTTGACGCCTAAAGATGCATTAACTTCATATCCCATACATGAATAACCATATTCAAGATGATAAGTATTTTGACCTTTACACTGCCATACCCGTTGTAAATCACCAGGCAAACTACCGGAAGCTCCGACGATAATATCTGTATCTTTTAATGTTTCATTAATCACACCTAATGCTCGACTTTGCGTTAATGAAGAGCCGGTTAACTTAATGAATTCTAAGAAAACAGCATCCCGATCGATATGATCAGCTATTTCTGGAACAAAATCTGTTGCATTAAATTCTACTGAATACACTCTTTTAACTTCTTTAATATAATCATTACGAGCTTGCTCGATTTTTCCTTCCCAATCAGCTTGATAATCACTTTCTGATAACGCATTGAATAAAGACTCTAATGCGACTTTTGCATCGGCTATAATGTCAATACCATCAAGTTTCAATGCATCAAATCGTGAGATGTTAATGTTTAAATAGTTAACAGTTGGATTCTGAAATATCCATTTAGATGAAGTAGTAAAATCAGTATAACGAGTTCCTATACCTATAATAAGATCAGCTTCTTTGGCTAACGTGTTCGCAGCTAAACATCCTGTTTCACCTATCCCTCCTACATTTAAACTATGTGAGGAAATAATTGCCCCTTTTCCTGCTTGTGTTTCACTAAATGGAATACCAAATTTTTCAGCGAATTTACTCAAAATATTTGCTGCCCCAGAATATTTTACGCCACCGCCACAAACAATAAGTGGTTTACGTTTGCCTGATAAAATTTTTAATGCATCCTTAATCATTGCTGAAGTTGGTGGGGTTCGTTCTATACGATAAACACGTTTTTGAAAGAAATAATCAGGATATTCATAAGATTCACCTTGTACATCTTGTGGTAAAGCAATCGTCACTGCACCAGTTTCTGCAGGATCAGTTAATACACGCATAGCATTAACACATGCACTCATTAATTGTTCAGGGCGGGATATTCTGTCCCAATATTTACTTACTACTTTAAATGCATCATTTGTACTTAAACTCAAATCGTATGATTGTTCAATTTGTTGAAGAACAGGATCTGGTTGCCGTGTTGCGTAAACATCGCCAGGTAATAAAAGTAATGGGATACGATTAGCGGTGGCTGTTGCTGCTGCAGTTATCATATTTGCAGCGCCTGGACCAACTGAAGATGTACAAGCATAAATTTGACGTCGTAATTTTTGTTTAGCAAACCCGATTGCTGCATGAGCCATTCCTTGTTCATTTCGACCCTGACGAACAATGAGTTGACCTGAATCTTGTTCTAAAGCTTGACCTAATCCAACAACATTCCCATGTCCAAAAATACCAAAAATACCTTCAATGAATTTAATTTCTTGGCCATCTATTTCAATAAATTGATTGTCCAAAAATTTAATTAAAGCTTGTGCAACGGTGAGTTTAATTTTTTCCATGTTTTAAATCTCTCTATTTAAATTTAATTCAAAAACTCTAAATTTATTTTTTCATACCAATGGTTAACTCTTTTTTTAATAGGATGAGAAAGCCATTTAAGAATATAAAAACCTAAGCTATAAATTTTTTATAAAGTCTACTAATTGATCTACGGCTTTTTTTTCATCCACTCCTTCTGCCGTAATGGTGAGATTACATCCTTTTGATAAGTCTAATGTTTGTAACCCGAAAAAGCGTTTTGCATTAGAACTTTTATCTTTTGATGTGATGGTGATATATGATTCAAACGATTTAGCATATTCAACTAAACGTGCTGCAGGTCGAGTATGGATTCCGTTTGGGGTAGTAATTACAACATTTTGCTGATACATGATTTGATTTCCTTGCCTTGCCTGATATTGAACAAATATAAAATTGATTAATTTATAATTATCCTATTTGCTTTTTCTTGGATATGATTCACTGTTAATCCATGCATGAGCTGTTTCCCAAGTAAACCGCCATTGTCTAAGAGGTCCCGCCATGACATTGAGGTAATAGCTATCATAGCCAGCAATAGTTGCAACAGGGTGATAACCTTTTGGTACTTTTACAACGTCTTTATCATAGACGGCAACGCATTCATCCAAACTACCATCGTCAGTGTAGACACGTTGTAAACAGAAACCTTGTTGGGGATCTAAACGGTGGTAGTAGGTTTCTTCTAAAAAAGTTTCACTAGGAAAATTATCTTGATCATGTTTATGACTAGGATAGGAACTGGTATTACCTTCGTCGGTATAAACTTCAACTACCAACAAGCTATCTGCAGGTTTATCATCTGGTAATATATTTTGTACGTAACGTTGATTTTTTCCTTTTCCACGATACTCGGTATTGACATCTTTAGGTTCAATTAACCTTGTTGGAAATGAACCAAATCCAGGAGCACTACATACTGCTAATTCTAAGTTAGTTTCAGCAGTTATCACTACTTCTTCGTTATTAGGAACATAAACAGAATAAGGAGGGATACGTTCAAAGGGTGACATTCGTTTACCAATATTTGAATATTTCTCTTTTAATGTACTGACTGAAGCTAGACCAGAGACTAAAACTACGCAATATTCTCGATTTTCTGTCGCAAATGAGAGTGTTTGCCCCGGCTCTAATAAATAAACATCAAAACCTATATACGTCCAGCCTGCATTTTCAGGTGTGATATGTTGAATTCTTCCAATAGAATCAGAATGTTCTTTCCTAGATAAAATAGATAATGACATATTCTATTTCTCCTTAATTTCATAAAATGTAATTTTTTAAAGTTATCGTAATAAATAGAGTGTTTTTAATGTCATAGTAGGCTCAAATAAAATACAAATTTAGAAGTCAATTTTGATCGTTTAAATACAGAACATAGAAAGTTCTAGAAGTATATTGATTCAATTTTTGTCCCTATTTTTGTATTTTTTTAAGAGTTTTATTTATTACAGACATATAAAATTTAAGCTCGATTTGACGATCCCATAATGTTAATAATTGTTTTGATTTTTTGTTCTAGCGCCTCTTTTGCTGGTAACATAATTAGCCTTGGTTCACAGATTTCGGGATTACTTTGCAAGGTGTTTCTTACAGAATTAGCCCAAACTGTTACTAACTCGGTATTGAAGTTGATTTTGGCATGCCCAAATTGAATACATTTTTTCAACTGTGGTTCAGGTATTCCCGAGGCTCCATGTAAAACTAACGGAATTTTCAAAGAGTTATTCAGTCTTTCCATTTCTTTAAACCCTAAGTTAGGTCCGCTGCTATTGTATTTGCCATGTACTGAGCCTAGAGCTGCTGCTAATGCATCAATTTTTGTTTCAGATACTAATCTAAGACATTCATCAAAATCTGCATATTTAACACCGCCGATTAGTCCATCTTCATTTCCTCCGACAGTTCCAACTTCTGCTTCAACAGAAACACCTTTTTGTTTAGCATAATTACTAACTATTTGGGTATTTTTTATATTTTCTGCTATTTCACTATGTGAACCATCAAACATCACCGAACTAAAACCAGCATCGATAGCTTGCAAGCAGTGTTCGACACTCATTCCATGATCTAAATGTAATGCAACTGGTATGGTTATATTTAATTTCTTATGAATGGATAGAACCATATTGTGTATACATTCAAATCCACCCAAATATTCAACCATTCGATCAGAGACAGCTAAAATTATTGGGGACTTTAATTGTTCAGCGCATTCTAAAATTGCCTGTATCCACAATAAACCATTGATATTAAATTGTGCTACGGCATATTTTTCACGCTTCGCTTTTGTTAACATATTTGTTATTGATACAAATGCCATATTCAATCCTTTAAATAAATTTAAGAGTTAAGGGTATAGAGACAATTAAAATTGGAACTTGTTTAACACAGATGTTCCAATTTAATTTGTTAACTATTTATCTTGTTCATTTATCAAAGCTTCAATATCTGCGACATTCGGCATAGCATCCGAAGAACTATGTTTACTAACCACAATTGCAGCTGCAGCAGCACCAAATTTAAGGGCCTCATCAATGCTTTTTCCGGAATTTAGTGCATATAAGAGTGCAGACGCGTAAGAATCTCCTGCTCCAAAAGTTTTTAACACATTACTTTTGTATGCTTTACCTTGTATGACTTTTCCATCTTTTGTATAAGCAAATGAGCCTTTTACGCCATGTTTTATAATGATTAATTTTGGTCGGTGTTGGAATAAGTAAGCGACGGTATCTTTATTGTCTCCCTTTTTATTTTCTAATTTATCAAATTCGTCCCGAGTACCAATAACTATGTCTGACATCTCTGCCATTAAAGAATAATATACAGATGTTTCTTCATCTGATTTCCAAGTTGGGTAGCGGTAGTCTAATTCGAATAAGATTTCAATATTATATTTGCGTGCATATTGGACAATTTTGAAAACAGCTTCTCTTGATGGACTGCCTGATAATGCCGTACCAGAAATTAAAATCTTTCTGGTTTTTTTTATATAATCTTCTTGTATTTCTTCTGGTCGAAGAAATAAATCGGCAACATTTTCACGATACATTAAAATGCTGCACTCTTGAGGACTCTTAATCTCAGTAAAAACCATACCAGAGGTATGACCATCTTGATCAAAGATTGTGTGATCGGTATTTATCCCTACATTTGACATATAGTTTTTAATAAAATGCCCATGTTGATCATTGGAAACTTTACCAATAAAGCCAACTTTCATACCTAATTTTGACGTACCAATAGCAATATTTGCTGGAGAGCCACCAACATATTTTGCAAATGTCATTGTTTCTTCCATTGGACGGTTATATTCAATTGCATTTAAGTCAATACAAGCTCGCCCAACAGTTATTAAATCAAATTGTTTTTCCATAAAACCTCCACACCCATCATTAAAATAAAAAATTTAAAAAATTATTATTTGAAATTTAAATTTCAAATAAAGATAACATAAAATAAAATCAATAACAAATTTTAGAATTATTCCACTTAATTCTGCTAATAAAAAATAAAACTATAAAATAATGTTATTTTTTATTTTTTTATTCATTCTGTTTAATTATTAAAATTAATCAAATAAATAAAAATAATAATTTGGGGCTATAACTTTTATAAATCTTATTATAAATATAATAATTGCTAATTGAAAATATTTTTTATTATAATAATAAAACGAATTTTATTTTTCAATTTTAAAAATGGTTTTTCGTATGGAATTTTTAGGTATTGTATTATCGTTGATCTTGCTCATTATTTTAGTCTATAGAGGAATATCAATATTAATTGTCGCCCCTTTAATGGCCATGTTAGCGGTAGCATTCTGTAATGATATGCCAATAATTACCGCATGGACTGGACCACTAATGAGTGCAACTGCAAAATTTATTCAAGATTATTTTCCAGTCTTTTTGGTGGGCGCTATTTTTGGTCTCTTGATGAGTTCAAGTGGGGCAGCAAAAACAATTGCTTTATGGATATCTAAATTTTTAGGCGCCAAAGATGCATGTACGGCAATTATTATTGCTTCATTTCTTTTGGTTTACGGTGGTGTTTCGGTTTTTGTCGTTGTTTTTGCTGTTTTACCAATTGCTGAAAATATCTTTGAGAAAAATAAATTACCAAGGCATTTAATACCTGCCGCAATTTTAGCTGGAGCAATGCCAGCTTATGGTGCACCAGGGGCAGCGCAATTTATTAATACCATACCAATTCCTTTTTTGGAAACTACCATATACTCAGGTTTTTTAAGTGGAATTTTTGCGACTATTTTTTGGATTATTATTTCAATATTTTATATGAGGCGTGAGGTTAAAAAATCGTTATCAATTGAGCAACTAAATGAGCCTAATACTAGTAAAAGTCAGGAAAATTTATTTAACACAAAACTACCAGGAATATGGGCATCGTTATTTCCAATAATGTTAGTAATAATTTTTAATGTTATTTTTACCGGCTACTTTTCTAATTCATCAGTGATTGAATATTTTGCTAGCTATGGTGGGGTACAAGGGATTTGGCCAATTACCATTTCAATATCCCTAACTATAGTAATAATGATCATTTTATTACGTAATTATCTGATACATCCATTAAAAGATATCTCTAAAGGGGCTGCCGACTCACTCTTGCCAATATTTAATACTGCAATTCAAGTAGGTTATGGGGGGGTTATAAAAAAATTAAGTGCCTTTGCCTCTATCAAAATTATATTACTTTCTATGGTGATTCCTAAATTGGTTTTGATTGCAGTCATATCGGCAATTATTGCTGGAATGGTGGGATCGGCTTCTGGAGGAACGGGCATAGTAATGCAAGTATTTGGCGATGAATTTTTAGATATAGCCAAGGTTTACAATATTTCAAATGATAACATGCATCGTATCATCATTTTTGGCGCTAATAGTCTCGGAACATTACCTCATTCAGGGTTAGTTATAACCTTACTTGGAATTTGCAAACTAACACATCGTGAAAGCTACAAACAAATTTTTGTTGTATCAGTGTTTTTTTCTTTTCTGGCAACACTGATTTTATTTTTATTTCTATTAATCGGTTTATAAAATTATAATATTAAGGAGATTTTATGACTAGCAATATTGTTTTACCAAGAATTGTTTGTTTGGGAAAGGGAGCAATTAATCAATTAAATTATGTGTTAGAAACTTTGGCGGTTAAAAATCCAATGATTGTTACCGACCAAGTAATCTATGATTTAGGATATATAAAACCTATAGAAAAAAACTTAACCAATCAGAAACTATCTTACGGAATCTATACTGATACAATTCCAGAGCCTACCGATACGTCTTTAGAAGCAGGCATTCAACAAGCACGACTCAATAATCATGATTCAATTATCGCTATCGGTGGAGGAAGTGTTATAGATAGTGCTAAAGCGATTGCCATAGTAGTGAAACATGGTGGACATATTCGTGATTATAAATTTCCTTATTCAATCGAAAAATCCGGTTTACCCGTAATAGCAATACCTACTACAGCAGGGACGGGATCTGAAGCAACAAAAGCAACTGTTATCACAGATGAAAAACACAATGAAAAAATGTTGTGTATGGGATTAGGATTAGTGCCATTTGCGGCATTAGTAGATTATGAATTAACAATTTCTCTACCCAAAAGAGCAACCGCTGATAGTGGATTAGATGCCTTAACACATGCGCTTGAAGCCTATGTCAGTCGAAAGGCGAATCCATTTACTGATGCCCAAGCTTTGGCGGCTATTAGCTTAATTGCTAAAAATTTACGTAAAGCATATAACGAGCCAAATAATATCGAAGCAAGAGAATCTATGTTGTTAGGCTCGCATCTTGCAGGTATAGCTTTCACTAATTCTTCAGTAGCATTGGTTCATGGAATGAGTAGGCCTATCGGTGCGCATTTTCATGTACCACATGGTTTGTCTAACGCAATGTTACTTCCAACCATTACCGAGTTTAGTATTCCTTTTGCACCTCATCGTTATGCAACTTGTTCTCGAACAATGGGGATTGCAACAAACCAAGATTCAGATGAAATAGCTAATGATAAATTAATTAAAGAACTTAAAGCATTAAATCGCGATTTAAATGTACCCACATTAAAAGAGTATGGTGTAAATAAAATTGAATATGAAGCTTTACTACCTTTAATGGCAAAACAAGCAATTGATTCAGGCTCACCTTCCAATAACCCTAGACTTGCAACTGTTGTAGAATTAGTGGATTTATATCGAAAAGTTTATGAATAAACAGTAAAAATGGAATTTTATTGTTTAATTAAAGATTATAACGGATTTTTCCTTTATAATCTTTATTACTACTCAACCTTTCAAATAACAAAATTTAATGAATAAAATATGAATACTAACAAAAATGTTGATAAGTTATTCGAATTAAGAAACACCATCTTAACGCGTTATGATAACTTAAGCAAACGCTTACAACAAGTTGCTAGATACATACTTGATAATAGTAATAATGTTGCAATGGAAACTGCAACATCTATAGCGGAGAAATTAAAAATCCCACCTTCAACACTTATCCGTTTTGCAAATGAATTTGGATTTAGTGGTTTTAATGAATTGAAACAGATCTTCCGCCAACATTACATTGAATCCACAAGTAGTTATACAGAACGAGCCAGATTATTACGCTCTACTCATGAAGGGATACCTGAAGATCCAGAAGAAATTTTAAAAATCTCATCCACGGTCAATATTCAGGCATTAAATCAACTTCAATCCAATATAAGTAATGAACAATTATTAAGTGCAATTAACTTGTTGAAGAATGCTGAAAATATATACATTATTGGTGTGCGTCGTTCATTTAGTTTGGCAATTTACACCAATTACGCGTTACGTCATTTAGGATTGAAATCACATTTAATTGACGGTTTAGGTGGGATGTATAAAGAAGAATTCAACTTGTGCACTAAAAAAGATGTGCTAATTTCAATTAGCTACGCTTCTTATGCAGAAGAAGTCTTAGATATTATCGATTATGGGGTAACTGTTGGAATTAAACAGATTTGTATTACCGATAGTCAAGTTAGTCCACTTGTTGCTTTCAGTGATGTTAATTTTATTATAAAAGAGGCATTACTAAATGGCTTCAAATCACAAATAGCATCGATGAGTTTAATTCAAACATTAATTATTTCTTTGGCGTTAGATATTGCTAAAACTGATGTCACATGAGTAACAAAATCATTTTTCTGATTAACCATATCTGTTTTATAAATATTTTTTATTAATTATCTTGTTAAATATTGCTCATGTTATATTCTAGATAAAGACACTTATCCACCACAATTTTGTAGTAAAGGAATTTGATAGCTAATTTATTTGATTATCCATCAATATATAGAAGGATTTTAAGTTATATATTTTTACTGATTTGGCTAATATAGATTAATAGTTAATTTATACAGTTATGGTTGAATCAAAACACGTAATAGTAAAATTAAAAAAACACCTTATTTAAAAAAGGTGTTTTTTATATATAAATAGATATCATTGATTGTGTTTTCAAAGATCTAAAAATTAATTAGAAACTTTCATTCTAATCTCATTTACTAATAGTTGCTTCTAATGCATCAATTGAAGTACGTAGACCTGCTTCAACACTCATTGTTAAATCTTCCATTTCTAAAGAAACATAACCGTTATAACCGGTCATACTTAGTACTGAGAAGAACTCTTTCCACCATTTTAGATCTTGACCACAGCCAACAGCTACATAATTCCACGTTCTGTCTTTTGTTTCAGTGACTGGTTTATATTCTAATAAACCGTCTATATCAGCAAGGCCTCTTTCTATACGAGCATCTTTACCATGTACATGATATACCGCACCTTCGAGTTTACGAGCAGCTGCAATTGGATCAGCGCCCATAATCATCAAATGAGAAGGATCTAAATTCATACCTATAATATCGCCTACAGCATCCCTGAGCCTTAAAAGAGTTGAAGGGTTATAAACTAATTGGCAAGGAAATTCTTCGAGTGCAATTTTTTCAACACCATGCTGTTGAGCATGTTTTGCAAACTTTTTCCACCAAGGAATGGCAACTTCATTCCATTGATAATCAATAACTCCCGGCATATAATCAGGCCAAGAAATTGTTGAGGTTATCCAATTTGGAATTTTATCTTCTCGACACCCACCAGGTAGGCCACTCATCATGACAATTTTTTTAACACCTAATTTTCCTGCCAGTTCTACTGTTTGATAAGCTGTTTTAGTGTGTTTTTCGCCCATTTCTCCAGGTGCTAGAGGGTTTCCTGAACAATTCAATGCGGCAATTTCCATACCTCTTTTTATTAGCTCATTTTTGAATGATTCTAATTTTTTTTCATCTAACAGAAGTTCTTCCGTTTTAACATGTGGACAAGATGCCCAGCCACCAGCAGTCATTTCTACTGCATTGATACCATATGATTTGACTTTATCAAGCATTTCTGGATAAGGTAATGATCCAAGAACATCAGTACATAATGCTAATTTCATAATAAATCCTCTTTATTAATAAAATAATTATTTTTTATAAAATGATGGGCATTGTGGCAAATTAACTGAAACAATCTCACCACTTTCTAATGCTTTCATACCCGCGGCTGCGGTTTTGGATGCAATAAAACCATCCCATGCTGAAGGTCCCATAACAATATTATTTTTAGCATTGTCAATAAACGACTGAAGTTCAATATCATAAGCAACAATAAATCGTTCACGCCAATCAGTATTGACATGTTCACCAAATTTTCCTTTTGTTCGAGTTTGAACTTGTAATGGTGAAGGCATATAGGCAATACCATCTTCGCAAACTACATCGCAACGAATGTCATAACCGTATTGGCAATTAACAAAAAGATCTATGGTGATTAAAATTCCTTTCTTTGTTCTTAATAAAACTAATTGTGGATCTTGAACACCAGTATGCGCATATTTAGTAATACGAGGAGAGACGACTTGAATTGTTTCATAATCATCATCAAGCAACCATCGCATGATATCAAATTCGTGAACCATACTATCTGTAATCCCCATATCGGTAGTATAGCTATCACCAACTTCTGAGTTGTGATGGACACATTTAACAACAAGAGGTTCACCGAGTTCTCTTGTATTAAGCATTTCTTTCAGTTTGCGATAACAGGAATCGAATGAACGCATGAATCCAACTTGAACAAGACGTTTACCCGCTTTCATTTCAGCTTCAACTATACGTTGGCAACCTTCTGCTGTAACCGCTAATGGTTTTTCACAAAATACTGGTTTACCAGCTTCTATTGCAGCCAAAACATATTTTTCATGACTTGGTCCGGATGAAGCAACAATGATTGCATCAACATCAGGGGATGAAATTACATCTAAACCTTCGGTGTAGGCTTTTCCGTTGATTTTATATTTTTTTAAAACAGCTTTTACATGTTCTAAATTAATATCAGATGCAGCTACAATTTCACAACCGTTTAATACTTCTATACAACGTCGAATATGGTCTTGACCAATCATTCCGACTCCTATAACTCCTATTTTTAGTACCATGCTAAACTCCTTAATTATTTATTGGGTTTGATTCATTTTTCGATAAAATACTGCTCTTTATTTAGCCATAATTTTTTATATTTTCCTGGCGACATACCAATCACTTTTTCAAATATATTGTGAAAATTACTTACATTGCTATAACCAACTTTATTCGCTATTTGAGCCACACTATAATCGGAATTAAGTAGCAATGATTGTGCTTCGCCTAAACGGCGACGGATGATATATTGCTTTGGAGAGTAGCCAGTAAAAGCTTTAAATGTGTGAGATAGATAATAACGATTGACATTTAATGCATCACTAATTGATTCAACATCAATTTGTTCAAGATAATATTTGTCTAAAAATTCCTTGATTCTTAAACCTAACGTAATTTTTTGGGTACTCTGGTTTTGCTCTTTTACGTTAAAAATATTATGAACAGTAAGTAAAAAGCTTAACGTGTTATAATAAATAATTTCTTGATTAGTAAAATTTGATTGTGTCGCATAAAAAATTAAAGATTCAAAAAAATTTTTAATCTGTTCAATGTATTTATCAGCATTGATTATTGGGCATTGTTTTTTTGATATTATGTGATTTAAGGGGAGGTTATTTATTTTCAAATTAGCTATACCACAACTATAAATAGCTAAATCTTTACTTGGTAAAGGGTGTTCATCATGAACATCACCGGCATTAAAAACTAATATATCTCCTTTTTTAACACTATAAAATTCGCCACCAATACTATAATTTCCTGTTCCTTCATAAATAAACATTACTTCTAATCGATCATTATGACTATGCATTACCCTCGGTATTGCATCATTTTCACCATTAGCATGACAAACAAAAAGTAATTGAGGCTTACTCTTAAAACTTGTATGAAGTTGGTTACCATGTTCAATTTCAATCAACATACATATAGCCTCCTAAATAGTGTAACTACTAGTTAATCTAAAATATATTTTCTAAAAAAGGAATACCTTTTTATGCTTTCGTTTTAAATGTAAATGCATGAATAATAATAAATAAAATTAAAAGGATGTAATTAAATATCTTATTTTGTGCTTTTTTAAATATTATTTTTAATGATTTATTAAAATTTTAATTCAATCAGAATAATGATTTTTTTATAAATTTTTATTCATCTCTTCTATTAAAATTCTTATCGCTATTAATTTAATGACATTCTATTTTTTATAAAAAAACAAAATTTATTAATTAATTATATTTTCAATCCATTTAATAACAAAATTGTGATTCGAATCACATTTTAATTGTTTTTGATAAAAAAGCAGTGAGCAATGTCACGAAATTGATATTTCATTAAATATATTTTTGGAATAATAATTCTATTTATGGTTTTATATTTGATTAAAAACACAGATTACAAAAAAGTAATCATGTTTATGATAATCAAAAGAGGAAAGTTAACGATGGAAAATTATATTTCAACAAATCCAGCATCAGGGCCAAACAGTAAAACAAAAATAGAACCATTTACAAAATTGGTCGTATTATTTGCTACTCTAGGTGGACTATTGTTCGGTTATGATACTGGTGTAATTGCAGGTGCTTTGCTTTTCATTAAAACAGAGTTACAACTTGATGCTGTTGCTATGGGTATGATAACCAGTTCACTTTTATTTGGCGCCGCATTCGGCGCTTTAGTTTCAGGACGAATATCAGATAAAATCGGTAGAAGAAAAATTATTTTATTACTTGCTACGGCATTTGTTATAGGAGAGGTTGGTTCATCGCTTTCACATAATGTTCCTCAAATGGTTTTTTTTAGAGTTATTTTAGGCATTGGGGTAGGGGGCGTTGCAGCAGTTGTGCCTGTTTATATTGCTGAAATGGCTCCAGCCAATCGGCGCGGGCAATTAGTAACGTTACAAGAATTAATGATTGTATCAGGACAACTTATTGCTTATATATCTAACTTTACATTGCACCAATTATTTGGTGGTGAAAATAGTTGGCGATGGATGTTAGTCATGGCTACACTTCCAGCGGTTATATTATGGTTTGGAATGTTATTTATGCCTGATTCACCAAGATGGTATGCATTGAATGGTAAATTAGCCAAAGCTAAAGAAGTTTTATTAAAAATCCGTTCTAAAGAGGATGCACAATGGGAATTACTCGAAATTGAAGAAACGCTTTCAGATGAAAATAAACAAAATGGTAGCCTTAAAGATCTTACTACTCCATGGATTTTTAAAGTATTTCTAATTGGCGTTATTTTCGTTATGTTTCAACAATTAACAGGTGTTAATGCCATTATGTATTATGCACCAACAATATTACAATCTTCCGGTATGAGTTCTGATGCCGCTTTATTCGCAACGATCGCAAACGGCGTAGTTTCTGTTGTAATGACATTAGTCGGTATTTGGTTATTGGGATTTATTGGAAGAAGAACAATGGCTCTTATTGGACAAATGGGCTGTACTTTTGCACTTTTTTTTATAGCGGTCGTCGGTTTTTTCATACCAGAATTTAATTCTAGTGGTGAAGTTAATTTAGTTCGTAGCTATTTAGTATTGATTGGAATGCTACTATTTTTATGCGCACAACAAGGTGCTCTGGCTCCTGTTATGTGGTTGTTAGTTTCCGAAATGTTCCCAATGAAAGTCCGTGGATTATCAGCAGGTATAGCTGTTTTTACCTTATGGTGCACAAATTTTTCTGTTGCATTAATTTTCCCGTCGTTACTCAATGTTGCAGGAATTTCAGGAACATATCTAATTTTTGCTTGTATAGCTACCGTAGGATCTCTATTCATGCTACGTTTCTTACCTGAAACAAAGGGAAGAAGTCTAGAACAAATTGAACATTATTTAAAAGAAAAATATGAATAATGATATCAATTTCTTTGTTAATATTTACAAGCTAAAAATACAGCTTGTAAATATTATAAAAAAGCATGATATTCAACTAATTATAAATGCTAGTATGGCGAATTATAAATAATATATTTCAGTAGCAGATGGAAGATAAAATTTATTTAACATGAATAATGATAATTAAAATTGAGTTTAAAAATCATCATTCATATAAAAAATTTTTTTAATTCAATAAAGTAAGCAAACCAAAATAATATAAAGAACGGGTTATCTGAAATACTAAAAACTAGCTAACCAAATATTTTGGCTAGCTAGTGATTAAATTACTGACATACAAAATTTTCAAGATTGTTAGTATCGCCTTTACCGCTGTATATTGTTTTTTCTGGGTATTGGTATAAAGGTCTTTGTATGGTCACTTGACCATTTTCAATTTTTTGGGCGATAAGTCGAGTGGGTACTTCTTTCTTCTCAACCCAATTAACTAGTGATTCAAAGCCATTAATCGTATCTGGACCATCACCACCATTACAATGGTCTACGCCAAGCGCTAAATAAAATTCTATAAAATTATCTGTATAGTTTTTACACCCATATTTTTCAGCACGTTATTATAGTATTGAATTGTCCCTTTTGGCGCTATATGGCGAACATCCAAGTCATGTCAAATAATCATTTTGCTACCTAATTTTTAAAATTGACTTAAATCTGGATTATCAGTTCCCATTATTGGATGAAATGATTAAATTTATTCATTAATATAGCTATCCAAACGATTATCGCCTAATGTTTCGCAAAAAAAATTGGTTCTTGTTTAATCCAATATCTTAAATAATAAACAGGGATAGGAAGAGCTGTTTTATTGCTGGCTAATAGATAAAGTGGGGGGGAAGTTGATTGAATATTAAACCACAAATATTGCCCATTTTCTGTTATGTTCCAATATTAACCTTATCAACTCCAGCTTGATAGAGTAATTCATTATTAGTCTTTATCATGTGGTTGGTAAATATGCCGATAATAGAATTGTAATAGCTAAAAAATTGACCTATCAATGAAAAGTTAAAGGATTATCTATTCAGAAGCTAACGATTCAAAAAAAGTTACGTTAAACGGTAATTAGATTGCAGTAAAAAAAGTTACATTAGTCTTTTTGATATGGGCAATCTTGCTATACATCGCTTTTGTTTAACTAAGAAAACTGGTCAATATCCTTTTAATTATTACTCAAATTCTTAAACATATCTTATAAAAGACTAAGTATTTGCAATTTATGCTATCGCGATGTTAATTTAAACGGCTTTCATTGTTTATGGTTTTTGACATAAAAAGAAAGCTCATTTAGTTTATTAATTGAAATTAAGAAAATTTGTGCTTTTGTACCGCAGGTGTATCATTACGAACTAAAATAATATTCACCTTTTTGTACATCGCTTTTAATATTCATTAAAAAGTAATTTACCACCATTGATAAAAATGGTGAGTAGGTCCAATTCCTTTACCAATTTTCAAACTATCCGCATGCTCAATAGCGCCTTGTAGGTAGTTTTTGGCTTGTTTTACCGCGTCTTCTAGATTATGTTTCGGTAATAATGCTGCAATTGCCGCAGAGAGGGTGCAACCTGTACCATGGGTATTTTTAGTGGCGATTCTCGGTGAAGTCATTCTGATAATTTTATTGTCAGTGATTAGATAATCAGGACTTTCTTGGCTTGGCAAATGTCCGCCTTTCATTAATACTGCCTGACAGCCTAATTTGAGTAACTTATAACCCTGTCGTTGCATTTCATCTTCGTTTTTAGCCTCCTGACAATCAAGCAAAGCAGCAGCTTCAGGAAGGTTAGGGGTTATGATGGTAGCTAATGGTAATAAACGATCTCGAATAGCAGAAATGGCATCTGCTTTTAGTAATGGATGGCCACCTTTAGCAATCATTACGGTATCAAGCACAATATTGGCAATAGGATTAGCGTTTAATAGGTGAGCAACCGAGGTGACAATCTCTTTATTCATCAGCATGCCAATTTTCACGCTATCAATATGGATATCTTGATAAAGGGTATTAAATTGTGCTTCGACAAAGTCAGGTGGAACGGCGTGCACGCCATTAACACCTTGGGTACTTTGCGCGGTTAATGCGGTAATTACCGACATGCCATAAGCGCCAAGTGCTGAAAATGCTTTCAGGTCCGCTTGAATACCGGCGCCACCACTAGGATCACTACCGGCTATGGTTAATGCAACTGTTGTCATACTCCTATTTCCTCTTTTGCTTGTCTTATTTTTTTTATTAGTTCAGATGTAGCTTTAGCAATATCGGCTTGACCACAAATTGCCGAAACTACCGCAATACCTTCAATACCTGTTTGTACCACTTCGGTTAAATTATTTACTCCTATGCCACCAATAGCTACTGCCGGGCACTGTTTGGTGTTAACCAGTTTTGTCAATTGGTCAATACCTGTTGCTGTTGCGGCATCTTTTTTGGTGGTAGTTGGAAAGATTGGGCCAATGCCCAGATAATCGACCAATTGCCAAGGAACACTCTCCAGTTGTGCTAGATTAGAAACCGAAAGTCCTAACCACTTATCATTACCAATTAAGCGGCGGGTCACTTCGACCGGTAGATCACTTTGTCCAACATGAACACCATCGGCATCAATGGCTAAAGCTATATCGACATGATCATTAATCAATAGTGGCACTGGGGTATTGCTTAATACCTCTTTTAACGCTAGGGCAGCGTGATACCAATTTTTACCTGAGTAGTCTTGTTCTGAGCGTAATTGCACCGCGGTAACACCATTTTCAACGGCAATTTTTGTGGTATTAACCATGCCGTTTATGCCACCACAAAGTAGCGGATCAAGCACTAAGTAGAGGGTTAAATCCAGTTGCTTTTTCATCAAATATCCTTATTAGTGATTTTGGTTAAATAGCGAAAGTTGGTCAATTATTGCCATAGCAAAAGTGCCTAGACCTGACTGTTTGTTAGCGAGTTCACCGACTTTTTTCATCATAAAACAAGCAGAGGCGGTTGCGGCTAAACGATCTTTACTAGTGGCGATAAATGCGGCCACCATTGCTGATAATGAGCAACCTGTACCAGTTACTCGGGTTAGCGCGATATCCCCCCCTACAATGCTATAAATTTGCTTGCCATCTGTGACATAATCAATCTCGCCGGTTATAGCTACAATGGTTCGATATTTTTCGGCTAATAGTTTTGCCGCGTTTAATGCCGAATCGGTAGAATCAAGCCCATCAGGTCCTTTAGAGGATGATTGTTGACCACTTAAGGCTAGAATTTCGGAAGCATTTCCACGAATAACTGAGGGTGAAAAGGTTAAAAGTTGTTGGGCAATTTCAGTGCGGTATTTCAGTGCTGCCCCAACTGCGACCGGATCAAGTACCCAAGGGGTTTGCGTTTGTTTTGCTTTCGCGGCAGCTAATAACATTCTTTTGGCACTTTGGCTATCTATCGTACCAATATTAATTAATAAACTACTAGCAACGGCAACAAAGTCTTCAACTTCCTGTTCGGCAACCACCATCGCCGGCGAAGCGCCAATCGCCAATAGAACATTAGCGGTAAAATTTTGAACCACATCATTAGTAATACAATGGATTAATGGCCGTTGTAGGCGAACTTGCTCAATAAAGGGGATGGCATCATGGCTTGGGAATAATTTAATAGCCGACATATTCTATCCTTATCTAATTAGTAATGTTAAGGGAAGAATATGTCAAAACGAGCAATTAAGACTAAGACTTCCCTACGCTGGTATGATCCAGATCAGGTTCAACGGGTAAAATCTCAGTTTTTTGCAATAACAAAAAACACCCCGAGTCAAAAACCAATTTGTAAAAAACGCTCTTATTATGAACTGAGTTTATAATTTAAACAAGCTATTGTAATAATCTTTCTATATCACTAATGGCTCGTCTATCAGCTAAGAAAATGATTAAGTGATCGCCATTTTCAATCATCAAATCGGTGTTAACAATAATCACATCTTCGCCACGCACCACCGCACCAATAGTCGCACCTGATGGTAATTTTAGACTGTTGATATTTTTACCCACTAATTTTGAATTTTCTGCCTCACCATTGGCAACCACTTCGACAATTTCTGACTCACCCTGACGTAGTGAGACCACTTTAACCACACCGGTTTGTCTAACATGACTTAATAGCTCTGAAATAGTGGCATGTTGTGGTGAGATTGCGATATCAATCACACTATCGTTGATCAACTCTAAATAGGCTTGGCGTTGAATAAGCACGATGACTTTTTTCGCCCCCATTCTTTTGGCAAGCATGGATGACATAATATTGGCTTCATCATCACTGGTGACCGCCACAAACAGATCGGTGAGTTCCACTTGCTCTTGCGATAATAACTCTTGGTCTGATGATTCACCATGTAATACCGTTGTATTAATAAGTTGCTCAGCAATTGATTCGGCTTTTTCAGCATTGCGTTCGATTAATTTAACTTGATAATCGTTTTCTAAACGCTTAGCTAAAGCGACAGCTATGCCTCCGCCACCACTAATAATGATGCGCTTATAAGGTTTTTCTAACCGTTGTAGTTCACTGGTTACAGCTTTAATATTAAGAGGAGGAGTAATAAAATAGACCATATCCCCAGCTTCAATTAAAGTTGAACCAATCGGTCGAATAAAGCGGTTTTTACGATAAATTGCCACCACCCGAGCTTCGACATGCGGTAAATGCTCTTTCAGTTCTGACAGTTCACTTCCAACTAAGGCGCCACCATAATAAGCGGTTACTGCCACTAAACAGACTCGATTATCATAAAACGAAGCAAACTGAAGCGCGCCAGGATATTGTACTAATTGGCTAATATGATTGGTGATTAAGTTTTCGGGAGCGATAATGTGGTCAATATTGATACAATCTTTATTAAAAAATGGGTATTTTTCATCGTTATATTCAGGGGCGCGGATTCGGGCAACTTTTTGTGGAATATTGAACATTACATGACCAATCTGACAAGCCATCATATTTACTTCATCAGAGTTAGTCACGGCAACTAACATATCAGCTGATTCAGCTCCAGCGCTCTCTAACACTTGCGGATAAGACGATTTGCCACAAATGACTCGGAGATCAAAACGTTCTTGCAAAGATTGCAATTTATCATGATCTTCATCAACGACTGTCACATCATTCTGCTTTTCAGTTACTAGATATTCAGCAAGTGCACTACCGGTTTGGCCGGCACCAAGAATAATAATTTTCATAACTAACCTATTATAATCAAAAAGGCTTTAATATGATTTATTGTCAAAAATATGACTGTAATTATCAATTAAAGCCGATCGATGTTATTTCGTATAGTGGCAATCTTATTTGGAATTATACAAAACCGATTGCATCATAAACTTTTTTCAACGTTGGCTCTGCTTTAGCGCGAGCTTTTTGTGCACCTTCTTGCATAATTGAAAGAAGATAATTTTCATCATCACGATACTGATGATATTTTGCTTGTAACCCAGTTAACATATCAATCACTTGAGTTGCCACCTCGGTTTTTAGATGACCATACATTTTACCTTCAAACTCTTTTTCAAGTTCAGCAATTGGCTTGCCGGTGATGCCCGTTAAGATATCTAATAAATTCGATACACCCGCTTTATTTTTTAAATCATAACGCACAACTGGTGGCTCGTCTGAATCGGTCATCGCTCGTTTAATCTTCTTCTCAACATCTTTTGGATTCTCAAGTAACCCTATAACATTGTTACGGTTCTCATCAGATTTAGACATTTTTTTGCTTGGATCTTGTAATGACATTACCCGAGCGCCAACTTTGGCAATAAACGGTTCAGGAACGGTAAATATATCCCCATAAAGCGCATTGAAGCGCATAGCAATATCACGCGATAGCTCAAGATGTTGTTTCTGATCATCACCAACAGGAACTAAATTAGCTTGATATAACAAAATATCAGCCGCCATCAACACCGGATAATCAAACAGTCCAGCGTTTATATTTTCAGAATGACGAGATGACTTATCTTTAAATTGCGTCATACGGCTCAATTCACCAAAATAGGTATAGCAGTTTAACGCCCAACCTAATTCAGCGTGAGCCGGTACTTGTGACTGAACAAAAATAGTACTTTTTTGTGGATCGATACCACACGCCAAATAAAGTGCTAGTGTATCAAGCGTCGCTTTACGCAACTTATTGGGATCTTGACGGACTGTGATCGCATGTTGATTGACGATACAATAAACGCAATCATATTCATTTTGTAAAGACACCCAATTCTTTAAAGCACCTAAGTAGTTGCCTAATGTTAGTTCTCCTGATGGCTGAGCGCCACTAAATACAATTGGTTTACTCATAATTTATTCCTAACTTATACTCATTATTTTTTTGCATCAGCTTTTGGCTGAGGTAACAGGGTTAATATTTCTTCAAAATCGTCAAATAAAAAATCTGGTTCGCTAGTTGCAATTGAGATCCCATAGTTATAACCATAACTTAACGCCACAGTTGGGCAATGGGCATTTTTAGCAGCAGTGATATCATTCTTTGAATCCCCAACAAATAGCAACTGATCGCTAAATAATCCAAACGTCGCCATAACTTGATAAAGTGGGGCAGGGTGTGGTTTTAACTTAATCACATCACCACCACCAAGAACCAATGAAAAGTAGTCTTTAATACCTAATGACGTCAATAGCGCCGGTAAAAATTGCGCTGGCTTATTGGTTACTAAAGCTAAAGGGTAATGATTTTCATAAAGAGTTTTTAAGGTCTGTGCTACATGAGGAAACAGGGTTGTCTGTTCATCCATAACCTTATCATAATGCTGGCTAAATATCTGTTTAGCTTCAGCAAAATATTCTTTTGTTGGATTGGTGTCAACCGCTTTGAAAACTCGTTCAAGCATCACATCGATGCCATTACCCACCATATTTTTCACTTGCTCATTAGTTACGGTCGCTAACTTTAAATCTGCTAACATTTTTTGTGCCGCTAAGGCAAGTCCCGGCACGCTATCAACTAAAGTTCCATCTAAATCAAAGGCGATGGCTTGAATATCATTTAACTTAGCCATGGTTAACTCCTGCTAATTCTTTACGCATTGCATCGATGACAGTTTTATAATCAGGTTGACCAAATATCGCTGAACCTGCAACAAACATATCTGCGCCGGCTCTAGCAATTTCTGCGATATTATCAACTTTAACCCCGCCATCAATTTCCAAGCGAATTTGTCTACCAGACTCAACAATGCGTTGCTTAACTTGTTGTAATTTTTTAAGCGTAGTCGGTATAAAAGATTGCCCGCCAAAACCCGGATTCACGCCCATTAATAAAATAATATCAACTTTATCCATTACATAATCTAAATGATCTAACGGCGTTGCTGGGTTAAGTACAATCCCTGCCGTACAACCCTGATCTTTAATTAACTGCAAAGAACGATCAAGGTGAATAGTGGCTTCAGGGTGAATTGAGATATTGGTGGCGCCAGCTTTGGCAAATGAAGTAATTAAATCTTCAACAGGGGAAACCATCAAATGGACATCAATTGGAGCGGTAATACCATAATCGCGAAGCGCCTTACAAAACATACTGCCCATAGTTAAGTTTGGCACAAAATGGTTATCCATTACATCAAAATGGACAACATCGGCGCCAGCATCTAATACTTTTTGCGTATCTTCACCAAGGCGAGCAAAATTAGCGGATAATATCGATGGTGCAATAATAAACTCTTTCATAACATACCTCTACTAACAAAACCTTATACGCAAAATAGGTTATTTTTGGTATAAGGCTAATATTTCATCAATTTTTTTGCGTCCTTCGCCTGCACAACTAATTGAGCGTCGCATTTCTGCTCGGTAAAGATGGCGCGCTTTATTATATAACGTTCTGGTATATTCAGTATCATGATTTGACACCAGTACTGGAATATCTTTTTTATAAGCAATACTTTCAGCCAGTTGTGACAATCGCATATGCTCTTCATAGCCAAAATTATTGGAATAATAAGCAGTAAAACCCGCTGATTCATTTGGTGAAAGATAAGGTGGATCACAATAAATGACGGAATTACGCTTCGCTAATTTCATTGCTTCATGATAAGGGGTACAAATAAACTCAGCTTTTTGCGCTTTTTGGGCAAAATAGTAAAGCTCCCTTTCAGGAAAATAGATCGTCTTATAACGACCAAATGGTACATTAAAAAGTCCACTATTATTATAGCGACACAGGCCGTTATAACAGTGACGATTCAAATAAACAAATAACAGCGATCGTAAATATTGATCTTTACTGTAGTTAAACACTTCACGAAGTTGATAAAAAGCCTCAGCTTGATTATTCTGATGATTAAATAACAGTTTAAGATCACTAATAAACTGTTCAGGATTAGATTGCAACAACTTAAATAATGCAATTAAGTCGTGATTGATATCAGCTAAAATATAACTTTTGAAGTTTGTGTTTAAAAAAACTGAGCCAGCTCCTACAAAGGGCTCAATAAGTTGCTCTCCTTCTGGTAGATACTGCTTAATTGTGTCCACAAGCTCATATTTTCCTCCAGCCCATTTTAAAAAGGCTCGTCGCTTCTTCAAAGGAAACTCCTATTTTGCTGATTTTTCTTTATTAATTGTAGCGCCAGATTTAATCCAAGGCTTATTGTTTTGCATTTCACTTGGTAAAGATTTAATTGCTTTTCTGGCTTCGTCAGCAGAATCATATGTACCATTAACTAAAATGTACCATTTATCATTATTTCTTTTGGTTTCATATATTTGGTAATTAGTTAAATTATGTTTTTTTACTAATTCTTTTAAGCCATCAATTGAACTTGATGAACTTAATTGAATCGCAAATTGAGTATCCTTAATATTGGCAATTGAAGTTGAATTTTTGCCTGTTTTGACATCATTGTCTGAACTCAATCTAACAGGTTTATGATCACTGCTATTTAGATCTTGAGGTTTGTTAGTAGTGACATCATTATTAGATGAACCACTACTGTGAGTCGTACTAATGTCAGTTGTGGGCGAGTTTGGTTTAGCACTCTTTGCGGGCAAATGGGTTTGACCATGACCACTCATACTTGTTATACCATTAGTCTGTGCCTGCCCATTAACATCATCAATAGGTGCTCGTCCCCTGTTGTTAGGTGCGTTACTTGGTGTCTGAGCAATTTGGGTACTGTTTATACCTTCATTTGCTTGCTCATTGTTGATTGTATCCGCTACTCCAGTTGATGAAACACCATTAATTTCAGGTGGCGTCAAGGGTGTTGGTGTTTTAGATTTTAATGAACGAAATATCATTAAACTAAGCAATAAAACAATAATGATCAAAGCTAACCCCATAACAATCAACTTTTTTTTCGAATATTGCTGAAAAAAAGTGGAAATGTTAAATGAGAGCGTAGACTGTTTATTTGATTGTTCTGGCATATAACGATCATCTTTATCTACACGCATGTTAACTCCTTAACCTATCAAAAGGTTGATTGCTTTATGGTTAGCTGATTTGAAAAATTAAAACTTTTAGATCTGTTCTATTTTTTCAATGATATATCCAGCAACGCCTTTAGCGCTTTGCTCATCAGTCTTAATCGTAATATCAGCGATCTCTTCATAAAGAGGATCACGCTCTTCGGCTAATTCTTCATAAAGTTCACGGGGGGTATTACCACCTTGTAATAAAGGACGACGCTTATCTTTTTGGGTTCTTGCCATCTGTTTTTCAATCGTAGTTTCTAAGTAAACTACAATACCTCGTGCTGATAAACGGTTACGCGTCTCTTTAGATAAAACCGAACCACCACCGGTTGCAAGTACTACTCCTTGTTTTTCAGTCAATTCGTTAATGACTTTTTCCTCTCTGGCTCGGAATCCGTCTTCACCTTCTAAATCAAAAATCCATGCTATATCAGCACCGGTACGTTTTTCAATCTCTTGGTCAGAGTCAAAAAATTCCATGCCTAGCTGTTGTGCAATTTGTCGGCCTATTGTGCTTTTTCCTGCCCCCATTGGGCCAATTAGAAAGATATTTCGCTTTTCTGCCATTGTAATTTCATCATCTATTAATTTTGGTTAAAATTTACAACACAATATCAATTTATAATGAAATGATTAATCAATCATTTCAGTACTGAATTGTGTAACTTACTTGGATCTCCGTCTAACGACAAAAATTTAGGTCGGTAATTATCTCAATAGATAGCCCCTTTTTGCAACAGGTATTTATTAATCGTTTAACCAATACCCGCTTGATGCAGATCATGAATATTCAGTGCACCGACTAATTCGCCGTGGTTATTGACCACTGGTGCAGCTGTGATGTTATGATCATTAAATGATTTTAAAGCCTCGACTGCTTTCCAAGTTTCCGGTATTTGATATCCTGGACTTGTCATCACATCGATAATCTTATCTTGTAGTGTACCATGTTTTAATAACAAACGGCGTAAATCTCCATCAGTAAAAACACCGACTATTTTATTACCATCTTTACATATTGCAACCAACCCTACACCGGTTCGACTTAATTCTAACATCGCGTCAAGTACCGTTGCCGATTGTGGAACGCTAGGAATTAAATCTCCCTTACGCATAATGTCTTTTACATGATTTAATAATTTTGCGCCTAAACTGCCAGCAGGATGGGAACGAGCAAAATCTTCTTCCTTAAAACCACGAGCTCGCATAACCGCAATGGCTAGCGCATCACCCATTAATAACGTATTGGTTGAACTTGACGTTGGTGCTAGTCCCATCGGGCAAGCTTCCTTTTCGATTGAAATGTCCAACACTGCTTGTGCCGCTAAGGCTAATGGTGAATCAAGCCCGCCAGTGATGGCGATAACCGGAATATTCATCCCGGCAAGGATCGGTAAAATAAATTGAAACTCCTTAGCTCGTCCTGAATAAGAAATTAAAATCACTACATCGTTTTCGGTTACCATGCCTAAATCACCGTGCAATGCCTCGGAGGGATGCATAAAAAACGCGGGGCTACCCGTACTGGCTAATGATGCAGCTATTTTTTTACCAATATGCCCTGATTTACCAATACCTGATACTACAACTTTGCCTTTGGTTGACAAAATTAACTGACAAGCTTTAACAAAATCTTTGCCAAGCCGAGCTGGTAATTTTTGTGCCTCATGAAGCTCAAGTTCTAGTAACTCTCGACCGTATTGTAACAATTTATCCATTTTTCAATCGCCCATTGAATTAAGACTTAAAATATTTTAATCGACCAACCGATTTTATTAATCGAATTATAACTAGTCTAACAATTAACTATCCAATATTCAAAAGGCTTTTAGAATAAAAAGCAAAAACTAGAAAATTAATTGGAAAAAGGGTAGAAAGTGATAAGCGTTTTTACTAGAAGTAGTATAAATAAATTCGGCACAATTTTTAATTGATGAAATGTGATGATTATTGGTTGCCCAGATTGAAAAATCACAGAAAAAATAAATTAATATCTAC
The DNA here is from genome assembly GCF_003202655.1 of Gilliamella apicola. GTDB lineage: Bacteria > Pseudomonadota > Gammaproteobacteria > Enterobacterales > Orbaceae > Gilliamella > Gilliamella apicola_R. The sequence continues at coordinate 217,509 of NZ_QGLR01000013.1, read as the reverse complement.
TTATTATAGTAATATCAACTAACCTATAAACACCTTGCGCAAAAAAGTTGAACCCTCTCATTTTGAAAACCAAAATTACCTTATGGTTAACCCTTTTTTTTGAAACAAAATAAAGCCATTAAAAATCAATGCATTAAAAAGTCACTTAAAAAAAGGGTTTTTATAACCAAAATTACTCTTTGCCTTTTTGTAAACAAGATTTATAGTATGTCTGGTTCTAGATTGATGCCGTATAGGCAGTTTAGAAATATCCACCATCAGTCAATAACTATTGGAGAGTGATTGATGCCGTATAGGCAGTTTAGAAAAATTGAGATTGGTTTTAGTAGGTTTTTCGATAGATTGATGCCGTATAGGCAGTTTAGAAAGCTCTGAACTGTATACCACTATCTAAAAACATGATTGATGCCGTATAGGCAGTTTAGAAAACATGTTTAAAGTTTTTGGTTTCGCAAATTTTGATTGATGCCGTATAGGCAGTTTAGAAATCCTTATTTCTTTTTTAAAATCCACATCTTCAGATTGATGCCGTATACGCAGTTTAGAAAATTTGCCAGTAAAACAAATAGAACAGAACCATGATTGATGCTGTATAGGCAGTTTAGAAATCACTTAATAAAACTGATCCAATGTGTATTTGGATTGATGCCGTATAGGCAGTTTAGAAAATCAGTTAATAAAACGCTGACACGAACGATGCGATTGATGCCGTATAGGAAGTTTAGAAACAAGACTTCTGAAATTTATCCATATTAATTGGAGATTGATGCCGTATAGGCAGTTTAGAAAGCGCAAGTCCGGTAAAATTCCCGACGGATATGGATTGATGCCGTATAGGCAGTTTAGAAAAATCAAGCAGGGCATTTTTGAGTATTTAGGGTGATTGATGCCGTATAGGCAGTTTAGAAACCATTGCGCAAGTTGTAAATCCCGTTTTCACAAGATTGATGCCGTATAGGCAGTTTAAAAAGATAGCATTCCAAACGCTAACTCCTAAATCATGCTCTCTGCCGTAGGAAATTCACAATTTACAATCAAAATCCTGATAAACCGCTCTAGTGAAGTGACCCCATAAAGTTGGACGCTTTTATTAAGTGGTTTTTTATTGCCCAGATATTTTAAATAACTTACCATTACTTAAAATCGAAGGAGAGGGTATGAAAAGAATTTCGTTGTTATGTTTAGTTTGCTTGGCATTGTCTGGCTGTGATGATGATAGTGGTGGTAAAGTTACTAATGAGTTTTTGGTTGGAAAGTGGGATTGTAAATTAAAAAAATTCTTTGCTAAAAATGAAAATGGAAAACTTTCTGATTATGCAAAAGATGGTGAAATTATTTTTGTAAAGGAATATAAATTAGACCAAGGTAAACTATACTCAAAAAAAGATAATTCTAAAGATTGGGTATACATAGATCTAGATAATAGATATACGGGTAAAACTGATGTTATTCGTGACGATGGATTTCGCTCATTAAAAGTTACAACATTAATGACTAAAAAAAGTGATAATCAATACTTCATTAAGGAAGAATTTTTTTTAATGGAAAGAGATACTGATAACAAAAATAGATATGTATATAAAACAAACGCAGAAGGTCTGTGCACAAGAATAAAATAATCATATATTGCCCCAAAAGCAATTCAAACTCGCTGGTGAGGGTATAATGTGTTTATTACAGTGTAGGCAGTTTAAAAATACGAAAAAGATGGAGGATGGTATTTAGTTGAGATTTATGCCGTGCAGGTAGTTTAGTAATGAAAGCGTAGATATTAATAAACTAGTAGCGCGTTCACTAGCGCATAGGTCGTTTAAAAATACTCATTTCATGCTGATATGATGTTGAATCGGATTTATGCCGTGTAGGCAGAGTTCCATTTGATAAATAATTTGAAGAATGGGATTTTGAACAGCAAAATTTGGCCAATAACGACTAAGTGTAAATGCTAAATTCCTATTTTCTTAACAAGCCTAGCGTGCATTGCTTTGCATGGCCAGTGCAGGGACAAATTTTTCTGCAAAGAATTTGAACAGCTGTACATAGTAAAGATGGTATTGACCAGATGAGTATCTGGACGATATTGATAATATGTACAGAAGGTTTGTGTAACCCCCCTGTGCTAGTTGTTGTCTCAGTTGGGAATATAGTTAGCAAAGAATTAAATATCTGAACGCTAGTCACTAAAAAGTTGAGCGACAGTTTTTCTCAACGCCTTAAAACCCTAACGCCACTTTAACCCCAAGTACAATCAATATCACCCCTAATAACTTATCAATAACCGCTTGCAACTTAAAATATCGACGCTGGACGACTTGGGTCTGGAAGATAAATACGACCAATGGCCACCAAAGTAAGGCTTCAAGCCAAATGATAGCCGCAACCATCAATTTATCCATCATGGTTGAGCTAGCATTCAGAAGTTGGGTGAAGATAGCCAGAAAAAACAGCGTTGCTTTCGGGTTTAGTAAGTTACATAACAATCCTTGCATAAACGCTTTTTTAGCCGTGACATTAATCGCTTGAGTCTGTTTGGTGACATAGGTGGTGCCACTACTCTTTGCTAGTAAGGCTTTAATACCTATCCATAACAAATAAGCGGCGCCGGCATAACGTAAGGCGTTATAAAGCCATGGGGTGGCACTGATTAACACGGCAATGCCGGCCACACAATAACACATATGAATGGCGATGGCGCTAATTACCCCTAAACAGGTCATTAATGCCATTTTTCGCGGGTAGCTTAAGCTGTTTTTTAACACCAGAAAAAAATCGGGTCCGGGTGATATCATGCCTAAACAGCTAATGGTGATGACTAAAATTAAGGTATCGACGTTCATTTTTGCTCTTGTGCTGCATTATTTAAAGTGGCGATGTTTGCTTTATGTTGTTCAATAAACTGTTTTTTATCGACCTGTTCAGCAATTAAATAGTCGGTTAAAAATTTTGCATTGGTTTTAATTTGCGCACCATTTAAAATCAACCGCGGTAAGTCTATTTGGTAAATGGTTTGATTAGGGGATTTTTGAAGATCATCAATACTCGCATTAGTTAATAAGTAGAGTTTGCGCTCTTTTTCCGATAATTTTTTAACAGTTTCGGTGCCCGCACCCATCATTAGATGGTCAGGGAAGATGTAGAACACCGTGTTGTCTAGCATGCCTTGCTGTTTTAGCTGGTCGATAAATTGCCCTAAGTTGTAATCGAGCGATGCAGCCACAAAAGACATGTTGTCTTGTTTAGGGCTGATGACAGCAGTCATGCGATCATCATGAAAACCATTTGGTGCATGAGTTGAGACGGTCGAGATAAAAAGAGCAAAAGGTTTGTCAGTCTTTTTCATCTCTTGTATTTGCAGTTTGGCGATCTCTAAGATGTCTTTGTCGTATAGTCCAAATGGCGCATTCGGGTATTTGCCCGGGTAGGTCTTATCCGATATAACTTGCATGCCAAGCACTTCCGCGGTATGACCTATGCCAGCAAATTCAGGACCAGCCATCACGTAACGAGTTTGGTAGCCAGCTTGTTTTAGAACATCACCTAAGGTTACCAATTGAGTGGTGTTGGCGTTTTTTAAAGGGGATGTTGAGTGTTCACCGATTAAAAATGGTACTCCCGTCATATAGGTGTACATCGAGGCGGTGGTCCAAGTACTTCCCGCACTCATTGGCATATTCGGGAAGAAGGTATATTGTTGCTTAAGCTGTCTTAAATTCGGAGTGATATCAGCAAAATCTAAAAATCCTTGTTCAAAAGATTCTAATGATAATACGATAATATTTTTGCCTTGTTGGCTGTTAATTTGAGATTTTGCAACATAATCGCTCATGTTTAGCGCTTGTAACGCTTGTTCAAAGGTTGCTTTTGGTGCACAAGTGACTTGATAGATCTCATAAATGCGACTAATTGGACCATTATGATAACTAATAGAGGCAATGGCGATAGCGGCTAATGGTAAGCGCCATAGCAATCGACATTTATTACGAAATAAGCTGGCTAATTTGCTAAGGATAAAGACTAATCCTAAAAAGACGACAATCACCAAAAGCGCTTGTAGTTTGAAGATGAATAAACCTTCAATAATATCATTTACATTTAAGTTGACGTAAAACTGATAATCAATAAATCCACCACTAAAATAAATTGAGGTCAGCTCCATCACAATGATGACAGTCATTAGGATGATGGTAAGTAGTTGCCATTTTTTTTGTTTAAAAAACGAAGCTAAGGTGATAGTTAAGATAAATAGTGGTAATACAATTAAAGTCGATAATGGCATAACGAAACAGACTCAGTTTAACTTAAAGTTGGTAAATTGCATCAGTATATACTTTTTAAGCCAAAAAATAAAAATTGGACTGATGTAAAGTGTCCACAAAGTGATTTATTTTAGTTAAAGAAATGTTAAGGAGAGAATTGTTTTTTGGCGATAGCATTAGTGATAATAATTATTGTTTGTTATTGATAATTGAAAGCATTAGCAATAAGATAACAACAAATAAGTTTCTAATGCTGAAAGGTTTTGGCTATGTTGTTGTTACGTAGATTTGCTGTTTTTTTGCTAATATCTTGTATTTCCTATTGTTATGCAGATGTCACTTTACCTACACCACAAAAAAAAGAGGGTATGGGGCTATTTGATAGTCTTAAAAAACGCACTTCAACGCCAGGTGGTGGATTCCCAACTGGAATGCTATCGGACGATGAACTTTCAAACGTACTTTGGGCCGCCAGTGGCTTAAATCGTGGTAAAAACGGTTGGACTGTGCCGATGGCAAGCGGTAAACCGCCTTATGTCCGCCTATATGTTGCTAGCGAGAAGGGTACCTTTGTATATGAATGGGAAGGTCATTATCTTCGTGAAATCAATAAGCAAGATATTCGAGGTGAAATTGGTAAGCAAAACTTTACTAAGCGTGCTCCTTATATTTTAATTTTTGTCTCTGATGGCGATAGCCTTAAAGATTATGATGCGCAACAAGCCAATGATTTTAGTCAAATTGCCGTTGGTGCAATGAGTCAAAATGTTTATTTATCGGCAGCTGCATTAAAACTTAGCACACGTTATATCCATTCAATCAATCCTGAATTTATTAATCAATCATTGCAATTGCCAGAAAACAGCAAACCAATAGGAATAATGTTGTTAGGAAAATAAAGGAGCTGTAAGTGAAAAAGTATCTAACTTTAGTTGTACTTCTAATTGCAAGTTTAGCGATTTTTAGTACCCCCTCTTATGCGGCCGAAAAAAAATATGAAAGCTGGAATGCAATTATTGATGAAATGGATATCATTCTTAACGATGCCTACAATATCTATTTTATGAAAGACATCGAAGGTGCTAAAGCCCGCGTGAACAATGCCTACTTCGGGTTTTATGAAAAACATGGTGTTGAGCGAGCAGTAATGTCTTATATTTCAGGTAAACGTGGCACCGACACCGAATATCAATTTGCGAAAATCAAACGTTTAATGACGCAAAACTCACCGAATAAAACAGTACGCGCCGAAATTGACGTTATTTTAAAAATGCTACATGAAGATGCCAACGAATTAGATGGTAAAAAAGAGAGTGGTTGGAGTGTCTTTTTAGCGTCGTTTATCATTATCTTCCGTGAAGGATTGGAGGCGATACTCGTTATTGCCGCTATCTCTGCCTATCTTGTGCGTTCCAATAATAAACCAATGCTTAAAGTGGTTTATTTAAGCAGTTTGTTTGCAGTGTTTGCTAGTGTTTTAGCAGCGATTGCGTTACATACTGTGGTGGGGTTAAGTGGAGCTAATCAAGAAATTATGGAAGGCGGAGCCATGTTATTGGCTACTGTGGTGCTATTCTTTATTAGTAATTGGATGTTGTCTAAATCGGAATCTGAGGCTTGGAAGAATTATGTAGAAGGTAAGGTGCAAAGCGCAGTTTCTACTGGTAGTAGTTTTGCTTTAGGATTTGCAGCCTTTTTAGCGGTATTTCGTGAAGGTGCGGAAACCATTATCTTCTATCAAGCTATGCTAGCCGATGCGAAAGAGCATATGGATATGGTTTGGTATGGCTTGGGTGTTGGTACAATTGTCCTAGCCTTTGTCTTTGTGATTATCCGTTTTGGTACGGTTAAATTACCACTCAGACCGTTCTTTATTTGCACCAGTGCGTTAATGTATCTGATGGCGATCGCTTTTGCCGGTGGCGGAGTAAAAGAGTTGCAAGAAGCGGATATCATTCCGGTTACCCCGGTCGATTTTGTTCATTCGGTGGAAATTCTGGGTATATATCCAACTTTAGAAACATTAATTCCACAATTATTTATGGTTGTGGTGGTTATTTTGTCAGTTATCTATTACCGAAAACATACTATTAAAAATAAAACAGATAATTTAAATTGATTACATTAAATGATTCGTTGTTAAATCAAACTGTAATTAAAAATTTGGTAGTAATTGTGATTAATTAATCATTATTTTATTGATTAATTATTGAAATATAGAACTATTTGTTAAAATAAAATTAAGGAGTTTCAATGAAAAAATTATTAATCTCTGCGGGTATTTCATCAATACTTGCACTTTCATCTATGGCTTATGCTGCGGCACCGGCACCAGGAGAAGAAAAAGGTTTTGAAGAGTTCCCAATCGGTGATGAAGTAACAGTTGGTCCTTTACATATCGGTGCGGTTTACTTCCAACCTGTTGATATGGAACCTGCCGGTATGGGTGGCTTACCTGCGTCTAAATCTGATATGCATATCGAAGCTGATATTTCAGCAGCTGAAGGCAATAAATTAGGTTTTGGTGCCGGTGATTTTGTGCCTTACTTAACTGTAAAATATAAAATCCAAAAAGAAGGTAGTGCTAAAGCGATTGAAGGTACTTTTATGCCAATGAATGCATCTGACGGCCCTCACTATGGTAACAATATTAAATTAGATGGTGCTGGTAAATATAAAGTCACCTTTACTATTGAAAACCCTGAAAAACAAGGCTATTTATTGCATGTTGATAAAGAAACAGGGGTTGAAGGTCGTTTCTGGTCTAAACCAATCGAAGTTTCTTGGGACTTTGACTTTATCCCGCGTGCATGGTAATTATTAATTTAATTATTAAATAATTTTGTACTTAAGGCGAGTGTAAAAGCTCGCCAATATACGTTGTAATCGTTAGGCAATCATTATGCTCCAATATCTTATCAATATTACCGATAACACTTTTGTACCAGTGATTATGTTTGCATTAGTCAGTGCGGCATTTGTTCAATCAAGTAAAAAACATCTTGTAACTGGTTGTGTATTGGGGATGATGGCTGCACTGGTTTATGCAATATTAAAACGAAATACAGGTATTGCTGTTCGTGAATTTTATGATCTTGGTGTGATTATTGGTTGGTGCGTCATTGCCATTCCATTGCTTATCTGTTTATCGTTTAAAAAATCATTATTCCTTAATTCATTATTACTGGTGATTGCCACTGGTCTTATCACCGCACAGTGCCTACCGAATATTTTACTCTATCCATTTGAATTTGATGTTGGTATGGAATCCATATTCAATAATGACTATCTGTTTAAATGGGTGGGTTATGGTTTTGCTCTAATAGTTTGTGTTTTGCTTGGGTTGTTTGTCTATCGCCTTTGTGCTCGATTTTCAACTCGATTCGTTACTGCCATTACTACATTGGCAATTATTATCTTCACTGCGCAAAACGCTGTTAATTTACTACAAATCCTGATTGTGAGACGATTCATCTCGCCACAAAAATGGATGATGGAATTAGTAATTTTTATTTTAGCGCATGTCAATTTGTTTACCTTTATCTTCATGGTTTTGGTGTTATTACTGAGTATTTTGTTGTACACCAAATCCAAAACTACCTCGTTAGTTGGCAGTAATCCAGCCCAAATACGTAAATTAAAAGCAAGTTTACGTCGTGATCGTCGTACCTCATTATTATTAATGGCTGGCATTGCCATAACTGCTTATACCGTTACTCGTGCCCGTTATATTTTTGAAAAAGGGGTGGAATTAACTCCAGCTGAACCTGTGACACCCAATGCCGATGGTTTGATTGTGATTCCGTTAGATAGAGTCAATGATGGCAATTTGCATCGTTATGGTTATCAAGCGACTGATGGCACATTAGTTCGGTTTATTGTGATTAAGAAAAGTGAAAATGCTTACGGTGTCGGTTTTGATGCTTGTGATATTTGTGGTGCCAGTGGTTATTATCAACGCGGTAATCAGGTTGTCTGTATTTTGTGTGATGTAGTGATGAATATTGCGACGATAGGTTTTTCCGGCGGTTGTAATCCGGTACCACTTAAATATGAAATTTTAAATGGTAATATGATTATTCGACCAGCTCATCTTGAAGCTGAAAAGAGTCGTTTTAAGTAACAGTGAAAAAAGGAAGAAAATATGTTTCGTAGAATGTTACTTAGTGTGTTAGTTCGTCAAAAAAAGAAGCTATTTTTAATTGCCTTGACCGTTGCTTTGGGTGTTTCACTAGCGACCGCCATGTTAAATGTCATGTTTGATGTCGGTGATAAAGTTAATCAAGAATTAAAAGCCTATGGCGCTAACTTAAACATTGTGCCCAAAGGTGCGGCGTTGGTGAGTGAGTTATATCAACTAGATGACAAACAAGACGCGATTCAATATATTAGACAAGATGATTTAGTGAAGATTAAAATGATCTTCTGGGCATATAACATTGTTGATTTCGCCCCTTATTTAACAACCCAAGTTATGGTTAATGGTAAACCGGTCACGCTAGTTGGAACTTGGTTTAATAAACATTTGACAATTCCGACCGGTGACGAAGTGGATACCGGAATGTTAGCTATGAAGTCGTGGTGGTCAATTGAAGGCAACACCATGAAAGATGATAATTTGCAAGGTGTAATGGTAGGTGAGACTATTGCCAAGCAATTGAATCTCAAATTGGGTGATAGTATTGAGTTAACATCATCCACCCAAAAAATCACCCTAACAGTGAATAATATTTTCCATAGTGGTGGGGTTGAAGATAATGAGCTTTATGTTTCATTGCCAGTTGCGCAAAACTTGGCAAACAAAGCCGGTTTGGTTGAACGGGTGGAAGTGAGTGCACTCACCACGCCAGAAAATGATTTAGCCCGAAAGGCGGCGCAAGATCCTAATAGCTTATCACGAACCGAATGGGATACTTGGTACTGCACCGCTTATATCAGTTCGATTGCCTATCAGTTAGAGGAGTTAATGCCAGATGTTCGGGTAAAAGCGATAATGCAGGTAGCCGAATCTGAAGGATCTATCTTACAAAAAACTCAACTATTAATGTTATTGTTAACCATCTTATCGTTAATCTGTTCGGCACTCGCAATTTCTAACCTAGTGACCGCCAATGTGATTGAACGCAGTACTGAAATCGGCTTATTAAAAGCATTAGGCGCCACCAATACCTCGGTGGCGATGTTGATTCTTACCGAAATACTAATCATCGCCTTATTGGGGGGAATGGTCGGTTATTTTATCGGTCTTGGTTTTGCGCAAATTATTGGCCAAACCGTATTTGGTTCATTCGTTGAGCCTAAGATGATTATTGTCCCATTGGTATTAATTATGGTAAGTCTGATTACATTGTTAGGTAGTTTGCCTGCATTGCGTATTATGATGTTTTTACGCCCAACCGATGTATTACATGGTCGGTAAGTGAGGCTAACAGATGATGAATAAAAACCAACGCTTTATTTTAAAAACACTATTTAGCTCGCTAATTCGCCGTCGTTCTCGGATTGCTATTGCCTTACTTGGTGTCGCTATTGGGGCAACGGTACTACTAGGTATGGTAACGCTTTGCTATGATATTCCAAGACAAATGGGGCAAGAGTTTCGCTCTTATGGTGCTAACTTATTGTTGATGCCGGCCAATAATCAATCCACTATGCCAATAACTGAGGTGAAAAAAGCCGTTGATCTGTTACCGTCAGATAAAGTATTAGGTGTGACACCGTTTCGTTATGATTCCATCCGCAGTAATCAACAACCGTATACCATCGTTGGTACGCAGTTTGATCAGGTTAGCAAAACTAGCCCGTATTGGAAAATAGAAGGCGAACTACCCAAAAATCCAAATGAAATTATGATCGGCACCGATATCTCCCAATTTGCTAAACTTAGTATTGGTAGTACGATGCCGATTTCAGGTAAATCTAAAGAGAATTCTCGCTTTGATGAAGAGTTAACCATTACCGGTATTGTCAAAACCGGCCGTGCTGAGGATAACTTTATCTTTATTGATCTAAACGATCTTGAAACACTACTTGAAGAGCGCAATCAAGCCGAAGTAGTTGAAGTCAGTATTATGGCAACACAAGATGAATTACAGCGCTATATTCAAACCATTAAAGATCACTCCACTACGGTTGAACCGCATCTTATAAAATGGGTAACGCAATCCGAAGCATCGGTACTAGGTAAACTCTCCTCTTTACTTTATCTGGTCACGCTAGTGGTATTAATTTTGACGATGATCTGTGTGGCCACTACCATGATGACTGTCGTCATGGAACGGCGTAAGGAGATCGGCCTGAAAAAAGCCATCGGCGCAACCAATAAGAGTATTGCCAAAGAGTTTTTAGCTGAAGGGCTGATCTTAGGTATTATTGGTGGTGTTATCGGTGTGATTTGTGGTCTGATTTTTGCTCAAGTGATCAGCGCCAATGTTTTTGGGCGCTCAATTGTAGTTGAATTTTATCTGATACCTACAACGATTGTTATTTCGGCGGTGGTAACCATCATTGCGTGTTTGATTCCAGTAAAACGTGCGCTTGAAGTTGAACCAGCATTAGTTTTACGTGGTGAATAGGATAGTTAAGTATGAATATGCTCGAAGTGAATAATGTATCTAAAATCTATGGCTCATTACATGCCTTATCAGAAGTTAACCTAACGGTTGAAGAGGGCAAATGGTTATCCATTATGGGGCCATCAGGTAGTGGTAAAACCACGTTAATGAATATTATCGGTTGTATGGATAAACCGTCACTCGGTTCGGTAATTTTAGATGGACAAGATATTACTCAACTTTCATTACCACAATTAACAGAAATTCGCCGTGATAAGATTGGCCTAATCTTCCAACAGTTCCACCTTGTCTCTTATTTAACTGCATTAGAAAACGTGATGGTGGCGCAATATTATCACAGCATGGTGGACGAAAAAGAAGCCCTACTGGCATTAGAACGGGTGGGGCTCGCCGCACGAGCTAAACACTTACCGCGCCAATTATCGGGTGGTGAACAGCAACGCGTCTGCATCGCTAGAGCATTAATTAACTATCCAAAACTGATTTTAGCTGATGAGCCAACCGGCAATTTAGATGAAAGCAATGAAGCAATGGTCATGAACTTACTACATCAGCTTCACGAAGAAGGAAGCACCATCATCGTAGTTACGCATTCACCGGAAGTATCTAAACATGCGCAAACCACGGTGGTCCTTGAACATGGAAAAGTAGCAAGTATTATCAATAATTAATGATTAAAAGGTCTCTATTTATGAAAAATCGTATTATTACATCAGTATTGTTTATGTTAATCGGCTTACTACTTATTTTATTTCCGCTCTATATTTTACCTGTCTGCCCACTGCCAGATGTACAAGCGATGCCGGCTAGCTCTGCAATGCCAACGGAAACCATGCACGCAACGCCAATGGTTGGTGATGGTCATGTACACAATACCCCTGGTAAAATTATGAAATGCTTTTGGACATCAAGGGCGGAAATTGGTATTGGTAGTTTAGTGATCGCTATTGGTGTGCTGATGTTATTTAGTCGTTCCCTACTTGTGCGTATGGGATTAAGCATGGCATTAGCTTGCACCGCAGTACTAGCTGCTGCGATTCCAACCATTTTAATCGGTGTGTGTGGTAACGAAATGATGCGTTGCAATATGGGGGCAAGACCGGCATTGGTTTTATTGTCCTTGGTCTTGGCGATTGTTGCTATCATCAATGTATGGTATTTAAATAAACAAGCTAAACGTTGGTAACTATTATTAGTAAATAGCATTTAGTAAATAGCATTAACTAGCGTTAATATCCACTAGACAATAACGAGAAGCAAAACATGCAAGAAATAACTATCGCGAATTTAGCATGGCGAAACATTCAACGACGACCATTTCGTAGTTGTTGTTTGATTATTATTATTATGCTTTTTTCCGCTACGCTATTTGGTGGTAGTGTGTTAATGAAAAACCTAAGCTTAGGGATTTCAGGCATGGCTAATCGTTTAGGGGCAGATATTCTGGTAGTGCCTTATGGTTATGAAAAAAATCTTGAGGTGGCGCTATTACGTGGCGAACCAAGTAGCTTTTATCTGAAGGCAGACTTGATTGATAGAATCAAAGTAATCAAAGGGGTTGAAGCTGTCTCTCCTCAACTGTTTATCGCTTCATTGAGTGCTGGTTGCTGTACGTCTAAAGTACAACTAATTGGATTTGATCAGCAAAGTGATTTTGTAATCAAACCTTGGTTACAAACGCAGTTAAGCCAACCCTTGACCGACCAACAGGTTGTGGTGGGTAGCAAAATTACCTCAAATGTGGGTGACGAAATTAAGTTTTTTAATCATCCCTTTAAAATTGCCGCTAAAATGGATAGCACAGGGATGGGGTTTGACACTTCGGTTTTTATGACCATACCTGCCGCACAATCACTGATGAAATCTGCCAATTTAATTGAGGGCGATACTGATCACTTTGTTAACTATGTATCATCAATTTTTGTTAAAGTCGATCCTGATTATCAACCTAAAGATGTTGTTAATCAGATGATGCCGAAATATGCCATCGACTACAATATTGATTTTGTGATGACTAAAGGCATGTTGAGTAATATTTCTAAATGGCTTAAAGGCTTTTCAACCATTGTTTACAGCTTATCGGCAATATTTTGGTTGCTAGCGATTATTGTGATCTTTGTGATATTTTCTTCCTCACTTAATGAACGTAAACGCGAAATTAGCTTATTACGTATTTTAGGGGCTTCGCGTAGTGATTTGGTTAAAATGTTACTGCGAGAATCACTGATTATTAGCGCCTTAGGTGGTATTGTGGGCATTGTGATTGCCGGCGTCTTAATTTATGCTTTTAGCTTATTAATTTGCCAGTCAATTGGCTTGCCATGCGTAAATATTTCCATAACAGATGGCTTAATTTATGCATTATTGGTATTTTTGCTGACGTTAATTATTGGTCCGCTGTCAAGTATCTATTCGGCATTATCATTGACCAAATTTGATACTTATCAAACATTAAGAGAGGGTGAATAATGTTATTGGAAGTCAAAAACCTTCGTAAAGATTATAAACGCGCAACGCAACAATTCTCGGCGGTAAATAATATCAGTTTTTCAATGGCTCAAAACGACTTTATCAGTATTATGGGAAAATCAGGCAGTGGTAAAACCACACTACTTAATATGATTGCCGGGTTATTAACGCCAACACAAGGTAAAGTTACCATTAACGGTACTAATTTATTCGAACTCGATGATAAACAGGTATCGGCATTTCGTAATCAATACCTTGGATATATTCCACAAGGTAGTAGCTTATTACCTAACTTGACTGCACTGGAAAATATTCGCTTACCGTTTTCTCTAACTAAACGAGAAAACCAATCGAGTTTAAATTATGCGCTACAACTGCTTGAAAAAGCGCAAATCAGTTATTTGAAGGATGCTTACCCAGCCAATATGTCGGGCGGTGAAATGCGCCGAATTGCTATTTTACGGGCGCTAATTTGCCAACCACAACTGGTGATTGCCGACGAACCAACCAGCGATCTTGATGAAGAAAGCTCAGCACAAATTATGGCGTTATTAGCCGATATTCACCAACAAGGCACAGGGCTACTAATTGTTACCCATGATAATGATGTAGCAGGTTATAGCCAAAGAACGCTAAAAATGTCCTCAGGTCGATTAATCGATTAGTTTGCACTAATGATATCTTGAGTAATTATAACAATAATGGATTACAGCCCATATCAATCATGATTTTATTTAACTTTATCAATGGTAATCCGACTAACGAATTAATATCGTCACCTTCGAGTTTATCAAACAGCGTAATGCCTAACTCATCACATTTAAAACTGCCAGCACATTGTAATGGCATCTCTTTAGCGATATAAGCTTCAATTTCCGCATCAGTTAATTGGCGAAAAGTGACCTTAAATGGTTCACAAATTGTTTGCGATTGACCGCTACGAGTATTAAGCACCGTCATTCCCGTATAAAAATAAAACGCTTTGCCACTGCTGTGTTTTAATTGTTGCTTAGCATTTTCAATGGTATGTGGTTTACAAACAATCTGCCCATCCAAAACACCCACTTGGTCGGAACCAATAATTAAACTATCAGGATAGCTTGCCACTAATGACTGTGCTTTAGCATTAGCTAATCGCACCACTAACTGCTCTGCACTCTCATTTGCAAGAGGTGTTTCATCACAAATTGGTGGCACACATTCAAAAGGAATAGCTAATTTATCCAGTACTTTTTTACGTGATAGTGATGTCGAGGCTAGAATAATTCTCATTTTAACTGTTCTCTTAAAATCCATGCGGAAAGATGAGCATTAAAACCGATATGAGCGTAATAATCAACTGTCTGTGGTGCTGCAAGTAAGCCAATCGCCCAGCGATTATCAATATGCTTTTCGATAGTTTTTATCAATTGCTTACCAATATCTAATTTGATAACCCTCGTCAACTGCCAAATCAGTTAAATAAGTTATGTAAACGAAGTTACTTAAAACGAAGTTATTTAAACAGCGAGCAATAGTGATTAGCTTCGATCCACTTCATGCACTAACGGTTAAATTAGTATTATCTGATATTACTTGAAAACGAGATATTTCATCTATTGGTCTACGTTCTCCTAACCAATAACGACGCGATAATAGCGTCGCGGGTTCTATAGTTGGTTTGCTGTCATTGTCAAAAATAATATTTGCCATAGTTGATTTCCGTCATGATTTTGCAAAAAAAATATTTCAATCTTTTAAATTAGCGTTAGGATATTAATATTGGATTTAATGTGAAATTAGTATCATACTAAACCAATAGCATTGGTCTTTATTAGTTAGAATGATAAAGCCAAATTTTAATATTGTGTGGAGGTGTTATGTACAAAAAAATATTAGTACCAATTGATGTGCTTGAAGATGCATTAACTCAAAAAGTCATCCCTCATGTTGAGTGTTTAGCAAAATTATCCAATGCGCAAGTTATCTTCTTTCATACCTTACCGGTTGCATCAGCTATTGTGAATGCCTACTCATTTGGTTTTGATGAGTTTAAAGATCAAGCGACAATACAAACGGAACAGTGGTTAAATAGCTTAATTGATTCGATTAATTTACCGCGGGAAAATTTATCTTTTTCCATTACTTTTGGTAACCCAAGAGATGAAATTTTACGTTTAGCCGAAGAGATTGAGCCAGATTTGATCATCATTGGTTCAAGGCGCCCTAATATCTCTACCCATTTATTGGGATCAAATGCCTCTGGTGTGGTGCGAGGTGCAAAAACATCAGTGTTAGTCGTTCGCTAGTGTCTAAATTTATTCTCTAAACTATAACGAGGAGCAAATAACTCCTCGTTAATAATTTGTCGTTTAATACTCTTAATAAATAACCTAAAATTCATATCAATACAATCTACTATAAGTTGTGTTTATTATTAATATTAATTATAGATGCGTTTATAAATTATTTTATCACCTAACAAATTGATTAATATATTTTAATATAATTATCATCAAAAATGAAAACAAAATAGAAGCCTGTTTCGCAGATGGTCATTGTAATATATGGAGTACCTCGGTTGCTGAGAGTTATAATGATGAAAAAAGGTATTTTTGGGGTGGTTATTCTTTATTTTAAGTTTTGTTGTTAATGCAAAAATATTTAATACTTATAATGCAGTAATAATTATTTATAATTCAACACCAGAAGCTCAGGTTTGAAGAATGCGCTTTAAAATCACTGAAAACTATATTGTTAAATAAGCAACATTAACTTGTGTCCAAAACGATAATGTTAGTAGCTGCACAGCTAATGGACCTGACAGTAAATACACCGGTCATCATAATCTTTTTCAATTAATCCCTGAAAGATATTTAAGAGATAGAGATGATGAATATTATAATATGCAAGAGTACGATGGGCCAGGTTATAAGATTTCTATTTATGGTAATAGGGCAAGCAATTTATTTAGCTCTAACACGCCAGATCGTAAAGATAAAGATATTGCAGAATTTTTGGATAAAATCGATCAATTTTTAGCAGGTAAAATAGAATATCAATTTGAGCCTATTGAGCCTATTATGGTGGATAAATAGAATAAATAAAAACAATTTAAGTATTTTTTGCTCCTTTTTAGTATGCCAATAAAATAGGGTATACCTACTCGTAATAATATTATAATAATGAAGTTTGATAGAGATGGTATTACTGAAATTGTTTTGAAAAATTGTCACAACCAGATAATAAAAAAATATTTTGATTTAACTATCAGGGATAATAAACAGAGTAGACCTCATTTCTGTATACATTATCTGAAGAAAATGCTGAACAATTATTCAGAGTTTATATCAGGATTGATACTAATATTCTTTTATCAGAAACAGCTCTAGACAACATTCAAAAATTTTGTTTTGTTTGATCAATTTGTTAATTTATATATTAAGTTGAATAATAATTATTTAATCCATAAAACTATTGCAAGTCAAATAATCAATATAGTTTCAATATATACTCTTTTTTAGATTAGATAGAGAGGATAAATACTGATGAAAATTAAAAATATCGATCATTTTGTCATTACTAGTCATGATCTCACTAAAAGCATTGCCTTTTATCAAGATATTTTAGGATTGAAACATGTCGAACGCAACGGACGTCATGCTTTTGTTTTTGGAAACCAAAAGATTAATATTCATGCCAAAAAAGGTGAATTTCAGCCAGCAGCCCTACATCCAGAATATGGTAGCCAAGATTTTTGTTTAATAGTTGAAGACGATATTGAGAACGTAAAAAAAGAGATTATAAAAAAAGGTTATCCGATTGTTGAAGGGATCGTTGATCGACACGGTGCTAAAGGTAATATCAAAAGTCTTTATCTAAGAGACCCGGATGGAAACCTTGTTGAACTAGCTAATTATTGCGATTAAGTTAATATTTGCCCACTTAAGGTCAGGAAAAAATTGAGAAAAGGTCTTTTTGTGGGCATCAATTTATTAAAGTTTATAATTATGCTAATTGGTTAAATTATTAAAACTTCATTAAATCTAAATGATTACACTATACTGCTAAAAACTTTAGTAATACACTTTTTGCTGTTAATAACGTGCTTAAAAAATCAAAATCTCGTTCTTAATAACCACTAATTTCAACTACTAAAACAAATTTTTTCATCCTCAAAAGACTAAAATTTATAAGGATATGTAAAAAGCTATCTCCAATTAGAATAAATATTAAGTAATCTATTTCTATATCTTTTTTGTTTCTCTTTACGAAAGTTAACAATTAAATGTAAAAAAATATTGCATAGAGTTTTTTCAGTCACTATACTTTTTGCATCGTTTAATGCAAACGATAAATATTTAAATAATTAGCATTAAATTTAAAATAAATCAAAGGTCTAATTGACAGGAACGTCGAAATGCATTATAATTTTCAACACGCAACACGCAACATGTACAACCTATAATTTAATTTCGTCAAAGTTAAGTTCTCAACGTTTATTTTTCACCATAATTTATTTTTTATCGAAGTTATACATAAATTCGCGAAATTTTGCGCGATCCTTTTTATCCCAGCAGATCTTTTTAGGATTATCGTTTAGCTTGTTGCTAATAACTTCCTATACCAGCCACGCATTAACGACTAAAACATCAAATCCTATACATGGTAATGCGCCATATTTAACGTTTGATGGTGGTCAAACTCGAGTGACTGATACTGATGGGCTTCTTTGGATAAGCTTATCAGATGGTACTAAATATACACCAACAACGAATAATTCAAGTCCATCAACTCCTATTAAATTGCCTGAGGATTATCAGCGTTTTACAGATATTGATATGATGGTACCAACTGATACTAACGAAATTGGTTTAAATGTTCTTATCGGTCAACCATTTAATTATTGGGGTGATGATGACGGTGATGGTCAGGGATTTGATGGTATAACTGTTACAGGAAGTTTGAGTTTAACTATCTTTGATAAAAATAATCAATCTGTCGCTCGTAACGAGATATTAGATATTTGTAAAGCACCATATAAATTAGTTTTATCGAGTACAACAGGTTCATTAACAACTCTTTATGGTTTACCTAAAAGCAGTAGTTTTAGTCCCAGTAATGTTACTTATTTTATCAATCCTCGAACAAAAGCTACTGTCTGCTTTGCTAAACCAAATTTATATTTAAATATGGATGATTATGCTGGCCCTGCTTCCATATGGGATTCTAATAAAGGTTTTCTTACACAATCATTTTTGCCTTCTTCATATGGTTTAAACTTCCCAACTACTGGCGCTGATGGATTGGATTTTTATTTAGATATAGGTGGAATTGGTCGACTAAATTGGGAGCCAGTTTCACCTAATGGTGATATTACTGCGATTATGACACCTAATGACTCTGGTACAAGTGTCCGCGTTCTTTTGAAGGGGCCTGTAGCCAAACCTTTGCAATGGAGCACTGATAATCCAAGAAGTTTAGGAAGTATACCCAATCCGACATTACCTCAGACATTTGAGTTAGTTGGTCGAAATAGTAGTGGTGAAGCTGTCGTAAAATATGGTTTTCAGTTAAAGCAATGGTTTGTCAACCGTGGTATTTCTTATTACAGTTTATCTAGCACATCATCTTGGTGTAGTAATATTGGATACCGTATACCTAATGTAAAGGATTTAACTAACGCTTCCTGTCAAGGAGTTAATTCGAGTCCTCTCTGTGAAGGTTCAGTCGGTGCTACACCTTCATCACCTAATGATTTTTATCGACGCCACATTGGAGCAGGGCTTTTTACGGAGTGGGGTTATATGTACGACTATACTGGCGCCAACTTTAATGCCAGTGGGGCCCCTGGTGCCGGATATTGGACGATTGATACGATGCATGGTATCGTTTTTGTCGTTGGCTCAAATGATGGTCACATTGGTGGTAATAGCCTTGACGGCATAGGTAGCGGACTTTGTGTCTATCCTTAAATCCTATTTTTTAGTTCTGGCTAGGGAAGCATAGAAGGTTAAAATATAATTAGTTCGCTAGGGAATAGTAGCTTTGAAAAGGCAATGACTTTGACGATGTGACAAGTTAAAGCGATTTTGCGGTGTAACAACGAGTTAATTATCCCCCCAACTGGGGCGGGTTTATTTTTGAGGAATAAGCTCAATGGCGTAAAAAATTTGAGAAATAGTTTTTATTCGGCTGTAAATTTATTAAAATTTATAATTATACTAATCGGTTAACTTATTAAAAATTGTTTTAAAATATATAATTACATAATACCTCGAAAAAGTTGCAGAATGTACTTTTTGCTGTTAACAGCGCGTCTAAAAAATCGACTACCCATCCCCAATAATAACCGCTAATTTTAACTACTAAAACGAAAGTTTTCCTCGTTAATACGCTATAACTTATAAGTATATGCAAAATGGTTTTTACTATTAGAATAAACATTTAGTAATCTATTTTTTATATTTTTTTACTTCTCTTTACGAAAGTTAACAATTAAACGTAAAAAAATATTGCATCGTGTTTTTTCAGTCACTATACTTTTCGCATCGTTTAATGCAAACGAAAATATCTAAATAATTAGCATCAAATTTAAAATAAATCAAAGGTCTAATTGACAGGAACGTCGAAATGCATTATAATTTTCAACACGCAACACGCAACACGCAACATGTACAACCTATAATTTAATTTCGTCAAAGTTAAGTTCTCAACGTTTATTTTTCACCATAATTTATTTTTTATCGAAGTTATACATAAATTCGCGAAATTTTGCGCAATCCTTTCTTCAACCCTTTTTATCCCGGCAGATCTTTTTAGGATTACCGTTTAGCTTGTTGCTAATAACTTCCTATACTAGCTACGCGTTAACGTCTAAAACTTCGAATATTATTCATGGTAATGCGCCATATTTAACCTTCGATGGCGGTCGTACACGAGCCACAAATGCCGACGGTCTGCTCGGGATAACCCTTTCAAATGGTGATGAAATTACCCCTGAAAGCAATAATTCAACTTTTGCTAATCCAATTGAATTACCCATCGCTGACCAGAGTTTAGCTGATATTGGTATGTTTGTGCCAATTGATACTAATGAGATCGATTTAAAGGCACTTATCGGCCCACCATATAACTATTGGAGGGATGATGATGGTGATGGTCAGGGACCTGATGGTATAACCGTAACAGGAAGTTTAAGTTTAGCTATTTTTGATAAAAATGATCAACCTGTCGCTCGTAGTGAAATATTAAATATTTGTAATTCACCATATAAATTAGTTTTATCGAGTACCGTAGGTTCTTTAACTACGCATTACGGGGTTCCTGATGAAAGTAGTTTTAATGCAAGTAATGCGACCTATTATGTTAAACCTAAAACATCACCAATGGTCTGTTTTGCTAAGCCTAGCATAAAACATGGTGGAAATGACGAACCTGATCCATGGGCTCAAGGCGTTGATTTTCGTGGTCCAGTTACAATGTGGAACGAAAATAAAGGTTTTATTCCACAGTCTACCAATGTTTCATCTTATCATTTAAATTTTCCTACTACCGGAGCTCATAGTCTATTTTTTGATTTAGATATAGGAGGAAGTGGTCCGTTAAATTGGCAAACAGTTTCACCTAATGGTGATATTAAGGCGATTATGACGCCAAATGACTCTGGCACAACCGTTCGTGTTGTATTAGAGGGGCCAGTAGCCACCGATGCCCAAGTGAATTCAGATGAGCCAAGTAGTTTAGGCAATATAGGTAGTCCTACATTGCCGCAGACCTTTGAATTAGTCGGTCGTGATAGTTATGGTAACGAGGTCGTTAAGTATGGTTTTGTGTTAAAGCAGTGGTTCGTCAAACGTGGTATTAAAGAGTTTACTTATTTTAGCTTAGCGCCTTGGTGTGCTAATATTAGGTATCATGTGCCTAAAGTAAAGGATTTAACTAATGCATCTTGTCAGGGAGCTATTTCTGATCGATGTCAAGGTGCTGTCGGTGCTACACCTGCATCACCAAATAATGTATACCAGCGTCACATAGGAGCCGGGTTCTTTGCAGAATGGGGCGACATGAGTTTCTACGACTTCAATGGTATCCGCGGAGTGAGGGGTAACTATTACTGGACAAGTGAAGGATTTATCGTAGGCTCGCTTGTTGGTAACGCGGTTACAATGGGCCTAGTGTCCCCGCGCAATGGGCTTTGCGTCTATCCTTAAATCTTATTTCTTAATTTTTGGATTGGCACGGCATAATAAGGAAAAATAGAGTTAATTCATTCTATAAAAGCTCCTCGCAAAATCAACCAAACTGGCGAAGTGGGTGAGCTAAAGTGATTTTATGACGTAGTAATGCGTGAACTATCCGCCCTAATAGCGGCGGATTTATTTTGTTTAATGGAGTTTTCACAGTAAAAGATTGCGAAACAAAAATTTCAGATGAAAATCCAATAAATATATAATTATTTTAATTGGTTATGTTATTCAGGCTTGTTTGAAAAAATATCAAATTTATGCCAGAAAATTTATCCGCACGGTGCTTTTTACTAGCACAGTGACAGCATGATCAACTTAACTCATTGTTTGGTATTAATATAACGATCTGTTTCAGCTTATCAAATATCAGGCCTGTTTCTAAGTCGTTACTACTTTTTAGGTGAATAAATTCACCACATGTTATAATCATGTTTAATTATAATTAACCTCTGTAAATATGATGAAGAATAGTATAATTGATAACCAATTTAATGAAAAAATGGTGCTTATTTTCAAAGCATTATCTGATCCGGTTAGAATAGAAATCATTAAATATTTAAAAAGGATAGGAACAGAGGTTATCTGTGGTGAAATTGGTCAAGCAGTTGGTATTAGTAAACCTTCAGGAACTTATCATTTTAGGTTATTACAACAAGCAGAATTAATTAACGTAAGAAAGAGTGCTAGGGAAAAATATGTATGGCTTAATAAATCAACATTTGATAAATATGTTACCGGGTTTTTTGATAATCTTTAAAATACTCAAATATTGATTTATTGTTGAATTTATCGCTTTGATTTTATCAAATATTATTTTTTATCCCTTGTTGTTAACCTTATTGAAAAAACTATTCCAAATAATGATATCAGACCAGCCGTAATAATAACGGCATCAAATCCTTCGGCAAAAGCTGTTGAATTAGTGGTTCCGCCGAAAATATTGAATACAATTACGCATATTGTGGTACCTATTGCGCCACCAAATAAGCGAAATATATTGTATATTCCAGATGCTTTCCCTAAATATATTGGTTCGACAGCGCTTAACACCGCTTTTTGCAGAGCCGGTCCTGCCATCGAAAGTCCCATACCAGCGATCATTAATGGTATTGCCATTGCTATATATGAACCAGTTGCATTAAATAAAAAAATAATTAATAGATAACCGATCCCCTGTAAGAATAATCCTAATGTTGCAATAATCTTTTCGCCAAATCTATCTACAGCGCTGCCTGCAAAAGGTGCGATAACGACTAATGTTGCTGTCCAAGGTAATAATTGTAATCCTGCCACGAGTGGATTAACGTTTTCTAGTACTAAAAAAAATTGTGGCAAAAAGAATAACACGCCAAACATCGAGGCATATAATAAAAAAGTTGCAATGTTACCATTAGTGAATACCTTGGTGCGAAATAGTCTTAAAGGAATCATAGGGGTAGAACTTATTTTTTGCCTAACAATAAATAAAATAGCTAGTGCGAGGCTAGATAATCCGGTAATAATCGTTATAACATGTGTGGTATTTGTGGTTATGGTGGATAATGACCATATTATCCCGGCGGAAGAGATGGCAATAAACAGAATATCAGTAAAGTTCAACTTATCATCCTTACCTTTACTTTCAGGTAATAAATTATGAGCAAAATAGATTGTTATTATTCCAATAGGCAAATTAATCCAAAATATCCATTGCCATGATAAAGTTGCGACAATAAATCCACCTAAAACTGGCCCAACAATTAGTGCTAAACCACCAATCCCACTCCATATTCCTAAAGCTTTTCCGCGTATATCAACGGGTAACGAATGCGTTAGAATTGCCATGGACATTGGCGTCATAACACAAGCACCAACAGCCTGTATCATTCGAGATATAATTAATAAGGTAATACTAGTCGATAAAGCACAAAATATAGAAGCAATAGTGAAAATGGCAATACCAATCAGATAGACTTTTTTTCTGCCTATTTTTTCGCCCAGTGATACACCAACCAGTAGTAATGCCGCTATGGTTATATTATAAATGTTCAACAACCACTGTAATACATTTACCGATATTTGAAAATCATGCCTTATGGCGGTAGTGGCTGTGGTAACTATCATTGAATCGATCATTGACATGAAAAATCCTAAAGAAGTTAAAATAATGATAGCTGATGAATTAACCTTTCTTTCTTGCATATTGTCAACTTCCTGCTTGGCTATATTGGGCAAAATAATTTCCTTAATTTGGATTTTTTAATCTATTAGGCTATATGGTATAAAATTTGTTTAAGTTTATAGTTTAATAGTTCATTAGTTATTTAACTATTTTGCCATTTAAATGAATTAAAACAAACAGAATAGCTAATTGCTAAGATAAATTTGATTGAATTATTTTTGAAGATGGAAGAATTTACCGCCTTGCGGCGGTATTTTATGCTTGATGTTTAACGATAAAACAGCAGTGGATCTGTTTATTGCGTTTAAAATCAAGCGATAGAGTTTTATCGGTGATATCTTTAAATGTTAGCCCTAGTTTTTGCATACCATCGGCATCCATTTTGAAGCCTCGTTTATTGTTTGAAAATACTATTACTCCATTTGGTCTAAGTAAGCGTTTTAAATCACTCATTAATTTTAGATGATCACGCTGAACATCAAAGGTATCGTTCATCCGTTTAGAGTTGGAAAATGTTGGAGGATCGATAAAAATCAGATCAAACTGTTCATCCGCCTGCGATAAATAGAGCAAGCAGTCGGCTTGTATCAATCGATGTTTTTTTCCGGTTAAACCATTTTGTTTTAAATTACGATCAGCCCACTCTAAATAGGTGCGTGACATATCAACGGTCGTGGTTGATTTTGCGCCACCAAGACCGGCATAAACGGTTGCGCTACCTGTGTAGGCAAATAGATTTAAAAAGTCTTTACCCGCGCTCATCTGGCCGATCATTTTTCTGGCTAGACGGTGATCCAAAAATAAACCAGTATCTAAATAATCGACCACATTAACCCAAAACTGCGTTTTTTGCTGGTTAATAGGATATTCATGGACTAAGAAGTAATCCTGTTTTTGCCCAAGTTTTTGATATTGTTGTTTACCTTTTTGCTTTTCACGAGTTTTTAGTACCAATTGGTCGGCAGTTAACTCCAGTACTGACATAGTGGCATTAATAATATCAAATAGTCGTTGTCGAGTTTTTTGTGGATCAATATTTTTTGGTGCGGCATATTCTTGTATCACAATTTTGTCTTTATAACGATCGATAGCCACGTTATATTCAGGTAAATCTGCATCGTAAAGGCGATAACATTCAAGTTGTTCTTGGCTAGCCCATTTTGCAAATCTTTGGCAATTTTTACGTAGGCGATTGGCAAAATCGGCAGCGGGTAAATTGGGGGATGTAACCGGCTTATCGACTTGACGATCAGCAATGGTATAATTTTTTTGTACGCAATCTAAAGGGCCATTTTTAGCTTTGAACTGTTTGTCGGCTCGCATTTGCAAACAATCTAACAGTTGTGGAGCGCCACTAAATAGCGATAGTCGCCATCCAGCAAATTGTTGCTTAATTTGACGACCAAGTGCAGAGTGCAGGGCAACCAATGCAGGTTCACTTTCCAATCGTTCACCATAAGGCGGATTGCTGATGATCATACCATGTATCTGGTGCTCAAATGGATTAGTTAATTGAGTCACATCCTGCACAGCAAAAGTAATTAAGTCACCAACTCCAGCTTGGATAGCATTTTGCTTGGCGCGCTCTAACACCGCAGGGTTATTGTCATAACCAATGAAAGGCGTTGTCGCTTTTTTTACATTGTGCTTGGCGGTAAATAACAACTCATTCCAAAGTGTTGGGTTGAATCCTTGCCAAGCAAAAAATCCCCACTGTTTACGTAGAAGTCCAGGTGGAATATTAGAGGCCATCATTGCAGCTTCAATTAGTAAGGTTCCTGAACCACACATTGGATCGATAAGAGGTTCATCTGTTTGCCAGCCAGAGCGGCGAATAATTGCTGCAGCTAAGTTCTCTTTTAATGGCGCTTGACCTGTTTGTTGACGATAACCACGTTGATGTAGGCTTTCACCACTTAAATCTAACGATAAGGTAACTCGATTTTTGTTGAGATAAGCATGTAAACGAATATCTGGATTTTGTTTGGCAACATTTGGGCGTTGATTGGTTTGACGCATAAAATGGTCAACAATTGCATCTTTGATCTTTAATGCTCCATATTGGCTATTGCGAATAAAGTCATTAACGCCAACAAAGTTGATAATAAATGAGTTATCGACCGCAAAAATATCGCTCCATTTGATATTCATCACACATGAATAGAGATCTAAGTCACTATAGATATCAAACTCAGCAATCGGCAATAGAATCCGAGAAGCCAAACGAGACCATAATAATGATTGGTACATGGTTGATTGATCAGCGTCAAAGTAGACACCACCTTGCGACACTTTACAATTTATCGCGCCAATATTTTCTAACTCTTTTTTTAATAACTCTTCAAGCCCGCGAGAGGTGCTGGCAAATAGCGTTTTCATGCATAATCCACTTAACAATAAAATTGCTGGCATTATACCGACTAATTGCAATGGTGGGAAATGATCACCTTAAACAATATGTAATCAAATAAAAAATAAACAATATAAAAAAATGACGAATAGTTTTATTGCAGGAAGAAATCAAACAATCATTAAATCAATTTTTTGATAAATTTATGTTATATCGCGAATTTGACATTTTCACTTGATAAATTTAAATCTTAAAACACTTAAAATGATAAGCGAGATAAGATTAATCTGTTACTTGTTTCTTTCTCGCTTTTATTACATACCATTTTAAATGAGATAGATAGATTCAAACTTGATAATTACTATCATTCTGGCAATTTTAAAACCTTTGGCGATCAACTAAAAATAAAAAGTTTGTTAATAGTCATCTAAGTTTTCAATACTAACAATAGGAGGTTTGGGCGGAATAATAATTCTATGCTTTATCAATATGTTGCAAATAAAAAAGACAACGATTGATATAACACCAGAAATAATGAATATCATGTGATGAGATGAATTAAATGTTACGTAATTTTTAAATGTCATAAACGAATCAAGTTGATAATAGTAACATATAACAATAAAACCAATTATCCATGATATCATTGAAATATAACAGCTTTTTAACTGGGATAAAAGTTCGGTGTAACTCTCCCATGAACGATAAGGTTTTTGTTGTAAGGAAATGATCTCTTGTTCAGATATAATTTTCATTGGTGTATATTTATCTATTATAGCGCATATTTCTTTACCTTTATTGCTCCGTTTACTATAAGAACCATCCTTATTTATTGATATATTATGTTCTGCAGCCATTAAATGAGCTTCGTCTATCTTATTATTAATAATGAGTAAATTATGAAGAGTAGTTTTAAATTGTTGTTTTTCTGATGGATCTAACCAAAAGTCAGAAATACTTTTAGGTTTTGGTTGATATTTATTTATTTTAAATGAAGTATAAATACCATAAAAGATAATTACTAAAGGCGATAAAATTAAAATTGCGGCAATACATAACAATATAATTAATAACGCGCCACCAGCATCAGAATTTTTTTTTCTAGCCATTATTATTCCTTGAAAGTTATTTGGGGATTTTAAAATCCACTATTGCAATGAGTAAAAATCATAAAACTTATCTTTGATTTATTATTGATATGATTGTTATTTGGTATAAATTATTATCTTATTACTTATATTTTAACCTCGAGAATCATAAGTCATAGATAATAACGGTAACTAGCTATCACCGCAAGAAGGAAAAATGTACAAATATATTTTGATAAAATTAGCATTCAAGAGATAGGCAAATATCATCATATTAGCAAAATGCGTTGAAAATTTTGCAAGAAAGTTGAAAAGAGAGCTTTTAAGTTCTTTAGTATTTTCTTAAATTTCCGGATATCCATTATCCACCATATTAATTTTAGTAGAAATTAATAGCGATATTAGTTTATCAATAACTAAGACTATTCGGGAAAATAATCAATTTCCTGTTTATTCACAATTCGTAAGGTTAAGTCCGTGATGGCGATAATTAATGCCGAGCGGATCATCTGTTGATAACGGTTTTGATACATTGACGATTTTAAAGTATCAACAATACCATTTTCTTGAAGGTTATTTGGAGGATAATTCCAGTTAGGCGGGAGTATCATATCATGCAATAAGCTGATAGGTCCTAAAATTTCGTCATCCAGATAGGTGTAATTTTTATCGTCTTGTTCAAGCTCGTCTAAAATTGCCATTAACAATTCAATATCTTCATAATCCTCACGGGTAATAATTCCTAGCGCATAGAGTAATTTTAAGCAGACCGAGGTGTCATTAAGTGGGCCGTTTTTGCCCACTAATGATGGAATGACAAACTTGATGGCATGAGGCTCTTTACGAAAAACTTTTAGAATTAGTTGATTTACGCTGTCATTAATTAGTTTGATAGCAACCTTCAGCAAGCCGTGGATATCAGCTTGCTGATTGAGTTTTTCCAGTATGGTATCTTCTGCTAATGTCTGCTTTGGCATTGTCACTTAAAATTGATGATTTTGCATAGCAGTATAAAGTTGTTCTATTTGGCTAACAACTGGATTATCACTTTCGATTTCAGAAATATTACAAAATGCTTGTTTTAAGCTGCTGTTAGCAATTTGATTTGCTAAATCGATAGCTTGTTCGTCGTCATTATTGCGATAGTTAAGCGCTGCAGCAATACCAATAAGTAAATTTTGGTTACCAAGTTGATATTCAAAGGTGCCCAACAATGGTTTAATTAAACGATCGCCCCGGCCTAATTTGCGTAGGGGTTGACGACCTACTCGGGCGGTATCATCGTGGAGATAAGGATTTTCAAAACGGCTTAAGATTTTTTCAATATATGCTTGATGTTTGACAGGATCAAAATGATAGCGTTTGATTAGTACTTGACCACTTTCTTCCATAGCGCCACGAACAATTTTACGAATTTTATCATTTAAGATCGCATCACGGATGGTAGCAATATTGTTGTAAAAACCTAAATAGGCTGTAATAGCATGTCCAGTATTTAGGGTAAATAATTTACGCTCCACAAAGGCCATTAGGTTATCAACAGGCTCCATACCTTTGATTTGCGGGATTTCACCAATAAATTGGGTTTTATCGACAATCCATTCCGAGAAAGTTTCAACTGTCACCTCTAAAATATCACCTGTTTTAGACGTTGCTGGCGGTACGATACGATCCACGGCTGAATCAACAAAGCCAATATGCTCATTAACCCATTGATGTAGATCATCAGGTAAATATTTAACAATTTCTTGTTTAAACTGGCTGGTGCCGCGCACCATGTTTTCACAAGCAATAATATTGAGTGGAGCATTGTTACCTGATGCATGGCGGGCGATAATACCTTGTGCAACACTCTGCGCAATACGAGCTAAAATTTGAGGACCCACCGCAGTTGTAACCAGATCGACCTTGGCAATGTAATCACTGACTTTAGGTGAGGTACTGTTGATGGCATCAACATTCTTAACAATTTCGCAAACCGATTGTTCACCCACCACATTGACTGGATATTGATGACGACTCGCCAGTTCATCAATCACTTGTTGATTAACATCAGCGAAAGTAACATGGACACCGGCATCAGATAATAGTTTACCAATAAAACCACGCCCGATATTGCCGGCGCCAAAATGTAATGCTTGCATAATAAAACCCTTAATCTCAAATCATTTTTAATGTGTTAGACTACTTCCTAGCTAACTAGGAAGTAGTTAAGTTGTGTTAGCTTAATATTGCTAAAACTTCTTGAATATTATTAGTGGTAGCCAGTTTAGCAATAATCTTTTCGTCATCAAGTGCATTGGTTAATTTGGCGATAACATCAAGATGTTCATTGTTGCGAGCGGCAATACCAATTACAATTTTAGCTTTGTCTTGCTCCTCTTCACCAAATTGTATACCTGCTGGGTATTGGCAAAATACGATACCGGTATTAATGACATCATCCTTAGCCTCAATTGTGCCATGTGGAACTGCAATTGATTCGCCTAAGTAAGTTGAAGTCAGACGTTCACGTTCTAACATGGCTTCGACATAAGTCGGTTTCACATAACCTTTTTCAACCAATTTTTGACCAGCAAAGCGAATAGCTTCTTCTTTAGTTTGTGCGGTTAGACCTAAAAAGATATTTGTTTCATTCAATTTGAATAACGGTTGTTGGCTGTCTGTTTTTGATTGCGTAGTTGGCGCGATCTCTTGACCTCTTGCCTTGATTAAATCATTCACCAATTGATTATATAAATCACTATCTAAAAAGTTAGTTAATGAAATATGATAAGCGTTAGGTGCATATTGTTTAGCACGTGCCGTTAAGTCTTTGTGGGTGATGATGATATCCGCATCTGTTGGTAAATTATTAATCGCTAGGTTGGTCACGTTAATATCTAAATGGGTATCTTCTATTTTTTTACGTAGTACACCGGCGCCCATCGCACTTGAACCCATGCCGGCATCACAAGCAACGATAATTTTTTTCACGTTAGCAAGGTCTAGTTTACCGTTGATCACTCCTTTAGCTTCGTTTTTCATGTTAGAAACATCAGATTTGGCATCTTCAAAGCTTTTATCAGCATTTTTAGTTGTTTTTAATAAAATCGCAGAAATAATGAAAGTCACTGCTGCTGCCGCGATGACGGATGCGCTTACTCCAAGAAGTGAATTTTTTGGGGTTACGGCAAGTACGGCAATGATAGAACCCGGTGAGGCCGGCGAACTCAAACCCGCACCAAAAATAGTCAATGTAAATACGCCAGTCATCCCACCGCAAATCATAGCAATAATTAAACGAGGGTTCATTAGTACATATGGGAAGTAAATTTCGTGAATACCACCAAAGAAGTGAATAATTGCCGCACCACTGGCTGATCCTTTGGCCGCTCCTTTACCAAAAAACATATAAGCAAGTAATAACCCTAACCCAGGACCAGGGTTTGCTTCAATTAAAAAGAAGATTGATTGCGCATGTTCAGCAGCTTGTTGAATACCTAACGGTGAAAATACGCCGTGGTTAATTGCATTATTTAAAAATAGGATTTTTGCCGGTTCAACAATAATGGAAGTTAATGGTAGTAAATTATGTTGAACCATGTAGTCAACACCACTAGCCAGTACATTTGAGGCAACAACAACTGAAGGACCTATAGCAAAGAATGATAATAAAGCGAGTAACATACCAATAATGCCAGCAGAAAAGTTATTCACTAACATTTCAAAACCACTTTTGATTTTACCGTCAACCGCTTT
Organism: Gilliamella apicola; assembly: GCF_003202655.1. Classification (GTDB taxonomy): domain Bacteria; phylum Pseudomonadota; class Gammaproteobacteria; order Enterobacterales; family Orbaceae; genus Gilliamella; species Gilliamella apicola_R. The sequence continues at coordinate 186,641 of NZ_QGLR01000013.1, read as the reverse complement.
ATCGAATTGCTTAATTACCCAACCACCAAGAGGACCGACTATCATGGCACCTAAGAACATTGGAATGGTTGAACCAACAACGACGCCCATAGTGGTAATTGCTCCCACAACGGCTCCGCGTTCACCGTGAACAAGCTTACCACCGGTATAACCGATTAATATTGGTAGTAAATAGGTGATCATTGGATCTACTAATTTTGCTACAGTTTCGTTTGGATACCATCCGGTAGGAATGAAAATAGCGGTTATAAAGCCCCAAGCAATAAATGCCCCAATATTGGGCATCACCATGTTGCTTAAAAACCGCCCAAAATTTTGGACTTTTAGTTTAATGTTTGATGTTGTCATATTAATCTTTCCTTATTGATTGACATAATCATTATGCAGCTATTTTAGAAGTATTTAGTTAGTAGATTCATCAAAAATAATCAAAAAATGTGACGAATGTCACACTGTTAAAAGCGGGGTATTTTCTGATTTTGTGATTTAGATCACACTTTTGCCTTGAGTAACTACAAGAATGGGGCATTGGCCGTTGTGTGAGTGAATGGAATTAATGGCTATCAGAGTAAAGTAAAGGTAAATATGATAATTTATTGATGCATTATCAGTATTTTATTGAAATTATTAAGAATAGTTTTATCTCGGATGAAAATTTGTTATTATGCGCTTGCTATAGATGCAAACCAGTTTTGTCATATTTCATTTAATGGATTCGATGAAAAATCATTATATTAGTTAGAGGTAAAATGAAAGCTCTCTCAATTTTTGGATTAATTTTAGCCATAATATCTGTTTTTATTCCACTTTTAGGTTTACTTTTAGCTATGTTATGTAGTTTATTGGCGTTAATTACTTTTGTTAAACAACCGACTATTTCTACTACTATATTCGGTATTAATATTATCAGTACCGCATTTTTTTCACCGGTGTTAGCTGCTATGGCTAATAGAACTGGTATTAGCAGTTATCAAATGTTTCTTTTCTTCCATATAATATTACTATTCATTGCGGTTATTTTATTTTTAATTTTCGGCAAAAAATAAACAAATGCATAGTACTAGACAAATCATTAAAAACATATTAAAAAACAATGCGTTACTTAAATTGATTGGATTGCTATTAAGTAAATTCAAATTTTTATACTAGCAAATCATCAAATACTATCGATGTATAGCCACTAATGGTTTAGGTTAGTGGTTGACAATATGCTTGGTTTACCATCAAATCTCTAAGTCTCTAAGTCTCTAAGTCTCTAAGTCTCTAAGTCGTCTCTTTTTATCGATAAAATTTTCGCAGATATTAGTACATAAGTCGGCAAAATTATCATATTCGTTGTTATCTTAATAATAAAAGGGTTTCATACTGTTACTGTTACTGTTACTGTTACTGTTACTGTTACTGTTACTGTTACTGTTACTGTTACTGTTACTGTGTTCATATTCAAAGATTGTTAGCGGCAACACATAATCTGATGTCGCGCAAGCGTGCCACCATTAGAGCACTATTTTGACAGCAGTTAAGTCAAAATTATGATTTTATTCTGCGGGTTTTAATGATTTTGCGAGGTGTTTTTTTGAGTAAATATGAGAACTTAGCCTAAGTTTGTTATTCAAGGCTAAGTCCTTACATTTAACTAACAAATTACTCCACTGTTACCGATTTTGCTAGGTTGCGCGGTTGATCAACATCGGTACCTTTGATTAAAGCTACATGGTAAGCAAGCAACTGCGTCGGTACTGTGTAGTAGATTGGTGCAGTGAGTTCTTCAATATGTGGTAAATTGATAATATGCATAGTATCGTCACTGACAAAACCTGCATCTTGCTCGGCAAACACATAAAGTTGACCACCACGGGCACGCACTTCTTCAATATTGGCTTTGAGTTTTTCGAGTAAATCATTCGTCGGTGCCATAACAATTACTGGCATATCGGCATCAATTAACGCTAAAGGACCATGTTTTAATTCACCAGCGGCATAAGCTTCGGCATGAATGTAGGAGATCTCTTTTAATTTTAATGACGCTTCCATGGCGATTGGGTACTCGTCGCCACGACCTAAAAATAGTGCATGGTGTTTATTGACAAAGTGACCTGCAAGTTTTTTGATTATAGGTTCGGCCATTAACACTTGTTCAATGCGGTTTGGTAAGGTTTGCAGGGCATGGACGATCGCTTGTTCAGTGATTTCGGCCATGTTATTAAGTCGCCCTAATTTGGCCACTAAAAGTAATAATACCGTCAATTGAGTGGTAAAAGCTTTGGTTGAAGCAACGCCAATTTCAACGCCAGCTTTGGTCAATAACACCAAATCCGCTTCACGCACCAGAGTAGAGGCCGCCACATTACAGACGGCAAGGGTACTTAGGTAATTATTCTCTTTTGCTAAGCGTAATGCTGCAAGGGTATCTGCCGTTTCACCTGATTGGGATAGGGTGATAAATAAACTGTTTTTACGACGCGCGGGGTTTCGATAGCGGAATTCTGAAGCGATTTCAACGTCACAAGGAATACCGGCCAAGGCTTCAAACCAATAACGAGCCACCATACCAGCATTATAAGCGGTGCCACAAGCGACGATTTGCACATGTTCAACTTGTTTAAGAATATTTTCAGCATCGGCTCCAAGTTCAGATAAATCCACTTTACCATGTGCCATTCGGCCTTCAAGCGTATTTTTGATGGCATTAGGTTGTTCGTAAATCTCTTTCTGCATGTAGTGGTTAAAGCCGGCTTTACTGCCTGCGTCATATTTAGCATCAGACTCAATACAAGGGCGATCGACTTCTTGATAATTTTTGTCAAAGATGGTTACTGTGCGATGGGTGACTAATGCAATATCACCTTCTTCTAAAAAGATAAATTGCCGTGTAACCGGTAATAACGCTAGCTGATCTGAGGCAATAAAGTTTTCGCCAACACCACAACCAATTACTAATGGGCTACCTGAACGGGCTGCGACTAAAATGTCTGGATTGCGAGTATCCATTACCACAGTGCCATAAGCACCGCGTAATTGTGGGATTGCTTTTTGTACCGCTTCGAACAGTGAGCAATCTTCGGTTGTAATAATATCGTGAATTAAGTGAGCAATAACTTCAGTATCGGTTTCTGAACGAAATTGGTAGCCTTTTGCGATGAGTTTTTCACGTAGCGGCTCAAAATTTTCGATAATGCCATTATGCACAACAGCAATAAAGCCCGATACATGTGGGTGGGCATTGTGTTCGACTGGTTCGCCGTGCGTTGCCCAACGAGTATGCGCAATCCCTGTTGACCCTTTGATTGGATGCTCGTCTAGTGCATCTTTAAGCGCCTTTACTTTTCCGACACGTCTTACTCGCTGTAACTCACCAGTAGGTGAGATAATTGCCAGTCCAGCAGAATCATAACCACGATATTCTAATCGTTTTAACCCTTCTAATAATATTTCTGCCACATCACGCTTGGCGATAGCACCGACAATACCACACATTATTTATTCCTCTTTTAATTTAGTTGGTCTTTTCCAACCAGCAAGTTGTTTCTGTTTTACGCGACTAACCACCAGTTCATTGTCATTGACATCATTGGTTACCGTTGTCCCCGCGGCAATGGTTGCCCCTTTACCGATTTTGACAGGTGCAATAAGTTGGCTGTCAGAACCGACAAACACGTCATCGGCAATTACGGTTTTAAATTTGTTGGCACCATCATAGTTACAGGTAATTGTGCCGGCGCCAATGTTGACGTTGCTACCAATTTCACTATCACCTAAATAACTTAGATGTCCTGCTTTGCTGGACTTACCAAGATGGGCCTTTTTCAATTCGACAAAATTACCTACATGCGCATGATCATCAAGTTGGCTACCTGGTCGTATTCGGGCAAAAGGGCCGATAGTACAGTGCTTGGCAATGACTGAATCTTCAATTACTGTGTAAGGACTAATTTCGCTGTTATCAGCAATGGTGCAGTTTTTCAAAATAGAGCCGGCACCGATAAAGACATTGTTTCCTAACTTAACCTCACCTTGAATAATCACATTAGTATCAATTATGACATCCTTGCCATGGGTTAACTTACCGCGTAAATCAAAGCGTGCAGGGTCAAGTAACGTAACGCCAGCAAGTAAAAGTTGCTCGGCTTGATGCTGTTGATAATGGCGCTCTAAAGTTGCTAACTGCAAACGGTTGTTAACACCTTCAACTTCGAATTGTTTTATTGGATGTGAAGTTAAAATTTCATAACCATCTTGGTGAGCAAAGGCGATAATATCGGTTAAATAGAACTCTTTTTGCGCATTGTTATTGGTTAAGCGCGATAGCCACTGTTTAAGTAATTTGCCAGTTACCAGCATGATACCAGTATTAATTTCAGTAATTTTTTGCTGTTCAGCATTGGCATCTTTTTGTTCAACAATAGCGACCACTTTACCGTTTTTACGTTCGATTCGGCCATAACCAGTTGGGTCATCTAAAATCACCGTCAATAAGGCAATGCCTTCTTGTGGTTTACTGGCGATGAGATTTTGCAAGGTTTCAATTGAGATAAGAGGTGTATCACCATATAAAATTAAGATATCTTCATCATCTTCAATAAAGGGAATAGCTTGTTGAACAGCATGTCCTGTACCCAACTGTTCAGCTTGATAAACCAGTTGTACAGGTTGATCTTGTAGCGATTTTTCCAGCTCGCTTTTGCCATGACCATAGACAATATTGATACGATCAGTATTAAGTTGTTGAACGGTATCAATAACATGTTGTAACATCGGCTTACCGCCGATTTGATGTAAAACTTTAGGTAGGTTGGAATACATCCGTGTGCCTTTTCCTGCCGCCAAAATAATAGCACTACGCTTTGGAGGTGAAATTGCCATAATCAGTTCCGGTCTGGTTAAATAAGGCTAATACTATAATCAAAGTTTTCCACGAAATCACCCCGAAATTGTTAATTTTTATCCTAAAAAAAGTTTTACGATTATCTATTCCGCTAATCTTTGCGCCGAAATTTTATTATTAAATTGACTCTAGGCTTTTGTTATAGGTCTCAATACCCAAACTATAGACGGCTATAGCTTGTATGCATAACAAAATAGCGATCAGCGAGGTTACCATTAATATACCGCCATAGTTATACAGCAAGACGACAAAGAATGGTATGATAATTGAGGATATACGACCACAGATAACGCAAATTGCCGATAACCGCATTCTAACATCGGTTGGAAAAAGCTCGGGGATATAACCGGCTTGGATTACCGAAACCAAATAATAGATTAACGAAAAGGTAACAAAACCACAAAGTGTAGCATATAATTGTGATGAACTAAGTGCGTATAAAATCCCTGATAATGCTGCAAGCAAGGAACCTAAGATTATTGCCGGTTTTCGTCCTATTTTGTCTGTTAAGCAATAGGCAAAAACTGCTCCGGTTGGTCCCCCTAAGGTCATAAGTACAGTGATAGTTAGTGATAGATTAGCCGATATTCCTTGACTTACCATTAAGGACGGTAGCCAAGCGACAAAACCATAAATAGAAATACTTTGTACTACCATCATTAGTGACCCTAAAAATATTCGTTTACGAAAACGTGGCTCAAAAACACTAATTTTGGGTTTAATATATAAATTTGAGTGGTTATCAGTATTGGGTGTCGGTAAATTACCTTGGTAATACTTATTTTCAATATTGCTGACAATGATTTCCGCTTCTTGTTTTCGTCCTTTTCTACTTAACCATCGAGGTGATTCAGGTAGTTGCTTGCGAGCTATATATACTAATAATCCACCAAGACCAGCAATCACAAACATTGTTCGCCAGCCGGCTAATGGAATGATTAGCCAGCTAGTAAAGGTAACAAAAAATAGACCAAATTGACCAATAAATGACATGAGAGCTCCCCAACGACCACGGTGGGAAGGCGGGATAAATTCACTCAGTAAACCATAACCGACAACAATTTCAGCGCCTAATCCAATACCGGTTAAAAATCTAAAGAAAATTAACCAGTACATATCAGGTGTCAAAGCACAGGCAATTGATGCAAAACCAAATATTAGCAAATTAATTTGATAGGTAGATTTTCGGCCATGTTTATCACCAAGGTATCCAGCCATAATTGAGCCAAGTAACATGCCTAATGATGTTCCAGATAAAAAACAGGCATTTAAATGTAATGTAGACCAGTTTTCTTCAATTAAAATACTTAAAACTGAATTAGCCAAATAATTATCAAAACCGTCAAAAAACATTCCTCCACCAATAATAATCAGTAAATTTCGATGAAAAGAACTGATCGGGAGTCGATCAAGTCGTGCTGCTAAATTACTCATTATTGCTCCTAATCATTTAATTTTTAAAAAGATAAAATACTATTGCAACTGTCAATTTTTCTATGCTTTTGCTAATTCGTTTCACTCATAGCAATAAATATTAAGTAATCATTAATATCCCTAATGATTAATCAAAATAATAATGTAATATTCCAAGAAAAAATGATTAATTCAAACAAAAAATCTTTTTTATGTGCGCTATTTCACAAAATTTGCAGAATGTTATTGGTGTGGTATATCAATACATATGGTTTTTTAATTTTCAATTATTTGGATAATTCGATGATTATAATTAAATTTTATTCAATTTGTTTATTCAAAAACAACAATATCACAATCCAACATAAAATCTTTGAATAAAAGAATTTGTGTTGACTTTAAAAAATAATGGTGTCATATTTTGTCTGTTTTCAAAAAAAGGTGATTGTTAATTAATAATTAATCGCTTGGTTGTTTGGCTTAATTGAATAAGGTTGGAAGCAATGAATGAGATAACAAAACCCTATTGTGGGGCAAGATTAGATAGGTTACCAACAAGTAAAAATCAATGGAAAATTTTTGGTTTAGTCGCTTTTGGTTTGTTGGTTAGTTGGAGTAATGCAATTGGTGGTTTAATGCTCGCCCAATTGCAAGAAATTGGTTGGACAAACAATAACATTACCGCGATCTTTTCGTCGCTAACTACAGCTGGTATGTTTTTTGGTGCTTTTATCGGCGGGATTATTGGCGATAGGATTGGCAGAAGAAAAAGCTACCTGCTTTTTGTCTTTATCCATATTATTTCGATGGTTATTGGTGCTATGTCACCCAATATGACGTTCTTAATTGCCTGTCGATTTGTTATGGGATTTGCCTTAGGTGCCTTACTAGTAACATTATTTGCCGGTTTTACTGAATATGTTCCTAGTAAAACAAGGGGAACATGGTCTGCACGTGCTTCGTTTATAGGAAATTGGTCTTATCCTGTTTGTTCATTAATTGCCATGGCTATTACTCCGGCTATCGCCCCGGAAATGAATTGGCGTATACAGCTTTTAGTTCCCGCTTTTTTATCGACTATACTCTTTTGGGTTACCTATCGTCATTTTCCTGAATCGCCTCGATGGCTTGAATCTCAAGGTAGATATGCCGAAGCTGAAAAAATAGTTTCAGATATTGAAAAACGTGTTGTTGCCGAAACAGGTAAACCATTACCGCCATATGAGAAACTGGATAATGCTAAAGAAACCAATATCTCCTATTCACAACTGTTTCAAGGGGAATTATTAAAACGTGTCATTTTAGGATCATTTGTTCTTATCGCAATGAATGTTGTGCAGTACACCCTAATTAATTGGCTACCAACCATCTTCTTGAAACAAGGTATCAATTTAAAAGATTCAGTTTTATTAAATACGATGAGTATGTTTGGTGCACCAATCGGCATATTTATTGCGATGTTTATTATTGACAAAATTCCAAGAAAAATCATGGGGATTGGTCTATTAATTATTATTGCTGTCTTAGGCTATATATATTCATTACAAAGCGATATGACCACAATATCTATCTTGGGATTTTTCTTAATTACCTTTGTTTATATGTATGTTTGTTATGCATCAGCTGTTTATGTGCCAGAAATATGGCCAACAGCAGCAAAAATGCGTGGTGCAGGACTTGCCAATGCTGTCGGGCGAGTGAGTGGCATCATAGCACCATATGGCGTTGCCTATTTTTTAAATACTTCAGGTGTTGTTGGCGTGTTCTTACTGCTTGGTGGCGTGGCTATTGCTACCGCGTTAATCATTGCCATTGTTGGTATTGAGACGAGGAGCGCATCCGTTGAGGATATTGGTAATATTGTTAAAAAAGAGAGTTAATTTAATCTGGAGAGTGAATTATGAAAGCGTTAGCAAGATATGGAAAAGAGTTTGGTGGATATCGTTTAATTGATGTTCCTGAGCCGGTTTGTGGTGATGAAGATATTGTCATTGAAGTTAAAGCCGCGGCTATTTGTGGTGCTGATATGAAACATTTTCGTGTTGAAAATGGTTCTGATGAATTTAATTCCATCAGAGGTCATGAATTTGCAGGAAAGATCGTCAAAGTTGGTAGCAAAGTGACTGATTGGCATGTTGGGCAGAGGATTGTCTCAGATAACTCTGGACATGTTTGTGGTAAATGTCCGGCTTGTGATAAGGGTGATTTTTTAACCTGCAAAGAAAAAGTAAATCTTGGTCTTGATAATAACCGTTGGGGAGGTGGGTTTTCAAAATATTGTTTAATCCCCGGTGAAATTCTAAGAATTCATAAACATGCAATTTGGGAAATCCCTGAAAATTTAGATTATGAAGAAGCTTGTGTACTTGACCCAATCTGTAATGCTTATAAAGCAATTGCTCAACGTTCAAGTTTTTTACCGGGCAACGATGTGGTGGTTATTGGTACTGGTCCTTTGGGATTGTTTTCTGTGCAGATGGCAAAGCTAATGGGCGCGGTAAATATTGTCATGGTCGGGCTTGAAGAAGATACCAAGAAACGTTTTGCAGTAGCTAAACAACTTGGTGCAACGCATTTAGTCAATGGTTCTAAAGAAGATGTTGTAAAACGATGTCAGGAAATATGTGGCGTAGATAATTTAGGTCTAGTGTTGGAGTGTTCAGGTGCCAATATCGCACTTAAACAGTCAATAGATATGCTTAGACCGAATGGTGAAGTGGTTCGAATCGGTATGGGTTTCAAACCTTTTAATTATCCAATTAATGATATTACGTCATGGGCAATAAGTATTATTGGACATATGGCTTATGACTCAACCACCTGGCGTAACGCTATTAGATTATTAGCAGATGGAAAAATTAAAGTTAAACCAATGATAACCCACAGATTTGGACTATCTGAATGGGAAAAAGGTTTTGAGTTAATGGCAAACAAAGAAGCGATTAAAGTCATTTTGACATATGACTTTAATGACTAAAACGAATAGGAGATAACATGTTAGCAAATATAAAATATTGGGAAGAATTTGCACAAAAGAACGGTTTTGCTATTCCACATTTTAATGTATGGAATGCCGAAATGCTAATGGGCGTTATTGATGCCGCTGAAGAAACTAAAGCGCCAATTATTATCTCTTTTGGTACCGGTTTTATCGGTAATACCATATTTGAAGAGTTCGCACCAATGATGGTTTCGATGGCTAAAAATGCCTCTGTTCCAGTTATCACTCATTGGGATCATGGACGAAGTATGGAGATTGTTCAAAATGCCTATAATTATGGTATGAATTCGGTTATGCGAGATGCTTCTGCTTGTCCGTTTGAAGAGAATATTAAACTTACCAAAGAAGTTGTTGATTATTTTCATCCGTTAGGTGTACCTGTTGAAGCTGAATTAGGGCATGTGGGGAATGAAACTATTTATGAAGAAGCGTTATCGGGCTATCATTATACTGAGCCTTCACAAGCGGCAGAATTTGTTGATAGAACACAGTGTGATTCTTTGGCGGTTGCTATTGGTAATGTGCATGGTGTTTATTCTTCAGAACCTAAAATTGCTTTTGATGTTCTTGAAAAAGTAAGAAATGCTGTTGATATTCCAATTGTTCTTCATGGCGCATCAGGGATAGCCGATCATGATATCAAAACTTCAATATCTTTAGGTATTTCGAAAATCAATATTCATACGGAACTTTGTTTGGCAGCGATGGATGCGATTCGAAAAAATGTTAATGCATCCTTCCTTGAGCTTGAAAGAAGTGTTCGAGCCGCAGTAAAAAATAGAGCGATTGAAAAAATCACACTATTTGGTGCTGAAGGCAAAAGCCCGCAATAATGGCTAACCACCCAAAAACTATAGAAGTGTTAGTTTCTATAGTTTTTGATTTAAAAAATGAATTTATTTATTTTTTTCACAGAATAACGTTGTAGAAGTAACTTTTTTTTCTGCAAAAAAATATGATATTATGCAATGAAATCCAAAATTCAGAGCTAAATACTATGAAAGGAACAAATCGATTAGCAACTATTAGGCAATTATTACTTAATGACAAAAAAGTATTAGTGTCTGATTTAAGCCAAAAGTTTTCAGTCACCGAAGAGACAATAAGAAGAGATTTAGAAAAACTTGAAGCTGAAAATTTTGCGACTAGAACTTATGGCGGTGCAGTATTTAATGGGGAAGAGATTGTATCCAACATCCCGTTCTATAAAAGAGCTGAAAAGAATTTTGAGCAAAAACAAAATATCGCAATTAAAACTGTACAACTGCTTAAAAACCGGTCGACCATATCGGCTGATTCTAGTTCGACCGTAATGGAAACCTTAAAATTATTAAAAGATCGCAATGATTTGACTATTGTTACTAATTCGACTGAAGCATTACGCGAACTCATGCTGTCATCGGTGAATATTTTGTCTACTGGCGGTATGTTTAATAAGCAATCACTTTCACTACAAGGCACATTAGCTGAGCAATCGATTTGCAACTATAATGTAGATACTGCCGTTATTAGTTGTAAAGGATTAGATATAGCTACAGGTATTACCGATTCCAACGAAGATGAAGCTAAATTAAAAATGCGCATGATCTCACAAGCTACTGAAGTGATACTACTTGCAGATTCATCAAAATTTAACAAAAAAGCATTTGTTCATTTAACCAATCTATCTAATATTACCACCATTATTACGGATAAAGAGCCGAGTGAAGAGTGGATTACCTATCTCAAAACTAACCAGATAGAGTTAATATATTAATTATTGAGCTTGATAAGTTAGAGAGCAAATAGCGTTATTTTTGTTTTAACTTATGGTAAATAACTATCCATATAACCTACTAAATTAATTTGATTATCTTAACTTAGTAGGTTTATTAGTCAGCTGAATGAGCCTTGTTTTTATGAAATATCTTCGGCTAGTTTTCTAATATAATTTTTATCTTGTTCGGATAAGTTTATATTTGTCGCTTTGCTGTTTTCATCTAATTCAGCTTTAGTGGTGGAACCACTAAGCACATTAATATTATCACCTTGCGCAAGTATCCAAGCGATAGCAAGATTGGCGATACTACAGTGATATTTTTCACATAATGGTTTCCATTTATTCATCATATCAATAGCATTAGATAAATTTTTAGGTTCAAACCACTTTTTTCCAAATCTTGCTGTACCTTTAGGGGCAATATAATCTTTTTCAATGGCACCAGTTAAAATGCCCATTTCTAAAGGGGAATAAGCTTGTAGAGTAATATCATGTTCCTTACACAAAGGTAACAGCTCTTTCTCAACTTGCCTATCTAATACACTGTATTTTGCTTGGACAATATCTAATTGACCATATTTTAGATATTCTTTGACATGGTTGATATCTACATTGGCTGCACCGATTGCCTTTATTTTGCCTTCTGCTTTCAATTCATTTAACACTGCAACGGTTTCTGAAATTGGTGTAAAAAAAGGTTCAACTGATTGCCAATGAGTCATATAAACATCAATATAGTCAGTTTGTAGTCGTTTCAAACTACTCTCAACTTCTAATCTAATTGATTCTTTTGATAAATTTTTAAATAGAGAGCGTTCGCCAACTTTATTAAAAAAACTTCCTTCTCGTTCCCATGTAATACCACATTTGGTAATAATGATGTATTTGTCGCGTATTCCTTTAATTGCTTCGCCAACAATTGACTCACTATTGCCAAAATTATAAGCTGGAGCGGTATCTAAAAAATTTATATTTTTTTCAAGTGCATATCTAATTGTTTCTATTGAAGCTTGTTTATTATCTTGATTGCCAAAAGCGGGACCACCACCAATTGCCCATGTTCCTAAGCCAATTCTTGATATATCAAGTCCAGTTTTACCTAATTTCATTTTATTCACAACTCACTCTCCCATTACTTTTTTCATAAATTGCGATCATCTCTTCTACTTGTTTACGACTTTTCACGCCGGTTGTTGCCCCTAGTGACTCAATTGATACTGAAGCTACTGCATTACCAAATACCGCACACTCTTCAATTGATTGTCCTCTTAATAAGGCAGAAATAAATCCTGATGCAAAGTTATCGCCTGCGCCGATAGTATCAATTTTGACGCCTTTAGGTATTTTGAACGCGGGGGCAATTTTGCTTAGATGTTGGTTTTTAATGTAACAACCTTTTTTTCCAATTTTGATAAGCACGTTCTTTACCCCTAATGCAATGAAAGTATCCGCAATCTCACTCAGTTCTGTTTTCCCTGTGAGCTCAGATGCTTCATCATAATTGGGGAAGAAGTAATCAATATAACTTAATGCGTCAGCTATATCGTTTAAACTTTCACCTAACCGACTCTTAACCATATCAGCGCAAATAATCATATGTTCAGATTTTGCTTTTTTGAAAATTGAAACTAATGCGTGATTATCCAATTTAGGATTATTGAAAATGCTTGCTAAAGATAAGATTTTTGCTTGTTTGATATTAGCCAGTTCAATGTCTTGTAATGACATCTTCCAAAGACTACCATTTCTATTGGTGACAAAAGTTCGCTCACCATCTTCCTGAACCAAACCTACATTTATAGATGTGGTGATATCTTCTCGGGTTATTAAATTGTCTGTAATAATATTATTTTGTTGGGCAAAATCTTTAATAAATTTACCTGCAACATCATTACCAACCATCGCAAATAATGATACTTTGTGACCAAGTCTTGTAATAATTGTTGCTTCATTTATTGCATCTCCGCCTATCGTCATTGATATGTTATCAACTGGATAAGAAACATTTTTAAAGATATGTTCACCTACCGGATATAAAGGTAAATCAACAATTGCTGCACCAATACAAATCACCTCAACACTGCTCATTTCCGAACTCCTTTTTAATCAGCTACTTTGATTACGCCTTTAATTAACTCTTTTTTGTTGTTAACTGAAAATTCAAAGGCCTTTTGAGTATCTTGGTAATTAAAAAAACGATCGGCGATTGAATCTACGTCAAAGTCTCCATTAGCGATAGAATCTATGGTTGCCGGAAAATCATTGGCATATCTGAAAACAGTTTGAATAGTGACTTCACGGTTAATTTTCAAAAATTCAACAGGAACACCACCCGCAATAGAACCAACGATTAGAATTTTTCCTCGGCGTTTAACCACTTCTAAAGCTTTTTCCGCAGTGAAAATTGAACCAGCAGTTTCTAGTACCACATCAGCACCATATTCGCCAACAATACTTTTAACTTTCTCGGTTAATTGCGGATCGTTACCTTTGAGGGTTGCCGTTGCACCTAGTTCAATGGCTTTATTTAACCGATTGTCTAAGATATCGATCATTACAATTTTTGCTGCGCCTTTCAATTTGCATGCTTGTAGTGTCATCAGACCAATACAGCCAGCACCTAAAATTACAACGGATTTACCTAATAAATCACCGGCCATTTTAGCTGCATGAATACCTACTGCCGCAGGTTCAACAAGTGCACCTTCTATTAGTGACATGTTTTCAGGAAGATGGAAGGTCATTGCTTCAGGATGGGTTAAATAGTTAGTAAGTGCGCCGCGATAATTGGGCTGAGTAGCCATAAAGTCAACATTAGGACAGATATTGTAATGACCAGATAAACAAAACTCACAGGTATAACAAGGTACTCCAGGTTCTATACATACTCGTTGTCCGACCTTGAATTTTCTAACATTTTTACCGATTTTTTTTATAATTCCGGAACATTCATGACCCAAACCAATAACTTGATTTGGGTCTTTAGGTGGAATATAGGGGCCGTGTTCGAATCCATGAACATCTGAACCGCAGATACCAACATATTTTACTTCAATTAAAACTTCATCATCTTTAGGGGTAGGCATTTGCGTCTCTTTGATAACCATTTTTCCCGGTTTTTCCAATATTGCGACAGTATTTTTCATAAGATATCTCCAGATGTATAAATAGTTTTTTGTAGTGCTTAATGTCTATAACAGACAATAAATTAATGCTAAAAAGATTAAAACACAGATTTTATCTTTATAATAAAGACATAAATTTGGTATTTCAAACTTTTTTTCTGTGAATTGCTAGCTATATCACAAAATTCTATTAACCAATTCCATCTCGATTACTCTTGGTTTAACCAAAAAAGCCGTCATTTCTTTTTAAAAAATAAAAAAGTAAAATTAACGCATTCGTTTTTCTGTTTTAATATTGGTATATAATATGTTGTTATTTTTATTTCTTAATTTGTCTATTGCAAAGCATAGGTTTATGTGAAATCAACTTGGCAATAGCTTTTAAGACAAATTTTAGGCGACATTCCGTTGTCCTCGGGTACATTTATAAACGCTAATAGGAAACGTAAAATGAAGGTCTTACTGCTTTACACCACTCACGAAAAGCAAACCCTTAAAATTATGCAGCGAATAAAAACGCATCTTGTGGGTAAATGTGATTGTGATTTGCTTGAGCTCTTACCCGGAAGTAAGATTGATCTTGACAGCTATCAAGCGGTATTAATAGGTTGTTCAATTCGATATGGTTTTTACAGTAAAACCATGAAAAAATTTATTGATGCTAATTTTGCGCAATTAAATACGCTTAAATCGGGATTCTTCGGTGTGAATGTAGTGGCGAGGAAACCGCATAAAAATACACCTGAAACCAATTTATACACCAAAAAGTTTCTCGCTAAAATTGCCTGGCAACCAACTATCAAAGCGGTATTCGCTGGTGCGCTTTATTATCCTAAGTATAACTGGTTTGATCGTAATATGATTCGATTTATTATGTGGTTAGGTAAGGGCGATACTGATGTTACTAAAGAGGTGATTGAGTATACAAATTGGGCTAAAGTAGATGAATTCGCCGAGCAATTTGTTTCACTTATTGATCCACAGTCTTAGCATTTTGCAAAAATAAGGCACTATTTTCGTTAAATATCAAGTCTTAAACTTCTTTTGCAGAAACTTTGTGATATAGATCAACTTTTTTACTAAAAAGGTGTACAATATTGCGCCTAAAGAATCTGTCTCCTAATTGGGATTTTAATTGTGATTGAAAATTTAAGAAATATAGCCATTATTGCTCACGTTGACCATGGTAAAACAACCTTGGTTGATAAACTTTTAAAACAGTCTGGTACGCTTGATAATTTGCGTGGCGATGACAACGAGAGAATAATGGATTCTAATGCGCTTGAAAAAGAGCGTGGTATTACTATTTTAGCTAAAAATACCGCTATTGATTGGAATGGTTATCGAATTAATATCGTAGATACCCCAGGCCATGCCGATTTTGGTGGTGAAGTTGAACGTGTAATGTCGATGGTTGACTCAGTATTATTGCTTGTTGATGCAATGGATGGACCAATGCCACAAACACGTTTCGTGACGCAAAAAGCGTTTGCTTATGGTTTAAAACCAATTGTGGTTATCAACAAAGTTGACCGTCCGGGGGCTCGTCCTGATTGGGTTGTCGATCAAGTATTCGACCTATTCGTTAATCTTGGCGCAACTGATGAACAACTTGATTTCCCAATTGTTTATGCATCAGCTTTAATGGGGATTGCAGGTCTTGATCATGAAGACATGGCGCAAGATATGACACCACTATTTGAAGCAATTGTTGAACATGTAGAACCACCAAAAGTGGATTTAGATGGTCCATTCCAAATGCAAATTTCGCAACTTGATTATAACAATTATGTTGGTGTTATTGGGATTGGGCGTATCAAACGTGGTCGCGTTAAACCAAATCAACAAGTCACTATTGTTGATAGCGAAGGTAACAAACGCACCGGTAAAGTTGGGCAAGTATTAGGTCACTTAGGCTTACAACGTTATGAAGCGGAAGTTGCCGAAGCTGGCGATATTATTGCTATCACTGGTTTAGGTGAACTTGGTATCTCAGATACGATTTGTGATAACAGCTGTGTTGAAGCATTACCAGCATTAAGTGTCGATGAACCAACGGTAACCATGTTCTTTAATGTTAATAGCTCACCATTTGCCGGTAAAGAAGGTAAATATGTCACTTCTCGGCAAATCCTTGAACGCTTAAATAAAGAACTGGTGCATAACGTGGCATTACGCGTTGAAGAAACCCCAGATCCAGATGCATTTAAAGTTTCAGGTCGTGGTGAGTTGCACTTATCGGTGCTTATCGAAAATATGCGTCGTGAAGGTTATGAGCTTGGTGTATCTCGTCCTAAAGTTATCTATAGAGAAGTCGATGGTAAAAAACAAGAACCTTTCGAACAAGTGACTTTAGATATCGAAGAACAGCACCAAGGTTCAGTGATGGAAGCCTTAGGTTTACGTAAAGGTGATTTAACCAATATGTTACCTGATGGTAAAGGTCGGGTGCGTTTAGATTATGTGATCCCAAGCCGTGGTCTTATCGGTTTTAGAACTGAATTTATGACTATGACATCTGGTACAGGTTTACTTTACTCAACATTTAGCCATTACGATGATGTTCGCCCAGGTGAAATCGGTCAACGTATTAATGGCGTAATGATTTCAAACGGTACGGGTAAAGCGTTAGCTTATGCACTTTATAGCTTACAAGATCGTGGTAAATTATTCCTAGGTCATGGTGCTGAAGTATATGAAGGACAAATTATTGGTATCCATACTCGCTCAAATGATTTAACCGTAAACTGCTTAACTGGTAAGAAATTAACTAACATGCGAGCATCCGGTACGGATGAAGCAACTACCTTATCACCACCAGTAAAAATGTCATTAGAACAAGCATTAGAGTTTATTGATGATGATGAGTTAGTTGAAGTTACGCCATTATCTGTTCGTCTACGTAAACGTCATTTAACGGAAAACGACCGTAAACGTGCATTTAGAAGTAATAAAGAGTAATACTTTAATACTTTTAATGGTCTAAAATTAAGAAAATAGAACCTCGCTAATTATGAAGTGACCCCATAAAGTTGGACACTTTTATTAAGCGGCTTGTAAGGCCTGATTTCGATATTCAACCGGAATCAGGCCTTTTAATTTGGCTTTAACTCGGGCGATGGCGTCGGCAATCGATTGTTTGCGATCATTGATCGGGTAGTGATGAAGCAACTAGATAATCACCACCAGTGACAATGTCGTTAGCACAAGCATTAGCGTTTATTGATGATGATGAGTTAGTTGAAGTTACGCCATTATCTGTTCGTCTATGTCGTCTATGTAAACGTCATTTAACCGAAAACGACCGTAAACGTGCATTTAGAAGTAATAAAGAGTAATACTTTAATACTTTTAATGGTCTAAAATTAAGAAAATAGAACCTCGCTAATTAGCGAGGTTTTTTCTGGCTTTAACTCGGGCGATGGCGTCGGCAATCGATTGTTTGCGATCTTTCTGTGTAGTCGCACTACTTGTCGACATCGACCTAGGAAATAAAATAGTAGGTGGAACTAACTGATTACGGCTTAAGCGTTGTTGTTTCTTCTCGGTTAACAGCAACTCTTCTTGCTCACTTAGGGCAACGCCAAGGGTAGTTAAGGTAATACAGTCAGTTGGACAGGTATTAATACAATTACTACAAGAGGTGCAGAACTGCGGTAATATCGTATGTAGCACCTGTTTGCTACCAACAATAGCATCAGTAGGGCAAACGCGAATACATTTGCCACAACCAATACAATTTTCTTCATCAATAAAGGCTTTATATTGCATAATCAATTTTGAATTAACTTAAACCAACAATATTACCATCTTTGTCAATATCAATATGACGATAAGCTGGATTGGTACCGAGCCCAGGCATTGTCATTACATTGCCTGCATAAACACGAATAAAACTAGCGCCTGCCGAAATTGCTAAATGGCTGATGTCGACATCAAAGTCTGTCGGTACATTTTTTAAATTTGCATCGGCACTTATCGACATCGGTGTTTTCGCAATACAAAGTGGTAGATGATCGAGCTTTAACGCCTCAATTTCCTTGATGTTTTTAAGGGCAGTTTCCGATAAATTAGCTTTATTGGCTCCATATTTTTTTACCATAGTTTGAATCTTATCCATTAATGACATACTGTCGGGATAAGGTAACTTGATTTCACTTGGCATATCACACGCTTTAATCACATGTTTAGCCAGTTTTTCTGCGCCTTTACCGCCTTGAGTAAATACTTCACTCACTTCACAGGCAAATGCACCATGTTCAATCGCGTATTTTTGTAAAAATGCTAATTCTTCTTCACTATCATGTGGGAATCGATTGATTGCAACAATCACTTGTAAACCATAACTTTTAGCATTATTGATATGCCACGCTAAATTAGCTGCACCAATTTCTAGTAATTCCACATTAGACTCTGAGATCTCTTTCGGTATGGCTTGTCCAGGTTTAATATTATATTTACCGCTATTGGATTTTAAGCTACGTACAGTTGCGACTAAAACCACACAGGATGCTTTAACGCCAGCTTGTCGATATTTAATGTTAAAGAATTTTTCCATTCCCATGTCTGAGCCGAATCCGGCTTCGGTTATTACATAGTCAGCTAATTGCAAAGCAATGCGGTCAGCGATAACCGATGAGTTACCATGGGCAATATTAGCAAATGGTCCGGCATGAATTAACACAGGAGTGTTCTCAACGGTTTGCATCAAGTTTGGATTGATGGCATTTTTAAGCAACACCGTCATGGCTCCAGCCACTTCAAGTTGTTCGGCGGTGATAGGTTCACCGTGGGTATTATAGGCTAAAATAATACGACCAATACGTGTCCGCATATCATGTAAATCGGATGCCAATGCCAATATTGCCATCAGTTCAGAGGCAGCGGTGATCTCAAATCCGTCACGGCGTTCAATACCATTGACGCCACCGCCAACACCGACAGTAATATTACGCAGAGCGCGATCATTGTGATCGATAACGCGTTTCCAAACAATACGATTAACATCGATGTTTAAACGTGGTAAACCAGTTTGTGTTGTAAATTCATCACCAAGGCGCTCTTCATGATAAAGACGAGAATCTAATGCCGCAGACGCTAAATCGTGGGCGGCGGTGATCGCATGAATATCACCAGTAAGATGAAGATTTAATGTTTCCATCGGCAAAACTTCGGCTTGCCCGCCACCGGCAGCACCACCTTTAACCCCAAAAACAGGTCCTAAACTAGGTTGACGAATACAGGCGATAGCAGATTTACCTAAATAGTTAAGGCCTTCACTCAGGCCAATGGTATTAACTGTTTTACCTTCACCTAACGGAGTTGGCGTAATAGCGGTAACTAAAACTAATTTACCATCCGCTCTATTTTGCTTGTCGTTAAGAATTGATAAGTCGATTTTGGCGACATGTTTGCCGTAAGGGAGTACGTATTGTTCAGGAATATTACATTTTTCAGCGATTTCAGTTATTGGGCGTAAGGGCATTTTCATTCTCGTATTGCAATAAATTAGGCTGTCAGTATAAAGAATTTAAAATGCCGAATAAAGCAACAATTTAATCTTTATTGATTTTCGGCACAATCGTTAATTATCTTGTTATAATAGCAAAAATTTTCAACTTAAGGATATTAGTTAAATGAACTGGTTTTCACAGTATTCTCTCTTCTTGGCTGAAACAGCAACTGTTGTTATTGCTATTTTAGTGGTATTAATTTTTATTTTAAGTCAACGGCGAAAATCATCAACGATTGCTGGACGTTTATCTGTAAAAGATATTAGTCAAGAGTATGAACAAGTCAAAGATGACATGCTAATGTCAAGCATGGATGAAGTTGAAGCCAAACAGTTTAATAAAGAACTTAAAAAACAAAAAAAACTCGAAAAAAAACAAGCTAAACAAGCTGCTAAAAAGAAAGACAGCTCTGATGAAAATGCTAAATCATCAGATGCTAAACCTAAGTTATTTGTTCTATCATTTAACGGTAGTATGGATGCCCACGAAGTCGAAGAACTACGTCAAGAAATCACGGCGGTGCTCGCTATCATCAAACCAGAAGATCAAGTGGTAGTAAAACTTGAAAGCCCAGGTGGGGTAGTGCATGGTTATGGACTTGCAGCTTCACAATTATTACGTTTTAGAACACGCAATATTCCATTTACAGCAGTGGTTGACAAAGTTGCTGCCAGCGGTGGCTATATGATGGCCTGTACCGCTAGCAAAATTGTTGCAGCGCCGTTTGCAATTGTCGGTTCAATTGGTGTAGTTGCGCAAATCCCTAACTTTAACCGATTACTAAAAAAACACGATGTTGATATTGAATTACAAACAGCGGGAGAATATAAACGAACCCTAACTATGTTTGGTGAAAACACTGACCAAGGTCGTCAAAAATTCAAACAAGAACTCGAAGAGACGCATCTATTATTTAAAGACTTTGTAAAAGAGTATCGACCTAATATTGATATTGAACAGGTTGCTACAGGAGAACATTGGTTTGCAACACAAGCTAAAGAAAAGGGTTTAGTTGACGAAATTAGTACCAGTGATGATTTTATCTTATCGCATTTAGACACGCATAAAATCATTGCAGTTAACTATCAACGAAAACAAAAGCTATCAGAAAAACTCTCGAAAAATGTTGTAAAAGGCATGGAAAGATTATTCTTTAGACAAGGAAACGGACTATAACAGTCCGTTTTTTTAATCAAGATAACATCAAACTGTTCGCAAGCGAAAAGTATTAATATACCCTCGGTAACATTGTAAAAAATTAAAAAAGCACTTTAAAACGATAATATCTGTTACCTTCAACCTAAATCAATTGTTAACAAGTATTTTTAATACTTAAAATTTGCTTGTCAGCATTGTTAGATGATTGCTTTTAAATGTTATTTTATGGGAATTTTACAAAAGTTAACAATTTAAACGCTAAAATATATTGCGTCGATCTTTTGAGCTATTATAATTTTACCCGCTGAAGGAAAATCAGTTAGAAAGCAACAAAATAAAAAATAAATCCAAATAAAACATAAATTTAATTGACGGGAATGTCAAAATGCATTATAATTTTCAACACGCAACACGCAACACGCAACCTGCCCAACCAATAATCTAAAGCCGTCTAATTTTTGCCATCGATATTTACTATTTCACCTTAGTCTATTTTTTCAACAAATTTTAAGCGCTTCGCTAAAATCATTCCTTAGCTCTTGGTTATTCCGGCAGATCTTTTTAGTGGTATGGCTTATTTCACTGTTATTGACTACCTGTCGTAGTCAAGCGTTAACCGCTAAAACGTCAAATATTATTCATGGTAATGCCCCCTATTTAAGCTTTGATGGCGGTCTGACTTCAGTAACTAGCTCGGAAGGTTTTCTTTGGATAACTTTGTCCAATGGGATTAAATTTACTCCAGCAAATAATAATTCTTCAATCAAACCCATTGAGCTGCCAAATAGTGGTCAAAGTTTTGCTGATATCGGTATGTTAGTGCCAACCGACAGTAATTCTATAGCATTAAATTCGCTTATCGGTTCACCTAATAATTTTTGGGGTGATGATGATGGCGATGGTCAGGGTGTTGATGGGATAACGGCTACCGGTAGTTTAAATCTATCTATTGTTGATAAAAATGGCAATGCGGTGGCACGTAATGAAGTATTAAAGATATGTGATGCGCCTTATAAAGTAACTTTAATGAGTACAGACGGTACATTACGCACCCGTTATGGTGTTCCTGATAGTAGTAGTTTTAGTGCTAGTAGTGCAACTTACTATGTTAATCCTAATGAACATCCAAAGGTCTGCTTTGCTAAACCTAACCTAATATACGGTTCAAATACTGAAATTAATGGTATAGATTTTCGCGGTCCAGTTTCAATTTGGAATTCTAATAAAGGGTTTATTCCCCAGTCTATTAATCCATCCTCTTATCATCTAAATTTCCCAACTACAGGCGCCAATAATTTATATTTTGATTTAGATATAGGTGGTGCGCAATCTTTGATATGGCCAGAGCAGATTGAACATGGGGGAATTACCGCTACGCTTGAACCGAATTCTACAGGTACTAGTGTGAGAGTAACCCTAACTGGTCCGGTTGCAACGCCTTCACAATGGGGTTTTACTGGATCCAATAACATCGTTAAACCTGAATTACCTCAACTCTTTGAGTTAGTCGGTAAAGATGGGAATGGTAACGCTGTTGTCAAATATGGATTTACATTAAAACAATGGTTTGTCAATCGTGGTAGCAAAAAAGATACAGCTATAAATCAGGCATTGTGGTGTCGTGATATTGGATATCGCATGCCTGAGGTAAAAGATTTAACTAATGCTGCTTGTACGGGGGCATGGAGTGGGCCTCGTTGTCAAGGAGCGGTTGGAGCTACACCATCATCAGTTGGTAATTATTACCAGCGTCGCATCGGTGCTGGTTTTTTTACTGAATGGGGTCACATGATATTTTATCCTAACGCAGGTATTGGAAATGACTATTTTTATTGGACTAGTGATTCAGTTGGTAGTGAGCAATTCATTGTGTATCCGTATGGTGGGGACTTTTATAAGTATGATGCATCTAGCGATTTTTATGTTTTTTGTTCCTTACCTTAGGCTTAGTTTTCATTTTCATTTCTTGGTTATGAGGTTAAATAAAAAATGCAAGTAATTGGCTAGAGCAAAATAGCTATTCAATACTTTAATTTTGTTAATTTTTCTATATGAAATTTTGGGGTGAAATGCAGTGCAGAGTTCTTTTTTTTGAAGAAATTTTTTGAAAAAAACTATTTTAATGGCTAAAAAATTAACAAATAAGTTTTTTAAACAGTCGTCCAAACAAATAAATTTACAAAAATTAACAATTTAAATGCTATAAACCATTGCTTAGTTTTTTCTAATTATTATAATTTTTATTGTTCTAAAGGACGATTAGGTTATAAAAAACCTATCAGAACAAAAACCCAATAAATCGTGTGGTTAATCGACAAGGATGTCGAATTGTATTATAGTAAATCAATTAACTATCAATAACTGTTCAAGCGATGATTTAAATTCCTCTAATTTTAGTAATTAAAGTTTCTGCTTTCACCTTGCAGAATTTTCTTATCAAATTTAGTTCATGGTCGGGCATCATTATTGAATCTTTAATTATGGTATATACCCATGTGCATAATACTAAAAGTTTACTTTAGATAACTTTATTAGGTGGAACAACATTACCCAAAAAAACAATAATTCATCATTTATACCGATAGTTTGCCAAACATGCGTGAGATTTTTGCTAATAAACGATTAATGTTAATTAATAGTTTGATTTTAATAACAAAATTGGCTAAATCCAACCGAAAATCAAATTTTAGCAGGAAATTTGCAAGGGGATAATCGATCACTTTTATTTTTAATATCAGTAAGTTAAATATACCTAAAGAGCACTTTTACAAAAGTTAACAATTTAAACGCAAAAATATATTGCGTCGATCTTTTGAGCTATTATAATTTTACCCGCTGAAGGAAAATCAGTTAGAAAGCAATGAAATAAAAAATAAATTCATATAAAACATAAATTTAATTGACAGGAATGTCGAAATGCATTATAATTTTCAACACGCAACACGCAACACGCAACCTGCCCAACCAATAATCTAAAATCGTCAAATTTTTGCCATCGATATTTACTATTTCACCTTAGTCTATTTTTTCAACAAATTTTAAGCACTTTGCTAAAATCATTCCATAGCTCTTGGTTATTCCGGCAGATCTTTCTAATGATATGGCTTATTTCACTGTTATTGGCTTGTTGTTCTAGTCAAGCGTTAACCGCTAAAACATCGAATATCATTCATGGTAATGCACCCTATTTAACCTTTGATGGAGGTCTTACTTCAGAAACTAGCTCGGAAGGTTTTCTTTGGATAACTTTGTCTGATGGAACTAAATTTACCCCGTCAATGAATGATTCATCAAGCAGTCCAATAGAGTTACCAAATAGTGGTGAAAGTTTTGCCGATATCGGTATGTTAGTGCCAACCGACAGCAATTCAATAGCATTAAATTCGCTTATCAGCGCACCTAATCATTATTGGGGTGATGATGATGGCGATGGTCAGGGTAGTGATGGTATTATAGTTACAGGTAATTTAAATCTAACGATTACCGATAAATATAACCAACCAGTATCTCGAACTGCAGTTCTTGATATTTGTAAGGCTCCTTATAAAATCACATTAACCAGTTCGGATGGCACATTAACTACTGGTTATGGTGTTCCCAAAAGTAGTTATTTCAATGCGAGTAATGTAACTTACCATGTAAATCCTAAACTGATTCCAAAGGTGTGCTTTGCCAAACCTAGCATAGAGCATAGTTCAAATGATGAAACAATAATTGTCGCCGGTAATTATGTTACACCCGACTTCCGTGGGCCTTCTACGATATGGGCTGATAAGAAAGGTTTTATTACTCAGTCAACTAATCTATCATCTTATGGTTTGAATTTTCCTACAACAGGAGCTAATAATTTATATTTTGATTTAATTATAGTCGGTAGTGGTCCGTTGAATTGGGCTCCTGTTACTCGTAGTGGTATTACCGCTACTATGATGCCGGATTCTACAGGAACAAAGGTTAAAGTTACATTAACCGGTCCTTTCGCAGAACCTAGACAATGGTATTCTAATAATCCAAGCAACATCAAAACAATATCTAGACCTATATTACCTCAGACATTCGAGTTGGTTGGTAGAGATAATAGCGGTAAAGATATCGTCAAGTATGGATTTAAGTTAAAGCAGTGGTTTGTTAGCCGTGGTAATGGTGTGGCTACTCCTGGAGATCACGAATTGTGGTGTGAAAATATTGGTTACCGTATGCCTGGAGTAAAAGATTTAACTAACGCAAAACGTGACGAAATCGCGGGTGCGACACCTTGGTCAACGGGTATCAATTATCAACGTCAGATTGGCGCAGGATTATTCACTGAATGGGGTTCTATGAGCAATTACAATGATGCTGAATTTAAATACGTTTATTATTATTGGGTAAAAGAAGTTCACCCTGACAACGATAGCTATCAGTTTGATGTAGATCAAAAATCTGGCTTCATTGGTTGGTATCCTAAAAGTACAACAAGAACTTCAGCTGTTTGTGTAACTCCTTAGTTAGTAATATTTTTTAATATTTAAACCTCAATCTAGGAAAATTAAGTGTTAACAGCGAAGTGAATATCATCAGATTTAAAGAATTTAACGATGATATCAATCGCCATTGTTGCTCTAACTATAGAATAAGTCTTTATCAAATCTCGTTGATATAGACATTCTTAAACATCCTTTGAAATAAGTATTTTCAATATTTTTTTATAAATACAATTAATAAATTTATACCGCTATGAGATTTTATTAAATTAAAAATCAAATAGTTAATAAGTGAATTAGGAATATCGACATTTTTTAATACAACAATACTACTCTGTAGTGATTTATTAAATGCTACTTACATCAAATTACCTGATGAGGCTGGTAGCTATATGGATATAATAAATTGCATTCCTTGTAATAAATTTGATTTAGTTTGTCTGAAATTTTGCTAAAGTTATCTGTTTTTATAAAATCGCGTAAAACAATTATAAATATTATTAATCAATTATTACGCCTCTTCTGTTTAAGTTTTGATAAAAATAATCTGGTTTAAGTTTTTCTGATTTTGCGTCAAAATAATAGTCAGCCATTTTATCATCAGGACTAAATATATACATAAAGTACCTGTCGTTAGACTCACCTTCTTGATAGCCAACAGCAATAAAATGATCTTCATCTAGCCAAAAAATGGCTTCTAAAAATTGTGTCAGACCTAACCGAAGCAAGATTCTTTTAGTTTTATTTTTACGATCGATTAAATAAATTTCTTGGCAATCCGAGTTGCCATAAAAAATATATTTATCAGATTGCGTTTCAGGATAAATATCTAAAAAGCTGATATATTTTTGTTTACTTGGTGAATAGTCATATATTTGCGGTATGTAAACATCATCACTAGCAGACTCAAACCCTTTGGTATAAATGCCTCGATAATTTTTATCAAATGGCCAAGAGTTTTCATTCCCAGTATAAAAATTTGCTATATCTAAGTGATAATAATCGAGCCAATCTTTAATTAAAGGTTTAATCTTCTCAATTGTGGCATTAGATATTTTACTTTTATTGCTATACGGATCTGATGATTGATTTTTTTGTTCGAGATTAACCGATTTTGGATTATTGGCAGCGATAGCTGTTGATAAATAGCTATTTAACCAAATGAAAGTAATAAAAATAAGAATATACTTCATGTAATGAACCAATTGATTAGCTGAATTTACAATTACTAATTATTTAACCAAAATGTTAATTAGTTAATTTCCGAAAATCATAAATTTAAGATTGTAGTGTAATTAAAATAATATGTATATTGTTAATAATTGGAGGGATGTAGATTTTAAGTTAAACAACTCTATGTTATCCTAAACTCAACATTCGATCACAGGACGCTCCATATGATAAAAGATCCATTTTACGATCGTGAGGCACAAAAATATGACTCGCCGATCGCCAGCCGTGAACTGATTTTGGATTAT
Source organism: Gilliamella apicola (assembly GCF_003202655.1). Classification (GTDB taxonomy): domain Bacteria; phylum Pseudomonadota; class Gammaproteobacteria; order Enterobacterales; family Orbaceae; genus Gilliamella; species Gilliamella apicola_R. Next base: position 159,846 of record NZ_QGLR01000013.1, on the reverse strand, counting down.
CTTACCCAAGAAGCAAAACCAGCCAGCTTAGAGAAAATAGCTAATGCCGTATCAATCAAATCTGATGAGCAGAAAGAGGCTTTACATCGCAGATTGCGGGCAATGGAACGTGATGGTCAGGTAGTGTATACCCGGCGTAAATGCTATGCCTTGCCAGAAAAATTCGATATGGTTAAGGGTAGTGTGATTGCACATCGTGATGGCTATGGTTTTCTGCGAGTTGAAGGTAAGCCGGAAGACTATTTCTTGTCACATGAGCAGATGAAAAAGGTTTTACAAGGTGATGTTATATTGGCTCAGCCAATCCACAGTCAATACCGAGGTAAGACCGAAGCGCGCGTGGTGCGGATTTTAGAACCCCGCACTAATCAAATTGTTGGTCGTTATTTTATTGAGCAAGGCGTTGGCTTTGTGGTGCCGGATGACAGTCGTTTGAACTTTGATATTTTGATCGCTGGTAAGCCAAATCGAACTGTCAGAATGGGCTCAGTGGTAGTGGTTGAATTACAGCAACGACCTGAACGACGTCAAAAAGCGGTTGGCGTGATTAAGGAAGTACTTGGCGAAATTATGGGAACCAATTTAGCTATCGATATTTCATTACGTAATCATGAAATCCCTTATGAATTTCCTAAAATGGTTGAAAAAGAGGCCAGCAAATTTAGTGAACAAGTGCCAGAAAGCGCCAAAAAAGGCCGTAAAGATCTACGCGAGTTGCCGTTAGTAACCATTGATGGTGAAGATGCGCGTGACTTTGATGATGCGGTCTATTGCCAAAAGAATCGCGGTGGTGGTTACCGTTTATGGGTGGCGATAGCTGATGTGAGTTATTATGTGCGATCGGCTAAAGCGTTAGATAAAGAGGCTTGTTTGCGAGGGACTTCGGTCTATTTCCCATCGCGGGTGATCCCGATGTTGCCGGAAGTGTTATCCAATGGTCTTTGCTCACTCAATCCGCAAGTGGATCGCTTGTGTTTGGTGTGTGAAATGACCGTGTCGAATAAAGGACGTCTAACTGGTTATCAATTCTATGAAGCGGTGATGAATTCACATGCCCGATTAACTTATACCAAAGTAGCCAAAATTTTAGAGGGCGATAAAGAGCTGCGTGAACATTATCGTGAGTTGGTTCCTCATCTTGAAAATCTTTATGGGCTTTACAAAGTATTAGATAATGCCCGAGTAGCTCGTGGTGCCATCGGTTTTGAATCGGAAGAGCCAAAATTCATCTTTAATGCGGATAAACGTATTGAGAGCATCGAGTTAGTTCAACGAAACGATGCGCATAAGATTATTGAAGAGTGTATGATTTTAGCCAATGTTGCAGCAGCAAAATTGGTAATTAATGCTGAGATTCCTTCGCTATTTCGTGTACATGATAGACCGGATGAAGATCGCATGAACAATTTACGCAGTATTTTAAGTGAACTCGGTTTATCTCTCGGTGGCGGTAATAATCCCAAACCAAAAGATATTGCTAAGTTAATGGTTGAAGTTGAAGCCCGACCTGACCATGAGATGTTGCAGACGGTGATTTTACGATCGATGAAGCAAGCGATTTACGATCCTGAAAATCGTGGGCACTTTGGGTTAGCGCTTGAGGAGTATGCACATTTTACCTCGCCAATTCGTCGTTATCCGGATTTGTTATTACATCGCGCGATCAAATGGGTGTTGGCTGATCAGCAGCACAAAACCAGTAAAACCGGTGGGCACCGTTATTCCACTAGTGAGATGCTCTATTTTGGTGAGCACTGTTCGATGACTGAGCGCCGTGCGGATGAAGCCGTTCGTGATGTGGTTGACTGGTTAAAATGTGATTATATGCAAGATCATGTTGGCGAGGTGTTTAATGGAACTATTTCGAGTGTGGTTAACTTCGGCTTTTTTGTTCGATTAGATGATCTGTTTATTGATGGTCTGGTACATGTTTCGTCGCTAGAAAATGATTATTATATTTATGACGCATCGCGTAATCGTTTAATTGGTGAAAATACTCGCTTTACATATCGTTTAGGTGATAAAGTTCAAGTAAAGGTCGAAAATGTTAATCCTGAAGAACGTAAAATTGATTTTTCATTGGTAGACAGTGATAATAAGCCACAACGTCAAGGTAAGACAGCAAAAGATAAAGCGAAAAAAGTCGATATTGAAGCTGATTTACCAGTAAAACGCAAAAGTAAGAGTCGAGCTGAAAGCCAAAAGAAAAAAGCGAGCGAGGCGGTAGAGGCAAAAACAAAAAAACGCACTAAACCTAAAGCGGCTAAAGCTACGGCTAAAAAGACATCTAAATCAGCGTCGACCGCCAGCAATAAGAGAAAAAAGAGTAAAAAATAGATGAGTGAAACAGTTTACGGTATCCATGCGATTGAAGCTTTGTTAACGCGTGCGCCTGAAAGAATTATTGAAGTTTTTATCGCTAAAGGCCGAGAAGATAAGCGCCTAAATGCCCTTGTTCATGAGTTAGAACAGTTAGGTTTAGCGGTGAAAGTGACCAATAGACAGTACTTAGATGAAAAAACCAGAAATGGCGTGCATCAAGGTATTTTGGCAATGGTTAAACCAAACCGTGGTTATCAGGAAAATGATATCCCATTATTAATGGAACAACAGCCAAATCCGGTTATTTTAATTTTAGATGGCGTGACCGATCCGCATAATTTAGGTGCGTGTATTCGCACAGCTGACGCTGCTGGCGTGAGTTTTATTATTGTACCTAAAGATCGCTCAGCACCACTTAATTCAACTGCTCAGAAAGTCGCATGTGGTGCGGCTGAGAGTGTACCCGTTGTTAGAGTGACAAATCTTGCTCGGACTATGCGGATGTTACAAGATGAATATCAAGTTTGGATTGTGGGCACCGCTGGCGAAGCGACAAGTACACTTTATCAAACCGATTTTTATAAAAATTCAAAAGCCTTGCCACTGGCGTTAGTAATGGGCGCAGAAGGTGAGGGTATGCGTCGATTAACCAAAGAGCATTGCGATAAGTTGGTAAGTATACCAATGGCGGGGATTGTTTCTTCGCTTAATGTGTCGGTTGCCACAGGCGTTTGTTTATTTGAAATAGTTAGACAAAAAAATAGATAGTAAGAGTTATAACATGTTAGGATTATTGAAAAAACTTTCATCAGGCAAGAAAAAACAGAGTGAGCCAACGCTTTCAGAGCGAGATTTGAATGGACGTAATCATGTCGGTTATCCGACTATGCAATTATCTCGTGAAATTGATAAGTTAGTTAAAGCAAAATACGCGCCAATTAAACGGATCGTTAAATTCTACATAGCTATGCTATTTTTTAAATGGGGCCCAAGTGTTATCAATACTACGTTATCCGATGAACAGTTGGCTAACTTGTCAGGTCGCAACGTTCAAATGGTCTATTTGTTGTTGTTCCGAGACATGTTAAGACATATTTCAAGCTTAGCTAAATTAAAGCATTTTGCCGAAGATTGGCCAGAACAATTTGCTCAAGAGATATTAGAAAACTGCAACATGCTTAGCGACAGTGATGATGTCGATATTGCCAAAAAAGAGGCGTTATTCGCTAATACCCAGCTATTTGATATTGATAATACGATCGATCCTGATCACTTAGAAAACACCGTCATTCCTGATTGGACGATACCTTTGGCAGAGTTGATTATGTTAAAGCCGGCGACAATCTATCATTGTCACCGTCCTTTGATGGCGGTGATTTTGAAAAAGAAAAAATGATTTAGCCTATCATTTATTCAATTTTATTTAGTGGCAAATGCATAATTTTTTGATTCATTTGCCATAGATTTGCCTTCCGTATGGCATAGTTAGTATGCCGTTATTGATATATTCTCCTGCCTTTAAATCACCTTATTGTTAAAAAAAAACACCGCCATCTAAACTTTAACTACTTAATCCATAATTAATTTTTGCAATGATTATTTGCAAAAATACCAACTAGGTATGTCACTATCACTCACTTATACTAAATTTATGAAGTAAATAGGTGAATGGTTTTATGCGAACAAGAACAATTGCAGTATTTAGAAAATTCATATCTATTGATTATCCATTAACTATTGATACATTGTCGGAAGAGTTTCAGATAAGTACTCGCACAATGCGAAATGAGATACGAGAAATAAATGATTTTTTACATAAAAGAGCGTTGCCACTTATCTCCTCAATCCGTAATAAAGGTTTTATTATCAAGGGTACTAATGAACAAAAGCAATTAGTTAAGATTGCCTTACAACAATTACCCGTTTCCCCCATTTTAAGCAAAGAAGAACGTCAATTTGATCTATTGTTAGCTATTGCTTTTTCAGTTACACCAACCATTTTAAGCCAAAAAGAGAATAGTTATTATGTTTCTAAAAGTGTGTTAGACGAAGATATTCGTAAACTTAAATTGCGTTTAAAAAAATATGATATTGAGTTGGTGAGTCAACCTAAATTAGGAATGCAATTAGTTGGATTAGAACGTTCAATTCGTTTGATGATGTATGAGGTGATAAATCAATATGCCAGTAATCTCAATTATGAGCAGCCATTAAAAGAGTTAAATTTAATTCAACAGTTGTTATTTAGTTACATTCCGCAAATGTTGATTAATAAATTATTTGAGCTTGCTGAACAAACAATGAGCCAAGTCCATGATGAAATTTATAAACAGCAAATTGTTATTTTTACTGCAATTTGGGTTATTCGTAATCAACAACATCACCATCTCACTAAGATTCGATCTGATTTTATTCATAATGATTCCGGCAGTATTAATCAATTTATTCGGTTGGTTTGTCAGCACGCAGCTTTACAAGTTAGTCGTCAAGAACAGCAATATATCATTTATATGTTAGAGACCTTTAATACTAAGGATATCAATAATTCTATCGATTGGTTAAATGCGCAATTATTGGCGATTAAATTGGTCAATTATGTTGAAGAAAAGACACAAATTCCGTTTTCTATTAAACAAGAACAGTTATACGAAAATTTATGTAAGCATTTAGCCGGGTTAATCGCACGGGTAAGTAATAATATCCATATCATTAATCCATTATTAGATAATATTAAACAGAACTATGGTGTTATCTATTCGGCTATTGCACAATTTATCCTAAATCTTGAGACCACTTTAAGCAATAAAGTATCTGAAGACGAAGTTGCTTTTTTAACCATTCATTTTTCTGCTTTCGCCAGTGAGATCAACCAAGAGCGAAGTTACTATTTTAAAGCGGTGGTCATTTGTGATCATGGTATTGCGACCTCTAATCTTTTAGCCCAATCACTCAAAGAATTTTTCAATATCGAGATTTTGGCTATTTTGGCTCGTAATGATCAGCATTTATTGCAGCAACTTGATTTCGATTTGATTTTTTCGACTTTTCCATTACCACATTATGAACATCCTGTTTTGGTGTTAGAACCCATATTAAAAGAAAAAAATCACCCTATCATTACAGATTTTTTAGCTAAAAACCGTGATCACCAACGTATGGTTAATCACTGCACTGATGCCACTGATCTTTTTTATGCTTTAGTTAATTTAATTGAAGAGAGTGGCGGAGTGGTGTCTGCACCGATTTATAACCAATTGGAGAAGTGTTTAGCTATTAATAATCTTAAAATCAATAAAAGGAAAATCCAACCTATGTTGAAAGATATTCTTACCGATGATGACATTATATTGCAACAAACTTGCTCTAATTGGCAGCAAGCTATCACTTTTGTTGCTCAACCGCTTTTGCAGAAAAACTATATTTCAAAAAATTATGTCGATGCCATGATTAGCTCGCTTGAACAATATGGTCCGTATATCGTTATCGGCAAAAATTTGGCTTTAGCGCATGCTCGGCCTGAAGATGGTGTTAATCAATTAGGACTTAGTGTGATGACCATGCGTGATCCTGTCGATTTCGGTAATCAGGATATGGGGCCAGTTAAGATTATATTTTGTCTGGCGGCTATCGATTCTTTTTCTCACCTCAATATTATGCGCAGTTTGATCGAACTGATTAATGATGAAAGTAAGCTTGATCGCTTATTAATGTGTAATTGTGTCTCGCAATTTAAAGCGATTTTATTTAATGAACCAACCCCAGCTTTAACGTAATAAGCCATAGGAGGATCCTCGATGAGTCAGTTATCTATTTTATTTGTTTGTGGTGCCGGTCTTGGTAGTAGTTTTGCTGCCCAGATGGCAACTGAAGATGTACTAAAAGCTAAAGGTATTGATGCCAAATTAGATCATACGGATATTTCTTCTGCCGCGTCGATGAATGTCGATATTATTATTACCGCAGAAAATTTTCGTTCGCAATTTGCCAAATTTAATATTAGTGACCACACCTCGATTGTATACCTAAAAAATATCGTTTCGAAGTCGGAAATTGATGAAAAATTAAGTCCGGTCTTGCAAGAGAAAGGATTGCTTTAATTAGCAAAAAGGAGAGCATTATGAACGTAATTAACTTCATTATTGATAATATTCTAACTCAAGCATCTATCACAATTAGTTTAATTGCTATGCTTGGTCTTATTCTGCAAAAAAAATCGGTAGGGCAAACCATATCAGGAACGCTTAAAACCCTACTTGGTTTTCAGGTGCTCAATGCCGGTTCAAGTATTATTGTTGGTAGTTTGAGTTATTTTGGTCAAATTTTTACTGCTGGCTTTGAGATGCAAGGCATTATTCCTTCCATTGAGGCAATCAATGGTCAAGCTATGAATCAATTAGGTTTGGGTAGAGATATTGCCTTAACCTTTTTAATGATATTTATTTTTAATATTTTAATTGCCCGTTTTACCCGTTTTAAATATATCTTTTTAACTGGTCAGGCTATTCTTTGGATGGCAACCATGACAACCGTATTCGGTAGTTTTGCAGGTCTTTCAGGTGTGAGCTTGATTTTAGTCGGTGGTGTTATTGGTGCACTTTTTGCCGTCTTTATGCCAGCAATCGCCCAACCTATTATTCGTAAAGTTACCGGTTCGAATGATATCGCACTTGGACATTTTTGTACTATTGGTTATCTGTTCGAGGCGGGTGTTGCTTATGTTGTTGGTGAAAAAGGAGAAAATAAACGCTCAATCGAAGATATGAAATTACCAAAATCGTTTGAGTTTTTACAAGATACCTATTTATCAGTTATGGTGGTGATGCTGCCTTTATATATTATCACGGTGCTTTTTGCGGGTGAAGAATATGCTTCGACACTATCTGGCGGTCAAAACTATATCATTTATGCATTTACTCAAGCAATCATATTTGTGGTTGGTATTTATGTGTTGTTAGCCGGGGTTAGGTTATTACTGGGTGAAATCGTGCCAGCTTTTAGAGGGATCGCCATGAAGATTGTTCCTAATGCAATACCTGCGCTTGATTGTCCAGTGTTTTTCCCCTATAGCCCTAATGCCGTTATTCTTGGTTTTATTACTACCACTATTGGTACGGTAATTGCGATGTTAACTTTACCTTTCTTTGGCCTAGCGATGATTCTTCCAGGCATGCTAACTAACTTTTTTGCTGGTGGTACCGCGGGGATCTTTGGTAATGCAGTAGGTGGACGTCGTGGTGCTTTAATTGGTGGAATAGCCCATGGGATATTTATCACTTTATTACCCGCGCTGTTAGTCACTATTTTTAATCAAATGGGATTTGTTAATGCCACGGCGACTGATGTGGATACCGTTACGGTGGCCTTGCTTTATGCTTGGATTTTAAGTCCGTTATTGAAGAATTTTTAATTAAGAGGTGACCATGTTTAACTTTTTTAAAAAAAATAAACCACCTGTTCAAGTAGAACCATCAGCTCCAAGAGAGCTTGCAGCTGATGAGATTACGCAAATTGAATATCAGATTAATGAGCGCAAACAACAACTTACCCATACCGATGATGTTCAATTGTTGGCCAGTTGTAATGAACAGATAGGAATACTGTATAACCAGTTAGGGCGCGCTGATTTGGCTATAGAGTATTTAGAAACCAGCATGCAACAAAAGAGATCAATTGGTGAAGGATATAAAATCCTAATGAGTTTGTATAATTATAAACGTGCAGAGGCAGCAAAATCAGGATCTATTGCTGATATCGATTTTTGGATGAATAAAATGGATGAAATGCGCAATATTGCCAAACTAGCTACAATTCAACGAAATTAAAGGAAAAAGTTATGTACACTACACTCAAGGCAGTAACCGAATTAGCGACTAAACTTAATTTTACTGTTGGCGCATTTAACACGCATAATTTAGAAATGCTACCCGACATGCTTCGAGCTGCGAAAGAGGTTGGCGCACCGATTATTATCCAGACAAGTGTTGATACCGCTCGTTATATTGGTTTTAAAGTTTTGGTCAATACCATAAAAGCCATCGCTGATGAAGAAATTGTCGATGCGGTTTTGCACCTTGATCATGCTAAAAATTTTGATGATATCAAACAGGCGATTGATAGTGGATTTACCTCGGTTATGTTTGACGGCTCATCCTTACCGTTTAAAGAGAATATACTAAAAACTCGAGCTGTGGTTGAATATGCCCATGCTCGAGGTGTGTCGGTAGAAGGCGAGCTTGGTACTATTGGTGGCACAGAGGAGGGCATTCACGTTGAAGTTAACGATAAAGTTTACACTCGGCCTAGTGATGCTTTGGCCTTTGTACAGGCCACGGGGATTGATGCTTTAGCGGTAGCAATCGGGACTAATCATGGTCAGTTTAAATCGAAAACTGAAGTCAACATTCCGTTACTTAAAGAGATTCATGCAATGGTTGATATTCCATTGGTTATTCACGGTGGTACCGGTGTAAAGGAGGAAGATTACCCTGAGCTGATTAACAACGGCATTCGTAAATTCAATGTTGGTACAGAGTTATTAGTTAATTGGACACAAGTAGCTAAAGATCAGTTTGCTCAAACTGAAGTTAATAAGTCGCTAAGACATAATGTGATTCCTGCTAATCAAGCAGTTAAAGATATTGTCAAACATAAAATGAGTTTGTTTCTCAATGTAAATCAACGTATTAACTAAGGTAATCTTACATGCCAAAATATCTGATCTTACTTGCTGGAGGTCCTTGTACCGGAAAAACATATTTGATCCATCTATTGCAGCAACAATTTAACAACAGTTTGCTGTTGACGCCCGATGAAGCAAAGGAGTTGTATGCCGACTCGGTGGGGTTTAATTCGCTTGCTGAGAAAAATGCCTTAGAACAAAAAGTTTGGCATTTTTATTACGGGGTGTTGCAGTGGTATATGGATGCCGGCAAGAAGATCATTATTTCGGAATATCCATTTAGCGATAAGCAAAAAAATCAATTAAACGATTTTGCCAATCGCTACCATTATCAGGTAATAACCATTCGCTTGGTGGCTAATTTTGATATTCTTTGGCAACGCCGATATAAGCGTGATCGCTCTTTAGAACGTCATTTATCGCATATTATGACCCACTATCATTATGGTGACGAATTAGCTGATCGTAATCTTGCCGATGATTTGATAACCAAAGAAAAGTTTTATCAAATTTGCCATGATAGACAATATGATAAATTTGCATTAGGGACATTGTTTGAAATGAATGTAGATGATTTTAGCAAAGTAAATTATGCTGATTTATTGAATAAATTGAAAAAGATTATCACCTAATGCAATATAGAGGACGAATTACCTTTAGCCTTTAAGCATAAATAATTTCAGGTAGCTTAATGTCCCAAGGTTGATTATCGAGTTTTGCCACTTTTTGGCAGGCAAAAGCCAATCCAATCGGTAAGATTTGCTGCTTTTGGTAATTGGCTAATGCTCGGTCATAATAGCCGCCACCCATCCCCATGCGATAACCGCGTTCGTCAAAAGCCACCAGTGGGGTAAAGACAATATCAAGTTGCTCTATCGTTATGCTACTTGTTTCATCGATTGCCGGTTGTAAAATGCCGAATTTATTTTTTATCAATGGAGTCTTCGGCGAGTAATTTAAAAAGAGTAGTTGATGATCAGCAACAGGTACCGGTAAATAGACCGATTTGTTTTGTTGCCATAGATATTCAATAATCGGTTTGGTATCGACTTCACCATCAAATGATAAAAATATCGCAATATGTTGCGCTTGGCTTACGGCTGGATGGTTTTTGATTTTTTGATAGATAATGGTTTGCGCGTTATTGCGTTGTGCCAGTGATAATTCACGTCTTTTTTGACGGATTGATTGCCGAATATTCATGGTTTTTCTTTTGAAAGAAAGTGAGATGAAAGACTCCAAGATGTCGTTAGGGTCGTAACCCTTGAACCCGAAGTTCAAGGTGAACAGCATGTTTTAATTTTTAGGTTTCCTAAATCAATTAGGCATACACACCAATTAAAAAGCATACCATTCTAAATTAAAGATTATCGGCTCAGGGGACTAACCCATATCGCGAACATCTCAGAGATGTTTACTATAATACAAAATTTTAAAAATCATACAATAGCATTTGTTGATTATTTACATTAAATCAGACGAACTGTTGATATTTAAAGCAGAATCTAGTAACTGTTGTAGCATCTTTAATCGATTGGCAAATTCGTCGCTCTTTTCTTTTTCTTTAGTTAGTTCGTAAGACAAATTTAGTGCAGCAGTCATGATGAGTTGATCGCTACCAATTTGAGGTGATTTTTCACGTAATTTTATTAAGCGCGCATCTAAATCTTTTGCCGCATTTGTAAGTGCGTCAACTTCCTCGACTGGGCAATTAAACTTTAACGTTCGCCCAAAAATCTGAACAGTGACAGCTTGATTTTCCATATTTAACCTATAATTTTCTAAATTTGTTAATTTTGTCAATAATATGTTTAGCGTTTAACCCGAGTTCGTCGCGCATCTCTTGTTGCGAGCCTTGTGGGATAAAAACATCAGGCAATCCGATATTTAAAATATCACATTTTATTTTTTTCGATAACAAAAATTCATTGACGGCGCTTCCAGCTCCACCTTTGATACTATTTTCTTCGATGGTGACAAGTATATTATGGCTTTGGCTAATGTGCAAAAGGACTTTTTCGTCAAGCGGTTTAACAAAACGCATATCTATCACTGTAGCATTGATTTGTTCGGCCGCGTGTAAAACTTCTGGCAGTAATGTGCCAAAATTGAGTAAAGCGATGCTTTCACCGGTACGGCAAAGTTTGGCTTGTCCTAGCGGTATGGCTGTTAATGGCGCTAAGTGTGCACCAATGCCTTCCCCGCGTGGATAGCGTACTGCTGTTGGTCCATTGTGCAAATAACCGGTATAGAGCATTTGTCGGCATTCGTTTTCGTCACTTGGTGTCATGATGACCAAGTTTGGGATACAGCGTAAGAAGCTTAAATCGAATGCGCCTTGGTGGGTTTCGCCGTCTGCCCCGACAATACCTGCACGGTCGATAGCGATTAGAACAGGTAAGTTTTGGATGGCAATATCATGGATGACTTGATCATACGCCCGTTGCAAGAAAGTCGAATAGATAGCAACTACTGGCTTTAATCCACTAATGGCAAAACCAGCCGCTAACGTCACGGCATGTTGTTCGGCTATAGCGACATCAAAGAATTGTTTAGGGAAACATTTAGCAAATTCGGTCATGCCAGAACCTTCGCTCATTGCTGGAGTGATTGCCATTAAGCGGCTGTCGTGCTCAGCTATTTCACACAGCCAATCACCAAATATTTTGGAATAGGTTGGGGCAATTTTATTGGCCTTAGGTAATACCCCTTCATTCGGATTAAATTTTGGTACACCATGCCATAAGGTAGGGTTTTGTTCGGCAGGCGCATAACCTTTACCTTTTTGGGTGATAACATGTAGTAATTGTGGCCCCTTCAGTTGTCTAACTTTTTGTAGGGTGGCAACTAATGTTCCAACATCATGTCCATCAACTGGACCAATATAGTTAAAGCCTAATTCTTCAAATAAAATAGCGGGGGTAACCAGACCCTTAAGATGCTCTTCGGTTTTTTTGAATAACTCTTTTAACGGTGGAATATTCGAAAGTACTTTTTTACCGCTTTCTCGAAGTGAGGTGTAGGCCTTACTTGATAATATTTGTGCTAAATGTTGATTAAGAGCACCGGTGTTTTCCGAAATGGACATATCGTTGTCATTAACGATAACTAGCATGTCAGGTTTGATGTGCCCAGCATGGTTCATTGCCTCAAAGGCCATGCCAGCAGTTAATGCACCATCACCAATAATGGCGGCAACTTTTTGGCCTGATTGTTTTTTTTGTTCAGCAATAGCTATACCCAGTGCGGCACTGATTGAGGTTGAGGAGTGCCCAGTAGTTAAGACATCATATTCGCTTTCATTGCGGTGCGGAAAAGGGTGTAATCCCCCTTTTTGGCGAATAGTTAACATCTGATCGCGTCGACCAGTTAAAATTTTATGTGGGTAAGCTTGGTGACCTACGTCCCAGATAATTTTGTCAAATGGCGTTTGATAGACGTAATGTAACGCCACGGTTAATTCAACCACACCAAGACCTGATGCTAAATGACCGCTAGATTGACTGACACTGTCTAATAAAAATTGTCGTAATTCCTGACTAATTGCTGACAATTGTGACAGCGGATAGCGCCGAAGATCCGCTGGTGAATTGATTTGCTTTAATAGAGGAAATTTGTCTAAATTCATTTTTACCATCTAGTTATTAAGTTAACTATTCCGATTAATTATAAAACCAGCAAGGTCTTTTAATGGTTGGTTATTATAAGGTATTTGCGTTAGGCTATCGATAGCTTGTTGATATAACTTCTGGGTCATTTCGATTGCGTTTTGTAATCCAACCAATGCTGGATAAGTACTTTTTTCTAGCGCCATATCGGAGCCTTGTGGTTTACCCATCAATTCTTGTTCACCAATGACATCTAAGATGTCATCTTGTATCTGAAATGCTAGTCCAATCGCTTGGGCATAGTTGTCTAAGTTTTGGTAATAAGGTTTAGCTTCCTCTCCACTGGCATAAGCACCGAGCCGAACTGCCGCTTGAATTAAGGCACCAGTTTTATGGTTGTGGATATTTTGTAAATGCTCTAACGTGACTTTTTGCTGTTCTGCTTGTAAGTCAAGTGACTGTCCCAAACACATACCGGCAATGCCACTGGCTCTTGCCAGTTCACTAATCATTTTAATTTTACTTTGGTTGTCAATATGCTGGTTTTCGGATAATAAGCTAAACGCTAATGATTGTAAGGCATCACCAGCGAGGATAGCCTCTGCTTGGCCAAATTGTATGTGGCAAGTTGGTTTTCCTCGTCTTAGATTATCATTATCCATTGCCGGTAAATCATCATGAATTAACGAATAAGTATGCATTGATTCAATAGCCGCGGCTACTGAATCAAGTTTCATTAAAGGACAATTGAACATTTGCCCAGTTAAATAGACCAGTATAGGGCGTATTCGTTTGCCGCCAGCAAGCAGACTGTAGCTCATTGCTTGTTGCAAATTAGATGGCGAAAACTGCGATATATACGTTGCTAAGTAGTTATCAATGCGTTCTTGTAATGGTTTTAAGCTATTCATTGTTATCAATGGCAAATTCAGATAATTGGGCATCACTATTTTCAGACAATAAAATTTGGATACGTTGTTCGGCTTCATTAAGCTGTTTTTGACCAGAACGAGCTAATTTGATGCCTTTTTCGAACTCATTTAATGCTTCATCTAATGGTAAATCGCCATTTTCAAGTTGAGTGACAATCGCTTCAAGTTGTTTGATAGTTTCTTCAAAACTGGTTTCTTTATCTTGTTTTTTTGTCATATCGTACTCCTTCTTGTGTTAAATGAGTATACACGTATTTTTTATGCTGGTGAATTAAGCTGTTTAAACTATGTTTGAACTATGTTTAAACTAAATGATTAATTTAACTAACACCTGTTATCTGCAAATTAATGGTTAATTTATTGAATTTCGGTAGAAGAATGGTTCTCTTCTGTTTCACTTTCAAGTTCATCAACGGATAGCTGAGCGATATCGGGATTAATCGGTTTTTTTACTTCAATTCCTAATTCTCTAAAGCGTTCTATTTGACCAATAACGTTACCTCGTCCCTTAGCGAGTTTGTTCATTGAGTTTTGATAAGTCTGTTGAGCTTTATCCAAACAGTTACCCAGATTTTCCATATCTTCGATAAAACCGCGCACTTTGTCATATAATTTACTGGCTCTATCGGCTATAAGTTCTGCATTCCGATTTTGGTATTCAAAACGCCATAAATTATGAATGGTTCGTAAGGCAACCAATAGTGTGGTTGGGCTAACAATCATTATATTGTTTTTTAATGCATCATTAATCAATGATGGATCTTGATCGATGGCGGATAAAAACGCCGGTTCGACAGGAATAAACATTAAAACATAATCTAATGATTGAATACCATTTAGCTTATGGTAATCTTTTTGGCTAAGTTGCCTTAAGTGATTACGCACGGCAATTAAATGGTCTGAAATGGCTCTGCTTTTGGTCTCTTCATCATCACTATTAAAATAACGTTCATAAGCCACTAAGGTAACTTTGGAGTCAATGACCACATCCCCACCTTGTGGTAAATGTACAATTACATCTGGTTGCAATCGGCGATTATCCTCATTAGTCAGATTAACTTGAGTGTGATATTCATAACCTTGACGTAATCCGGAATTATCTAAAATTTGACTAAGAATAAACTCTCCCCAATTGCCTTGGGTTTTGTTATTGCCTTTTAAGGCATTGGTTAAGTTGTTGGCCTCTTTTGTCATTAGCTCGTTGAGCTGTTGTAAGTTTCGAATTTCATGGGTTAGGGTATGTCGCTCTTTGGCTTCTTGTCCAAAACTGTCTTGAACTTGCTTTTTAAAACCTTCTAATTGTTGTTTAAGTGGCGAGAGTAAAAATTCTAAACTTTGTTTATTTTGTTGTTCAATTCTTTTGCCACTGTGTTCAAAAATTCGATTAGCTAAATTTTCAAACTGTGTGGTTAATCGCTGCTCACTTTGTTCTAAAACTGTCTGTTTTTCGTGAGCGGCATTAATGATCTCCTCTAAGCGAGTTTTTAATTCACTAATTTTGATATTTTGGGCGACATTTTGCTGTTGGTATTGATTTAACTCTTGTTTTAATTGCGAGATTTCGATTAATAAATTTTGATTTTCTTGCTTTTTTTGATTAATTTGTACATCAAACAAGGCCTGTATATTACTCGTTTTAAATTGCGCTTTTAGCATAGCAATAAATAAAATGCCGGCGATTATGGCGATCATTATCGCTAGCCATTCACTTAAGCCTAAACTTCCTAGCATTATTAAGCCCTTTCAAAAGTGAATGAAATCACATCATCTAAATTCATGGCATCAAGTGCCAACATAATTAAACGGTCAAGACCAACGGCAACGCCAGCACAATCTGGTAAACCGGCTTCCATTGCCGCGATTAATTCAATATCAATGTTTTGTGGTGGTAAATTTTGATTTGCCCGATCGATATTATTTTGTTCGAAACGCATTTTTTGTTCTTGTGGATTGGTTAGTTCTTTAAAGCCATTAGCTAGTTCAACGCCTTTATAGTAAAATTCAAAACGGCTTGCCACACGGTGATCTTCAGGACTGATCGCCGCTAAAGCCGCTTGTGAGGCAGGGAAGTTATAAACCGCAATCGGTTTCTCTTGACCAATATGTGGTTCGACACCAAAACTAAATAGACACTGTAATAAGGTGTCGCGATCATAATCGTCGCTATTGAGTTCGATATTCAGTTGTTTCATCGCCTCAACTAAGGTGGCATGATCAGCTTCTAATGGATCGATATTAAGATGACGTTGAAATGCTTTTTGGTAAGAGATGCGTTCCGCCGGTTCACAATCAAGAACAGTTTGCAATAAATCATCGACTTCGTTGATCATTTGCATCATATCAAATTGAATACGATACCATTCAAGCATAGTAAATTCGGGATTATGATATCGACTTACTTCTTCATGATTACGAAAACATTTACAGATCTGATAAATAGGCCCACTACCAGCTGCTAATAAACGCTTCATATGATATTCCGGACTGGTGATTAGTGACATTTTTTGCCCTTGTTGCTCATCGGTTTCACCAGGTTTTAAAAACAAGGTATGAAATGAACTAAGATGAACATCTGTTACTGCATATTGGCTTAAAGTTGGCGTCTCGACTTCTAATATACAGCGATCTGCGAAAAACTGTCTTACTTTAGATACAATTTTAGCGCGCTTAAGTAAATTATTAATTGATGCAGTAGGTTGCCAAGTCATAACAATATCCATGGAATTCGATTAATTACTAAAGGAAGAAATAGGGCATCTAGCCCTATCTCTTATTGCTGGCATTCATTTTGCCATAATGTGAACAGTTTGTCGTATTTTTCTTGCTGACGCCAGATATGGCGATGAAGGGCAGCAAGAATAAATGGATCTTCTAAAATCGCTAATTGTTGTTCTTTATTGATTTTTTCTAGATCAACTTGTTGATAATGGTTAATAAGCTGTTCGCGCAACTGTTGATTTTTTGAGTTGCTTAGATGACGAGAAGTCGATAATGCACAGGCTAATGCATTATAAATAGGATCGACAAGTGCCATAATAAAACCATGTTCAACAAAAGCGGCTTCAGTTCGGACTAAATAATCACCGGTTAGTTTTACCGCTCGTGACGGATGGGTTTCCTCAGGTGTTAAAAATAGCCCCGCTTTTTTGGCTTGCATACCAATACTTGATAAGCCAGAAACACGAATCACTAATGGCGAAATGATTAATGGGATTAATATTGCTATATACCAATAGGTAAATTGGGGATTTAACCAAATAATCACACATAACCAGATAATTCCTAATATTGATAATGGCCAACAGAAGTAGAATGATTCACCCCAAGTTAAGGCATCATCATTTCTTGCCGGGGACTTCCATTGAATTTTGCTACCAAGCCAAGCTTTAATCACAAATTTACTGTGGAAGATCATGCGGATTGGGGCAAGAATCATCGACCATACCATTTCGATCAGAATCGATAAGGTTAATTTAAATATCCCCCCGACGTCTTTAGCACCAGTTCGAGCGATTATAATACCGTAACTAAACAGTTTGGGGGCAAAGAGTAATACCATTGTGGTAGAAAGTAGCTGAATAGCTAATTGTTCGTCCCACCTTGGCCAGGTTGGATAAAATTGATTAGGTTGGAAGAAGTATTGCGGTTCGGAAATATTAAACACTAATAATAACAGTGTGGAGAAAAACAAGAAGATTAACCACAATAATGATGAAATATAGGCCATTCCGCTGGTAAAAAACATCACTCTATGGGTTAAAGTAATACCACTTTTGAAAATCAATCGAAGATTAATCAAATTACCCATACACCAGCGATTATCACGTTTGAGATCTTCTATCATATTACCCGGTAGCTCTTCATAACTGCCATGCATATCGTAGGCAATCCATACCCCGTAACCAGCACGGCGCATTAAGGTTGCTTCGACCAGATCGTGCGATAAGATGTGCAGAGGCCCTTTACGCTTTTGCAGTGGTGATAAAATACAGTGTTCGATAAAGGGTTTTAGACGAATCATAGCATTGTGGCCCCAATATTGGGCTTCACTTAATTGCCAGAAGTGGGTGCCTGAGCAAAAAATATCGCTATATACTTGATTAGCAAATTGTTGAATACGACCGTATAAAGTTGTCATTCTGACCGATTTCGGTGGTGACTGTAAGATCCCCGCTGTTGGATTCATCTCCATCATGGCAATCATTTTTAAGATACAATCACCGGTCATAATACTATCAGCATCAAGAATCATCATATATTCATATTGATGTCCCCAACGACGGCAAAAGTCATCGATATTACCGCTTTTACGTTTTACGCGGCGTTTACGATGACGATAAAAGATATTACAACCGTTGTCAGCTTTCTTGGCGTTAAATTCAGCCCAAGCTTTTAATTCATTGACATAAAGATCGGGGTCGTTAGTATCACTAAGAATAAAAAAATCGCAGTATTGAGCATTGCCTGTTTCAACCAGTGATTCATAAGTTGCTTCAAGACCAGCAAACACTCGAGAAACATCCTCATTACAAATAGGCATGACTAATGCGGTACGGTGTTTAGTATCGATATGCTTAACCGGATCGTTAGGGATGGCAATTGTAAAACGATCTTTTTTAATCACTGCTAAAATCAGACCCATGACACTGGTCCAGAAACCGATAGAAATCCAACTGAAGAGGATAGCAAATAAGGCAATAATAAAACCTTGTATAATATAAGGAATAATACTGTAAATGGCGAGTTCGGGGTTGATATCCCAATTTGCCATAAAATTAATTTTTTCCCAGCTTTGATAAGGTAATAATGTTGCTAAGTAACTTGTGCCATAATAAGTTTGTACGGCAATAAGTACAAACATAATTAAACGACGAATAGTTGCGATGATATTCAGACTGGGTTTAAATTTTGCCTTATAACGTTCATTCCAGTTTTGTGGTTGGATAGAAACACGTTCAACTTTTGGATAAGTTGGTTGTTGTCGTCTTTCATCGTCAAAATCCTCTGTTTTGCCAACTTGATTGAGTCGATATTTTAGAAATTCAATATCATCCGTTGGCAAGTCATTGTTTCCCGATTGCTGACGCCAACTTTCGGCGTCAGATAGATTTTCAAAATAATCTTTTTTCATATTATATGTTGGTATTGTCATTATTGAGCAGGAAATTGCCCGCTCCAAGTTTCGGACAAGATCTCACCGGTTAATGATGCTAATTGAATACGAATGTCGGTCGTTTTTTTATTATCTTCAACATTGAAGCGCACAATCACTCGCCAACCTTGAGTTACAGAATTGTATTGTAGATCACTACTAACAATTGAACCGTTGGTAATACTAGATATAACTTTAACCGGTTTTTTATCCGATAAATTTGGGCCGACAAAATCAATTACATAAGCATTAGAGCCATCAAGTTTGCGAATCAAGTTTGCTTGTTTGATGTCACCTAACGATAAACGAGTACTTTCTGCTAAAGCAACATTTTTTGGATAGCGTTGTTTTTCGTTTAATGAATAGTGTAATCGATATTTGAAATCAAGCTTATCACCAGCTTTATATTGTTTCTCTGGAACCCAGAACGCAACAATATTGTCATTAGTTTCGTCAGCAGTTGGGATCTCAACGAGTTCAACCCGGCCTTTGTGCCAATTATTTAATATTTCCACCCAAACGCTAGGGCGTTGTTCGTAGTGATCATCAAGATCTTGATAATCATCAAAACCTTTGTCACGCTGAATTAAGCCAAAAGCTTTAGGGTTATCTAAGCTATAGGATGAGAAAGATAAGCGCTTAGGATTATTTAATGGCCGCCAAATCCACTCGTTATTAGCTACAATCGAGAGTCCATTCGAATCATGCATTGCCGGACGATAGTTTAAAATCGGCGATGGTTGATTAGGACCAAATAAGAACATACTAGTTAATGGTGCAACGCCGACTTTTTTGACTGAATCACGAAAGAATACTTTCCCTTCAACAGTAACCGTGGTATCAATACTAGGAACCAAAGTAATTTTATAAGCCCCTGTTACACTCTTAGAATCAAGTAAGGCATAAATCACTAAATGTTTTTGATTTGGCTCAGGTCGTTCAATCCAATACTCTTTAAAACGCGGAAACTCTTCACCTGACATCTCACCAGTGTCAATCGCAAGCCCACGAGCTGAAAGACCATAGCGTTGATCTTTACCAACTGCACGGAAGTAACTGCCACCTAATGCCGTAAATATTTCGTCATCGGTTTTCATTGGGTTATTAATTGGATAATGTACTTTAAATCCAGCAAAGCCAAGTTTTTTAGTATCTAAATTTTCTAAATGAATTTGGCTTAAATCAAAGTAATCTGGATTATATTTAATTTCATTAACTTGATTATTAACAATCTCATTAATTTTAACTGGCACGTCAAAATACATGCCTTCATGATAAAATTCGAGTTTGAAACGACTTTTACGATCGTTCCAATACGCTTTATCATGTTTGAAGTAAATTTTTTGATAATCGGCAAATTGCAGTGACGATAATTCACTAGGCAGATTTTTAGATGGTTGGACGTAAGCTTTTTTTGATAGTTTTTCTGCTTTAGTCACGACATCGTTGAAAGTAAAAGCCCATGAAGAAAAACTTAAGCAAGATAGAGATGCGATGCAAATAATCTTGCAAGTTAATGTTTTACTAAATCGACTAACAGGGGTTAAATTGTACATAAAAGACTCACTTGAGTAGGATATTATCTAAAAATTTTAAAGTAATTGATAATATTGTCTTTAGGGTTGCTTAAGCATTTTTCGATATAATCAGCCTTCATTTCTTGAAGAATCGTTGGATTTTCATCAATTAAAAAATGAGAATAATTATCTTTTAGAACCTTGGTTTTTAAGTCAGTCAAATCTTGTGCTGACATTTTAAATAATGGTTGATAACGTTTGGTTATATTATCGTTATCATCAGTATAGGTTGCGGCAACAAAATCCGCTGACCACTGACAGTAACTGTTAATATTCCCATCAGTTGGCGTAATTTTTTCCAACTCTTGATTATGTTCGGCTTTGTACTCATCAATTACTTTTTTGAGTTGAACGTCATATTTTAACTTATAGAATTCGTTAAGATAAAATTTTAACACGCAGGAAGATTGGTTACTATTATCTTTACAGTCCAAAATCCCGTGTTTGATTAAATAGCTATCAAAGTGTTTGTCACCAACTAGCTGGAGTAATTGCTTTTTTGCATCTACAACAAAAGGATTATTTTGTTCCGTTTGCTGTTTTAAATTTGTTAACTGATCCATATCAGTTTTGCTATTAGTTGAAGACATATTGTTTTTTACACAGCCTGCAACAAGAATAGAAACAATGGCACATGTAAAGAAATTAGCTATTTTCATATATCAAATTCCATGAACTTATTCTTGAGTTGTAATTTCAGGATGAGCAACTTATCACTTTTTAAGTGACGTAACTTTGTGAAATTATATACTCTTATTCTTTTAAAAAATACTAGATGATTATATTCATTTTGTAAAAAAGCACTAAAGATTCCTTTTATTTGTTGTCATTAATGCCGACATATTTTGCGAGTGTCGACAGTAAATTGTGAATCATTGGTTAGAGCTGGTTTAAATTTTCCTTTAGCTTTTAAAAAGGCAATAAGCTGTTCGGCATTCATATCAGATTGAGAACAGGTATGAAATCGAGCATCAGTACCAAATTTTTTATGGATAGCATCGAGTAAAGATGATTCGGTATAATCTTTTCCATCCATCATTTCTAACACTTCGTGACCATGAATAGACATCATTTTTCCTTTTCCAATAGTAGGTTAATCTGATTTTAATTTTTAGCGGTGCAAGATAACAGAAATCATCAATAAAAAAAAGAGGTTAAATGTTAAAAAAAACATTAAGAGATGATACTTTACCCCTGATAAGAATCAGAGGTAAAAACGGTAGTTTTGAAATCGTTAAATTGATTCAATAATTAGCTGTTTGTTTCACTCAATTTAACAATTACCGATTGATTTTCAGTTTTAACTTGATAGATTGCGACAGTGATTGCATCTGCGAGTTTATAGGCGATCTCATCATTTATTTTAATTAGCCCATCTTCAGGATAGGCGTTTACTTGATCACGAACCTTGTGAATCATTGACAGTGGTAAAAAAGCAAATGCGCCAATATCAGTTAAGCGAACCCGCGCACCGCCACGATTGATATCAACAATTTCCGCTGCAAATGTCTGATCTTGCTTATCTGATAAGTATTGACTGTAAAGATTTTCAGCAATATCGCGTTCAGCTAAGCGTAATTTTTTACGTCTATCTGACATGCTTTTTAATTGCTCGTTAGTTGGCGCCGTTATTGTTTGCCCTTTTAGTGACGCTTTGAGTAAACGATGGTTTATCATATCACCATATTTGCGAATTGGTGATGTCCAGGTTGCATAAGCTGTAAATCCTAAGCCAAAGTGTGGTTCTGGCGTTAATGAAAAATCCGCTGGAGTTTGGAATTTTCTTAACCTTGTCGATAGGAAGTCATTATCATCAATTAATCGACGTAATTTGACATATCCTGCAAATGTCATTAGTGATTCTTTGTCGAAATCAGTGATGCCATTATCGGCTAAGATTTTTAAGATCTGTTCAATGTATTTGCTATCAAAACCTGAATGGGTATTAAACACCCCCGAGCCTACTTTTTCTTGCAAATACATAGTTAGAGCTAAATTGGCAATAATCATCACTTCTTCAACAATATTATTACCAATACCACGTAATTCTTTAATGATATTTTTTACTTGGCGATTATCATCTAGTACGAATCGATAATCATTATTGGCTTTAAATACTAACGCATTTTGTTGTCGCCAATTTATACGTGCTTTTGCCAATTCTGATAGTAATCTAAGTTGTTTTTTTATCGTGGCGTCATCGATATTTAAATCACTTCGACCTTCTAAGAAATCAGAAACATTGTTGTAAGCAAGTTTAGCTTTCGATTCAATCCACGCCGGAGTGAAACTAATATCATCATTAGTAAATTGACCATTTTTATCAATGTTAATTTTGCAAACCATGGCTGGTCGTTTTTCATTGGCTTTTAATGAACATAGATTGTCCGCCAACTGTGTTGATAACATAGGAATATTAAAATCTGGTAGATAAGTGGTAAAGTTTCGAATTTTAGCGATGTTATCGACTTCACTATCTTGAGGAATATACGCTGTAGGGTCGGCGATGGCGATCATTAGCTGATAGTTACCGATCTCATCTTGGGAAATGGCAATGGCATCATCCATATCTTCGGTATTTTCATTATCAACCGTGAAAAATGGTACATCGGTTAACTCTTGACGATTTTCCTGTTCAGACTCTGATATTGTGAAAGCATCCTCTTGAGGCGCTTTATCTTCTAAATCGTAACGCGCCAAAGTTTTGAGCCATAATTGATAAATTGAATCAGAACTGGCGATAAATTTGGTTACTTCAGCAGAAAAATGATTTTTATCTTTTTCTAATGGATGTGATTGCAATGTAGCAACAACCCAATCACCTTCTTTTAATTTTTGTGCAACTTGCGGATTAACTTTACAGCGTATGGCAAAATTTGTTGGCATATTTTCTGGATAAATGACCATGGCGCGATCTAAAAAGCCGATTTTTCCAATAAATTTTTGTAAACTACTTTCAATTAATATTTCAGGTTCAAAGAACTCTTTATCATTATTCGTGATGATGGTTCCGGATACTTTATCACCATTGCATAACAGCTTCATTTTTGCAACCGGAATAAAATAATTGGTTTTATTATCTACATCAAGGAAACCAAAACCTTTTTCATGTGCTCGAACGATACCTTCAACACGCGGTTTTTGTTCGTATAATTCTTTTTTAAGTTGGGCTAATAGTGGGTTATTTTGAAACATAGGTCTTAATATTAATTGAAAAATTTAGATTAAATTCTATCATAGTTATGCTTGTTGGGGTTATTGAATTGTTGATCAATGACTTTCTATTAATCTAAATTACCATAAAAATAAGTGACATTATGAAATTACATTACAAAATACAAGGCGATAACCAAGCAATTTTGTTATTACATGGGCTATTTGGCAGCTTAGATAATTTGAATATGTTAGCTAAAGATCTGTCGATTAATTATCAGACTATTCAGATTGATTTGCGCAATCATGGGCAATCACCATGGTCAAATATAATGAACTATCAAGCTATGGCTGAGGATGTAGCCGAGTTATGCCATGATCTACAATTAGCAAATATCATCTTGATTGGTCATTCGATGGGGGGGAAAGTTGCTTTGCAACTAAGCCAATTAATTCCACAACAAATTGCTAAAATCTGTGCCATTGATATTGCACCGATTACCTATAGTCAAATTGCTAATATGCCTGTTATTAACGCGTTAACCCAATGTATTAATCAAGGATTAATCGATAAAGAACAGATTGCTGAAGTTATGCAACAATATGATTTAACTCCAGCAATAATTTCTTTTTTGCTTAAATCCTTTAAACACCAACGTTGGTTATTTAATGCTAATGTCATTATCCAACAATATGACAATATTTGCGATTGGCACCCCATTTCAGCTTGTGATATACCTACTTTATTTATTCGTGGGGGAAACTCTAACTATATTACTGATAAGGATTATCCTGCCATTTTTAGTCAATTTCCTAATGCACAAATTGAAACAGTAGCCGGCGCTAACCATAATGTTCATGCCGAAAAGACGCAAGAAGTCTTGCATCTTTTACATTCTTGGTTAATTGATTAAACTTTAATTGTATTTTTGCAGGTTAATCGATTTTTGATTGTGATCTTTATTTATTGTTTAAAAGGAGTTTATATTCATCATCCAACAATATAGCGTAATCACCGTCACTTAAAATTTTAACTTTCGAAAAATCAGCAATCGCGGTTTGCGCGCCATACTGGATTAGCTCTGTATCGCCTATTGCAACACAATAGGCGCCAGCCTTAATCGCCGAGGTTATGCCACTGATTGAATCTTCAAATACCAACGTTTCAGATGGTGATAGCATAAGGCGTTTTGCGCCAAGTAGATAAGGATCAGGAAATGGCTTGCCACGAGCAACATCATTGCGTTCGACAATCACAGAAATACAATTTTGAATGTTAAGCAATTCCATTATTCTATCTATTTTTCCCGCTAGCCACTGGTTACAATACCCACTCTAATATTAATAGCTGATAATGCTAATATTAATTGTGAAACACCGGGTATTGGATCATAATCGGCGTTATTCTCAGCATGCATAATATAGGCTTGCACACGTTGCTGATTTTCCAGTGACAGATGTCCAATAGGGGGGTTGATGGTGTGAGGACCGGGTTGTCCATGAATATGTTCACTAATATCATTATCCGTGACAGTGACTCCATATGCCAGCTTCAATCCATGCTTTTTCAATAACGCTATTTGAATCAATCAACACGCCATCCATATCAAATAAAACCGCTGAAATTTTTGTAATTGCCTTACTCATAAAATTTTATCCTAAGTTGTTAATCATAGCCGAGAGTTCAGCTATTTGCTTTGATAAATCGTTTGTTAAATAAAATGGAAAATTAATTTATAAAATTGGTTGTTTTTTAATTTTATATATAAATATTTTTTATATATAAACAGTGGTTGTTATTGAAAAGAATATAAACAGTAAGGTGAGTTATGTATAATGAAAAAAATGCACTATTTGATAACGTTCAGGAATGAATATGGAGATCGAAAAGAGGTTACTGCAAGCATTTGTTACGCTTGCAGAGGCAGGAAATTACCGTGTTGCTTCCGAACGCTTATTTTTAACGCAGCCAGCGCTAACCAAACAAATTCAAGCCATTGAAAGAGTTTTCGAACGAAAACTGTTTATTCGTGGTCGGAGTGTGCAAAATTAACTGGAGTAGGTAAAACGCTCTATCCTGAGGCGAAAAAGCTATTACAACAGCATCAGAAATTTTTATCATTCGCCAATAATATTAAAAAGACAACTACTGAAAGCCTATCAATTGGTTTTGGTATCTCTTGTTTTCAACATGTTCCCAAGTGGCTGCGAACTTTTTCAGATCAATATCCTGAGTGTCATATTGTGACCAAACAACTTTCTTCTAGTGAGCAAATTAATCAGTTAATGCAAGGTGAATTAGATATCGGTTTTGTACGTATGCCTGTGCCTGAATCATTACATTCAATTAGTTTATTTAAAGAGTATATCGTGCTGGCTGTACCAAATGAGGTGAAAGTGTGTTCGGGTAATATTAACGAGATACTGGCAACGCATCCATTATTGCAGATCAATCCAAGTTTGGCTCCTTGTTTAGCTGAATAAACAACATTATTGCTTGAGGAGATGAATGCTACGCTAAAACTGAGTGGTTCAACTAATGATCTTCCTACACTTTTAGCTTTAATTGCCGCCAAAAATGGAATTGCTTTTGTGCCAGCTAGTGTTTGTCATTTTTTACCTAAGGGGGTAAAACTTATTTCATTAGAATTAACGCAAACGGGATGGGATATTGCAGTAGTGTAGAATAAAAAAATAGACAATAAACAGCGCGATTTATTTTTAGACATGAATATTAATCACATAAAAAACGTTGTTGTTTAATCGTTTTGTGATGAATAGGGGTGACGCTAACAAAAACCATCTGACAAGACCTACCATAAGGTTGGCTATAAACTTGATATTGCCAATTATTCGGTATGATTTGCGGTACAGTATGAGGATAACTATCAAGTAAAGCAAAGGCAATTTGCTCCGCTTTAAACTGTTTTTGGAAATAGTGGTGTTGACTAATAATTGCGGTTAAATAACCACTAAAGCCTAGCATAATGATGGCAAACAGCAAGCAAGACAACATAACTTCAATTAAACTAAAACCAGCGATATTTTTGCGCTTTATCATTCTATTATTCACAATCAATCATCTTCTTTTCAGGACAATAATCTAACCAATGTCCCTTTTCAACAATAAGTTGGTTATCTTCAAAATGGGTTAACATATAAAGATAATAGTCATCAGCTTGGGCGCGTACTAAGGTATAGTTATCTACTTTTAATCGTGATTTTTTTATACATGCTGTTAAATGATATTGCGCATCAGATAAGCATTGCCACTCTTCGGTCGGAAGTTGCCAGATCTGCTGGGTTGCCCAATTTAAACTTGAGCTTGCTTGATTAAACTGACGATAGTGTTGAATTTCAATCAAATAACTCTTTTTTAACGAATCAACCGTCGTCTGAAAACCTGTTAATAATAGTAGCCCGACAATAGTTAAGATAATTACCATCAACAGTGTGCTAAAGCCAGCGTTTGATGTTCCGGTCTGATTACAATGGATTTTCATTTTTGATAATGGTTACCGTTTGATATTTAATTTTATTGTTATTTTTCAATTCAGCATTAATAGCTACCTCAAAATGATTGCTCTGTTGTTTGACTGAAAATTGGGTTATTTTAATGTCGTTAGGATCGAAGATTTTTTCCCAATTGCTTCCTTCACAACTGGCTGCACCTACCTTATACTCCAAATTATTTTTATAAAAACGATAGACGAAGATATCCGAGTTAGTCGGATTGAGACGATCATAAACCCAATCATTACGAATTTCGCTGTCATAGCGGAAAATGTAACAATTAGCGAGAGTATTAATTTCAATGGCTAGCTTCTTCATTTTTTCTGGTTGATTGGCGATAAATCCCGCACGTTTTAAATCTTTAGCGAAACTAGCCACTCCTTGGTGAATATTTTTTTGGAGATGAATATTAAGATTTTGTTGAAGCAAAACGAATTGTAACTTACTGTAAAATGTCGAGATGCCAATGAAAATGAGGCTAGAAATGCTAATACTTAACAACATTTCAAATAGCGAAAATCCATTTTGTTTCAACATGGTGGTAGTCCAGGCAAATAACTATTCTTCTTACAAAATCGAATTCGTCCACGATATGAAATGATAATTTGCGTGGTACCAACGGCGTTATATAATTCGATTGTACCTGTTTGTGCCATATTTTTCCTGCCCCAAAAGGAAATAGCTTTTTTATCAGTTAAATCACTTAATTCAACGGAATTGTTGGGCTTCATAAAATAGGCGGTACCTTCTTGGCAAGTGGCTGGTTTTTCGCCTTTACTGATACTCAAACACCAAGGTGTTAAAAAATAATAGACGTGAACGTTTTCGTTGGCATGGTAAGCTTTGGTTTGAACTTCTTCCAAAAAATAGGCTAATTGTTTAGTGGTGGTGAAGAGTTCATTACGCAGTTGTAAATCTTTCCAATGCTGTATACCGATTGAAGCTAAAATAGCAGCAATACAGATCACCAATAAAAGTTCTAGCAAAGAAAATCCACCGTTTTGCATTATTTTTTGTTATAAAATTTAACAAGAATTAAACTCTATCTTCAGATAATACAGGCGTATTAAATTTTGCTCAGCTTTTGTGAAAGTTATTCCAAATAATTTATCATTTTTGATAAATTGCAATAATGCGATAAACCACTTAAAAATAACCGCATATTATATTATACTGTTTGCCCAATTAAATTTGCTAACGGACTTAAAGTTAAAGGAAACGAGAAATGCAACAATTACAAACTATTATTGAGGCAGCATTTGAACGTCGTGCTGAAATTACACCTTCAAATGTTGATACAGTAACACGTGATGCAATTAATCAATGTATCGCTTTATTAGACAGCGGTAAAATGCGTGTCGCAGAAAAGATTAATGGCGATTGGGTGACTCATCAATGGTTAAAAAAAGCTGTGTTACTCTCTTTCCGTATTAATGAAAACCAACTTATAGATGGCGGTGCAACCAATTATTATGACAAAGTGCCATTAAAATTTGCTGATTATGATCAAGCCCGCTTCCAACAAGAAGGCTTCCGCGTCGTTCCATCTGCGATTGCACGTAAAGGTGCTTACGTTGCACGTAATACAGTGTTAATGCCATCTTACGTGAATATTGGTGCTTATGTTGATGAAGGTACCATGGTTGATACATGGGTAACTGTTGGCTCATGTGCGCAAATCGGTAAAAATGTTCATTTATCTGGCGGTGTTGGTATCGGTGGTGTATTAGAACCACTACAAGCGAACCCAACAATTATCGAAGATAACTGTTTTATTGGCGCACGTAGTGAAATCGTTGAGGGTGTGATTGTCGAAGAAGGCAGTGTCATCTCAATGGGCGTATTTATTGGTCAAAGTACCAAAATTTATGATCGGGCAACCGGCGAAGTTCATTACGGTCGTGTACCAGCTGGTTCGGTTGTGGTGTCAGGTAACTTACCAACTAAAGATGGTAAATACAGTCTCTATTGTGCAGTAATTGTTAAAAAAGTAGATGCTAAAACTTTAGGTAAAGTTGGCATTAACGAATTACTTCGTACTATCGATTAATCTTAATTATAAAGCCGCCGTAAATATTGTGGCGGCCACTAAAAGAGTTGTTTAGAATAATTAATACTTATAACGATTAGAAGAGGAAAATTTATGCCTTCTTTTGATATTGTGTCAGAAATTCAAATGCCAGAAGTAAAAAACGGTGTCGATAATGCGACTCGTGAATTGGCAACTCGTTGGGATTTTAAAAATGTCGAAGCATCTTTTGAACTCAATGAAAAAAATGAAACCATCAAGGCAACTAGCCAATCTGATTTCCAAGTCCAACAGCTATTAGATATTTTACGCGATAAGCTGGCTAAACGTGGTATTGATGGCGGTGCGCTAGAGATTCCAGAAGAGATGGAACATAGCGGAAAATTTTATAGCATTACTGTCAAACTAAAACAAGGTATCGATAAAGAGTTAGCTAAAAAGATAGTTAAACTAATTAAAGATAGTAAACTTAAAGTGCAAGCGCAAGTACAAGGCGAGCAGGTTCGTGTCACTGGTAAGTCACGTGATGATTTACAAGCGACAATGGCATTAGTTAAAAATGGTGAATTAGGACAACCTTTCCAATTTACTAATTTCCGTGACTAATCTATTTTGCTATTCATTATTATTGCTGACATGGTTTTAAAAATATTGTCTTGAAGACATAGTATTAAAGACATAGTATTAAAGACATTCTGTTAAAAACATTCTGTTAAAAACATTGTATTAATAACATTGTGTTAAAAACAAAGTGTTGAAAACAAAATTTGAAAAACTTTGCTCGGCAATTTTTATCTCTCTTCTCAATCAATCACCAAATAACTTTAGAAACGTACTTTTTTCAGATCTTTTTTTAAGAATAAATGCTTTAGACTTTATATTTCGGCTGGTTATTTTTAAAGAACAGGATTTTTTTAATTAAATACGTTATGCTATCGAGTTATCTATCCTCTTAACTATAAAATTACTCATTATGATGAAAAAATTAATTTTATTTTTCGTTTTTTCTATTTTTTCATATCCTTTATTAGCACAAAATCCCAATAATGAAGAAAAAAAAGTGTTTATTGATGACTTGATGTCAAAAATGACCATTAAAGAAAAAGTGGGGCAACTGAGGCTAATTAGCGTGGGTGGTGCTTTAACGCTAGACAAAGTTCTCGATCAAATTGAAGCGGGGGAAATCGGTGGGATTTTTAATACTGTAGTTGAGCCGGATCTCTCGCGGATGCAAGAAAGAGCATTAAAATCGCCCAACAAAATTCCCGTTTATTTTGGCTTTGATATTGTTCACGGTCATCGAACAGTCTTCCCGATTAATTTAGGCATTGCTGCCACTTGGGATCGTAATGCTATTGCTAAAACTGCTGAAGTATCAGCTGATGAAGCAACATCTGATGGACTTAATGTGACTTGGGCACCAATGGTTGATATTACCCGCGATCCGCGGTGGGGGCGAGTATCGGAAGGTTTTGGCGAAGATCCTTATTTAGCGTCGGAAGCCGGGCGGATTTTTGTCGAAAAAATGCAAAAACAGTCACTAGAGGATAAAAAATCATTAGTGACAACCGTTAAACATTTTGCGCTTTATGGCGCGGTTGAAGCCGGTCGTGAATATAACAGTACAGATATGAGTGAACGAAAAATGTTCCAAGAGTATCTAGTACCTTACAAAGCCGCGGTGGATGCTGGTAGCCGAGCAGTTATGGTTGCGCTTGTTAGTGTTAATGGTATTCCAGCTACGGCTAATCATTGGTTATTAACCGAAGTATTGCGTAACCAGTGGCACTTTGATGGCGTAGTGGTGAGTGATCACGGCGCTATTCGTGAATTGATTAATCATGGTGTGGCAAAAGATGCTAAAGATGCCGTTCGTCTTGCAATCCAAGCGGGTATTGATATCAGTATGAACGATGAGTATTTTTTACAGTTTTTACCAGAATTAGTTAATGAAGGTGCCATTGCAGAGGAGCAGGTGAACCAAGCTTGTCGCCATGTGTTAGAGCTCAAATATGATATGGGATTATTTAAAAATCCGCATCGAAATTTAGATCCTAATTTTGCTATTGAAGCCATGTTTGCCAATGATCGCCTACATCGGGTTGAGGCTAGAGATGTTGCTCGTCGTAGTATCGTATTGTTAAAAAATGATAATAACATTCTGCCTTTAGATAAAAATAAAAAAATTGCCGTGATAGGACCATTAGCTGATTCAAAACGTGACATCTTGGGCAGTTGGTCGGGTGCTGGTCGTGCTAATTTAGCGGTAACACCGTTGGAAGGGATTAAAAATGCGGTTGCTAATCCCAAATTAGTTAGCTCTGCATGGGGTGCTAATATCTCGGATGATCCTAACCTATATAAATTTTTAAATTTATATGGCGAGATGAACAAATTTGATCAAAGACCACCAGAGGAGATGATTGCCGAAGCCGTTGCTCAAGCTAAACAGTCGGATGCTGTTGTCCTATTTGTTGGTGAAGCTCAAGGCATGGCACATGAATCATCAAGCCGTACCGATCTGAATTTACCTGCTAGCCAAAAACGGTTAATTAAGGCATTAAAAGCGACCGGTAAACCACTAATTATTGCACTAATGAATGGCCGTCCTCTTACCGTAAAAGAGGAATATCAACAAGCTGATGCCATGCTAGAAACTTGGTTCCTAGGTACTGAGGGGGGCAATGCCGTTGCCGATGTTTTATTTGGAGATTACAACCCATCAGGTAAATTACCGATGTCTTTCCCTGATAATGTTGGTCAAATCCCAGTTTACTATAGCCATTTAAAAACCGGTCGACCACATGGTACCGTTAATATGGGTAAATACACTACATCTTATTTTGATAGCCCTAATGAGCCATTATTTCCATTTGGTTATGGCCTTAGTTATACTGATTTTGCTATAGATTTTTCATTATCCAAAAATGAAATGTCAGCAAATGGCGAAATCGAAGTTATTGCCAATGTCGAAAATATTGGCGAAAAACCGGGTTCACAAGTTGTTCAGTTATACTTGCAAGATGTTACCGCATCAGTAAGTCGTCCGGTAAAAGAGTTAATTGGATTTGAATCAATATCACTTAAACCACACGAAAAAGGCCAAGTGAAATTTGTTATTCAATATGACCAATTAAAATTCTGGAATGATAAAATGCAATATGTTGCCGAGCCCGGGAAATTTAATGTGTTTGTCGGCTCAGATTCCACAACTAAGAGTAAGCAATCATTTATTTTACTGGATAATTAAAGTTAGCAGCCTCCGTCGATTTGGCTCGGCGGTTTGGTGTCGTGGTTATTGTTATGTTTGAATTTGATCTGGTTTTACAGCTTTTACAACAGATGTGCGTGTATTTGGTTATTGCTTATCTATTAAGCAAAACTCCGATTGTCATTCCCTTAATGCAAGTTACCATCCATTTACCTCATAAATTAGTCTGTTACCTTATTTTTTCATTATTCTGCATTATGGGTAGCTATTTTGGTTTACATATTGAAGACACTATTGCCAATACTCGTGCTATTGGAGCCATTTTAGGTGGGTTGCTAGGTGGTCCAGTAGTAGGACTTTTAGTTGGCTTAACTGGTGGTATTCATCGTTATACCTTAGGCGGTATTACCGCTGAAAGTTGTATGATATCAACTATTTTGACTGGTTTAATTAGTGGATTATTCCATTATACCTTAATGAAAAAAGGTAGAATTGACTTAGTCTATAATCCATTCTTAGTGGGAGTATTAGGTGTTCTGGTCGAATCGTTAGAAATGATTCAAGTCTTATTAATATCCAGACCTTTTGATGTGGTTTTACATGCAGTAGGTAGTATTGCTGCACCGATGATTGTGGCTAATAGTATTGGTGCAGCCATGTTTATGCGAATTTTATTAGATAGAAGGGCGATTTTTGAACGCTATACCTCAGCTTTTTCCGCCAAAGCGCTTAAAATTGCCGTGAGTACCGAAGGTCTATTGCGCGAAGGCTTTAATCAGACAAATAGTACTAAAGTTGCAGAAATTATTTATCAAGAATTAGATATCGGTGCTGTATCAATAACCGATCGGGAAAAAATTCTTGCTTTTATTGGGGTTGGTGACGATCATCACTTACCAGGTACGAAAATTACTTCAAATATTACTTTAGAAGCGATTGAACAAAACGATGTTAAATATCTTGACGGTATACATCAACCTTATCAATGTTCAATCAATAAAAACTGTCGTTTAGGGGCAACTTTAGTTATTCCGCTGCGCGGTGAGAATAATAATGTAGTTGGCACTATTAAACTCTATGAAGCTAAAAATACGCTATTTAGTTCAATCAATAGAACATTAGGTGAAGGCATTGCTAGCTTACTATCCGCTCAAATACTTGCGGGTCAAAATGAGTACTACAAACAGTTATTATCGAAAACTGAAATAAAACTATTACATGCCCAAGTTAACCCCCACTTCTTATTCAATGCTTTAAATACTTTATTGGCTATCATTAGGCGTGATAAAGAACAAGCATCACAATTAGTGCAAAACTTATCAACCTTTTTTCGTAAAAACTTAAAACGTACCGACGAAATAGTAACGCTGAAAGAT
This sequence comes from Gilliamella apicola, assembly GCF_003202655.1. GTDB lineage: Bacteria > Pseudomonadota > Gammaproteobacteria > Enterobacterales > Orbaceae > Gilliamella > Gilliamella apicola_R. Next base: position 126,294 of record NZ_QGLR01000013.1, on the reverse strand, counting down.
GAAATGGAGCATGTCAATGCCTACCTACAGATCGAAAAAATGCGTTTTATGGAGCAGTTAAGTATAAATTTTGATATTCCTCAGCAACTCGAAGATACGCAATTACCCGCATTTTCATTACAACCAATTGTTGAAAATGCCATTAAACATGGAACATCACAATTAATTAGTCAAGGCGAGGTAACCATTAGAGCCCATGCAGATGATCAAATTTTAATTTTAGAGGTTATTGATAATGCGGGTAATTATCGAGAAAATAAAAAAGATAATAAAGGACTTGGTCTTAATTTAGTAGATAAGCGAATTAAGATTCGCTATGGCGAAAACTATGGTATAAAGATAACCTGTAAACCTGATGAATACACTAAAGTAATGTTATCTTTACCTTTAATTAAGGATGTTGTGGTTTAATGTTAAATGTGATTATTGTTGATGATGAATTACTCGCTCGCGAAAATTTACGTTGTTTGCTAGATAAGGATAACCAAATTAATATTGTCGCAGAGTGTAATAATGCCATGGATGCTATTCGTGAAATTCATCGATTAGCACCAGATGTTGTGTTTCTAGATATCCAAATGCCGAAAATAAATGGTTTTGAAATGTTATCAATGCTAGATCCGCAAACTATGCCACATATTGTATTTTTAACTGCCTATAGTGAATTTGCCGTTAAAGCATTTGAAGAACAAGCTTTTGATTATCTATTAAAACCGATTGAACAAGATAGATTAAATAAAACATTATGTCGTTTACATAAAAAATGTCCTGCTGCTGATATAAACCAATTAGCAGGTGTCGATCAACAGTTGAAATATATACCTTGTATTGGTCATAATCGAATTTATTTGCTCTCCAATGACGATGTTTTTTATATTTCATCTAAAGTTAGTGGTATTTATGTTTTTAATCAAGATAACAGTGAATATTTCACAGAACTGACGTTAAAGACATTAGAAGATAAAACCTCCCTTATTCGTTGTCATCGACAATATTTAGTCAATTTAAAAAAGTTAAAAGAGATTCGTTTTAATGAAGCAGGTAGTGTTGATATTATTTTAAATAATGATGTAGCTGTTCCTGTAAGTCGTCGCTATTTAAAATCGCTTAAAGAGATATTAGGGCTATAACTATTTTATTGAATACTTTTTCATCGATACCGTTCACCCGCCATTTTTAACCGCTCATATAGTAGTTTGAACCTATAACCAAATTTCACATATCATTAAATTAACTAAAAAATTACTATACCCTTGAGCATAAAGTTAGCTTTATCTCATGATTAAAGACAACCAAATTCAAAAACAATTTGCAGTTAAGATCTATCAATTTTTTCTATCTTTGTAACTCAATAACCAAGTTAAAAAGATAGGAAAGTAGAAAGATGATATTAATGTTAAAGCGATAAAGAGAATTATTATGAATAATAGAATACTTAAGCATATACCTTGGGTCATTTTGGCCATCGTTGGTGCATGCTGTTTAGCAGTCATAGCACTACGCCGAGGTGAACACATTAGTGCATTGTGGATTATTGCCGCTGCGGTGTCTGTCTATCTAGTTGCTTATCGATATTATAGTTTGTATATCGCCAATAAAGTAATGCAGTTAGATCCAACACGAGCGACGCCAGCTGTGATTAACAATGATGGTTTAAATTTTGTGCCAACCAATAAATATGTATTATTTGGACACCATTTTGCCGCAATAGCGGGAGCAGGACCGCTTGTTGGTCCAGTACTTGCCGCCCAAGTAGGTTATTTGCCCGGCACACTTTGGTTATTAGCCGGTGTGGTATTAGCTGGAGCAGTACAAGATTTTATGGTGCTCTTTTTATCATCACGCCGCAATGGTTCATCTTTAGGTGAAATGATTAAAGAAGAAATGGGGCCAATTCCGGGAACAATTGCGTTGTTTGGTTGTTTCTTAATCATGTTGATTATTTTAGCTGTATTAGCTTTGATTGTTGTTAAAGCATTAGCTGAAAGCCCATGGGGTGTATTTACAGTCTGTTCGACCGTGCCAATCGCCTTATTTATGGGTATTTATATGCGATACTTAAGACCAGGCCGTGTTTTAGAAGTTTCAATAATTGGGATTGTATTACTAGTTTTATCTATCTGGTTTGGTGGTGTTATTGCTCATGACCCATATTGGGGACCAGCATTAACTTTCAAAGCAACCACTATTACTTTCACTTTAGTTGGTTATGCGTTAGTTTCTGCGATGTTGCCAGTATGGTTAATTCTCGCCCCACGCGATTATCTAGCCACTTTCCTAAAAATTGGGGTAATCGTTGGTTTAGCTATCGGTATTGTTATTTTAAATCCTGACCTAAAAATGCCAGATGTAACAAAATATGTTGATGGCACAGGTCCTGTTTGGAAAGGGGCTTTATTCCCATTCTTATTTATTACTATTGCTTGTGGCGCGGTTTCTGGTTTCCATGCCTTGATTTCATCAGGTACCACGCCAAAATTACTTGCTAATGAAACCGATGCGCGTTTTATCGGTTATGGTGCCATGTTAATGGAATCTTTCGTGGCTATAATGGCGTTAGTTGCGGCATCTATTATTGAGCCAGGTTTATATTTTGCCATGAATACACCACCGGCGGCGTTAGGAATTACCATGCCTGATTTACATAAATTAGGTACTGACGATGCCGCAATGATTATGACCCAACTACAAGATGTGACAGCTCATGCGGCTGCAACAGTGAGTTCGTGGGGATTTGTCATTTCACCAGAGCAAATTTTACAAACCGCCAAAGATATTGGCGAACCATCAGTATTAAATCGTGCCGGTGGCGCACCAACCTTAGCTGTTGGTATTGCACATGTGTTCCATCAAATTCTTCCTGGGGCAAATATGGGCTTTTGGTATCACTTTGGTATCTTATTTGAAGCTCTATTTATTTTAACTGCACTTGATGCCGGAACCCGTTCTGGACGTTTCATGTTGCAAGATTTATTAGGCAACTTTGTACCATTCTTGAAAAAAACCGATTCACTTGTTGCCGGCTTTATTGGTACTTTAGGATGTGTTGGTTTATGGGGATATCTACTTTATCAAGGTGTGGTAGACCCATTAGGTGGTGTTAAGAGCTTATGGCCATTATTTGGTATTTCCAACCAAATGTTAGCAGCTGTAGCGTTAGTATTAGCAACTGTGGTATTAATTAAGATGAAACGAGCTCAATATATTTGGGTAACCGTTATACCGGCAGTCTGGTTATTGATTTGTACTACTTGGGCATTAGCACTTAAACTTTTCAGCAATGATCCAAATCTAGAAGGGTTCTTCTATTTGGCTAATGAGTATAATCGTCGAATTGCCGAAGGTAGCGAACTAACTGCAAAACAGATAGATAATATGCACCACATTGTTATTAATAATTACACTAACGCTGGTTTAAGTATCTTGTTCTTAGTGGTTGTGTATAGCATTATCTTCTTTGGTATTAAAACAGCACTTAAAGTGCGTAATAATAAACAAAGAACCGATAAAGAAACCGCTTATGTACCTATTCCTGAAGGCGGCGTTAAAACAACCATGTCACATTAATCATAATAAGCAGAATGTTAAATGAAAATAACATTCTGCAATTTATAACAAAAACTTCCTAATTCCTTATATTTTGCCCAACAAAAGTAATTATAGTTGGGTCTTTTTTATCCCTGATTAACTATCTAGTATTTTAATAAAAGTTTTTAATTGAAAAATAATAATTTAGAATAATAAACTGTTTTTATCAAAATGATTTAGATTAATTAGGATGTTAATTTTTCATAATAGTGAAAGGATATAAGGATGTTAATTAGTAAAAACCGTGCTTTATTAAGTGGTTTATTGTTATTAGGTTGTGTTTTTCAGAGTGATGCAAAAGAAATTGCTGTCTCTATTTTAGCCACATCAGATGTGCATGGTCGAATGTTACCATGGGATTATGGAACAGATAAAGCAGACTCTTCTGGGTCTTACGCGCAGATATCTTCATTTTTAAAGGAGTATCGTTCTCAGCATGCTAATGTCATTATGGTTGATGCTGGCGATATTATTCAAGATAATCAAATTGAACGATTTTATAATGTGAAAGATCATCCCGCGATTGCCGCATTAAATGCTATGCATTATGACATTATGGTACTTGGTAATCATGAATTTAATTTCGGTATGCCGATTGTCGATAAAGTAATTTCTCAATTTAAAGGTCAATCTTTAGCGGCTAATATTTATTATAAAGATTCCGGTAAACCTTATTTACCCGCCACCACCATTATTGAAAAAGAAGGTGTTAAGATTGGCTTTATTGGGGCAACTACACCTTTTGTTCCAGAATATGAGAATAAAACAGGCTACGTAAATCAAATGGAATTTACTATGCCAATACCGGAAATAAAAAAGCAAATTGCCAATCTCAAACAACAATCAGTTGATGCCATTGTTTTAGTTACCCACATGGGGTTAGATAATGAAAACAATAAACCTGGTACTGGCGTTGCCGATGTGGCTGAGCAGTTACCTGAACTCGATGTAATTATTGCCGGGCATAATCATCAAAATATTAGTGAAAAAGTTATTAATAATGTTGTTATTACTGAGCCTCATCGCTATGGTACGGTAGTATCGGTGGTTGATCTTAAATTTGATATGGATGGCAATAAAAAAACATTAGTAGCGAAAAAATCGCAAACATTGCCAGTAAAAGCTTATCCAGCTGATCCTGAAATCGAAAAAATTTATTCGCCTTATCATCAACAATTAAGAGAAATTTCAAATCAAGTTATTGGTGAAACAGATCAAGATCTGGTACCGCAGGAGATAATACATGGTATACCTGCGGTTTATTTGCAAGAAAGTGGTTTAACTAATTTACTTAATTCTGTACAAATTTATTATAGCGGTGCGGATGTGACTGCTGTTTTAGTCGATAATAAAAAAGCGATATTAAATAAAGGACCAATTGCTCGCAAAGATATTGCTAACAATTATCAATATACAGCCGGTGAAACCTCTATTTTTGAGGTAACCGGCAAGGATCTTAAAGATTATATGGAATGGTCAGCGGCATATTTTGCGCAAGTACAACCAACTGATAAAAATTATCAATATGATCCTGTTCGTAGTGCATCTAAATATATGACTTATGATATGTTTGGTGGTGTTAAATATATTATTGATTTAAGTGAGCCAGTAGGAAATCGAATCAAAAATCTAACCCTATTAAATGGTAAAGTTATTACTGATAATATGAAACTCAAACTAGGTATGAATGCTTATCGTTATGAAATGTTGGTGAAAAAAGGCGGTCCATTAGAAGGGCGCAGAGTCGAACCAATTTGGAATTCTCGTACCGCTTTAGGTGATGAAGAAGGTACCATTCGTAATATGACCATTAAATATATTACTGATGTGAAGAAAGGCAAGATTACCGATGAATCAAATCACAATTGGCAAGTGATTGGTATTAATCCTAATCCTAATCCATCGAATTAGTGTATGCATTGTTATAGATTGATTTTACAATAGTTTTTTAATAATCGAATAATGACTGTTATAAGCATTTTGAATTTTCTATTAATGCTTAATTAAGCAAAAGGATTTTATACTGATAAGAATCAAACATAATTTGTTATAAAAAGAGTCTAGTAATCGATTTATATAATGGATTAAATTTTATAATGCAAAAAAATACGAGTCATTGACTCGTATTTAATTATGGATTCATTTATTTATTGAGAGGGGTTACTGTTAGTATTATGCCATCGACTGCCACAACTTCAACGGGTTGACCTACTTCTAGATCTTGATTACATTTTGCTGACCATGTTCCGTCTTTGATTTTTACGCGTCCAGAACCATTAATAATGGCATCGGTAACGAAGGTTTTAGTTCCGATTAATTCTTGTTGAGGTTGATTAATGGCTATCTTACTTGCTCTATCTTGACCTCTTTTTTTCAACCATAACCACCAAAGATAAGCGGATATTAGCGTAAAAATAGAGAACAAAATCCATAAAATTGGCCAAGATAAAGGTATCACCCAAGCAATCAAACCAACAACGATGGCTGCAATTCCACTCCAAAGCCCATATCCAGCAGTTCCTAATAATTCAATAATCAGTAAAATACCGCCTAAAGCAATAAAAACCCAGTGAGGATAGTCATAAATAACCGTTAAAAAATCAGTCATTGGTTGTTACCTATTATTCATTAAAATATATTTGCAATATCTTGCTAACTAATCAAAGAGTAGTTAGCAAGATCTACTTCACATAAACAAATTACTTAGAATTTTTAATTAATTCAGCAATACCGCCAATGCTACCCATAAGACTAGAAGCATCAAGAGGCATCATCACAACTTTACTGTTTTCTGATGCGCCGATCTGTTGTAATGCTTCAGTATATTTTTGCGCAACAAAGTAGTTGATCGCATTAATATTACCGGCGGCAATCGCTTCAGAAACCATTTGGGTTGCTTTCGCTTCCGCTTCGGCAGCACGTTCACGCGCTTCCGCTTGTAAAAATGCAGCTTGTTTTTCACCTTCTGCTTTTAAAATTTCTGATTGTTTTTCACCTTCAGAACGTAAAATAGCAGCTTGACGGATACCTTCAGCTTCAAGAATTTCCGCACGTTTGTTACGTTCGGCTTTCATTTGCGCATTCATGGCAGCGATAAGTTCTGCTGGTGGGCGAACGTCACGAATTTCGATACGGGTAATTTTAATTCCCCATGGGCTAGTTGCATCATCAACAATACCAAGCAGTTTAGAGTTGATATGATCACGTTGTGATAACATCTCATCAAGCTCCATACTACCAAGTACGGTACGAATGTTTGTCATCATTAGGTTAATGACGGCACGTTCAAGTTGATTAACTTGATAAGCGGCTCTTGCTGCTTCTTGTACTTGAATAAAGCAAACCGCATCAATTTGCACATTGGCATTATCCTTAGAGATGACCTCTTGCGATGGAATATCAAGTACTTGTTCCATCATATTAATTTTACGACCCACGCCATCCATAAAAGGAACAATAATATTTAAACCAGGTTCAAGGGTGTGGGTGTATTTACCAAAACGTTCGATAGTGTATTGAAAACCTTGAGGAACAATAGTAATGGTTTTATAAACGGTGACTAAGGCGAGTAAAACCACTACTCCGATAAGAATATAAAATATAGGCATAAATCAAAATCTCTAATTTTTATTGTGAATTTAAATGTAAAGATTATTTTAATCGGTATGAGGTAATTTGACAAACTATTAATTGATATAACTATATGAAATTAAAATAGCTTCTTGTATTCACTCTACTTATGGACATAAACATATTTATAACAAAGTTATTTAAAATAACATCTATTAACAAAATATTTTCGTATTTTATTTAACTGTTGATAAAATCAAATAACTCAAAAAATAACCAAATATTATTAACAGTGCAAGACCTTAACTACTATTAATATTGAAGATAAAAATAATGAAAAAAGGGATTGAAATGGAACAACAAAAAACAGAAGCCGAAATCGAACAACGAATTGAGCAACTCAAAAAAATCACTCGGCATGATGGTCAAGATGGTGATGAAGAATATGCACTGGCTCAGTATGAATTGTTTGTGATTTATTATTTCGATAAACAAGATTGGCAGCAAGCAATAAAATATCTTTCAAATATTGAAAAGCAAGATGATCCACTGATATACTCTGATGCACAATTTTGCTTAGGCTATAACTATCAATATGATAAAAACAATATAGAAAAGGCGGAACAATTTTATTTAAATGTTGATAAGCAAGATAATCCAAAGGTATATGCTCAAGCACAATTGAGTTTAGGTATTATCTACCAAACAGCAAAAAATAACATTGAGATGGCTGAACACTGTTATTTAAATGTTGAAAAGCAATATAATCCAAATGCATATGCTCAAGCACAATTTAATTTAGGTATTATCTACCATACAGTAAAACATAACATTGAGAAGGCTGAACATTTTTATTTAAATATTGAAAAGCAAGATAATCCAGAGAAATATGCTCAAGCACAATATAATTTAGGAGTTATTTACCGGAATGAAAAAAATGATATTGAAAAGGCGGAACAATATTATTTAAATGTTGAAAAGCAATATAATCGAGAGGGATATGCTCAAGCACAATTTAATTTAGGTGTTATTTATCGAAAAGAGAAAAACGATATTGAGAAGGCTGAAAACTATTATTTAAATGTTAACAAGCAAGATAATCCACAGGTATATGCTAAGGCACAATTTAATTTAGGTTATATTTACGAAAAAGAAAAGCAAAATATCAAGCAAGCTGAAAAATTTTATTTAAATGTTGAAAAGCAAGATAATCCATATATTTATGCTTATGCTCAAGCTAAATTAGGTGATAATGCTTATTATGGGATAACAAAAAATAAATTAAAATCAGCGGAAGAGTATTATCAAAATGTGGTTTATTATGATGATATGTTTGAAATTTATATTATTGCTCAAATCATGTTATCTGTGATTAGCAATAAAAATTTATCAATATTTGAAGAAAAACAGCGAAATGACTTGGTAAACAAAATTTGTAATATTAGAGAATTAACGATTGAGATACAAAAGGAATTACTTGTAAAATTTAATTTAAATGAATCTAAAAATAATGATGGACTAGTATTTGAGCGGCAGGTGGCTCATTATACCAAACCAGAAGTTTTATTTAATCTGTTAAAAAATAAACCAAGTGACTTTCGTTTAAATGTGGTCGATTTTATGAATGATCCAACTGAAAACCAAGTGTTAACTGATTGGTTAGGAGTTAAGACTGAAAAAGACAATGAGATCAAAACTTTTTTAGCTAGTTTTTCATTTAATCATAATTCATTAAATCAATTTAGGCTTTATGGTAATGAAAATAATATTGTCGGATCAAGTGTCAGTGTGGTTTTTAATCAGGAATTTTTTAGTAAAAATATTGAGGGAATTATTAACTCTGAGAGTATTAATTCTTCATCAAAATATAAAAATTTTAGTTCGCAACAAAATGTTTTAGCTAAAAAAACAGTTGCAACTATGGGAATAAATGTTTCAAATAAAAGTTTAAATCATAAGAATGATAAAACCGAAAATGACTTAAACGAGAATTCAGTCCCCAAAAACTCTGAAACTATGGCGGAAAAAAATATTACATCTTCTGTTGGTCTTTTGCCATTATTCCGCTGTCTCTATTTCGATCCAAAAAATGGCTACATTAGTATTGCTAAACGTAACAAGTACTCCTTTTATTTAGAGCATCAAAGTAATAAAAACATTGATAAGAAATGGAATGGCTATTTGAAATCATTGGATGAAAAAGAAAAAATAAAAACTATTAGGCAAAAATTAGAAGAAATTGAACTGAAAGTTTGTGATTTAAGAAAATTTAAAAAAATAAAATCATTAGATCAATTGATTGCTTTAGCATTGATGCCTATCTCATGTTTAGTTAAACATGCGGCTTTTGAGGATGAAGATGAGTGCCGGATGATTTATATTACCAATATTGCCGATGATCTAATACAAGCACCGACCAATTATGCTTATGCCAATAGTCTATTTGTTAATTATGGCAAAATAGAAGATTATTTAGAAAAAATCTACTTAGGTCCTCAATGTCAACCTCATCATAAATTGTGGATCACCAACCATGTAAGAACCTCTAAATCTAATACTAGAAACAAGCCGATTAAAGTAGTTCAATCGGAAATGCCATTACGTTAACCATAAAAAGCGCGCTTTAATCAACGCGCTTTTTTATTTTGTAAAAATTGTTTTTACTTATCGAACATAAAATATTCACTTGACATCGCATCATTGAACTAGTTTAATAGTACAAAATCTATTTTATACCAATAACATTATGAAAATACAATTTTTACATCTGATTACTTGCCCATTCATTCACTTTGGTTGGTGGCGCATCACTTTTCGCGGGTGATGTGATGATGTCCTATTTTCACAAGACCCGCTCAGTGCGGGTTTTTTAGTTTAAAAAAAGATAAAAAATAATTTTATAAAAGAGAGTCAACAATGAATAAGCCTACATTAACACAGATAATCAAGACTATTGGTTATTATCAGGATCCGACTCGGGCATTTTATCAACTTTGTGATAACAAAACGGCAACATTGTTGCTTGAATCTGCCGAAATTGATAATAAACAGGGCATAAAAAGTGTGATGATCGTTGATAGTGCTTTGACGATTTCGGCACTGAATAACGAAGTGATTTTTCAAGCGTTAACCAGTAACGGTCAAAAATTACTTCCTTTATTGCAACAAGCTTTTCCCGATAACGTTAGCAAAATCCAATTAGATGAAAATAATCTTAAATTAGTTTTTCCACCGATTGACAGTTTGCAAGATGAGGATTCTCGCTTAAAGTCTTTATCGATATTTGATGCTTTAAGAACTTTATTAAATATCGTCAATATTCCTCAAGATGCCAGTACTGATGCTGTTTTTGTTGGTGGATTATTTGCCTATGATTTGGTGACGGGTTTTGAACATTTACCGATTTTACCAACCGAACAACGTTGTCAAGATTTTCGCTTTTATCTGGCCGAAACGTTACTGGAAATTAATCACAAAGATCGTGTCTCATTATTAAAAGCAACCGCGTTTACTTCTTGTCCTAATGAAATTAGCCGTTTAAATCAGCGATTGGTCGAATTACACAATAAACTCAATCAGCCTTTGCAACCAATTAAAACGCAATCATTGGCTGAAATACAGGTCGCTTGCAATAAAAGTGATGAAGATTTCAATACCATGGTGAAGAAAATGCAAGATGCGATTCAACAAGGGGAAATCTTTCAAGCGGTTCCATCAAGACGTTTTTCATTACCTTGTCCAGAGCCATTATCTGCTTATCAAGTCTTAAAAAATAATAACCCTAGTCCTTATATGTTTTATATGCAAGATAAGGATTTTACCCTATTTGGCGCTTCACCTGAAAGTGCACTTAAATATAACAAAGCCAATAATCAAGTAGAAATTTATCCTATCGCCGGTACCCGTCCTCGTGGTTTAACAGCCAATGGCGAAATTGATTATGACCTAGATAGCAGATTAGAGTTAGAGATGCGTACCGATAAAAAAGAGCTTGCTGAACATTTAATGCTGGTTGATTTGGCTCGCAATGATTTAGCCCGAATCTGTCAGCCAGGAAGCCGATATACCAAAGAGTTATTAAAAGTGGATCGTTATTCCTATGTTATGCATTTGGTTTCGCGAATCGTTGGTCAGTTAAGGCAAGATCTTGATGCCTTGCATGCTTATCAAGCCACCATGAATATGGGAACATTAACTGGCGCACCAAAAGTTAGAGCAATGCAGTTAATTGCTGAATCGGAAAAGATAAAACGAGGAAGTTATGGTGGGGCTGTTGGGTATTTTACTGCTAATGGTGATCTTGATACCTGTATTGTCATCCGCAGTGCCTATGTGGAAGATGGTATAGCAACCGTACAAGCCGGATGTGGGGTGGTTTTAGATTCAGAACCACAAGAAGAATCGGATGAATCACGTAACAAAGCTCGTGCTGTTGTTCGCGCGATTATGGCAGCGCATAATGTAGAAGGTGTATTCTAATGGCTAATATCTTATTTATTGATAATGTTGATTCGTTTACTTATAACTTGGTTGATCAGTTACGTCATAATCAACATAACGTGACAATTTATCGCAACACTATTCCCGCCGATGTGATCATTGAAAAATTATCACAAATGCAAAATCCTATTTTAATGTTATCCCCAGGGCCGGGAGCGCCAAGTGAAGCAGGTTCAATGCCGGAACTACTTAAACGTTTAAAAGGAAAATTACCGATCATCGGTATCTGTCTTGGACATCAAGCGATTGTCGAATCTTATGGCGGTATGATTGTGCCCGCAGGTGATATCTTGCATGGTAAAGCCTCATTAATTGAACATGATGAGCAAGCGATGTTTAAAGGTTTACCCAATCCATTACCGGTGGCACGCTATCACTCATTAAAAGGTGAAAACATTCCAAAAACACTAACCGTTAATGCTATGTGTAATAATATCGTTATGGCGGTACGTAATGATGAAGATCGGGTTTGTGGTTTTCAATTTCATCCTGAATCGATTTTAACCATTCAAGGGGTAAAATTATTAGAGCAAACTATTGAATGGGCACTTAATCCAGTTCAAAAACAACCGCAAGCAAAACAAGAGGCAATTGTCGATAAGCAAGAATATAATATCCAACCGATTTTAAATAAATTGTATTTAGGACAGGTATTATCTCAAGAAGAGAGTAAAATACTGTTTAATCTTATAATTCAAGGTAAAATCGAACCAACAGTTTTGGCAACTGCGATTATAAGTATGAAAGTGCGAGGCGAAAAACCAGATGAAATCGCTGGTGCGGCGCAAGCCTTACTTGAAAATGCCGATGCTTTTGAAGTTCCTGATTATGATTTTACCGACATTGTCGGTACCGGTGGTGATGGTACTAACAGTATCAATATCTCAACAGCCAGTGCCTTTGTTACTGCTGCTTTAGGGTATAAAGTGGCCAAGCATGGTAATCGTGGTGTATCAAGCAAATCAGGATCATCAGACGTGTTATCCGCGTTAGGTATTAAACTAAATATGTCAGCGGAAGCATCGAGAAAAGCGCTTGATGAATTAGGGGTGTGCTTCTTGTTCGCTCAGCAGTATCATTCAGGTTTCCGTCATGCTGCTCCAGTGCGTCAACAATTAAAAACACGAACAATTTTTAATGTTCTTGGGCCGTTGATTAATCCATCTCGACCAAAACGTATTTTACTCGGTGTTTATCACCCTGATTTGATAAAACCGATTGCAGAAACATTAAAAATGTTAAATTATACTCATGCTTATGTGGTACATGGTGCCGGTATGGATGAAGTCGCGATTCATGGCGAAACCCAAGTTGCTGAAGTAAAAAACGGCGAAATTCGCTATTTCACCCTGACACCACAAGATTTTGGTTTACAACAATACACCTTAAAAGATATTGAAGGTGGTACGCCGGAAATGAATCGCGATTTATTGCTAGCGATTTTACAAGGACAGGGTAAACCCGCCCATGAAGCAGCGATTGCCGCAAATGTGGCGATGTTGATCAGTCTATTTGGTGAGTCAGATTTAAAACAAAATGCCCAACGCGCAATTGAATTGATGCATAGTGGCAAAGCCTATGAGCTTTTACAGAAGTTAGCAGCAAGATAATAAGTGGAGAATATAATGGCAATTGCAGCATTAACCGAAAATGTTGAAATGGCAACAGTGTTAAAAAAGATTATTGCAGATAAACAACTATGGCTGGCTGAACAGCAAGCTAAAAATCCACTGGCTAACTTTAAAAGCAAAGTTGTACCAAGTGATCGTGATTTTTATCAAGCATTAAATCAACCGAAAACGGTATTTATCTTAGAGTGTAAAAAAGCATCGCCATCAAAAGGTTTAATTCGTGATGATTTTGATCCGGCAACGATTGCTAAAGTTTATAAAGATTATGCCTCGGCAATTTCAGTTTTAACCGATGAAAAATATTTTCAAGGTAGCTTTGAATTTTTACCAATGGTGCGTAATGAAGTTACTCAACCGGTACTTTGCAAAGATTTTATTATCGATGAATATCAAATTTATTTAGCGCGATATTATCAGGCGGATGCTATCTTATTAATGTTATCGGTGGTAAATGATGATGAGTATCGCCATCTTAGCCAAATTGCTCATCAACTTAATATGGGGGTTTTGACTGAAGCCAGTACGGAACAAGAAGTTGAGCGAGCCATTTATCTTGGTGCTAAAGTTATCGGTATTAATAACCGTAATTTACGTGATTTATCAGTTGATTTAAATCGGGTAAAAATATTATCTAAATCTATTCCTGATGATCGGATTATTATCAGTGAATCGGGGATTTATACCCATAATCAAGTTAAAGATCTTAGCCATTATGCTAACGGTTTTTTAATTGGTAGTGCGTTAATGTCTGAACCAAACTTAACCTTAGCTATCCGTAAAGTGATGCTAGGAGAAAATAAAGTGTGTGGTTTAACCAGAGCGCAGGATGCTATCACCGTTTATCAAGCGGGGGCGGTTTATGGTGGATTAATCTTTGTGGCAAATTCACCAAGATATATCACAGCAACTAAAGCACGTAGTGTTATAGCAGCAGCTCCGTTAAATTGGGTCGGTGTATTTAAAAATAGTGATATTGAAGATGTTTGTGAAATAGCTAAACAACTATCACTTTATGCGGTGCAATTGCATGGTCATGAGGATGATAATTATATTCAAACACTTCGCCAACAATTGCCGGCAGCCTGTCAAATCTGGAAAGCATTAAGTATCGGCGATAGTATTCCAAATCATGATAATCCATTGGTATCAAGGTATATATTTGATAATGGCGCCGGTGGAACAGGTAAAAGTTTTAATTGGTCGCTATTACGTGGCAAAGATTTAAGTAACGTCATTTTAGCTGGTGGTATCAATCCGCAAAATGTTAGTGAAGCACTCGCTACCGATGTCATAGGTGTTGACCTTAACTCGGGCGTTGAAGTTTCACCCGGCATTAAAGATAAACAAAAAATTACAGCAGTATTTGAACAAATTTAACTAATTATATTGAAGGAATGGTTATGTCTAAATTAAATCCTTATTTTGGCAAATTTGGCGGTCAATATGTACCGCAAATTTTAATGCCAGTGCTTGAACAACTTGAGGATGCTTTTATATCGGCGATACACGATCCGAGTTTCCAAAAAGAATTTAACGATCTTTTGGTTAACTATGCAGGTCGTCCAACAGCCTTAACACTATGTAAAAATCTCACTGCTGGGACCAAAACCAAACTTTATTTAAAACGCGAAGATTTAGTTCACGGTGGTGCGCATAAAACAAACCAAGTATTAGGCCAAGCGCTCTTGGCTAAAAGAATGGGTAAAACCGAAATTATTGCCGAAACGGGTGCTGGTCAGCACGGTGTTGCTTCGGCATTAGCTTGTGCATTATTAGGCTTAAAATGCCGAATCTACATGGGAGCCAAAGATGTTAAACGTCAAGCACCGAATGTATTTAGAATGCGACTGATGGGCGCCACCGTTATTCCGGTGGAAACAGGTTCAGCAACGTTAAAAGATGCTTGTAACGAAGCACTACGCGATTGGTCTGGTAGTTACCAAACCGCACACTACATGTTAGGTACGGCTGCTGGTCCGCACCCATTCCCGACTATTGTGCGTGAATTCCAACAAATGATTAGCCGTGAAGCAAAACAACAAATTTTGGAAAAAGAAGGGCGATTACCAGATGCCGTTATTGCTTGTGTTGGTGGTGGTTCAAACGCTATTGGGATGTTTGCTAATTTTATTGATGATAAATCAGTCAGATTAATTGGTGTTGAGCCAGGTGGGCATGGTATTGAAAGTGGTGAACATGGCGCATCACTTAAACATGGCAAACTAGGCATCTACTTCGGTATGAAAACACCAATGATGCAAACCGACGAAGGGCAAATTGAAGAGTCTTATTCGATTTCCGCAGGGCTTGATTTTCCAGCGGTAGGTCCACAACATGCTTATTTAGATAGTATTGGGCGAGCAGAATATGTCTCTGCCACTGATGACGAAGCCCTTGAAGCATTTCAAGCTTTATCACGTCATGAAGGGATCATCCCAGCTTTAGAATCATCACATGCATTAGCATATGCACTGAAAATGATTAAAGAAAATCCAAACAAAGAGCAACTACTAATTGTCAATCTATCTGGTCGTGGTGATAAAGATATCTTTACGGTTTACGATGTATTAAAAGCAAAAGGAGAAATAGAATGAGTCGTTATCAAAAACTGTTTGACCGCTTAACAGTCGAAAAACGAGGTGCATTTGTTCCTTTTGTTCCTGTTGGCGATCCCAATCCCCAACTTTCATACCAAATTATTCAAACCATGATTGACGCCGGAGCTGACGCGTTAGAATTAGGTATTCCTTTTTCTGATCCGATGGCGGATGGTCCAACCATACAAAACGCCAATATTCGGGCTTTTAATGGTGGTATAAACGTTGAAAAATGTTTTGAAATCTTAAGCAAAATTCGCACAAACAATCCTGATGTGCCAATCGGATTATTAATCTATGCTAATTTAGTTTTTAAAAATGGTATTGATAACTTCTATGCTAAATGTGCCAAAGCTGGAGTGGATTCGGTATTAATTGCTGATTTACCGGTTGAGTATGCGGAAGAATTTACTGGCGCCGCCGAACAACATGCTATTGCGCCAATATTTATTTGCCCACCTAATGCTGACGATGATGTGATCAAAAATATTGCTAAACATGGTAAGGGGTATACTTATTTAGTATCGCGAGCAGGGGTAACTGGTACGGAAAATCGAGCTAATAAACCACTTACACATTTACTCGAAAAATTGACTGAATTTAAGGCTCCACCAGCAATTCAAGGGTTTGGTATCTCAGAACCGGCTCAGGTCAGTGAAGCGATTAAATCAGGTGCAGCAGGGGCTATTGCCGGTTCAGCAACAGTTAAAATTATTGAGAACAATCTTGATAATCCAGAAAAAATGCTGAGCGAATTAGCCGCATTTGTGAAAACCATGAAAGCAGCAACGCCAAAATAACTTTACCAAATGATTAATCCGCTATATGTATTAAGCGGATTAATTCACTTGAAAAATGACCAATTGAACACATATTAATCGCAACTAAAGATTAATCTTGATTGTCTACAATTCAAAATTATAGCAATTTAGTTTTCAATAACTTTAAGGTTTTTTTGTTAATTATGCTATGATTTTCGGTTGCAATTTTTACAAAAGACAGTATAATCTTCAGCCATCTATCGCGGGGTGGAGCAGCTTGGTAGCTCGTCGGGCTCATAACCCGAAGGTCGTTGGTTCAAATCCAGCCCCCGCAACCACTTAAATTTTCATTCATATTAATCTATCCCATTTTTATTGTCTGAAAGTTCGAATCAAGTGGCTTCATTATATTATGTTTTAAATGTAGCCTCGCTTGTCGAGGTTTTTTTATATGTTATGATTTAAACGCGAGTTTAAAAGGAATGTTGGGCTTTATGCCCTTTTTTATTTTCTGCAGTGGAGGTTTGTTTGGCTAATTTAGAACAGCAATTGACCGATATCATTCGAGAGCCTGTTAATGCCCTTGGTTTTGAACTAGTTGGGATTGAATACATTCGTGGTCGTTACCCTGTTTTGCGCGTATATATTGATAGTGAAAATGGTATTACCGTTGATGATTGTGCTGATGTTAGTCGACAAATTAGTGCGGTACTTGATGTAGAAGACCCTATCAAAGATGCTTATAATCTTGAGGTTTCGTCACCAGGTATGGATCGGCCTTTGTTTACGCTTGAACATTATCAACGTTTTGTTGGTGAAGAAGTCACAATCAGTTTGCGTATTCCGGTTGCCAATCGCCGCAAGTGGAAAGGACAGATTAAAGCCATCGATAATGAAATGATTACTTTAATCGTCGATGGTAGTGATGAAGTGTTTGCCTTTAGCAATATTCAAAAGGCAAACATTGTACCTAATTTTAACCTTAAATAGAGTACGGGTGTAAAAGGATGAATAAAGAAATTTTAGCTGTTGTAGAAGCGGTATCAAATGAAAAAGCACTTACCCGAGATAAGATTTTCGAAGCGCTAGAAAACGCGTTAGCAACGGCAACTAAAAAGAAACATACTGTTGATATTGATGTTACCGTAAAAATTGACCACAAAACCGGAGATTATGATACCTTCCGTCGTTGGTTAGTGGTTAATGAAGTTACTCAACCTACTAAAGAAATCACACTGGAAGCAGCAAAGTTTGAAGATCCAGATGTGAAAATAGGTGATTATGTTGAAGAACAAATTGAGTCAGTCGCATTCGACCGTATCACGACGCAAACGGCTAAACAAGTTATTGTACAAAAAGTTCGTGAAGCTGAGCGTGCTATGGTTATTGACATGTTTAGAAACCGAATTGGTGATATCGTAACCGGTATTGTTAAAAAGACCAATCGTGATAGTGTTATCCTTGATTTAGGTAATAACGCTGATGCGATGATGTCTCGCCACGATATGTTACCACGTGAAAACTTTCGCATTGGTGACCGTGTGCGCGGCATTTTATATCTTGTTGAACAAGATAATAAACCAGCGCAACTCTGTGTTAGTCGTTCCAATCCTGAAATGATGGAAGAACTATTCCGCATTGAAGTGCCAGAAATCGGTGAAGAGATGATCGACATCAAAGGTGTTGCTCGTGACCCAGGTTCTCGCGCTAAAATTGCCGTTAGCAGTAACGACCGTCGTATTGACCCGGTTGGTGCCTGTGTTGGTATGCGCGGCGCGCGGGTACAAGCGGTTTCGAATGAATTTGGTGGCGAACGTATTGATATCGTTTTATGGGATGATAATCCAGCCCAATATGTCATTAATGCGATGGCGCCAGCCGATGTAGTATCTATTGTGGTTGATGAAGACAAACACACTATGGATGTTGCCGTTAATGCCGATACCTTACCGCAAGCTATCGGGCGTAATGGCCAAAATATCCGTTTAGCATCGCAACTTACTGGTTGGACGTTAAACGTAATGAGTACTGAAGATTTACAAGAAAAACATCAAGCGGAATCTTTTGCAGCCATCAATAATCTAATGAAATATCTAGATATTGAAGAAGAACTTGCACAACTTTTAGTCGAAGAAGGCTTTACTTCACTAGAAGAACTTGCTTATGTACCAGTTGATGAGTTACTTGAAATTGAAGAACTTGATGAAGAATTGGTTGAAGCATTAAGAAATCGAGCAAAAGATGCATTAACAACAATTGCTCTTGCTCAAAGTGGTAACAAACAACCTGAACAAGATCTTTTAGATCTACCAGGTATGACACAAGAATTAGCCTATCAATTAGCGCAGCATGATATAGTCTCTTTAGAAGATTTAGCTGAACAAGGTACAGATGACCTTGCAGATATTGAAGGTTTAACAAGCACACAAGCTGGCGATTTTATTATGGCTGCCCGTAATATTTGTTGGTTTGCAAATGAATAATTGAGGGAAAGTAATACATGACCAAAGTATCAATCGAAACACTGGCTCAAGAAATAAAGACACCAGTGCAAACACTTTTGCAACAGTTTGCTGATGCTGGTATGAAAAAAACTGCATCTGACACTGTGACCCAAAAGGAAAAAGAAGCTTTGCTTGCGCATTTAAAACCTCAGCAAGGCCCAACAAAATTAACTTTGCAACGTAAAACACATTCAACACTCAATGTGTCTAGCGGTGGTGGTAAGAGTAAAGAAATCAAAGTTGAAGTTCGTAAAAAACGTACGATTGTTAAACAAGATCCCGCTGAGTTAGAAAAAGCACGTCTTGAAGCGGAACAAAAAGCCAAGCAAGAAGCTGAATTAAAAGCGCGTAAAGAAGCTGAAGAAAAAGCAAAATTAGCGGCTGAAGAACAAAAGAAACGTGAAGAAGAAGCTAAAGCTGAGGCTGAAGCTGAAGCTAAAAAACGTATGCAGGAACAGAAAGCTAAAACTGCTCAGGAACAAGCTGTTGATCCAAAAGTCAAAAAAGCACAAGATGAAAAAGCACGCTTAGAAGCAGAAGCAAACGAAATCAAGCGTAAAGCGGAAGAAGAAAACCGTCGTAAACTTGAAGAAGATGCCAAACGTATGGCAGAAGAAGCGCGTAAACTTGCTGAACAATATAGCGACAGCGAAGAGACAGATAATAGTGACGATGACGATTATCATGTCACTACTTCTAAATATGCTCGTGCTGCTGAAGATGATACCGATCGTGAAGTTGAAGGTGGTCGTGGTCGTGGACGCGGTAATAAACAAACTAAACAGAAGAAATCGAGCAAGTTATCAGAAGGTAAAGCAGAGCGTGAAGAAGCTCGTGCCGTTACTCGTGGTAATCACAAGAAGAAAGGCAAAAGTTCTTTACAACAAAGCTTCACAAAACCAGTTCAAGCTATCAATCGCGATGTGGTTATTGGTGAAACCATCACAGTTGCTGAACTAGCTAATAAAATGGCAGTTAAAGGCTCAGAAGTGATTAAAACTATGATGAAAATGGGTGCCATGGCAACCATCAATCAGGTTATCGATCAAGAAACTGCGCAACTTGTTGCTGAAGAAATGGGACACAAAGTGGTACTTCGTCGTGAAAACGAACTTGAAGAATCATTAATGAGTGACCGTGATACCGGTGCGGAAAAAGTTTCTCGTGCGCCAGTTGTAACCATCATGGGGCACGTTGACCATGGTAAAACCTCATTACTTGACTATATTCGTAAAGCAAAAGTGGCGTCAGGCGAAGCGGGTGGTATTACTCAGCACATCGGTGCTTACCACGTTAAAACTGCTAGCGGTGAAATCACTTTCTTAGATACTCCGGGTCATGCCGCGTTTACCTCAATGCGTGCTCGTGGTGCTAAAGCCACCGATATCGTGGTATTAGTGGTTGCTGCCGATGATGGTGTGATGCCACAAACCATCGAAGCGATTCAACATGCGAAAGCCGCAAATGTGCCAATTGTTGTTGCGGTAAACAAAATTGATAAACCAGAAGCAGATCCAGAACGTGTTAAAGGTGAACTCGCTCAATATGGCGTAATGTCAGAAGATTGGGGCGGTGACACTCAGTTCGTTCATGTTTCAGCGAAAGCAGGTACCGGAATTGACCAACTACTTGAAGCAATTCTATTACAAGCAGAAGTCCTTGAACTTACAGCTTATGAATCAGGTATGGCCAGTGGGGTGGTTATCGAATCCTTCCTTGATAAAGGACGTGGTCCGGTTGCGACTGTACTGGTTCAATCAGGTACCTTACGCAAAGGCGATATCGTACTGTGTGGATTTGAATATGGCCGTATTCGTGCCATGCGTAACGAATTAGGTAAAGAAGTGACCGAAGCTGGACCTTCAATTCCGGTGGAAATTTTAGGTCTTTCTGGCGTACCGTCAGCAGGTGATGAAGCCACTGTTGTTCGAGATGAAAAGAAAGCCCGTGAAGTTGCCTTATATCGTCAGGGTAAATTCCGTGATGTTAAACTTGCTCGTCAACAGAAAGCGAAACTGGAAAACATGTTTACTAACATGACGGAAGGTGACGTATCTGAACTTAATATCGTTCTTAAAGCTGACGTACAAGGTTCGGTTGAAGCGATTTGTGATTCATTACTTAAACTATCAACAGATGAAGTTAAAGTTAAAATCATTGGTTCAGGCGTAGGTGGTATTACCGAAACGGATGCATCACTTGCAGCCGCATCTAACGCAATCATTCTAGGTTTTAACGTTCGTGCCGATGCGTCAGCGCGTAAAGTTGTCGAAGCAGAAAACTTAGATCTCCGTTACTATTCGGTTATTTATGACCTAATTGACGAAGTCAAACAAGCCATGAGTGGTATGCTTGCTCCAGAATACAAGCAAGAAATTATTGGTCTTGCTGAAGTGCGTGATGTATTTAAATCACCTAAATTTGGCGCAATCGCTGGTTGTATGGTAACCGAAGGTGTGGTTAAACGTCATAACCCAATTCGTGTATTACGTGATAACGTGGTTATTTATGAAGGCGAACTTGAATCATTACGTCGCTTCAAAGATGATGTTAACGAAGTTCGTAACGGCATGGAGTGTGGTATTGGTGTTCGTAACTACAATGATGTTCGCGTTGGCGATACTATCGAAGTCTTTGAAACTGTCGAAATCAAGCGTACTATTTAATTAATTGGTTAATTAATAGGTTAACATGTGATAAGCAAGGTTTTTTAAGCCTTGCTTAAACATATTTTAAGGAAAATAGATATGGCAAAAGCATTTAATCGATCATCTCGCGTGGGACATGAATTACAAAAAGAGATTGCGATTATTTTACAGCGCGAAATCAAAGATCCACGTTTAGGCATGGTAACTGTTTCCGGTGTAGATATCTCACGTGACCTCTCTTACGCAAAAGTATTTGTGACGTTTTTAAATGATGATGATCCGCAAGTTATCGAGCAAGGATTGAATGTCTTAAATGATGCAAAAGGGTATATTCGTACACTAATTGGTAAGGCGATGCGTTTGCGAATTATTCCTGAAATTAAATTCTTCTATGATGAGTCGCTGGTTAAAGGCATGCAGATGTCGAGTTTAGTCTCGGATGTTATCAAACAAGACAACGAGCGTCATAAAGATTAATAACTAAAAACTGCTCAATGTTGTAAAAAATATTGAGGAGTATGATCCATTTCAGATTAAATATTAATGATGAATATAAAGAAAACTCGCCGTGATGTTCACGGCGTTTTGTTATTAGACAAACCGCAAGGCATGACATCAAACGATGCCTTACAAAAAGTGAAAAGAATATTCAATGCTAAAAAAGCAGGACACACTGGTGCGCTCGATCCATTAGCAACCGGAATGTTGCCGATCTGTTTTGGTGAAGCGACTAAGTTCTCACAATACTTATTAGATTCTGATAAACGTTATCGCGTGATTGCTAAATTAGGTGAACGTACCGATACGTCTGATGCTGATGGTCAAGTAATCTGCACTAAACCGGTCAATGTCACTCAAACACAAATCGATGAGGCCTTAAGCCATTTTCGCGGTGATATTTTACAAGTGCCTACCATGTTTTCGGCTTTAAAATATCAAGGCAAACCACTTTATGAGTACGCTCGCCAAGGTATTGTCATTGAGCGAGAAGCCAGACCGATTAGCGTTTACGAAAATCAGTTTATCCAATACGATTTTGCTAAACAGGAATTAACTTTAGAGATCCATTGCTCAAAAGGGACTTATATTCGAACCATTATCGATGATTTAGGTGAATTACTTGGCTGTGGTGCGCATGTGATCTATTTAAGACGCTTGCAGGTATCAAATTATCCCGTCGATAAAATGATCAGCCTAGATGAGTTGCAAAATATCAGTGAAAAAGAACCATTACTTATGCCTGTCGATAGCCCATTACAAGCGAGCCGAAAAGTGGTATTGAGTGAAAGCCAAGGGAAAGATATCTTATTAGGTAGAACCGTTACTGTTGAAAGCTCTGTACCCGTTGAAACATTAGTGAGAATTTATATGGAGCAACAATTTATTGGTGCAGGAAGCCAAATCCTCAATAAATTATCGCCAAAAAGATTGATATCAATCTCCTAACTAATAGGTTATTTGATATAAAAAATAGACGATTATTTAACAAAAAACATTTCGGTATCGATAATATGACATTGTGATAATGATGTCATATCTTGTTTAAGAATTTGACATAATAACTGGGCTGATTTACAACCCATTTGGTATAAAGGTTTATTGACTCTACTTAGCCGATCTAACTCATTATATTGAAGATCATTGGAATAGCTAATATAAGTAATTGCAAGCGGATGTAGCAGTTGCGATTGACTCTCTTTAGCTTGGTGTAATGCACCAAAAAGTGAGCGATAACTCGATATATAATTTTGTGCATGATAGCTATCGCAATCAAAACAAGATAGGCTACTATGATCCTCAAAAATAATCGCTGATGGTGGCTTATTGCTTTGAAGTAAACTCCTAACGGCTTCTCGCCCATGTTCATAGGTTAGGCAACCTTGAATGATATAATCAGTATCGATTGGCATATTAATGCGTTGCAATGCCTGTTGATAGCCCTGTAAAAAAAGGGAGGAGTTGGCATTTTTATCGCTATTAACAAAAATGGCGATTTTATTATGCCCTTGATCAATCAAATGCTGAGTGGTTTGAAAACCAATGGTCAGATGATCGAAATGGACACACGAAAAGTTATTCTTAAAGTGATTAACAAATATGATTGGTGGTAATGATTTTTTATAATTATACAACTGGCTGAAGTAGGGTGCTTGATTGATAATTATAATACCAATAAAGCAATTTTGTTTAATATATTGAATTAAATGATAAATATCATTTTTGGCATGATAAGAAAATTGCCAATAAAACCATTGAAATCCAGTTTCATGTAACACTTGTTCAATACCAAAATTAATCAGACTTTTAGAGATGAGCTGGTTATCAATAATTAAAATTTTATTGCTTTGATGTATTAATTGGTAGTCTTTTAAATTTTTTGATATATCAACATTTAAAGCCTTCATCGCTTGGTAAACTAGAAGTTGAGTTTGTGGAGCTGTTAAGTTTGGTGTTCTTAATACTCTTGATACAGTAGCAATTGAAACCTTCGCCTTTCGGGCTATGACCGATAATGATGTTTTTGTCATAATCATCAATAAAATTAAATAATCGATAAAATTACTTTAGCGAGAATTGTCGAAGTTGTAATTAATAAAAATTCAATTTTTCGAGCAAGATTCCAAATTTTAGAAAATATCTTTTTTCAAAAATCTTTAACAATAAAGTGGTATAATTGCCACTAAATTTTTTAATTCGGGTTTATTATATGTCTGCATGGAATATCGCCATTGTTGGTGCGACAGGACAAGTGGGTTCTGCGCTAATTGAGTTATTAAATAACTCAAAAACTATTGAAATTGAAAATCTCTATTTAGTCGGTAGCGACAACAGCGCCGGTGAAGTTGTACGCTTTGCGGGTAAAAATTTAACCGTGATTGATAGTCAACAAATGGATTGGAGCCAATGCCATTTTGCCTTTTTTGTTGCTGGCAGTAAAACCAGCGAAAAATATGCTCAAACAGCCGCACAAGCAGGTTGTATTGTTATCGATGCTAGTGGCTTTTTTGCTGATCAAGATCATATTCCATTAATTGTGCCTAAAGTAAATAACAGTGTATTGACCGAATATCGCAATGAAAACATCATTGCTGTAGCTAGTCCAACGGTATCTCAATTATTGCGCTGTGTGGCGTCATTAGCTGATATCCAATTGTTAACTAATCTACATGTAAGTAGCTTTATTCCATCATCACTATATGGCAAACCAGGTATTGATGAACTTGCAGGACAAAGTGCTCGGTTACTTAATGGTATGCCAGTTGATAATGAGCTGTTTGACAATCAATTGGCTTTTAATCTATTACCAATTTCTCATGAGTCTGATCACCGAAGTTTAGGTGAACATTCGCAGATTAACCAAATTCGTAAAGTGATAAGTAATTATGATTTACCTATCTCTATTGAATCAGTTATTGTGCCGGTATTTTACGGATTGGCTCAAGCGGTGAATGTTTCCAGCAGCTTACCAATTGAATTAGATATGGCTCGTTTTAGTGAATTTGGGGTAGAAGTGAAAAGTGAAGATTTACCAACCCCAGTAACCGAAGTAAACACCGAAGCTGAAAACAACTTAACCATTAAGCTGGCTAATTTACGACACAGCTATGGCAATTATGAGCAAATTCAATTTTGGTCAGTGGCGGATAATATCCGTTACTTAGGTGGACTAATGTTAATCGAGACGCTTGAGATCTTAATTAATGACTACCTGTAAGATTGCATTAGGTATCGAGTATGATGGCAGTGGCTATTTTGGTTGGCAACGTCAACAGCACGTTGACTCTATCCAACAAAGATTAGAATCTGCCTTATCAGTGATCGCCAATGAAACCATAACGGTATTTTGCGCCGGAAGAACTGATGCCGGCGTCCATGCAACAGGGCAAGTTATTCATTTTGAAACCACTGCTCAGCGTGCACAAGGAGCATGGACAATGGGTGTCAATTCCCATCTTCCTGACAATATCGCTGTACGCTGGGCAAAAAGTGTTGATGATAGTTTTCATGCTAGATTTAGCGCAACAGCTCGCCGTTATCGATATGTGATTTATAACCACCGTTATCGTCCGGCTATTTTAGCTAAAGGGGTATCACACTATTATCTGCCATTAAATGAACAACTCATGCATCAAGCAGCACAATATTTATTAGGTGAAAATGACTTTTCATCGTTTAGAGCGGCGCAGTGTCAATCACGGACACCTTGGCGTAATATTCATCATATTGCAGTTACAAGACAGGGCGAATATGTTATTGTCGATATCAAAGCCAATGCCTTTGTTCACCATATGGTGCGTAATATTGTCGGGAGTTTGCTAGAGGTTGGTGCTGGCAATCAACCACCGCAGTGGATCGATGAGCTATTAAAAGCTAAAGACCGTACTCAAGCGGCAGCAACAGCAAAACCAGAAGGTTTATATTTGGTTCAGGTGGATTATCCATTAGAATATCAAATTCCTAAATGTGCTTTAGGACCATTATTTATACAGTAAGCCAATTAGCTAACGATTAAATTAATTTAAATAAAAAGATGAATGCAATGAATACTGATGATTCAAATAAAGAACTGAAAAATCAAGACGCAAAAAAATCAAAAGTACAAAATATTAAATTGCCGCCTCACTCTATCGAGGCCGAGCAGGCTGTACTAGGCAGTCTAATGCTAGATAATCAGCGTTGGGATGTTGTTGCTGAAATGATTACTGACCGTGATTTTTATTCTCGTCATCATCAACTTATCTTTTCAGAAATGCATACCCTAGTCAGTCGTGGTACCCCGATTGATTTGATCACACTTTCTGAAAGCTTAGAAAGTAAAGACCTACTAGTCGATGTCGGCGGATTTGCTTATTTAGCAGAGCTTTCCAAAAACACCCCTAGCGCCATTAATGTGGTGGCGTATACGGATATCATTCGTCAACAAGCGATATTGCGTGAACTGATTAGCGCTTCAAATGAAATAGCTGACAACTGCTACTCAACCGAAGGTCGAGATAGTACTGAAATTTTAGATTTGGCCGAAAGTAAAATTTTCCAAATTGCCGAAAGTCGTACTACGCAAGGTGAAGGGCCGAAAAATATCACTGAGGTGCTAGAAGCTACTGTGGCAAAAATTGAAGAGTTGTTCCAACGCCCACATGATGGGGTGACTGGAGTATCAACCGGCTTTCTTGATTTAGATAAAAAAACCGCAGGTTTACAGCGTTCAGATTTAATTATCATTGCGGCTCGTCCATCAATGGGTAAAACTACTTTTGCGATGAATCTTTGCGAAAACGCAGCTATGATGCAAGAAAAACCAGTTCTTATCTTTAGTTTAGAGATGCCATCTGAACAGATTATGATGCGTATGTTAGCGTCGTTGTCACGCGTTGACCAAACTCGTATTCGTACTGGTCAATTGCAAGATGATGATTGGGCAAGAATATCGAGCACCATGGGCTTACTCCTTGAGAAGAAAAATATCTATATCGATGACTCATCCGGTTTAACACCTATGGAGTTGCGTTCACGGGCAAGACGAATCTACCGTGAACATAAAGGTTTAAGTATGATCATGGTCGATTACTTACAGCTAATGCGAGTGCCAAATATATCCGAGAACCGAACGCTTGAGATTGCGGAAATTTCACGTTCATTAAAAGCTTTAGCGAAAGAGTTACAAATCCCCGTCGTAGCTTTATCACAGCTTAACCGTAGCTTAGAGCAACGCGCTGATAAACGGCCGGTTAACTCAGACTTACGTGAATCTGGATCTATTGAACAAGATGCTGACGTGATTATGTTTATCTATCGTGATGAAGTTTATAACGAAGCATCGGAACATAAAGGTATTGCTGAAATCATTTTAGGTAAACAGCGTAATGGTCCAATAGGCAAAGTACGCTTAAAATTCCAAGGTCAATTCTCACGGTTTGATAATTATGCTGATGCCGGTAAATATTTGGATGATGAATAGTTAAGCCTTAATAACTAGTGTAAATGTTGAATAATGCAAAGCATTTACACTAGCTCAATTAATGCCTTACTTTATGATTAACATAGACTCGATAAAACTGAGCCATAACAAAGATAAACGCCTGTAAAATTACAATACAAGCACTGGTTGAGGCATCTAAATGAAAACTGATTAATGTACCGGTTACCGTCGAAAAAGCTGATACAATCACCGCAATCACTAACATCTTCTCAAAACGTTTGGTTAACAAAAATGCAGTAATACCTGGGGCGATTAGCATTGCAATAACTAAGATAACACCAGCGGCTTTTAGTGAGCCAACAATGGTTAACGCCAATATACTCAATAAACCATAATGTAATAATTTAACAGGCAAACCAACCACTTTCGCTTGCACCGCATCAAAACAGTACAACATCAGATCGCGTCGTTTAATAATAACTAAAATCGAAACAATACTCGCAATGGCGATGATTTGTATTAATTCTTGATAACTTGTTCCTAATACGCTACCGAATAAAATATGGTTCAAATGTTGCGATGTTTCAACTTTAGAAAATAGTACCAAACCAAAGGCAAACATCCCCGAAAAGACAATTCCCATTACGGTATCCTCTTTTATTCGACTATTTTCCTTAATGTATCCGGTAGCGACAGAACAAAATAATCCGGAAGTAAACGCACCTATTATCAGTGGGATACCGGCCAAATAAGCGAGTACAATGCCTGGTAATACGGCGTGAGAAATAGCATCTCCCATCAATGACCAGCCTTTCAACACTAAAAAGCACGACAGCAGGGCACAAACAATTCCAGTAGCTAAAGCGGCCAAAATAGCCCGTTGAACAAAAGGAATGGTTAAGGGATGATAGATAAGTTCCCATAATGCGGTCATAGAGATCCCCCTCGTCTTGCTTGTCTAATTCGGCGTCGGTTGGAAAGCAAACCTTGTTTAGGTGCAAATAAGAAGACGGTTAAAAAGACTAATGTTTGTAGTGTTACTATTACGCCACCGGTTTCGCCATTTAAAAAGTAACTGATCCAAGCGCCAATGGCACTGGTTAGCGCACCAATAATTACCGAAATAATTAATAACCGTGAAAACCTATCGGTAAGTAGGTAAGCGGTTGCCCCTGGGGTTACTACCATCGCAATAACTAAGATTGCGCCGACGGTTTGCAATGCTGCCACAGTACAGGCACTTAGAATGGTAAAAAATAGGATCTTTAACGCTAATGGTCTTAAGCCGATGGAACGAGCATGGGTTTCGTCAAAAAATACCACTAACAGATCTTTCCAAAAAAAGAGAAGCAAAATAAACGAAACCAAAATAATGATTTGCACTTGCCACATATCACTATCATCAATTCCCAAAATGTTACCAAAAATAATGGTTTGAGCATTAATGGAGGTTGGGTTTAGGGAAATAATTAAAAGTCCAATAGCAAAAAAGGTTGAAAAGATAAACCCAATAATGGCATCTTCTTTTAAGCGGGTAAAAGCACGTACAATCGTTATTGACAAAGCAGCTAACAATCCAGTAAAAAAAGCACCGACCGAATAAGGCAAACCGAGCGCATAAGCACCGGCCACACCAGGCACGACAGAGTGCGAAAGGGCATCGCCCATTAATGACCAACCTTTTAACATCAAAAATGCCGATAAAAATGCACATGCGGCACCAACAATACTACTTACCCAAATGGCTTTTAACATAAAACCATAGGTAAATGGTTCAAGAAGTAGTTCCATTAGTGTTGCCCTTTAGTTTCAATAACCGTTGGTTCGACAAGTAAATCCTGATGAGCAGAATTATCACTGCCTTCACCATAAAATACTGCGGCACGTTCATCATCGGTTAAAATTGACATCTTGCGAGGATCTTCATCTTGGTGCAATTGTTCGCCAGATAAACTTAAATAACGTAGTGCACCACCAAACGTTGTCATTAGATTTTGTGGTGTAAAGGTGGTTTTGGTTTCGCCAAAAGCTAACACTGTTTGGTTGATTAATACCACTTGATCACAAAATTCAGGCACACTACCTAAATTGTGGGTAGAAACTAAAATCAAATGACCTTCATCTCGCAGAGCTTTAAGCAGATCGATAATGGCATTTTCGGTTTTAACGTCAACGCCGGTAAATGGCTCATCTAACAATAAAACCTTACCTTGTTGAGCTAAAGCTCTTGCCAAAAAGACCCGCTTTTTTTGACCGCCAGAAAGTTGACCGATCTGGCGATGTTTAAAATCCAACATATTGACTCGGTCTAGTGCTAAATCGACCTGTCTCTTGTCTTCTTTACTCGGTATTCGTAAAAAAGACATATGACCATAACGACCCATCATCACTACATCCGATACCAAAACTGGAAAATCCCAATCGACCTCCTCGGTTTGCGGAACATAAGCAATAATATTTTGCTTTAATGCCTGTTTTACCGAGATATTATTAAATGTCACCTGACCTTTAGTAGGTTTTATCATCCCCATAATGCTTTTAAATAGTGTTGATTTTCCACTACCATTAACGCCTACCAGCGCACAGATTGTGCCACCATTTAGCCGAAAACTAGCATCATGAATCGCAGTGTGACCATTATTATAAGTCACGGTAATATCATCAACATTTAAGCAAATTTGTGTCATTATTTTTCGAATCCTTTAGCGATTGTTTCAACCGTTACTTTTAATAAATCGATATAAGTTGGAACTGGACCATCTTTGGTCGAGAGTGAATCGACATAAAGCACACCGCCATATTTAGCGCCGGTTTCTTTACTTACTTGCTTAGCAGGCTTATCGGAAATAGTACTTTCACTAAATAACACAGGGATATTATTCGCTCGGACTAAATCAATAAGATTTTTAACTTGCTTAGGTGTTCCTTGTTGCTCGGCATTAATTGGCCATAGATATGCTTCTTTAAGATTATAATCACGGGCTAAATAACTAAATGCACCTTCACTAGTGACTAACCAACGTTGTGATTCGGGGATCTTCGCTAAACGCTCACGTAGTGGGGCATCAAGTGCCTTAATTTTCGCCACATATTCTGCGGCATTCTTATTATAAATCTCGGCATTTTTTGGATCATATTTAACCAAAGCGGCTCGAATATTTTCAACATAAGTTAAAGCAAGGGTTGGTGACATCCATGCATGTGGATTGGGATTACCTTTATAACTACCTTCTTGAATTGGCATAGGATCAATACCTTCTGTCACAACAACGGAAGGCACATTTTTGACATCCTCAAAAAAACGTTCAAACCACAGCTCTAAATTCAAACCATTCCACAACACCAAATCAGCAGAAAGGGCTTTAGTAATATCTTGCGGAGTTGGATCGTACTCATGAATTTCAGCGCCGACTTTAGTAATTGATTCAACAACCGCGGCATCGCCAGCTACATTTTGAGCAATATCTTGGATAACGGTAAATGTGGTAACCACTTTAAATTTTTTTTCATCAGCTGATGCTGAGTTAGTTAAGCCGGTCAAAATCAACAGCGATGTTAAAATCGCATTTAATAATGTTTTACGGCTTTTAAAAAAATTGAATTTCATTGATGGATCCTTATTGTATACTATCTGCTCGAACTTAATCGGACACAGAAGATAAGTTATAGATAAAACGATCAAAAATGTGTGAAATCGCTTTTTTGATCACTCCCTAATACTTAAAAAATGCAAAATCATGTTTTAAATGTTAATGAGAATTATTATCATTAATAAAATAAAAGTCAAATTTTTTATTACTCAATATTAAATAAAAATACAAAAAAAACGTAGATAGATACATCTATTAGAATGATAGTTAATGTAGTGTCAAAGGCGAGATAATTGGAAATTCCCACGCCAAATAATCAACGTGGGATGAATAGATAAAAATTTAAGCTAAATAATGAATTAAAAAGAGTAACGATATCCACCATTAACCTGTAATAAATCAAATTTATTACCCGGAGAACTTTCTAAATCCAAATAGATATTATGTTTTTGGTTGAAATTAGCGTTTATGCCAACACCATTATTCCACCAATTACCTTTGAATGAGTGGCTTTCTTTATGATTATTTAGTTTATAGTAGGTATCACCATCAAACTCTCTAACGATACCGGTTTTAGCATAAATATTGATACTATTTTCATCTGAATTAAATTCATAGCCCAAAAGTGCTGATGCTCGGCCAATTAATGAATTGTAATTACCTAATTTAACTTTAAGTCCATTCGATGCATTAATTGAATTATCATTTTGATGGCTGTAAGAGAATTGCGTTTGTGGTTCGATATAAAAATCATTAATTTTGAATTTTTGACCTAATTCCATTGATAAGCCAAGCCCATTAGAGTGTCCTGTACCTTGAATGTGGTTATTAGCGGTATCTTTAACTTTAAAGTGATTTTTTTGCCGATCATATTTGACTACACCGTCAATATAAAAACCACTGTTATCTAAATAAGTTGCATATATCCCGGTGTTGAATGAACGTAATGACCCATCACCATTTTTATAATCAGGATTGCCATAAGTTTGCCCGACAAAAGCCCCAATAACCAAAGGTGAATTTTCAGATAGTTGTTTATCTGCACCAAATTGGAAACCATGGTAACTCATATCAAATTTGCTTAATTTACCGCCAGAAAACGAATCTAATTTACCAGTAAAACCTCGTAACCAAACATCCCCAAACTTACCACTAGTGCGCATATCACCTAAACGTTTTAAAAGGGTTTGAGTTTCAACATAATTCATTAAATAATTGGCATTAAGAAAACCAGCACTGGCCATAGCTGATGAAGTAATCGGCTTAGCAGTTAGCACATAATCTTTCCCATCTTTATCTAAACTATACTGATAACCACCAAGCTCAACATCATGATTAGTTTTAAATTCAGCGGTATTTGTCGCATTGTCATCGATTTCAACTAAAGTTAACTTTTCATTACCAGTAGTTTGCGCAGAACCATTATTGATTAAGTTTATCGTATGGGTGCCTTCTGCTGAGACAGTTCGGTTGGCGTCAGATGATTTTGAGATAATAATTTTATCACTTTGTTGTGAAGCAATATCGGTGCGTAAATTAAACGTCGAAGCCCCTTTTAAATTCTCAATTACTAGCTCACCAAAGTTATTACTTCTGGTAAAACTAGTGAAGGTAATATTTCCTTGACCGGATAGTTCAGTTAAATAAGAATCGTCACCCTCAAGTTCCCAAGAAGAACCCTTGGCGAGATTCATTTTTATAATTCCGGTGGTATCTTGACCAGGGTAGTCGGGATCATCTGGATCACCAAATGCTGAAACCTCACCGACAATTTTAGAACCAGCAGCTAGGTCTAATATAACCGTACCACCAAATTCTGTGAATATATCGCCTTTTATTATTGATTTATTATTTATTTTTAAGGTTCCATTATTAGTAACAAAAATATCGCCACTAATATTTGATTCACCATTTAATGTTAAGTTTGATCCTAATATGGTAATTGCTCCACTTTCGTTATGAGCATCAACGGTTAAGGTTGTTTTTCCATTAATAATAACCGTTGCATTATCATCGTGTAAACCAATAGCATCAAAATACTCCCCTCTCATGTTAATATTGAGGTCGCCATTAAAAACAGTAGACGAAGAAACTCCATTGGTCATAAAAGCTCGAAGACCGTCAATTGTCATTCCATCATTGACTGATGAAAAACCATCTCTTGACATATTTATTGTGACATTTTTTTCAAATACTGTATTACTCCCTGATTCGATGTCTATATTTGAATATACAGAATCTCCATTTTTTTCTATATCATGCGTTACAGGAATATTTACTTCATCAGTAAATATTTGTGTGCCTTGTAATTTTAAAGCGTTAACCGTTAATGGCATTGCTAGGGATAATAATATAATTAATTTCTTTTTTTTCATCTCTTTTCCTTTTTCTTTTCTATTTCCTTTTTTATACTTTAAAACAGCCTAGCATATTGAAAGGTGTCACTAATATTAGTAATTATGATTGCTGAATAATTATTAAAAAATTTTTATGTTAATTTTTTAAATCATATTAGATTAAAAGTCACTTGAGTATTTAATTTACTGATTACTGAAAAATCACACGCTTAATTAATATGCGTGTGATTGATATAAAAAATTTAAATAAAATCATAAATTAGAAAGAATAGCGGTAGCCACCATTAACTTGTAATAAATCAAATTTATTACCCGGAGAACTTTCTAAATCCAAATAGATATTATGTTTTTGGTTGAAATTGGCGTTTATGCCAACACCATTATTCCACCAATTACCTTTGAATGAGTGGCTTTCTTTATGGTTATTTAGTTTATAGTAGGTATCGCCATCAAACTCTCTAACGATACCGGTTTTAGCATAAATATTGATACTATTTTCATCTGAATTAAATTCATAGCCCAAAAGTGCTGATGCTCGGCCAATTAATGAATTGTAATTACCTAATTTAACTTTAAGTCCATTCGATGCATTAATTGAATTACCATTTTGATGGCTGTAAGAGATTTGCGTTTGTGGTTCGATATAAAAATCATTAATTTTGAATTTTTGACCTAATTCCATGGATAAGCCAAGTCCATTAGAGTGTCCTGTACCTTGAATGCGGTTATTAGCGGTATCTTTAACTTTAAAGTGATTTTTTTGCCGATCATATTTGACTACACTATCAATATAAAAACCACTGTTATCTAAATAAGTTGCATATATCCCGGTGTTGAATGAACGTAATGACCCATCACCATTTTTATAATCAGGATTGCCATAAGTTTGCCCGACAAAAGCCCCAATAACCAAAGGTGAATTTTCAGATAGTTGTTTATCTGCACCAAATTGGAAACCATGGTAACTCATATCAAATTTGCTTAATTTACCGCCAGAAAACGAATCTAACTTACCAGTAAAACCTCGTAACCAAACATCCCCAAACTTACCACTAGTGCGCATATCACCTAAACGTTTTAAAAGGGTTTGAGTTTCAACATAATTCATTAAATAATTGGCATTAAGAAAACCAGCACTAGCCATAGCTGATGAAGTAATCGGCTTACCAGTTAGCACATAATCTTTCCCATCTTTATTTAAACTATATTGATAACCACCAAGCTCAACATCATGATTAGTTTTAAATTCAGCGGTATTTGTTGCATTGTCATCGATTTCAACTAAAGTTAACTTTTCAATACCAGTGGTTTGTGCAGAACCATTATTGATTAAGTTTATCGTATGGGTGCCTTCTGCTGAGACAGTTCGGTTGGCGTCAGATGATTTTGAGATAATAATTTTATCACTTTGTTGAGTGGCAATATCGGTGCGTAAATTGAACGTCGAAGCCCCTTTTAAATTCTCAATTACTAGCTCACCAAAATTATTACTTCTGGTAAAATTAGTGAAGGTAATATTTCCTTGCCCTGATAGTTCAGTAATATAAGAATAATCGCCTATAATTTCCCAAGAAGAGCCTTTGGCGAGATTCATTTTTATAATTCCGGTGGTATCTTGATTAGAATAGTCAATATCATCAGAGGGATCAAATGCTATGACATTGCCAACAATTTTAGAGCCGGCGGCTAAATCCATAATTACCTTACCTCCATAATCAGCCCATATATCGCCTTTTATTATGGATTTATTTTTGATTTCTAATAATGCATCTCCATAAGATTCAATGTTACCATTTATGTATGAGTCACCATTAAATATTATATTTGTTCCTTCTCCAGCTAAGTAGATAGCATCAAAATTATTATCTATATGCGTTTCACCATTAAATACAAGTTTTCCGCCCGTTACGAAAATAGTCTCATCATCATCAGAATATCTACTATCAACGCTCAAGTTTGCTTTCCCATTAATTATTACGGTACTATTTTTATCAGCTAAATATATTGCGTACACATCTTCACTTTTCATTTTGATATTGAGATCTTGTTTAAAGATGGTAGATGATGGTGCCGTTATAGTCGGTGATATTAACCCTTGAATTCCGCTAATAAAAAAATTATCATCTTCCGATAATTGATCTCTAGAGAGGTTAAGTGATACGTTTTTTTCAAAAACAGTATTACTTCCAGAAGTTATATTTATGCCCGATGTAATCTTATTCTCAAAAGTTTCAAAATCATGGGTAACAGGAATATTGACTTTATCAGTAAAAGTTTGGCTGCCTTGTAAATTCAGCGCGTTAACAGCTAGGGGGGTAGCTAGGGATAGTCCTATAAGTACTCTTTTCTTCATTGATTTGTTCCTTCTTTCCTTAGTTAATCAAAAAGTCTAACATATAAACACTAACCGCTCAAAAAATATTCGCTAACATTATTATAATTAATGATTGTTAAAAGATTTATATAGATACTTATATGAACAGTTAGGCAATTGTTGTTTATGTTGGATAAAAGTATATGATGAGAGGTAATCAATGACATTGTTAGAGATATCTATAATTTGACAACTTAAATAGGTAGGATTAATTATGAAACTACGTAAAGTGATGGTTATTGGGGTAGGTAATGTTGGTTCAACCACAGCTTATACATTGGTAAATCGTGGTTTTTGTGAAGAGATCGCACTGGTCGACCTTAACAAAGATCTAGCTTACGGCCATGCGCAAGATTTACTTGATGCCGCAGCCTATCGACAAAACATGATAAAGGTCAGCTTGCGCGAATCAACGGACTGTGCTGATATTGATATTGCGATTATTACTGTTACCTCGGGATTGGCGCAAAAAAGTAGGGCAGAAGAATTGGCCGGCACCTCTAAAATCATGGCGAGCATTGTTCCCAACATGATGAAAAGCGGATTTAAAGGGATATTCTTAATCGCCACAAACCCATGTGATGCCATCACTTACCAAGTCTGGAAATTATCTGGTCTACCTCGTCATCGGGTTATTGGTACTGGTGTCTGGTTGGATACTGTTCGCCTACGTCGATTGCTCGGTGAGCAAATGGACATTGGTCCACAAAGTATTGATGCATTTATTGTTGGCGAACATGGTGATTCGCAATTCCCTGTTTGGTCTCACTCCTCGGTTTACGGTATCAATCTTAACGATTTAGAAAGCAAAAAAATTGATTTCAATGACATTGGGCTAAAAGCCAAAAACAAAGGCTTCGAAATCGTCAAATATAAACATTGCACCGAATACGGCATAGCCAGTACCATTACTGAAATCTGCCAACACATCTTCACCAACAGCCACCGGGCTTTAGCACTAAGCTGTGTGTTAGATGGCGAATATGGTTATAAAAATGTCGCCATTGGTGTTCCAGCAATCCTTGATCAACATGGTATTAAAAAAGTCATTGAACTCGACTTTAGCGATAACGAAAAAGAACTATTTACAAACAGTATTAATATTGTGAAGGGTTATATTGAACATATAAATATCTGATTTACCTAACTAATTATGATTAGTGGGCGTTTTCAAACTTATTATTGTTAATTGATTACGCCCAATTTCATTTAAATCTTTATCATTTAATTAAGCTTTCATGTGGAAGATTAACAATACGATTTAGATTTTTTATCATTGTTAGTTGACGTTTGCCATTTAAAATTTAATAAATTTGCTTAGGTTGATTAATTGCATAGCTAAATTCTTAGCAGTTAATTCTTGTTGTTTCATGCTTAATTTTATGGCCTCCATAAGATCAGCTAATGTAATTGGATAGTGCTCACTTTGCTATTTTTCAATCAATAATGCCATAGTTTCTAAAAAAATCAGACTCTAGACTGACTTATGTATACGCTTTATCAAAAAAGGTTCAATTAACGTTGGAGCTTTTTGATAATCTTTTTCTGGATTAATTGGTGTAACTGTTTCCATAGCTTTGCCCGAAAACATGAGGTAAGCGTTTTTTTAAACGCCTTTGCTCATATTTCATCATTGTTAATCTTGCTTAATCGTTTTAAGCACATTATCCCATTTTTTTAATTCGGATGAATTGAAAAAACCTGGATCACCGTTTTCAAGATAAAATGCTAATTCTTTATAAGTTTTTAGATTTTCTGAAATAGGATAACAAGCTAAATAATCATCAAACGCCACAATATCTTCAGCATAGGCAAATTGTTGTTTAGTGAGTTTAGTTAAATAGCCGTTTAAATTAAATTCTGTACAATTAGGGTATTGTTGTTTGCGTTGAAATTGGTTATCGCTAAATTGATAAGTGATATTGGCGTTGGATTCTGCATGGTAAACATTATCGACCACCTCAATCATATAATTTAGCTCATAATGAGCTACGATATGCACATTAAATAAATTATCGAAAACTAAAGCAGAATAGTCAAATATATGATCTTCATGACCGGTATGTGCCGAAAGTATCAACTCGTCTAAATACTCGCCATCTTGATTAAATGCATTAAGTAAATATAAATCCTCATAAAAACCTTCGCCTAAACTATCAAAAGTGAAATGGTAAAGAATAAATTGAGTATTCTCGATGGTAAAACGACCAACAGCGGTTAAGTCTTGCAAAGTAAAGTAGGATTGCTCTGCAACGACAGGTTTATCATAGTAGCTAAAATCATCATCAGCAAAATGAAAAAATCGGCTATCTACATATTGTCCTTTAGCTAGATTATGGGTATCAAAAGGCATATTTAAAACAGGCAAACTTTGATAGAAATCGTTAAAGTTTTCGAAATGCTGACGCTGATTATATTGCACTTGGTTGCTATTGGGTTCAGCAAAGGAATAAAAACTGAACAATAAGCTAAAACTTAAAAGTAGTGTAAATTTTTTCATCTTATTTTCCATTAAAAATCATCAGCGGGATATTGTACGCCGATTTGTTTCCTTATTTCAGTTAACATCAATGACGATAGTAAAGTCTGCTCCAAACCTTTATGATCAATTTTTCGTTGTTGATAAAGCTTGGCAAACTCAAGCGCCTCGTAATACATCTCATTGTCTTGCTGTTGGATACTAATAATTTGTTTTTCACCTTGACGAGGATAATAGGTGACTTGTTCGCATACCGAAAGATGATCAATAACCAACGCACCATCTTCGCCCTGAATTTCGCTAGGAATATAAGAGTTGGTTACCTTTGAATGCCAAATGATCACATCAAAATCCTCATAATTACACAGCACACTACCATGCGCATCAACACCAGACGCTAATAAGCTTGATGTGGCATAAAACTGATTTGGTTTTCCCCACAAACCAAGTCCAAAATTGAGTGGGTATACACCAATATCCATTAAAGAGCCATTAGAAAACTCAGGATTAAAGGTATTGGGATTATGACCATTTAAATAACTCTCATAACGGGACGAATATTGGCAGTAATTCAATAGCGCTTTACGTAACTTACCTAATTGGGGAAGATAACTTTTGATTAATTCATAATTGGGTACATAAAAAGTTTTCAAAGCTTCGAAAATAATACACTGATTTTGTTTAGCTATCTTAATCAATGCCTGAGTTTGTTGATAATTCGAGGTTAACGGTTTTTCACAAATTACATCTTTACCGTGTTCCAACATTAATTTAGCTTGTGAAAAGTGCAATGAATTTGGGCTGGCAATATATATTACATCGACATTTCGATCACTGGCTAATTGTGTTAAATCATCAAACACCATCTTTGCCCGATATTTATCAGCAAATACTTGAGCTTTAGTTAGATCTCGCGAATATACCGCAACCAGTTGATATTGTTTTGATTTCAATGCGGCATCGATAAACTTTTCAGTTATCCAATTGGTGCCAATTATTGCAAGTTTAATCATTGTTCACCTTTTGTTCTAATTTGCCTTGGTTAGTGGGAGTTTCATAAAATCAGTAATTAAGTGTTATTAAAATAGAATGGAGTATAGCAAAACCGATTAATTTGAAAAGCGATAATCTTTCAAACATTTTACCAATTTTTTATCTCTATTTTCATCACGTTGAAATACTATGTTTACGATTAAATAAACTCTTATGAAAAAAATAATTCAGTAGTTACTAAATTTAGCGGCTATTTGCTTTTGGGTCATATTTATTATCTTATGAATTATTTTTGTTAGTTATAATGTTAACTTGAAATATTGCAAATAAAATATAATAATTCTAACAAAATTGTTTTTAATAAAAGGAAGTAATACATGAAAAAAATACTCATTTCGCTAATGTCAGTCGTTTTATTATCCGGTTGTAAAGTAGAACTAGCCCCAACTGTTAATTTAAGCGACATAAATAGTGATACCGCGAAAACCATCCAATCAAAATTAATTGTTGAAGTAACTTCGTGTACTGATTATAAAGATTCTCGCAATGAATCATCCAGCTTAATTGAAGCGAAAAAAGGGATTACCGACGTATTTAGTGATGCCAAATATGTTGAATGTTATAGAGAAAATATGGACTCAAAAGCATTATTTGAAATTCCTATAACTGTCGGAGGAAAAGAGTTTACCGGTGATATTCAATTAGCTAATGCTGATTTTGGTGGTGGCTTAGTGATAAAAATGTCTCCAAGCTTAAAAACTAAAATCGATAAAGCTAGCAAGGCTGGTATGTCTAAAATACAATCATCTGTGACAGTAAAATTAAAAAATGATACTAGTTCAAATGTTGATATTGTGGCACATTCAGTTTACTTAAATGACAAACCAGTAACCATATCGACTTACACACTATTAGCAGGAAAAGAGAATACATTTAAATTATCCGATGTCTCAGTATCATCTGCATTTGATAATGGTGTATCAATCATTTATGAAGATTTAAATAATAGAATGAAGTTAGAAAAATAAAAACTAACATCTAACAAAATAATAAAACCCTCGTATGAGGGTTTTGTATTCTTTCAATGCTAAGCAAATAAATTTAGCAAACTCACTGATATCTAAACTAAATCAATATATAGTTGCTTTTTGAACAAGTATGATATTCAAATAGATATCACGCCATGTCTCTATATATGGATAAATTGACTTTAACAAAATCAAGTAAAAATTTCGTTTCTTAAATATCCTCAATAGCATCATCTCAAAAAGTTGATGTCTCTTTTGCAATAGCATAAGCAAAAAAAGCATATGGTTTATTACATCTGCAAACTAGTTCTTTATTAAAGTTAGCAAATAGACGAAGAAAATGGGTTGCGGGGATTTTTTTACATCTTTATACTATCTTAGTATTTTAAAAGAAGTTAGAGGCTATAGTTTAGTCGCTCAAAGTCATAAAATGTAAATTAAACATAAAGTTATTTGACAGGAACGTCGAAATGGATTATAATTTTCAACACCCAACACCCAACACCCAATCTGGACAACCTATAATTTAAATTCGGTTAAATTAAGCGCCCAACTTTTATTTTTTGCTCCAATCTATTTTTTATCAAAATTGCACGGAATTTTGCAATTTTTTGTGCGGCGATTTTTATATCGCTTCCTTTTTTCCCGGCGAATCCTTTTAAGATCAATTTTTTGTTTGTTGTTAATAACTTCCTATTCTAGCCTTGCCTTAACCGCTAAAACAATGAATATAATTAATGGCAATGCGCCTTATTTAACCTTCGATGGTGGTCGTACCCAAGCGAAAAACACCAATGGTCTGCTCGAGATATCTCTTTCTGATGGTAGCTCATTTACTCCCTCATTCCCTAATTCAAAAAACAATCCTATCGTTTTACCTGTTGCAGGTCAGAGTTTTGCGGATATCGATATGTTGGTACCAACGAACACAGACTCTATTGCATTAAGTTCACTTATTGGTCCTCCTTATAATTATTGGGGGGATGATGATGGTGATGGTCAAGGGATTAATGGTATTACTGCTACCGGTAGTTTAAGCTTATCCATTGTTGATAGAGATAATCAGCCAGTTGCTCGCAACACGAAGTTAGAGATATGTAAAGGACCTTATAAATTAACCTTATCTAATACTAGTGGTTCATTAAAAACACGTTATGGTGTGCCTAATGAAAGTCTTTTTAGTGCGAGTAATGTCACTTATTATATTAATCCTAAGTCAGTACCAGAGATTTGTTTTGTTAGACCTATCATGAGTGCTAATTTTTCATCAGGTAAATATGCAGGTCCAGCTTCCATATGGGACCCTCGTAATGGTTTTCTTCCCCAGTCAGTTACGCCATCGTCTTATGGTTTAAATTTCCCTACAACGGGAGCTAATAATTTATATTTTGATTTAGATATAGGTGGTGTAGCTCAACCTTTAACGTGGAAGGCGGTTTCAGCTAATGGTGATATTAAGGTAACGATGACCAATTCAAAACGGGATAGTGTTCGGATCACATTAACTGGCCCAGTCGCAAAAGACTCGCAATGGAGTTTAGATAACCCGGGTAATATCGATAAACCATCTTTGCCTCAGGTAATTGAGTTAGTCGGTCTTGACAGTAATAATAATGAAGTCCTTAAGTATGGTTTTGTGTTAAAGCATTGGTTCGTAAATCGCGGTAATAGAATGTACACTTATGCTAGTATGTCATCTTGGTGTACTAATATTGGTTATCGTTTGGCTAAAATTAAAGATTTAACTAATGCTAATTATAATAATTTAGGTGCTACACCTTCGTCATCGGGCAATCATCTTCAGCGTACCATTGGAGCCGGGTTCTTCTCAGAGTGGTCCATTCCCGCTTCTTACAAGGGTGGCAACTTCGTCAACTATTACTATTGGACAAGTGATCCAACGAATTTTATCGTTGTAGCGCATACAGGTGAGGTGAAGGAGTTGAGAACTGAAAGCTACGGGGTTTGCGTCTATCCTTAGCTTTTGGTTCTTAATCCTTGGGTGCAGGTGTTGAGGATAGGAAAAATCGAGTTAGTTAGCTATAGAATAATTGCCTTTAAATGACGTTGAGTCAACGAAGTGAGCGATAAAAAGTGATTTATAAACGTTAGCATGAACTATCCGCTCTAATTGGGCGGATTTATGTTTGAGGTATATTTTTTGGGGCTAAAAATATGTGAGGAAAGTGTTTTTTGGCAAAATTTATCATTTTATATATTAAATTACTAAAACTGCATTGAGTCGAATAATTAAACAAAACACTTAAAAGGTTTAGGAAACATTTTTTACAGTTCAAAATCCGATATAAAAATTCCGAATATCGAGCATAAACGTATAAAAAAGATTATTTTTACCTAAAACAAAGCTTTTTATCGTCAATACGCTTAAGTTCGTAAGGATAGGTAACGAGTGTATTCTTTAGTTAGAATGACTTTAAGGCGATGCGATTTTAGCGCCTTTAGCGATCCTCTTTATTAAAGTTAGCAAATAGACGAAGAAAATAGGTTGCGGGGATTTTTTTACATCTTTATACTGTTCTGATTTTTTAAAAGAAGTTAGCGGCTATAGTTTAGTCGCCCAAAGTCATAAAATATAAATTAAACATAGAGTTATTTGACAGGAACGTCAGAATGGAGTATGATTCCCACCCCCTAACATGGACAACCTATAATTTAAATTCAGCTAAGTTAAGTTTACAACCTTTATTTTTCACTCCAATTTATTTTTTATTAAAATTTTGCGGAATCGTGCGAGTTTTATCGCGATCATTAGATCGTTGCGTTTTATTCCAGCAGATCTTTTTAGGATTAATATTTGGTTTATTGTTAATAACTTCCTATTCTAGCCTTGCCTTAACCACTAAAACTACGAATATAATTAATGGCAATGCGCCTTATTTAACCTTCGATGGTGGTCGTACTCATGCGAAAAACACCAAAAGTTTGCTCGAGATATCCCTTTCTGATGGTAGATCATTCACTCCCTCATCCGGTATTTCAAAAAGCAATCCTATCGTTTTACCTGTCGCAGGTCAGAGTTTTGCGGATATTGATATGTTGGTACCAACGAACACTGATTCTATTGCATTAAGTTCACTTATTGGTCCTCCTTATAATTTTTGGCGGGATGATGATGGTGATGGTCAGGGGATTGATGGTATTACTACTACCGGTAGTTTAAGCTTATCCATTGTAGATAGAAATTATCAAACAGTTGCTCGCGATACGAAGTTAGAGATATGTAAAGGACCTTATAAATTAACCTTATCTACTACTAGTGGTTCATTAAAAACACGTTATGGTGTGCCTAATGAAAGTCATTTTGGTGCGAGTAAGGTCACTTATTATATTAATCCTAAGTCAGTACCAGTGATTTGTTTTGTTAGACCTGCCATGAGTGATAGTTTTTCAGCAGGTAAATATGCAGGTCCAGCTTACATATGGAACTCTCGTAATGGTTTTCTTCCCCAGTCAGTTACGCCATCGTCTTATGATTCAAATTTCCCTACAACGGGAGCTAATGGTTTATATTTTGATTTAGATATAGGTGGTGTAGCTCAACCTTTAACGTGGAAGGCGGTTTCAGCTAATGGTGATATTAAGGCAACGATGACTAATTCAAAACGGG
This sequence comes from Gilliamella apicola, assembly GCF_003202655.1. GTDB lineage: Bacteria > Pseudomonadota > Gammaproteobacteria > Enterobacterales > Orbaceae > Gilliamella > Gilliamella apicola_R. The sequence continues at coordinate 82,126 of NZ_QGLR01000013.1, read as the reverse complement.
ATAGTGTTCGGATCACATTAACTGGTCCAGTCGCAAAAGACTCGCAATGGAGTTTAGATAACCCGGGTAATATCGATAAACCATCTTTACCTCAGGTAATTGAGTTAGTTGGTCTTGACAGTAATAATAATGAAGTCCTTAAGTATGGTTTTGTGTTAAAGCATTGGTTCGTGAATCGCGGTGATAAAAGGTACACTCATGCTAGTATGTCATCTTGGTGTACTAATATTGGTTATCGTTTATCTAAGATTAAGGATTTAACTAATGCTAATTATAATAATTTAGGTGCTACACCTTCGTCATCAGGCAATCATTTTCAGCGTACCATTGGAGCCGGGTTCTTCTCAGAGTGGCCCAGACCCGTTTCTTACAAGGGTGCCAACTTTGTCCACTATTACTATTGGGCGAGTGATTCAACGAATTTGGGTGTTGTAGCGCATACAGGTCAAGTGGCGAAGCTTACAGCGAATAACGCAAGCTATCACGGGGTTTGTGCCTATCCTTAGCGCTTATTTGTTAGTCCTTGGGTGAAGTTGCTGAGTATAGGAAAAATCGAGTTAATTAGCTATAGAATAATTGCTTTTAAAAGACAATGGATTAACGAAGTGGACGATAAAAAAACGATTTTCAAGCGTTAGCATGAACTATCCGCTCTAATTGGGCGGATTTATTTTGAGGAATGATATTTTTTCAGTAAATATTTTATTCAATAAACATCGATTGATGATATAGATTTCCTGATTTTTTACCAAAAGATAACCTATTTTATAAAATCCGAAATGAATTTTAATAACAACAATTTTCTATTGTTCTTTATTCTTAACAGTTGTTGTATTAGGGAGGTTATTAATATTTGTTAACTAGTTATTTCTAATCAATAAATATCTACTGACGATATGGACATCCTTGATGAATTTGACAAAAGAATAACCATTTTATAAAGCGCTAGCGAATCTATTCAACAGTAATTTTTTATTGTTCTTTATGCTAAATAGATTTTATATGGGGTAATCGTTTAGATTATCAATTTCGCTGGCGTTGAAGAAACTGTTACCATTTTCAATCTTATTAAAAATTCATTACATTTCAATGTGTTATTTGTCACCTTTACGAAAGTTAACAATTAAAAATAAAAAAATGTTGCATCGTGTTTTTTCAGTCACTATACTTTTTTCACCGTTTAATGTAAGCGGTTAAAATCTAAATGATAAGCATAAAATATTAAATAAATCAAAAGATTAATTGACAGGATTGTCGAAATGGATTATAATTTTCAACACGCAACACGCAACACGCAACATGGACAACCTATAATTTAACTTCGTCAAAGTTAAGTTCGCATCTTTTATTTTTCACCACAATTAATTTTTTATCGAAGTTGCACGGAATTCCGCGAAATTTATCGCAATTCTGTCATCGTTCCTTTTTATCCCGGCAGATCTTTTTAGAGTTATCGTTTGGCTTGTTGTTAATAACTTCCTATTCTAGCCTAGCCTTAACCGCTAAAACCTCGAATATAATTAATGGCAATGCGCCATATTTAACTTTCGACGGTGGTCGGACACAAACGACAAATACCGATGGTCTGCTTGGGATATCCCTTTCGAATGGCGATAAATATACACCTACAACCAATAATTCAAGTTTAACCAATCCTATCGTTTTACCTAGTGCTGGTCAGAGTTTTGCGGATATTGGTATGTTAGTGCCAACGAATACCGATTCTATTGCATTAAATTCACTTATTGGTCCTCCTTATAATTACTGGGGAGATGATGATGGTGATGGTCAAGATATCAATGGTATCACTGCTACGGGAAATTTAAGTTTAACTATTTCTGATAAAAATAATCAACTTGTGGCGCGTAGCCAGATACTGGATATTTGTAAAGCACCTTATAAATTAACCTTATCTAATACGCAAGGTATATTAAAAACGAGTTATGGTGTCCCAAATGAAAGTCGCTTTAGTGCAGGTAGCGTCACTTATTATATTAATCCTAAGACATCGCCAACACTTTGTTTTGTAAGACCTAACTTGAATAACGGTAAAAGTTATTTTGCAGGTCCTGTTTCCATTTGGAACCCTGATAAAGGTTTTATTCCTCAGTCATTTACGCTTTCATCATACGATTCAAATTTTCCTACTACTGGCGCCCATAATTTGTATTTTGATTTAGATATAGCTGGTGTTGGTCAGCCTTTATTGTGGGAGGAGGTTTCTCCTAATGGTGATATTAAGGCGACAATGACCAATTCAACAAATACTAGTGTTCGAGTCACCTTGACTGGTCCAGTAGCAAGCGAATTACAATGGCCTTTAGATAATCCTAGTAACATCCTTAGGCCATCTTTGCCACAGATATTTGAGTTAGTCGGTCGTGATGGCCTTGGTAATACCGTTGTTAAGTATGGATTTAAGTTAAAGCAATGGTTTGTCAATCGTGGTGCTGCGAGTTACACTTATATTAGGGCATCATCTTGGTGTACTGCTATTGGATATCGTCTACCTGAGATAAAAGATTTAACTAACGCGTCATGTCAAGGAGTGAATTCTGGTTCTCTCTGTCAAGGTGCTGTTGGTGCTACTCCATCGTCACCTAATAATTACTACCAGCGTCATATTGGTGCGGGATTTTTTACGGAGTGGGGCTCCGCCAGCGATTATAGAGATGCCAACTTTACCGTCGGTGGTTATTTTACAAGTGAGGCGATAAGCGGAGAAGCCTCTCAGCCTGTCGTTGGTTCGCAAAGTGGTAACGTGACTCGCCATTATAATGGTGGCAAAGTGCTTTGCGCCTATCCTTAACGTTTATTTATTAGTTCTTAATTTGCGGGTAGAAGAGCTGGAGATAGCAAAACAGAGTTAGTTTAGTAAAAAGAAAATAATTGTGTTGTAAAGACAATGATCTGTTGAAATTATTGATAAAAGCGATTTTAAGGTGTTAGTGTTAATTATCCGCTCTAATCGGGGGGATTTATTTTTGCGGAAAGGTGTTTTTTTGATAAAAATATTTGAGAGACGGAGGGAGTATTTTAAATCGACCAACCCTAACATTATTTACAGACAATTAAGTGTTAATGAATAATATTTGTTGCGGAAAATTGCCTCTAATTTTTTAGAGGCAATTGAATTATTTAGTGGTTAAAAATAACTTAAGCGAGAGATTTTCCGTTTCATTATGGAAAGCGTAATCCAACTCGGTTAAGTGTTTGGTGAAGGTACTGTGGCTAGCTTTGTCAATTTCAAAGGCAGCTAACACCCGACCATAATCATTGCCGTGGCTACGATAATGGAACATTGAGATATTCCAGTTAGTCCCTAATGTTTGTAAAAACTTGAGAAGTGCACCTTGTGATTCTGGGAATTCAAAACTGTAGACTTGTTCCTCAATAGGTTGGCAAGGTTTGCCACCAATCATATAACGCACATGCAGCTTGGCCATTTCGTCATCAGTTAAGTCGATAACATGATAATCGGCAGCGGTAAGCTCTTGCATGATTTCTTCTTTCTCATTGCTCTTGGCAATTTTAACGCCAACAAACACACAAGCTGATTTGTCATCGTGGTAACGGTAGTTAAATTCGGTTACCGCGCGACCACCGAGCAATTGGCAGAACTTGAGAAAGCTACCTTTCTGTTCAGGAATAGTGACAGCTAAGAGCACCTCGCGTTTTTCGCCCAATTCACAACGTTCTGATATATAACGCAAATTATGAAAGTTTAAGTTAGCGCCAGATAGAATATGGGCTAAGTTTTCGCCACTAATGTTGTGTTGTTCAACATATTTTTTCATTCCCGCTAAGGCCACGGCGCCTGAAGGTTCGGCAATGGCGCGTACATCGTCAAATAGATCTTTAACGGCGGCGCAAATTTCGTCACTATCCACCGTGATTATGTCGTCGATATATTGTTGACAGAGCCTAAATGTCTCATCACCAATACGTTTTACTGCCACGCCTTCGGCAAATAAGCCGACTCGTTCTAAATCAACTGGGTGACCAGCAACTAATGCCGCTTTTAAACAGGCTGATTCTTCTGGTTCAACTGCAATTACCTTGATTGATGGCATGATTTGTTTGATTAATACGGCAACCCCCGCGGCAAGCCCACCACCACCGACAGGCACAAAGATGCGATCAAGTTTGGCATTTTGTTGCAGTAGTTCCATAGCGATACTGCCTTGTCCCGCGATGACTAATGGGTGGTCGAAAGGTGGAATAAAGACGCGGTTTTGCTCTTTGGCAAGTTCCATCGCTTTGGCTTTGGCTTCGTCGAAGTTGGCGCCATAAAGTAGAACTTCACCACCAAAACCTTTTACCGCTTCGACTTTGATGTCGGCAGTATTTAATGGCATAACAATTAGTGATTTAATGCCTAATTTTGTTGCTGAAAATGCCACACCTTGGGCATGGTTACCGGCTGATGCGGCAATGACACCGCATTGACGTTCTTCCGGCGTAAGGCTAGCAATCATGGCTTGCGCGCCACGGATTTTGAAACTGTGAACGAGTTGACGATCTTCTCGCTTAACAAACACTTGGTTTTTTAGTCGAGATGAGATTTTTTCCATATATTCAAGTGGAGTCACTTGAGCGACATCATATACAGCGCTGCGTAGGCTAGCCTTTAAATAGTCAGCGCCGGTTAGTTTGTTATTATTCACATTAACCACCTAATTTACTTTTATCACGTACCGCACCTTTGTCGGCACTGGTTGCTAAGCTTGCGTAAGCTTTTAGGGCATATGAGACATAACGGTCACGGTTATGCGGCGTAAAGGCTTTATCACCGCGGGCTAGTTCTGCCACACGGCGACGTTCTAATTCATCCTCTGGTACCATGATGTTTAGTTTTCGATTTGGGATGTCGATATCAACAATATCACCATCACGAACTAAACCAATCACGCCACCGTTAGCAGCTTCTGGCGAGATGTGACCAATGGATAAACCTGATGAACCACCAGAGAATCGACCATCGGTAATTAATGCACAAGCTTTGCCAAGTCCCATTGATTTTAGATAACTTGTTGGATAGAGCATTTCTTGCATGCCAGGGCCACCTTTTGGTCCTTCATAAATGATAACCACCACATCACCTTCAACTACTCTACCGCCTAGGATTGCATCAACGGCATCTTCTTGGCTTTCATAGACTTTGGCCGGACCGCGGAAGACTAAGTTTTCCTCTGCAACGCCAGCCGTTTTTACAATAGCGCCATCCTCAGCTACGTTACCGTATAAGGTTGCTAATCCTCCATCTTGGCTATAAGCATGAGCTTTGTCGCGGATACAGCCGTTTTGCCGGTCATCATCTAGCGTATCCCAATAGCAATCTTGTGAGAAAGCTTTAGTGGTGCGAATACCTGCTGGGCCACTGCGATACATTTTTTTGACGCTTTCATCAGTGGTTTGGGTGATATCATATTTGGCAAAGGTTTCTTGTAAGTTTAGACCAAGCACGTTATGGACATTGCGATTAAGTAATCCTGCCTTGTCTAACTCTGACAAAATCGACACGACACCACCGGCGCGGTGTACGTCTTCCATATGGTAAATGGCGGTACTAGGGGCCACTTTACATAGGTGAGGGACTTTGCGAGATAGTCGGTCAATATCAGACATGGTAAAGTCGATTTCGCCTTCTTGTGCGGTGGCAAGTAAGTGTAATACCGTGTTGGTTGAACCGCCCATGGCGATATCAAGCGACATGGCATTTTCGTAAGCCGCTTTGGTTGCGATAGCGCGCGGTAAGTAGGATTCGTCATCCTGTTCATAATAACGCTTGGTAATTTCAACAATGCGTCTAGCGGCATTTAAAAAGAGTTGTTCACGCTGTTTGTGAGTAGCAACAAGTGAACCATTACCTGGCAAGGATAAACCTAATGCTTCGGTTAAACAGTTCATTGAATTAGCGGTAAACATCCCTGAGCATGATCCACAGGTCGGGCAAGCAGATTGTTCAATTGCGTCACTATCGGCATCGCTAACATTTGGGTTGGCACTTTGGATCATGGCATCAACTAGGTCAAGTTTGATGATTTGATCAGATAGTTTGGTTTTGCCGGCTTCCATAGGTCCACCCGATACAAATACAGTGGGAATATTTAAGCGCAGTGAGGCCATTAACATGCCAGGGGTAATTTTGTCACAGTTAGAGATGCAGATCATAGCGTCAGCACAATGGGCATTAACCATGTATTCTACTGAGTCGGCGATAAGCTCTCGAGATGGTAGTGAGTAAAGCATACCGCCATGTCCCATGGCGATACCATCATCGACAGCAATGGTATTAAATTCTTTGGCAATGCCACCGCAGGCTTCAATTTCTTTTGCTACCAGTTGACCAATATCTTTTAAATGAACATGTCCCGGTACAAATTGGGTGAATGAATTAACCACCGCAATGATGGGTTTACCAAAGTCTTCATTTTTTACGCCTGTTGCACGCCATAAGGCGCGGGCACCCGCCATGTTGCGACCTTCAACCGAGGTTGCTGAACGATATCTAGGCATTTATTGCTCCCAAGTTTTTTAATGCAAGCGACCGATTTCTTTCGGTACCTATTTGAGTTTTCGATGAATAATAATTGTTAAATAATTACCACACCGCTGATTAGTTCAGCGGTGTTTGGTTTACTTATTTAACTGGATCTAACCAACCGTATTTGTCTTCAGTTTTACCATTAAACAATCCGAAGAATGTTTGTTGGATTTTTTTGGTAATTGGGCCACAACGACCAATACCAACTTGGATACGGTCAACACTTCGTACTGGCGTGATTTCGGCAGCGGTACCTGTCATAAATACTTCGTCTGCAAGGTATAGTGATTCACGAGAAAGTGTTTGTTCACGTACTTCAATGCCTAAATCATGTGCAAGGGTGATGATAGCATCACGGGTGATCCCCGGTAGTGCTGATGATGATAGTAATGGGGTAAATAATATGCCGTCTTTAACGATAAATAGGTTTTCACCTGAACCTTCAGAAAGCTGACCGTTAACGTCTAAGGCAATCCCTTCTTGGAAGCCATTAGCGCGCGCTTCTGATCCAATGAGTAGTGATGACAGATAGTTACCACCGGCTTTAGCTGCCGCTGGGATAGTGTTAGGCGCAAAACGGTTCCATGATGATACCATAGCATCAATACCTTGTTCTAAGGCGTCTTCACCAAGGTAAGCCCCCCACGGGAATGCGGCAATCATAACATCGGTTTGGTAACCGGCTGGTGGAATAACGCCCATGCCAACATCACCAATAAAGACTAATGGACGGATGTAGGCGCTTTTTAGGTTATTTTTTTTGATTACCTGACGAGTTGCTTCCATGATCTCTTCAAGAGAATAAGGGACAGGAAAACGATAAATTTTGGCTGAGTTTAATAGGCGTTGGGCGTGTTCTTTATGACGAAAAATGGCTGGGCCTTTGTGCGTTTCGTAGCAACGAACACCTTCAAATACTGAAGTACCATAATGTAGTGCATGTGACATAACGTGAATTTTTGCATCTGCCCATGGAGTCATTTCACCATTTAACCAAATATAATCAGATTTTGCTGTAGTACCCATTTTTTGTTTTCCTCTTAAATTTTAACTTTGTTAAGCATGTATTTTGCTTTTATCAATTTAATGTAAAGCATTATACATCACTTTACTGTTTGTTTAACTGTTAATATTGTTACTTTTTTAATTTAACTTGTTGTTTCACCAAAGAATATAGTGACACTTATTCTAACGAAATTACATCTTCCAATTTAGTTATCTGGTTTTGTAATGACGATAACGTCCGTTCGGTAGTTAATGTTAGTGTTAAGGTGAACAACTGATTATCAATTGATTGCATCTGCATTTGCTCAATATGACCACCGCGATGACGAACAACGCGTAAAATACGTTCAAGAGAACCCAATCTATCATTGGCGGTTATGGTAAATTGGTGTGTCGCTTTTTGATTCATCACTTACTCCTTGTTACTTTTATCTAACATGTTTTCGTTAGCGGCACCCGGTGGAACAAGTGGCCATACGTTTTCAAGCTCATCAATACAAACGTGCAGTAGATAAGCGCCAGATGAATTGAATAGGTTATCGAGTGCTGGCTCGATTTCCGCTTTTTTACTGATGGTTTGCCCAGGAATATCAAATGCTTTGGCTAACATTAAAAAGTCTGGGTTATCCGATAAGTTAGTTTCGCTATATCTTTCATTAAAAAATAGTTCTTGCCATTGTCTTACCATGCCTAGGCGTTGGTTGTCGATGAGGACAATTTTGACCGGTAGTTTTTTACGTTTGATGGTAGTTAGTTCCTGTACGTTCATCATGAACGATCCGTCACCTGATACGCAAATTACCATGTCATTGGGTCTAGACATTTGGGCGCCAACAGCAGCCGGTAAACCAAAGCCCATAGTTCCAAGCCCACTTGAAGTAATAAAGTTCTGTGGATGGGTAAATGACATGTGCTGTGCTGTCCACATTTGGTGTTGCCCCACATCGGTGGTAATCACCGTGTTAGCCGGTTTACGCTCAGAAATGCGTTTTAGTAGTGCCGGCGCGTAAATGGCCTCTCCTGGATGATCGTAACGTGTTGGATGTTGGTCTTTGAGTTGTTTTATTTTGTTATGCCAATCAGCAATCGATACGGTTTGGTTTAACAAAGGTAAAACGTGTTTAATATCACCTTGTAAACCTAAGTGAGTTTGACGTAATTTGTTGATTTCAGACTGATCGATATCAACATGGATAACTTTGGCATGTTTAGCAAATTCGTTAAGTTTGCCGGTTACACGGTCGTCAAATCTTACCCCTAAGGCAATGAGTAAGTCACACTCTTGTACGGCTAAGTTGGCCGCTTTAGCACCATGCATACCGATAAGCCCTAAATAGTAAGGGTTGTTTAAATCAGCAACACCAAGTCCTTTTAAGGTCGATACGCTAGGAATTTGGGTTAGTGCCATAAACTCACGTAGCTCGTTGATTGCTCCAGAAAGTCCAACACCGCCGCCAATATAAAGTATCGGTTTTTGTGCTTGGCTTATCATTTGTTGGGCTTGTTTTATCTCGTCAAGTGAGATTGGATATAATTGAGCGTTATCAGAAGGCGTTTTTATTGTTGATGGCGTTAAATAGGTTTGGTAATCATGGTCGGCAAGCTGAATGTCTTTCGGGATATCGATTAATATTGGTCCCGGCCTGCCCGAATTAGCTAAATTAAAGGCCTCTTGTAAGGTATTTGGTAACTGGGTGGCATCATTAATCAAATAGCTATGCTTAGTGCATGCTAAGGATAATCCTAAAACATCAACTTCTTGAAAGGCATCTGTGCCAATAAGTGTAGTTGGAACTTGTCCGGTAAGCGCGATAACCGGTACGGAGTCAATTAATGCATCAGCAAGGCCGGTGATGATATTGGTTGCACCGGGACCTGATGTGGCAATACAAACGCCGATTTTACCTGTGGCACGGGCATAACCAATGGCTGCCATAGCTGCGCCTTGTTCATGACGACAGAGAACGTGTTCAATTCCACCATCATAAAGGGCATCGTATAGAGGCATAATTTGACCACCAGGATATCCAAAAACGGTGGTAATGCCTTTTTCTTTTAAGGTTTTTACTATCCACTGTGTTCCTAACATTCATTCCTCACTTTTTACTTTTGCTCATGCATTGTTAATGTCAAAATTGTTCATAAAAAAACCCCCGCTTTTTTGGGGCGGGGGTTTTGAAATATGATAACCATATATTTAACTCAAAAGACGCCCCCGCGTAGGAATAATGACCACGCTGACAATAATGTTAATGAGGACGACGATGAGTGAAAAATTCATAATGTTTGTGTAATTTTTTTGTCAATTTCTAAAATATTTATCCAAAATACTCGTTTTAAAAAAAAGTGCAACTATTTTTTTGTTGTTTTTGTAAAACTTCAGCAATTTGTTGTTATCTTAGTTAAAAAAATTGTGCAAATGAGATTTTGAGCGGGTAAAAATGATTGTTTTGGCATTTTGAGAAAGGTTAGTGTATAAATATCACACATTATTCCTAGCAATACTTCAACGTTATTTAATTAAGTCTTGAAAATTATTTTTTATTAACTAATAAGAGATATCATTATGAAAATATTTAAATCGTTTGTGTTTTTTGTGGTGATTTTTTTAGTATTTAGTTGCGATAATAACAAAAAAAATACTGTGGTTAAGAGTAATGATTCCCTTACGGCGGTGCAAAATTCGATGATTGAACCAATGAAGAAAGCGTTACCCATCGAAGTTGATGAATTAACCACTCTAATTGGTGTTGATAAGGATAAGGAGCGAAATATCATCAATTACCAATATGATGTTAAAAATACCCCAGAGCATACTTTGTTGTTACCCAGTACCCTAGATACAATTCACCAAGCACTTTTTAATGCTTATTGTGAGAATACTGAGGAGATGCAACAGTTGAAAACGGCATTTCCAGATGGAGCTAATTACCACTATTTTATTGATAATAAAGAGATTGTTGTGGTTGAATTAACACCAACGGATTGTCGAGTTAAATAACTATCTGTGATTGCCAATCATAATAATTGATAAAATGATCACTTATCACAATAGTTATAAGATATAGGCTAACTAAGGATTAGGAATGCGGAAGATTATTTGTTTTATTGTGTTGGTCATGTTCCAATTTGGTTGTGATAACTCACCGCTTGAAAAAAATAAAATTGATAGGCTTGTGGAGAATATTGGAGCTGAAAAAACAGGTAAGTTACTTCAACTGATCGATCAAGCTGATGATGAAAAATTTAATACTTTAAAGAATAATAAACCTTATGATTTAAATGATGAAAAAAAAGCTGCCATCAGTATACTTAAGCAAATATTACCTATTAAATTTAATGATAACCTAATTTGGTTTGATATTGAGGCGGATAGTAATGTCCTCGTTTATAAAACGGCAGTTGAAGGGATAACTAAAGAGGATTTACTGACAAGTGAAAATATAAAAAAAATTGGTAAAGCTATTACTGAAATTTATTGCCAAGATAATGCTCAGATGAAAAACGTGAAGAAATATTTTAGTGAGGGTGTCGAATTTATGTTTTATATCGAAGGCCAAAAGCTTTTACTTCTTAAGATCCCTACTGATTGCAAAATTAACAGATAGTTATTATTAAGCTAGCATTGCTAGCTTAATATCTATTTATTTGCTACACTACTTTCGATGTTAAATTTTCACCCATTATGGTTTTAGCATTTGTTGTATCTGTCCTCGCTAAGCCATTCAAGGAAGTTTCTGTTTTCTCAGTTGTCAATGATTTTAATTTTTTAAAAGTGATATAATTAATTGAATTAATTAAGTATTTTAAAGATATAAAATATACTCGACAATAGGATTTTGTGATTATTAATTGATTTTATTTAAGTTATATTGAATTTGTTTTCAAATGCATGTTTAACTTAGGAGAAAATTATGAGTAAGCAAACCTATAATCCCACAACTAAATATCATCATGACAAGTTTCCTAAACAAAAACAAAATCCTCCTGGTTTACAATATGAGATGAAACCCGTACCAGATTGTGGTGAAAAGAGTTATCAAGGCCATCAACGTTTAGAAGGTCGAAAAATGTTGGTTACTGGTGGTGATTCTGGTATAGGTCGTGCAGCGGCTATTGCTTATGCTAAAGAGGGCGCAGATGTTGCAATTAACTATTTACCGGCAGAACAGAAAGATGCTGAAGATGTAGCTAAAGTGATTGAGTCTGTAGGACGAAAGGCGGTGTTGATTCCTGGTGATTTGAGTTCTGAGCCATTTTGTAAAAAATTAATCGAGGAAGCCCATAAAAAATTAGGTGGACTTGATAATCTAACCTTAGTAGCCGGTAAGCAAACCGCAGTAGAAGATATTATGCAATTGACTACGGAACAAATCATCAAAACCTTTGAAATCAATGTGTTTTCACTATTTTGGGTAACCAAAGCGGCATTAGGTTATTTAAAACCAGGTTCGACGATTATTACCACTTCTTCGGTGCAAGCTTACCAACCAAGTGGTAACTTATTGGATTATGCTTCAACCAAAACGGCGATTATTGCGTTCACTCGTGGCTTAGCTGCGCAATTAGGTAGTAAAGGTATTCGTGTTAATTGTGTAGCACCAGGTCCAGTATGGACACCATTACAAATTTGTGGTGGTCAACCAAGTGAAGTGATTCCAGAGTTTGGTAAACAAACACCACTAAAACGTGCGGGGCAACCGGTAGAACTAGCTGGCGTATATGTGCATTTAGCATCAGAAGAATCTAGTTATACTACTGCCGAAGTGTATGGTGTCACTGGTGGTATGCATATCAATTAATCTGCATTAAATATGATGTTAAAAAGGGCTTTGATAAGCCCTTTTTATTGATAATTATATTAGTTTAGTTGCTTTTATCTTGCTAAAATATAAGTGTGTTTTTTAGTTAAATACTTTACAATTTTATCCGTTATTAAGTTAATTGGGTTGTTAATAAATTATATAAAAAGGAATTAGTATGAAAGGGTTAAAAATTTCAGCATTTGTATTAATAGGTGTGGCACTATTCGGCTGTGATAATTCAAAAGGTAAAACAGAAACTGAGTCTTCAACATCCTCTACTCCGGCTACTCAAGCTTCAGATGCTACAGCCGCGAGTCGACCAGATTTGAGTAAAACTCAAGATTTGATTATCAATGAAGCAAAAAGTCAATTGCCGAAAAAAGTTGATGCAACTTCTACTGTAGTGGATATTCATAAAGAGGGAGATGCGATTATCTATAAATATGTGATGGATGTCGCTAAAGATGAGATGGATGTTGATGTAAGTAAACAAATGACTGGAGATGCGCTTAAGCAATTATATTGTCTAAAAAACAATGATTCATTAGATTTATTCAAAGCGGCTTTTCCAGCTGGTGCAGTTCACAATTATTATATTGGCGATGAAATAGTTTTTAGTATTCCATTAAAACCAGCTGATTGTAATGATTAATTAAACGGTGACAAATAAAAAGAAGAAACAGGGCAATTAGCCCTGTTTTTTTATGGTTATTCTAGTGCCTTGCCTTTTGTTTCTGGAATTAAGAATATAAAGGCTGCTGCCGATAGTAGGTATGCTCCTGATAGTAATGCTAATGCATAGCTAATTGAGTAAATGGTTGCTAAATACGCAATCAATACTTGCGATATGCCGGCAATCCCACGACCGACGTTGAAGATGATATTTTCAGCACTTGAGCGCGCATCAGTGCTATAGTGTTCAGCCAGTAAAGCGCCATATCCACCCATCATACCGTTAACAAAAAAGCCAATCACTGATCCAAAAATAATTAGAATGGCGACCTCTTTTTGTTGAAAATAGAACCATATTGAAACGGCTGAGACTAATAAAAATACGATGTAAGAAGGACGGCGACCAAATTTGTCACATAGCCAACCAAAAATTAAGATCCCTAATGACATGCCGATAGTGGTTGAGATAGTCCAAAACATGGTATTTTTAAAAGGTAGATGATATTCAGAGGCAATCATATTTGGCATCCAAACCATTATGCCATAAAAGCCAAAATTCTGTACTGCACAGGCAATGGTTAAACCGATAGTGGTAGCAGTGATTCTTGGGTTTTTAAAAAGTTTGCTAATGGCGATGTTATTTTGATTCTGATCTTTTAGATTCTGCCAAATTTCGGGTTCTTTTAATCCTTTACGTGTCCATGCCACAAACAACGCGGGTAATACGCCCATGGCAAACGCCCAACGCCATCCATGTACTTCACCAATAAAATTAACCGTTAATGCCGCAAGAATTATACCAACTTGGAAGCCTAGTGCCACAATTGAAGTTGCTCGTGAGCGTTTATGTTTTGGCCAGCTTTCTGAAACTAGCGTCATGCCGATACCAAATTCACCACCTAGGCCAAGTCCACTTAGAAAACGAAAAATAAGGAAGCACTCATAGTTGGGTGAAATTGCACAAAAACCCGTGAATAATGAGAAGATTAAAATTGTCCATGAAAATACTCTAACTCGGCCATATTTATCGGCAAGGATACCAAAAAATATTCCACCTAATACGGCACCTAACAATGTGGCTGAAGTTAAAGTGCCAAGATCGGCTTTGGTTAGGTTAAAACTGGTGGCAATTAGACTGAAACAGACACCTAAAATCATCATATCTAAGCCATCTAATGCATAACCTACGGTTGATGCAAATAGGGTACGTTTTTGGTAGGGGGTGATTTGTTCGTTTTGCTTGGTCACGTCAATGTTCATGTTTACCTCAAGTCATTTATAGTGGATCAGCGTTTCTTATTTAACAAATTTCTTCAAATTGTTAATTAAGGGGGAGTTTGGAGCGGGGCAAGTATATACTTAAAAGTGAGAAAAATCCAAATGAAAAGGCGAAATTGGCCGGTTTTATTTTATTTTTTGTCGATTCGGCAAAATTATTCGGCTAATCTTGGTAAATATCTCATTTTTGAGACAAATTAGCCGATAATTCCAGCAGATCGTGACAATTTACCCTCGAATTTTTACTTAATAATCTTGGTATAAGATGTTACTCTTCGTCAAAATACCAATAACCCAGATTAACGAATTCTAGCATGACGTTTAGGGTTTGTTCATCTTGCAATTGTTCGTAGTAAAGTACTTCCGATTCACATAAAAGATCGATGGTTTCCATTGGTAATGGTATTTTATTACCATTGATGTATGCGGTATCGTCTATTTTTACAATACGTATGCTTGGCACACGATATAGTTCTGCTCCAGATTGCAATATCTCTTCAAATTCATCTAAGTCATAAGCAGGATCGACAGGGATGATGTTGAGCTCATGCATCGGCATGGTGATGTGTTTGCCAAACCAATCATTGAATAGGGCGGGGTTTTTAATGAGGTCGATCATTTGCCCTTTTAGCTTTTCAAGTTCGTATGGTTGGATTCGATACGGATCGCTAGGTAACTTTAAGTCAGGGTCTTGATAGAAGATGCCATTAGGTAAGTTATCGATTACATAATCAGCAAAGCCACTAAGTAGTTCTTGTGATGTTTGGGTTCTAAAACCAACAGAATAACTAAGCGATTCACCAATTGATACGCCATTATGTGGAAAGCCGATTGGAATATATAAAATATCACCTGCAGTGATTTCTTCATCGATAATTGGCAGATAATCTTCTACATGCAGTAGCGCTTTGTGGGCACTAAACTGTTTGTAATTAGGATTACGATCGCCAACTTGCCATCGACGACAACCTTTGCCTTGGATAATAAATACATCATAATTATCAATATGGGGCCCAACGCCAGCTCCCTGAGTAGCGTAGGAGATCATAAGGTCTTCAAACTGCCATTGAGGGATACATTTAAATGGTTCCACTAAGGTTGCTGCTTGTTTGTGCCAATGGTCCACTGCTTGTACAAGAAGACTCCAATTTTCCTCACCTAAGTGGCTGTAATCAATAAATGGTCCGTAGTTAGCATCCCATATCCCATTTTTGTTGGTAACGATTCGGCTTTCAATTTCTTCTTCCATGGCAAGACCAGCCAGTTCTTCAGGGGAGATAGGGTCGATAAAATTGCTAAAAGCATCGCGTAAAATGACGGGTTTTTTTTGCCAATAATTGGTTAAAAAATCATCCCAATCGATGGTTAATTTGTTACTCATTAAATGCCCCTTGTAAATTAAATAATTGACAAAAGTTGGTTGTCGTTTGTTGTGCAATGGTCTCCAAAGAGACGCCTTTTAATGTGGCTAAGTAGTTGGCCACTTCGCGAACATAAGCTGGTTGGTTTTCTTTTCCACGATAAGGGACTGGCGCTAAATAAGGCGAGTCAGTTTCAATCAGGATACGATCTAAAGGTATATATCTGGCTACTTCACGTAAAGATTCCGCATTTTTGAAAGTGATAATGCCTGAAAATGAGATATAAAAACCGATATCTAATAGTGCTTTGGCCGTATCAATGTCTTCGGTGAAGCAATGTAACACGCCGGAATAAGCCTGCTCTTCTTTTAAAAGTTTAAGTGTATCTTCTTTGGCGTTACGGGTGTGAACAATGATCGGTTTTTTTAATTGTTTGCCTAATTTTATATGTTCGATAAAGTTGGCTTGTTGTAACTCGATGTTGTCTTGCTGATAGTAATAATCAAGACCGGTTTCTCCAAGCGCGACAACATTGTCTTCTTGAGCAAGGCGAACAAAACGGTCGGCATCATAGGGTTCATCATCCAAATTAAGCGGATGGATCCCACAAGAAAATGAGCACTGTTTTTTATATGGTGTTAACATTGTTTTCATCGACTCATAATCTGACAATGTAGTGGCAACACTTAGACAATGCTTTACATCGTTGTGTAGTGCTTGTTGCAGAACGCTATCAAGCGTTTTATTCGTATAGTCCAAACTGTTTAAATGACAGTGTGAATCAATTAGAAACATATTTAACTCTTTTTAATTATTTCAATGATGTTCGAAATCACGAACTGGTTTTATGGTTGACCATGAGCGACAGCCCGGACACAACCAGTAAAGGGTATTAACCGTAAATCCACATTTTTGGCAACGGTAATTGGGAACCGATTTTATCTGTTCACCGACCATATTGCGAAGTAGTAATAAACTTTCTTTGGCTTTTCCCTGTTCGGCATCGGCAACATGGTAATCCATTAAGCGATAAAACCCTTTTAGATTAGGGTGTTTTAATAATTCACGATAAAGATAATATTGCGCCGCATCAAGTCCGTTATCTTTTTCAACCATATCTGCAAGCATCAGTTCGGCAACATTTCCGGTATCTTGTTGGACACAAATTTCGAGAAATTGCTTAAATTGTTGTGGTTGGTTAAGTTTTGCGTAACAGGCTTTTAACAGTGGTAATGCTTCACCAATGAAAGCTTTGTCTTGGTGTAAGATTTTTTCAAAACATTCAATTGCTTGTTCACATTTATCTTGCGACATAAGTACTCGTCCTAGCATTAGTGATGTTCGGGCGCAGTTATTATCAGCAGCCGCAGATTTTTTTAATAAGTTATAAGCTTGATCTAAATCATTATTATTGATAGCGAGGGCAGCAAGTTCACAATAAAATTGGGCAATCTCAATTTTATAGTTAACTTTGCCAAGTTTGACCAATCTGCTCGCCGCATTAATCGCATTGTTCCATTCACTGGTTGATTGATAGATGATTATCAGTTGTTGTAAGGCATATTGTTGAAAGTCTTCTTCGTCGATTAGCTGTAAAAACATCTCTTCTGCACGGTCATAAAATCCTGCAGACATGTAATCTCGACCAAGTTGTTGAATGGCTAAAAGTCGTTGTTCAAAGGTCAATGATGGACTTTCCATTAATGCTTGGTGAATACGTATTGCACGGTCAACTTCACCGCGTGAACGGAACAGATTGCCTAGAGTTAAATGTGCTTCTAGTGTACCGTCATCTTCTTTAAGCATATCAAGAAAGAGATCAACCGCTTTATCTTTTTGGTTAGACAAAAGAAAGTTCAGACCATCTACATATTCCCGAGATAGTCGATTTGATTGATTTAAATATTTTTGTTTGGCATTTCTATCCCCCATGTACCAACCATATGCAGCGGCTATCGGGAGTAACAGAAATAACAATTCAAACATAATTACCTATTTTTAATTGGTATTGGTTAAATTTGTTTTTTGATGATTAGCGATATCTTCATCATATTTCTTTTGTAATTTATCTAGTTTTCGTTTAGTTGAAGAGTGTTTGAATTTTGACTTTAAAAAAAATATACCTGTTAATACCCAACCAACTAAAAAGCCTGAACCAAATAAAATAGCAAGTAATACCGACAACTTAACCTCGGTTTTAGCAATTAAATAGTTAAATGTTACTATTTGATTATTAGCTGAGCCTATTGTCATCGATATGGCTAATAGGAAAACTATCAAAAAAATTGATATGACTAATTTCATAATTTAAACCTTATTATTTTATTCAAAATGTCTTGCTAACCAAAAACTTTTTTATAAAACTCATCGCTTATAAAATTATCTGACTACTATATGCCATTTTTTAGCATAAAAACAGCAGATTAATGAAATTCCCCACGCTAGCACTATTCCAAGTATTAAATCATAGGCTGTGTGCATACCTAGTAATAATCGACTGGTTTCAATAAATAACGCCCAAATAACCATAGTTACAGTAATAATTAATTGTCGTCTAAAGCCAAATAATGCTATTGCTAAAAAAGCCCAAGTTGTTGCAAATAATGTATGTCCAGAAGGAAAAGCGTAACCTGTTTCGTTTTGCCAATGTTGAGCCAACCAAGTTGGAATAGTGTTTGAATTAGCAAGTAATTGTTCAATAGTGGCTTTTCGTTCTGCCCTTGTTTGTGAATAAAATTGTTTATCATTAAAATGATATTCTTTAGCTAGCCATAAAACGTATGGTCTTGATTCAGCAGTCTGTTGTTTGATAAGGCTTTTAATAATCTGTCCGCCTAACATCGCACTAAATAAAATTAACAATAATAATGAGATTGTTTTTTTAGTTTTATTGGCTAATAGTAAACAAAATAATAGAAACAATAAACCCGATGTAATGATCGCCCAAGGAAAGCTAGCTGTTTCGGTTAACCAAAAAAAATATTTAGATGTACTATTTATTGACGTCGGCTGCCACTGCCAATTTACGGCTGTTACAGATAACGGTATAATTAGAAATATTATTAATACCGCTATTGTTTTTTTTATTACTAACCCCATTTAGAAACTCAATTAAGCGTAAAATTTGACTTATTTTAACATGGAAGCACGATTTATTTTTATAAAATATTCCATGTTATTACTGAATTTGGAGATAATAATGCAATTAAAACGTGTTGCACAAGCTAAACTGCCAACACCATGGGGATGTTTTACTATTGTTGGTTTTGAAGAAATTGCAACAGGTAAGGATCATGTGGCATTAGTGTTTGGAGATGTTAATGATCAAACATCAATTTTGACCCGTGTACATTCAGAATGTTTAACTGGCGATGCATTATTTAGTTTGCGTTGTGATTGTGGCTTTCAATTAGAGGCCGCATTAAAGCAAATCGCTAAAGAAGGAAAAGGGATTTTAATTTATCATCGTCAAGAAGGACGTAATATTGGATTATTAAATAAGATCAGAGCTTATGCCCTTCAAGATCAAGGTTTAGATACAGTTGAAGCCAATGAGCAACTAGGTTTTGCGCCTGATGAACGTGATTTTACTTTATGTGCAGATATGTTGACGTTACTTGGGGTTTCACAAATTCGATTATTGACTAATAACCCTGAAAAAATAAAAGTACTTGAGCAAGCAGGCATTAAAGTTACCGAGCGCGTTCCTTTGGAAGTAGGCGAGAATGCCAATAATGAGCACTATTTAGCGACTAAAGCAAATAAATTAGGGCATTTATTGCATTTGCACCCTGGCAATCACTAGTTTTTTGATTGGCACGATTTAAATTATTCAACCTCAATAGTTAATATTGAGGTTGATTTTTATATATTGATTTAATTAATCTTTATCGCAACGAAGCACACCACCATTAGCAATTTGGTCTTTAGAGACTTCGTGCATAATAATTTGTACCGCTTCTGGTTTGCAGTTAAGTGTTTCGACAATTGCTGCGGTTACTCGTTTAGCCATTTCACGTTTTTGTTCGATGGTACGTCCTTCTAAGAAGTCGATAACTACATTCGGCATAAATTTCTCCTAGTGATTAATGTTGGCAAGTTGTGCATCCGTTAATGCAATGTCTTGATTATGGCAAATGCCAATACCTGATTGGATGATTTTTTCGGCAATGGCTTTGGCTTCATCTAATGAGTGCATAGTGTAGGTTCCGCATTGGTATTCATTTAATTCAGGTATTTCTGATTGTGATCTTACATTTAGCACATCATGCATCGATTTTAACCAAGCATCAACGACTAATGATTCATTAGGTTTACCAATTAAGCTCATATAGAAACCGGTGCGGCATCCCATTGGTGAAATATCAATAATTTCAATTTTATCACTGTTTAAGTGGTCACGCATAAAGCCGGCAAATAGGTGTTCTAATGTGTGAATCCCTTTTTCAGGTAAAAGTGCTTTATTAGGGATGGTAAAGCGAAGATCAAATACAGTAATGTCATCACCTTTAGGTGTTGCCATGGTTTTAGCAATTCGCACAAAAGGGGCTTTCATTTTAGTATGATCGACTTTGAAACTGTCTAATAAAGGCATAATATTCTCCTTAGTTTGTGATCAAGCTTTTTTGATTAATTAGCTTGATTTATTCCACTATTTTTTATTCATTGATTTAATAAGTCTATCATTTCTTGTTCATCAATAACTTTTATTCCAAGTTCTTCTGCTTTGGTTAGCTTTGAACCTGCGGCTTCACCAGCTATCACTAAGTCAGTTTTTTTAGAAACGCTACCAGTGACTTTCGCACCAAGTTTTTTTAATTTATCTTTAGCTTCATCACGGGTTAGTTGTGATAATGTTCCGGTTAATACTACGGTTTTACCAGTAAATGGTGAGTCGATCGTTAACGCTTGTATTTCGACATCTGGCCAGTGTATACCGATTTCTGCACTGGTTAGTTGCTCAATGACGTCGCGATTATGCGGTTCTTGAAAGAAGTCGACAATACTTTCAGCAATTACTTCACCAACATCATTTACAGTTTGAAGCTGTTCTAATGAGGCGTTTTCGATGGCCGATAAATTGCCTAATTGGTTAACTAGATTTTCGGCGGTAACTTCGCCTACATTTGGTATGCCAAGTGCGAAAATAAAGCGATTTAAGCTGGTGCTTTTTGATTGTTGTAAAGCATTAATTAAATTATTAGCTAATTTTTCCCCAACTTTATCTAATGAGCATAACATTGGTAAAGTGAGTTTATAAAGATCAGCTGGTGTTTTGACATAATCTTTATCAACGAGTTGTTCAATTAGTTTATCACCTAAACCATCAACATTCATTGCTCGGCGAGATACAAAGTGTTTTAAGGCTTCTTTACGTTGTGCTGGACAAATCAATCCGCCGGCACAACGGGAGATCGCTTCGCCTTCATCTCGAACGATAAGCGAACCACAGATAGGGCAATGAGTTGGGAATATGATCTCTTTGCTGTCAGCAGGCCGACGATCTTGAATAACCGCGACAATTTGCGGAATTACATCTCCGGCTCGGCGTACGGTTACATAATCACCTTCACGAATACCTAAGCGGACGATTTCATCACTGTTATGTAATGTCGCATTGCTAACGATCACACCGGCGACAGAAACTGGCTCTAATCTCGCTACTGGCGTGATGGCTCCAGTTCGCCCGACCTGAAAGTCGACTTTGTTGAGCTTGGTTACCTCTTCTTGTGCGGGAAATTTAAATGCGGTGGCCCAACGCGGTGCTCGAGCAACGAAACCCAGTTCCTCTTGTTGAGCAATACTGTTGACTTTAATCACCACGCCATCGATATCAAAACCGAGAGACATTCGTTGCTCACCAATTTCATGAAAATAGGCGAGAGCTTCTTGAGCACCTTGACGAATTTGAACTTTGTCACTTACCGGTAAGCCCCAAGCTTTAAATTGCATTAAACGGTCATAGTGATTATCTGGTAGGGTTGTACCTTCATTAATACCCACACCATAACAGTAGAAAGAGAGTGACCTTTTGGCGGTGATTTTAGGATCTAATTGTCTTAATGAGCCGGCGGCAGCATTACGCGGGTTAGCGAAAGTTCTTTCGTTGCGTTTTTCTGCTTCAGCATTCAATTTGGCAAAACCTTTATGTGTCATAAAGACTTCACCACGTACTTCTAACCGAGTAGGGATGTTTTCACCTTGTAATACCAATGGAATGGTTTTTATGGTTTTCACGTTCGCGGTAATATCTTCTCCAGTGGTACCATCGCCACGCGTTGCAGCTCGAATAAATCGTCCATTTTCATATAATAAACTTACAGCCAAGCCATCAAGTTTTAACTCGCAGCAGTAATCAACCGATTGGCTGTCACTAAGGTGTAAGCGATCTTTTACTCTTTTGTTGAAAGCGTTAAAACTCAATTCATCAAAAACATTATCGAGTGATAGCATCGGTAATTCATGTTTGACCGAAGCAAATTGCGATAATGGTACGCCACCCACACGCTGTGTTGGTGAGTCTGATGTGATGAGTTCAGGATGATCGTGTTCTAGACTTTGTAGTTGTTTTATTAATTTATCATATTCCACGTCGGGGATTTCTGGTGCATCAAGCACATAATAACAATATTCATGATGTCTTATCAGATTGCGTAAAGTAGCGATCTGTTCTGCTATATTTTGTTGAGATTCAGATTGATTTGCTAAATGTGTATTTGGCATGATTTTTAACTCTTAAATTAAAACGTAAGTTTTAGAATTAGCAATAAAATAGTACGTAACTAGATTTAGTACAATAGATGTTGTTAAAATTGTTGGTAAAACAATATAACATCGCTATTCCACTAACTTTAATTAGTGGAATAACTTAAAAATGTGTTTTCAGGATTAAATTTCATTACAAACTTTTTTAATACGTTCTTTATAGCTATTGATTTTTTGTGGTGTCATCATGTGATGTTCATCATCAAGAACTACACCATTGACATCGTCAGCTATGCGCTGTGCAGTTTGTAACATAAGTTTAAAATTTTGTTGATTATTACCGTGAGTTGGCGCAACCATAAATATTGACACCCCCGGTGTGGTAAATTCATGCATGGTTTCAGGATCCAAGTAACCAGGGGTAACCATATTGGCTAAACTAAATAATACTGGACCATTACCGGCTGGATCAACATGACGGTGGAAAATCCGCATATCGCCAAATTGGAATCCTGATTGCATGATACTAGCTAACAGTACATCACCTTGTAATGATTTATTATTTATACCAGTTACATTTAAGATAATAATATCAGTCTCCTGATCTTCATTATCTTCTTTGTTAAATTTTTCTTGTTTTTCGCTCGGTTTATCAGAGTGTGATTGTGTTGATTTGGATGCTTCGCTAACGTTATTCTCGATTTTTGGGGTTACAATCTCATCAGATAATATATCCGGTTGAAAATTGATAGTTGGCTCGTTAGTCGCATCATCGTCATTTGAAAACAAATCTTCTTGACGAGGTATCTGCTCTTCTTCCATAACGACTACTTTCTCGCTAGGATTATTAGTAGCAGTCTGATTGGTTTTACTTCTAGGCGGAAGCAAAATCACATCATCTTCATCCTCATCGCCGTAGATGTCTTCAAATTGCTGAGTATTTGGTGTCAAATTATCTTTTTTACCTGACTTAAATAAAGAAGAACGTTCCTTTTTATTGATCCAGAGCCCATGAATCAATAATGCAATAATGACCAAGGACGCAACAACAATTAAAACAGTACGTAAATTATCCATAATACCCATCTCAGAATTAAATTAAATATAGATTTAAATTATTCAATAATATAACTGAAAAAAAAAGTTAAAAAAATACCACAATAAAATTTTTTACTTTTTATTCGTAAGCTAAATCCGTACTCATTTATTACAGCACTAACAATTACAGCGCATATATTACTTTATTTCTGCGAATAATCATAATTCTCAATCTAATTTTTTTATTATTCTTGTTTTATCATCGATAAGTTATCAAATTTTTAGAACTCTGTGCTATTAAGACGTTAAGATACTTACAATCTATGCATATTTTTTGTAAAATCCCCGATCACTTTTGAATAATATTCATTGTTTTTTATTAAAAAAATAATTATCAAGTTACCGAGGTCTTTTTTATATGAGATTTAATAAGCTATTATTTACGCTGCCAATGGCATTAACTGGTCTATTGTTGTTAACAAGCTGTGATAATCAGTCCCAAGATGGTAGTGGCCAATTACCGAAGGTAACTGTTTTTAAAGTTGAACCTTTAAATTATACTCTTAAAATAAATCTACCGGGACGGGTTATTGCCTCACAAATAGCTGAAATAAGGCCACAAGTTAGTGGGATTGTATTAAAGCGTGAATTTGAAGAAAGCTCGAATGTTAAAGCAGGTCAATCACTTTACCAAATTGATCCTGCCATTTATCAAGCTAATTATGACAGTGCGACGGCTAGTGTCGCTAGCGCTAAAGCTAATGCTAATATTGCGCAACTTACCTTAAAACGTTACGCCGGTCTATTAAATACAAAATCCATTAGCCAACAAGAATACGATAAAGCGGCGGCTGATGCCAAACAAGCTGAAGCAAGTGTTTTAGTTGCTCAAGCCGCAGAACATGCGGCTAAAGTTAACTTGGATTATACTAAAGTCTATTCGCCAATTGATGGTTATATCGGTAAATCAAGTGTGACGGAAGGGGCGTTAGTATCAGCAGGGCAAGCTACACCATTAGCTTTAGTACAACAACTTGATCCAATTTATGTTGATATGACCGAAGCGGCTACTCGTTATAATAAATATCTTCAAGATGAAAATATTATTTATGAGCCGGCTAAAGGTGATAATGTTGAACTCTTTTTTAATGATGGTTCTAAATATGCGCTACCTGGTAGTATCAAATTTTCAGATATGACTGTTAATGAGACTACTGGTACTGTGACATTACGTTCTCAATTTTCCAATAGTGAAGGTAAAATCTTACCAGGTATGTTTGTAAAACCTCAATTGACATTAGGTACGATTAAAAATGCGGTGTTAGTTCCGCAACAAGGCATTACTAGTAACCAAAAAGGTCAATATACAGCTAAAATTTTACTACCAGATGGTACAGTTGATTATCGTCAAGATATAAAAGTTTATACGGGTGTAAGTGGTTACTGGGTGGTAACTAGTGGGATTGATATCGGTGAAGAAGTTATTGTAACTGGTCTACTTAATTTAACCGCGGTAGAAATGGGTAAACCTATGAAAGCTCAAGCAATAAATGAACCAACTATACTAACTCAAGAGCAGTTAGATAATCTCGTTAAAAACAGTGTGAAATAAAACAGGGGTAGGTTTAATTATGGCTAAGTTTTTTATTGATAGACCTGTTTTTGCATGGGTAATTGCTATCATGATGATGCTGGGGGGAGCCTTATGTATTAAGCTACTCGCTGTAGAACAGTATCCTGATATCGCGCCGCCTGCTGTTACTGTTTCTGCTGTTTACCCAGGTGCTGATGCGCAAACCATTGAAAACACTGTTACGCAATTAATCGAGCAAAACTTAACTGGTTTAGATAATTTGATTTATATGAAGTCAACCAGTAGTGCTCAAGGTGTGGTCCAAACAACATTGACTTTTGCACCTGGTACCAGCCCAGATTTTGCTCAAGTACAAGTCTTAAATAAAGTAGAGAGTATTAAATCACGTCTACCTGAAAGTGTGCAAAAAAATGGTGTGTCGGTTGCTAAGAATAATACTAACTTCTTAAAAGTTATCGGTTTCTATTCTACAAACCCACAAAAAACGCAAGCGGATATTGCTGACTTTATTTATTCAACGGTACAAGATCAGATCCGTCGTGTTCAAGGGGTAGGCGATACCCAGTTATTTGGTTCTGAATATGCAATGCGTATTTGGTTAGATCCCAATAAACTGAACTATTTTAATCTATCTATCGAAGAGATTATTGGCGCTATTCAAGCGCAAAATGCGCAGGTTACTGCGGGGCAACTTGGTGCTTTACCAGCAACAGAGGGGCAAGAGCTTAACGCAACCATCACTGCTCAATCACGTTTAAAAACACCGGAACAATTTCAAAATATTTTGCTACGGGTTAATACTGATGGTTCCAATATTTTATTAAAAGATGTGGCTAATGTTGAAATTGGTGCTGCTGACTACAACTTTCTTTCACGCTATGATGGTAAACCATCAGCAGGTTTAGGTATTTATTTAGCAACTGGTGCCAACCAACTGGACACATCAGCTAAAGTTGACCAAAAAATTCAAGAGTTATCTCAGATTTTCCCTGAAGATATTAAATTTGCCTATCCTTATGATACAACACCATTTGTTAAATTATCGATTAACAACGTGGTACATACTTTAATCGAAGCAATCATTTTGGTTGTTATCGTTATGTATGTCTTTTTACAAAATCTACGTTCTACACTTATCCCAACTATTACGGTACCAGTAGTATTGTTAGGTACATTTGCGGTTTTATATATTTGTGGATTTACCATTAATACGTTATCGATGTTTGCTATGGTACTGGCTATCGGTCTTCTGGTCGATGATGCCATCGTGGTAATTGAGAACGTTGAACGTATTATGCATGATGAAGGGTTATCCCCGTATGATGCAACAGTTAAGTCGATGGAGCAGATCACCTCGGCGTTAGTTGGTATAGCTGTGGTGCTTTCCGCGGTATTCGTTCCAATGGCATTCTATGGCGGTGCAGCAGGGGGAATCTATCGTCAATTTTCAATCACAATTGTAACGTCGATGGCTTTGTCCGTGCTGATGGCAATTGTGTTAACACCAGCACTTTGTGCGCAAATCTTGAAAGCACCATCTAAAAGCAAAATTAAAAAAACCACAATTGGTGAAAAACTTGAAAGTGTTCCACCATTTAGTTGGCTTTCAATTGGGACTAAATGGTTCTTTAATAAGTTCAATAATTTATATAACAAAAGCCTGCATGCCTATGAAAAAGGTGTGATTAAATTTATTCGTTATCCACTTATTTCATTTGTTTGCTATGGTTTGATTGTTGTTTGCTTAATCTTTGGCTTTAATCGTTTACCAACTGGTTTCTTACCAAATGAAGATCAGGGTGTATTAATTGTAATGGTTGAGTTACCACCCGGATCGACATTAGAACAAACCATGAGTGTTTTGAACAAAACCTCTCAATTTTATATGAATGAGAAAGCTGATTCAGTGAAGGAGATCTTTACTGTTGCTGGTTTCAGTATGGTTGGTCGTGGTCAAAACATGGGGCTTGGCTTTATCCGATTAAAAGATTGGGATGAGCGTAAACGTCCAGATCAAAAAGTGGATGCTTTGGTGGGTAGTGGTTTTGGATTTGCATCAACGATAACTGAAGGCCGCGTCATTATTACTAATGTACCAGCAGTACCGTCACTTGGTATGGCTAATGGTTTCTCTTATATGTTAAAAGATACCGCAGGTCTTGGACATGATGCTTTGATGGGGGCATTTTTCCAACTGTTGGGACAAGCTGCACAAAATCCTAACTTACAACAAGTTCGTCCAGGTAGTATGTTAGATGTACCACAATATAAAATTAATGTGGATTTCGAAACCGCTCAAGCACTTGGTGTTGCTGTAAGTAGTGTTAATACCGTACTTTCAACTGCATTAGGTTCTGCCTATATTGATGATTTTGTGTATAACAACCGTGTTAAAAAGGTCTATTTACAATCTGATGCAGCTTATCGAATGTTACCTGATGACTTTAGTTTCTGGCATGTAAAAAATCAAAAAGGTGAAATGGTTCCTTATGATGCGTTTGCTACCACAACGAAAAGTTATGGTTCACCATCATTGGTTCGTTACGATGGTGTAGCCGCGATGGGGATCAGTGGTTCAGCTGCGCCGGGTATGAGCTCTGGTCAAGCTATGGCAATAATGGAAGAATTATCTAAAAATTTACCTAAAGGTTTCTCCTTTGACTGGACAGATATTTCTTACCAAGAACGTCAAACTGGTTCACAAACAACAACACTTTATATTATTTCTCTAATTGTGGTGTTCTTGTCATTGGCTGCTCTATATGAAAGTTGGACGGTACCTATTTCGATCTTATTCGTGATCCCATTAGGTATTATTGGTACCGTATATGCGACAATGATTAGAGGTCTTGATAACGATATTTACTTTATCGTTGGTCTATTAACCACCATGGGGCTATCGGCTAAGAATGCTATTCTGATTGTAGAATTTGCTAAAGATGCATTAGAAAAAGAAGGTAAATCATTAATCGATGCAACATTAGAAGCTTGTCGCCTACGTTTACGTCCAATTTTAATGACATCATTTGCCTTTATTCTTGGTGTATACCCACTCGCGACAAGTAGTGGTGCCGGTTCTGTAAGTCAGAATGCGGTAGGAACTGGGGTAATCGGTGGTATGTTAACGGCCACATTCTTGGCGATATTCTATGTTCCATTATTCTTCTTGTTTATTACTAAATTATTTACTAAACATAAGAATAAAGTCGTACTACCGAGTAATTATACTGGTAAAACAGAAGACTAATCGATGAATAGTTAACTACGATTAAATAATATCAATTAAAAGCACCAAGAGTATTGGTGCTTTTTTTATGCAAATTTTAGATTGTAGGTTTTAATAATAATTAGTTTTATTTTTGAAATGCGGTAGGAACTGGGGTAATCGGTGGTAGGTTAACGGCCACATTCTTGGCAATATTCTATATTCCATTATTCTTCTTGTTTATTACTAAATTATTTACTAAACATAAGAATAAATCCGTATTACCGAGTAACTATACTGGTAAAACAGAAGACTAATCGATAAACAGCTAACTATGATTAAATAATATCAATTAACAGTACCAAGAGTATTGGTGCTTTTTTATGCAAATTTTAAATTGTTGTTTTTAATAATAATTAGTCTTATTTTTGAAATGCGGTAAGAACCAGAGTAATCGGTGGTATGTTAACGGCCACATTCTTGGCGATATTCTATGTTCCATTATTCTTCTTGTTTATTACTAAATTATTTACTAAACATAAGAATAAAGTCGTACTACCGAGTAATTATACTGGTAAAACAGAAGACTAATCGATGAATAGTTAACTACGATTAAATAATATCAATTAAAAGCACCAAGAGTATTGGTGCTTTTTTTATGCAAATTTTAGATTGTAGGTTTTAATAATAATTAGTTTTATTTTTGAAATGCGGTAGGAACTGGGGTAATCGGTGGTAGGTTAACGGCCACACTCTTGGCAATATTCTATA
This sequence comes from Gilliamella apicola, assembly GCF_003202655.1. Lineage (GTDB taxonomy): Bacteria > Pseudomonadota > Gammaproteobacteria > Enterobacterales > Orbaceae > Gilliamella > Gilliamella apicola_R. Next base: position 53,145 of record NZ_QGLR01000013.1, on the reverse strand, counting down.
TTCCATTATTCTTCTTGTTTATTACTAAATTATTTACTAAACATAAGAATAAATCCGTATTACCGAGTAACTATACTGGTAAAACAGAGGACTAATCGATAAATAGTTAACTATGATTAAATGATATCAATTAACAGTACCAAGAGTATTGGTGCTTTTTTTATGCAAATTTTAAATTGTAGGTTTTAATAATAATTAGTTTTATTTTTGAAATGCGGTAGGAACTGGGGTAATCGGTGGTAGGTTAACGGCCACATTCTTGGCGATATTCTATGTTCCATTATTCTTCTTGTTTATTACTAAATTATTTACTAAACATAAGAATAAAGTCGTACTACCGAGTAATTATACTGGTAAAACAGAAGACTAATTGATGAATAGTTAACTACGATTAAATGATATCAATTAACAGTACCAATGATATTGGTGCTATTTTATGTAAATATTAATTACAGGTTGTATTGATAATTAGTCAGTTTTTTTTATTTGATTATGTTTTAAATTGATGAAATAGGATGGGTTAAATAAATAAGCTTTGATAGAGGTGTTTTTTAATCAAGTCAGTACTTACCGATGCGATTTGATTAATTGTTGACTCATATGCGCATGCGTAATTGCTATAGCTAGTGCATCAGCCGCATCAGCTTGGGGACTGGCAGGTAGTTTCAGTAGTAGCTTAACCATGTGTTGAACTTGTTTTTTGTCAGCTGCACCAGTGCCAACTACACTTTGCTTAACTAAGCGGGCGGCATATTCAAAAACCGGTAAATCATTATTAACGGCAGCTACGATAGCTGAACCGCGTGCTTGACCTAATTTTAAGGCCGAATCAGCATTACGAGCCATAAACACTTGTTCTATAGCAAACATATCGGGTTGAAATTGTAGAATAATTTCGCTAACGCCAGCGTAGACACGTTTTAAACGCGTTGGTAAGTCATCGACAGCCGTACGGATACAACCACTGCCAAGATAAGTCAATTGTCGTCCAGTTTGACGAATTACGCCGTAACCCGTCAAACGAGAGCCTGGGTCAATACCCAGAATGATAGTCATTAGAGTGCAGCTGCAACTTCGTCTGAAACTTCTCCGTTATGATAGACTTCTTGAACATCATCACAATCTTCAAGCATATCGATAAGACGTAGTAGTTTTGGTGCAGAGTCAATATCCAAATCAACTTTAGTTGCAGGAATCATTGACACTTCAGCTGATTCAGCGACTAAACCTGCCGCATCGAGAGCATCTTTAACTTCACCAAATGATTCTGGTGTTGTGAACACATCAATTGCAGCATCATCATAAGTCACAACATCATCAGCACCGGCTTCAAGTGCGGCATCCATCACTTGGTCTTCGTCTGTTCCAGTAGGGTATGAGATCACGCCTTTTTTTGTGAATAAGTAAGAAACTGAGCCATCAGTACCTAGGTTGCCACCGGTTTTGGTAAACGCGTGGCGCACTTCTGAAACTGTGCGGTTACGATTATCACTCAAGCACTCTACCATTACCGCAGTACCGGCTGGTCCATAACCTTCATAGATGATAGTTTCCATATTAGTATCATCTTCACCGCCAACACCACGAGCAATCGCTCTATTCATGGTATCTCGAGTCATGTTGTTAGATAAAGCTTTGTCCATTGCAGCCCGTAGACGAGGGTTAGACGCTGGATCGCCACCACCAAGTTTAGCTGCGGTTACAAGTTCGCGAATAATTTTGGTAAAGATTTTACCGCGCTTAGCATCTTGAGCTGCTTTACGATGTTTGGTATTGGCCCATTTACTATGACCTGCCATAAAATTCTCCAGATTAAATAATTTAAAATCAATCTATTCTAGCAAACTTTTAGCAAAAGTTCATTATCAATCTATTTTTCCATTAGATAGTGAGAAACAAAATATCTCTTTTTTCTTCCTATAATTTTAATAATGAATAATTATGTTGATCCGGATCACAAGTTTATATTTTATCCATTGCAATTCATTTAGTTTCGACACATTATGCTTCAATTTTCGATAAATTATGCCGCCATCGAAACGTTTCGATGAACAATTTCATTATTATTCTAAGGATTGCATTATGTTTAAAAGTAAGTTGTTCAATTCAGTAATAGTTCAAACCTTAACTAAAATGGGACATACCGATCAAATTGCTATTGGTGATGCAGGTTTACCCATCCCTGAAAATGTTGAAAGAATCGATCTGGCGTTGACTTTTGGCGTGCCATCATTCATGCAAGTTTTAGAATCTGTATCTGAATCTATGCAAATTGAAAAAGTCCTCTTGGCAGAAGAGATTCTTAAACATAATCCAGAGATAAATAGAAAAATATTAAGGCAGATTAAAAAAATTGAGCAATCACAACAAAAGATAATTGATATCAAATATGTCACTCACGAAATGTTAAAACATCAAACCGCTGAATGCAAAGCGGTAATTAGAACTGGTGAATGCTCACCCTACGCGAATATTATTCTACAGTCGGGCGTAATTTTTTAAAAAACAATTAAAATAATGGGAATTTTATGAGTGATATTTTGTTACAACTTACTGATATATCTAAATCTTTTCCCGGTGTTAAAGCGCTTTCAGGTGCTAATTTGACCGTTAAAGCCGGTCAAGTTATGGCTTTAATTGGTGAAAATGGCGCAGGTAAATCTACGTTAATGAAAGTACTCACTGGAATATATACAAAAGATACTGGTGAAATTATTTATCAAGGTAATAAAGTTAACTTCAATGGCCCCAAAGCTTCACAATTAGCGGGAATAGGTATAATTCACCAAGAATTGAATTTAATACCGCAATTATCCATCGCCGAAAATATCTTTTTAGGTCGAGAATTTATCAACAAATTTGGCTGTATTGATTGGCAAAAGACCTATGCTGAAGCTGATAAATTATTAGCACAATTGCATTTGAGCTATAACAGTCGAAGATTGATTAGTGAATTATCTATTGGTGAACAGCAAATGGTTGAAATTGCTAAAGTGTTAAGTTTTGATTCCAAAGTTATCATTATGGATGAACCAACCGATGCTCTCACCGATACAGAAACCGCTTCATTATTTGAAGTCATTAATAAACTTAAAAAACAAAATTGTGGCATTGTCTATATCTCTCATCGCCTAAAAGAGATCTTTGAAATTTGCGATGCAGTGACCGTATTACGTGATGGTCAATTTGTAGGTGAAAAGAAAATTTCGCAATTGGATGAAGATAGTTTAATTGAGATGATGGTTGGTCGTAAACTTGAAGAACAATATCCACGCATTGCGATGGATCGAGGAGATATCACGTTACAGGTTAATCATCTTATTGGTGATGGTGTAAATGATGTTAGTTTTTCTCTTCATGCCGGTGAAATATTAGGTATCTCTGGTCTTATGGGGGCAGGACGTACTGAGTTGATGAAGATGATTTATGGCGCAAATCCCGCTAAATCAGGAACAATAACTTTAAATGGCAAAGCGATTAAAACGCGTTCGCCAAAAGATGGTTTAATGAACGGCATTGTTTATATCTCTGAAGATCGTAAAAGAGATGGATTAATTTTAGGCATGTCAGTTAAAGATAATATGACACTCAATTCACTTGGTTATTTTGTCAATCAATTTAAACAATTAAAACTAAAAAATGAACGACAAGCGGTTGATGACTATGTGGGATTATTCAATATTAAAACTCCATCAATTAATCAAACTATAGGGCTATTATCAGGTGGTAATCAACAAAAAGTCGCTATTGCTAAAGGATTAATGACTCGTCCAAGCATATTAATTCTCGATGAACCGACCAGAGGCGTTGATGTTGGCGCTAAAAAGGAAATTTATCAACTTATCAATCAATTCAAACAACAAGGGTTAAGTGTCATCTTAGTTTCATCTGACATGCCCGAAATTCTTGGCATGAGTGACCGTATTTTGGTTATTTATGAGGGAAAAATAACCGGCGATTTTACTATTAATGAAGCAACACAAGAAAAACTTATGGCGGCTGCCGTAGGAAAAAATACAGGAGAAATCTGATGCTGCAAAATAAAACGCTCAAAAACGTATTAGTTGAGCAGAAGTCATTAATAACGTTACTAGTATTAATCCTAATCGTTTCTTGTTTAAGTGATAATTTTTTCACGTTAAATAACATTTTTAATATTTTGCAGCAAACGTCAATCAACGCCATTATTGCGGTTGGAATGACCTTAGTCATTTTAACATCCGGTATTGATCTTGCTGTTGGCTCGATATTTGCACTAGCCGGTGCAGTGACGGCATCGATGATTGGTGCTGACATTTCCCCATTTATTGCTATATGTGCTGCTTTAATTTTAAGTGCAATATTGGGGGCCTTTTCAGGCGTCATTATTGCGAAAGGAAAGCTTCAAGCTTTTATTGCAACATTAGTGATGATGTTAATCCTACGTGGTGCAACACAGGTATATACCAAAGGAAGTCCAATTTCGACCGGTACTAATGATAATTCCGAAATGTTTGAATGGATCGCATTTGGTCGAGTATTCGGTATTCCTGTTCCAATTATCATTATGATTATTGTGTTTGCCGCAGCATGGTATTTATTGAAATATACCCGTTTAGGTCGCTATATTTATGCTCTTGGTGGTAATGAATCCGCAACACAATTATCAGGTATCAATGTTGATAAAGTAAAAATTATTGTTTATGCAATGAGTGGTTTGCTGTGTGCTGTTGCCAGTACGATTGAGGTTTCAAGGTTGTCCTCAGCTCAACCTACAGCCGGAACCGGCTACGAGATGGATGCAATTGCTGCTGTAGTGCTTGGCGGCACCAGTATGTCAGGAGGGCGCGGTAAAATTATCGGAACCCTAATTGGAGCGTTAATTCTAGGCTTTTTGAATAATGGCTTAAATATGTTAGGGGTCGATGCTTATTATCAAATGATAGTCAAAGGGGTAGTTATATTACTCGCGGTTTTAGTCGATAAAAAAACTAATAAGTAATTTTTTAAACAAAAGTAACTAGGAGAAAGTTATGAGATTAAATAAGTACATTGCTATATTAATAAGTTTTTTATTTGTCTTTCATGCTTCGGCAAAAGAGAATATTGCTTTAGTAATATCCACGCTAAACAATCCATTTTTTGTTACTTTAAAAGAGGGAGCGGTAAAAAAAGCTAATGAACTAGGTTACGATTTAGTAGTGTTAGATTCCCAAAATAATCCCGCCAAAGAGTTGGCAAATGTTGAAGATACAATTGTTAAAGGTACCAAGATTATTTTAATTAATCCGACAGACTCGGAAGCCGTTGGTAACGCTGTTTTAGCGGCTAACAAGGCAAATATTCCCGTTATTACCCTTGACCGTGGTTCAGTTAAAGGTGAGGTGGTTAGTCATATAGCATCAGACAATGTGGCTGGTGGTAAAATGGCCGGTGATTTTATTGTTAGTCAGTTAGGTAAACAGGCAAAAGTCATTCAACTACAAGGAATTGTTGGTACTTCAGCTTCACGTGAAAGAGGTGAAGGATTTAATCAGTCACAACAAGAAAATAATTTTACCATTTTAACAGCACAACCTGCGGATTTTGACCGAGCTAAAGGTATGAACGTTATGCAAAATTTATTGACGGCTTATCCTGCTGTTCAAGCTGTTTTTGCAGAAAATGATGAAATGGCATTAGGGGCAATGCGAGCGATTCAAACCGCTGGTCGAACTGATATTATGGTCGTAGGGTTCGATGGTACCGATGATGGCATCAAATCTGTAGAACGCGGTAAATTAGCAGCAACTGTGGCACAACAACCTGAAAAAATTGGCGCAATTGGGATCGAAATTGCCGATAAAGTTATAAAAGGTGAAAAAGTTAGTCCAAGTATCCCTGTAGAGTTAAAATTAATTAGTAAATAGATTAGATTAGGACGTGCTAAGCGTCCTACTTAATTAGGAATGAGATAAATGAAACGCAAAAAATTGATTGTATTAGGTAGTGTTAATGTTGATCATATATTAAATGTTCCTAAGTTTCCGAAACCGGGTGAAACATTATCAGGATCCAACTATAAAATTTCTTTTGGTGGTAAAGGAGCCAATCAAGCTGTTGCAGCTGGTCGATTGGGTGCCAATATTCAGTTTATTGCCGCGGTCGGAAATGATGAACTAGGTAACAAAATTAAACAACTGCTTAACAACGATAATATTAATACCTGTTCAGTAGCTTGTATTGATGGGCAAAATACTGGGGTCGCTTTGATTTTAGTAAATGCGCAAGGTGAAAATCAAATTGCTATCCATGCCGGTGCGAATGCACAAGTTACAACAGAGTATTTACTCAAATATAAAGAAGATATTATCAGTGCTGATGCCATTTTAATGCAACTGGAAACACCGTTGCCAACAATTGAACAAGCTGCAAAATTGGCTAAACAACATCAGACGCAAGTCATCTTAAATCCAGCGCCTGCGCAAACATTATCAGATGATTTACTGAAACACATTGATATTATTACCCCTAATGAAACAGAAGCTGAATACTTAACCGGTATTAAAATCTTAACGGAGCAAGATGCTGAGCAAGCGGCGATGATTTTACATAACAAAGGTATCGAAACGGTTATTATTACTTTAGGCAGTAAAGGTGCCTGGGTAAGCTCGGCACAGCGAGGCACAATCATTGCTGGATTTAAAGTCAAAGCAATTGATACTATTGGTGCCGGGGATACCTTCAATGGTATGCTAGTTACCGCGTTATTAGAAGGTAAAACCTTAGAACAAGCGGTTATATATGCCCATGCAGCTGGTGCATTATCAGTAACGAAACCGGGCGCTCAAACAGCAGTACCATTTCGAAATGAAGTAGAAGAGTTTCTTGAACAACAAAGTAAATAGCAACAAAGTATATAGGTAGATTCAACTTGGCAACTATGAAGGATGTCGCTAATTTCGCGAAGGTATCGACATCAACAGTCTCTCATGTGATTAATAATGACCGCTATGTTAGTCCTGCTGTTCGCGAAAAAGTGGAATTGGCAATTAAACAACTTGATTATACACCATCAGCCATTGCTCGAAGTTTAAAAAGTAATAAAACATTTACTATCGGTATGGTAGTCACAACAAGTAATAACCCTTTCTTCTCCGAAGTAGTGCAGGGCGTTGAGCGATGCTGTTATAGGCTCGGTTATAATTTGATACTCTGTCATACCGAAGGTGACCATCAACGAATGCTAACTAATATTGAACATTTATTGCAAAAACGTGTTGATGGTTTACTAACAATGTGTACTGAAACGCAACCAATCCCACAACAGATATTTACTAAATATCCTAAACTTGCCATAGTTATGGTGGACTGGGCATCATTTAGTGACCACTGTGACATGATAAAGGATAATTCTCTATATGGTGCTACTTTAGCCACCAATTATCTCATTGAACAAAATTATAAGCGGATCGCTTGTATTACGGGGCCATTGAATAATACCCAATCTCAATTGCGTTTAAAAGGCTTTAGAAATGCTTTGCAGGCCGCTAATATAACCATACTTGACGGTTATGAAGTTCAAGGAGATTTCCACTTTTCATCAGGCGTGGTGGCTATGCAGCAATTATTAGATTTGCCAATTCCACCGCAAGCGGTATTTTGTTTTAATGATGCTATGGCGATTGGTGCTTACCAAACTCTATATCGAAACGGTTTTGAAGTAGGCAAGGATATTGCTATTATTGGTTATGATGATATTGAAATTGCCCAATACATGACTCCTTCTTTGACAACTATCCACCAACCGAAAGAAGAATTAGGTCAGTTAGCGGTTGAGACTTTACTGAATCGTATTCAAAATCCTCAAGAGTCACGACAAATATTAACTTTGATTCCTACGTTAATTAAGCGCTTTTCAGCATAAATAACAACTATTTGATAATTGAGAACAAAAAAAGCGCCCTCTCAAATAGGCGCTTTTAAATAATTCAATAATATGGTTTGCGATTTAAACTAACTCATTCCATATTGTTTTAATTTTTTGCGTAAAGTACCACGGTTGATACCAAGCATATTTGCTGCTCGGGTTTGATTGCCACGAGTATATTGCATAACCATATCAAGGAATGGGTGTTCAACTTCAGCTAACACTAATTCGTATAGATCAGTAGGATCTTCACCATTTAATTGGGCTAAATAGTTTCTTAAAGCTTGTTTTACTGAGTCTCGCAAAGGTTTTTGTGTTATTTGGTCTTGAGAGTTTACAGTTGTAAATTTAAGTGCTGCAGCTGTAACGCGTTGTTCTGACATAGTATTTTTAACTCTTTTATCTGTTTCTAATTTGACTAAAAAATGCTTTTAGTGTTTTTACTTGCTCACTTGTATTGCTAAGTACACTAAATAAGCGCCTGAATTGATCACTATCAGCATAGTTCTTGGTATACCAATTTACATGCTTTCTGGCAATCCGTAATCCTTTGTATTCTCCATAAAATTGATAAAGATCTTCAAGGTGGGTTAACACTATTTGTTCTACTTCATCAATTGTCTTATTTTTCTTTAACTGTCCGTGTGCTAAATAGAATGCAATTTCTTCAAATATCCAAGGTCGCCCCTGTGCCGCTCGGCCGATCATTATACCATCAGCTTGCGTATATTTGAAAACATCTTTTGCTTGTTCAGGGGTACAAATATCACCATTAGCAATGACAGGAATAGTTACCTTTTCTTTCACTGCTTTTATTGAGTCATATTCGACTTCTCCATTGAATAAGCATGCACGAGTTCGCCCATGAATAGTAATAGCCTTTACGCCACAATCCTGTGCAATTTGTGCGATTTCAATGCAATTTCTATTATTTTTATTCCATCCAGTCCGAGTTTTTAGTGTTACTGGTACATCTACTGAGCCAACAACTTTTTGCAAAATAGTTTTTATCAAATCTGGATGCTGCATCAATGCAGAACCAGCTAGTTTCTTATTCACTTTTTTAGCAGGGCATCCCATATTAACATCAATTAACTGAGCTCCATGTTTAACATTAAACTCGGCAGCTCTAGCCATTTCATCTGGGTCTGAACCAACGATTTGCACCGCGCGGATACCGACATCATCACTAGAAATCATTCTTAATGTTGATTTATCCGTATGCCATATATCAGAGTTAGCTAAAAACATTTCAGAAACAGTCATTCCTGCGCCAAAGCGATGACATAAATTTCTAAATGGTTTATCACTTATACCTGCCATTGGCGCAGCAATTAAATTGTTTTTTAATGTGACCTTGCCAATGTTAAGCGAATTAAGGCCGGCTATATTACGCATTTTTTCTCGAAGTTAAAAGGGGGTAATGTTAAATTTTTATTTTTTTTTACCCGTTATTCGACACCACTCTTCCTGTTCAATAACTGGATCGAGTTCAAACTGAGTTTTATACGCTTCACATACACTTTGAGATTGATTAGCTAAAATACCCGATAATCCTAACTTTCCATCCGTTTTTACCAGCTTACTAATTTGAGGCGCAAGCTCTTTTAACGGACCGGCTAATATGTTTGCGATAACAACATCAGCTTGTAAATTGTCTGGGAGATCTTGAGCTAAATATAACTCAATTTTTTGACTTACATTATTACGTTCAGCATTGTCACGGCTAGCTTGGATCGCTTGAGGATCAATATCGATCCCAATGACTCGCTCCGCACCCAATTTTAGTGCCGCAATGGCTAAAATACCCGAGCCACAACCATAATCGATCACAATCTTATTGTTAAGATCGAGGCTATCTAACCAAGTTAAACATAATGCGGTAGTAGGGTGGGTGCCAGTACCAAATGCTAGTCCTGGATCTAACATCACATTGACCGCATTCGGATCTGGTATATCTCGCCAGCTAGGACATATCCATAATCTTTTTCCGAACTGCATTGGATGAAAGTTATCCATCCATTCTCGTTCCCAGTCTTTATCTTCTAACTGTTCTATTTTATAAGAATATTGATCAAGATTTAATATTGCTTGTAATTCGGCAATATCGGTTTGAGCATCATAGAGTCCGACAACGTCGGTATTTCCCCAAAGTTTGGTTTCACCCGGTAGAGGTTCAAAAACAGGGTTATCATATGTGTCTTGAAAAGTGACCGATACCGCACCTGATTCTTCTAACTGTTCGCTGATTTGTTCAGCTAAATCATTGGTAGTGTTAATTCTGAGTTGAATCCAAGGCATATTTTTTTCCTGTTTGGCCAAATAGATTGGCGATGATAAATACAACTAATCCGATCAGTAACGATGGTACGATTGGATGGAACGCATAGATTTTAATGTTATAAATAGCCAGAATAGTATAGCTTGTTGCGCCAGCCAACATTGAGCAAAGGGCGCCGGTGGAATTTGCTTTTTTCCAATATAATCCAAGCACCAATGGCCATAAGAATACGGCTTCAAGTCCACCGAAAGCTAGCAAGTTAAGCCAGATGATCATTTCCGGTGGTTTCCATGCAGCTAAAATTAATAATCCACCAAAGAAATAGGTAATAGTGACTGATAATCTTGTTAGTAGCTTATCACTAAATTTAGTATTTGGTCTCATCGATAGGAAGAGATCTTTAATAATAACCGATGATACTTGCAGTAATTGGGCATTGATCGTTGACATTATAGCGGAAAGCGGAGCAGCTAAAAAGATCCCTGCAGCTAAAGGCGGCATAACTTTTATTATTAATGTTGGTACAATTTGATCGGGAATAGTTAAATCGCTGATTATGGCTCGGCCAAGCGCGCCAGATAAATGCATAGTCAACATGATGATCGTCACCACCGCGGTACCAATAATAATCCCTCGGTGTACCGCTTTACTGTCTTTATAAGCCATACAACGAACGGCTGTATGCGGCAAACCGACAACACCAAAACAGACTAAAACCCAGAATGAAGCCATAAAAGGAAAATCCATAAAGTTATCAGGACCTTGTGGCGTCAATAGAGCAGGATCAATAGCATATAAACGGTCAACTATATTGGTAATTCCTCCGCCAGCGTAAATAATGGCAACTAAAAGTAGAATAGCGCCAATAATCATAACTAAGCCTTGGAAGGCATCATTTAAAATACTGGCTCTAAATCCACCAAAAGCCGTATAGATGACGGTGCCTAAACCAAAAATAATTAATCCATTGTCATACGGTATACCGACGGATGATTCTAATAAACGGGCTCCCCCTACAAATTGTACCGTCATCGCACCAATAAAAGCTGTAATTAATGCAATACTTGCAAACCATACAATCACCTTACTTTTATAGTGAGAATAGAGCATATCACTTAAGGTTATTGCATTGTATTTACGTGCTAAAATGGCGAATTTTTTTCCTAAAATACCAAGTGAAAGTAAAACAGTAGGAACTTGGATCATTGATAGAAGCACCCAACCAAGGCCATATTTATAAGCGGCACCTGGTCCACCAATAAATGAACTGGCACTAATGTAAGTCGCGGCTAAAGTCATCGCCAATAAAAAACCGCCCATGGTGCGGTTACCAATAAAATAGTCAGTAAATTGATTTACTTTTTTCCGTTTTGCATATGCATATATTGATAACGCAAAGACGAATATAAGATAAATAATAAGCGGAAGAATAATATCTAATTGCATGATTAAATTGCCTATTCTAGTGGTATATTTTTAAATTGTTTTTTTACCACGATGTAACATAACAAGATAAAACCCAATGGCACCATTATACATGACAATTCAAACCATAATGGTAAGCCTATAAAGCCTGTTTGATCTTTTACGGTATAAGCACTGATTATCCATGCAGCAAAATAGATCAAAGTGAGTAACAATGAAAGCTTTGCTTCTTTATTAGCCTGCTTGTAACGTCTATCCATATTAAATAAAGGGTTAATTAAATTGGGTGGCTTAGAGTAAAAGAAACCATTTAACTTGGCAAGTGTATTGCAATTTATGCAATATAATATTTTAAATATATCAATTTCCGCAATTATGATTTTACGATATAGTGCTAACAACTTGATTATAAATAATTCAACTCATGGAGAGAATGATGTCTAACTATTTCAATACATTAAATTTACGCGAAAAATTAGAACAATTAGGTCAATGTCGTTTTATGGCGCGTGATGAATTTGCTTCTGAAGCTAATTTTTTAAAAGGCAAAAAGATTGTGATTGTCGGTTGTGGTGCTCAAGGTCTTAACCAAGGTCTAAATATGCGTGATTCTGGTTTAGATATTGCTTATGCATTACGTAAAGAAGCGATTGCCGAAAAGAGAGCATCTTGGAAAAAAGCAACAGAAAATGGCTTTAAAGTAGGAACTTATGAAGAGTTGATTCCGACCGCAGATTTAGTTATCAATCTTACGCCGGATAAGCAACATTCAGCAGTAGTTCAAGCCGTTCAACCATTAATGAAAAAAGGTGCGGCTCTAGGCTATTCACATGGTTTTAATATTGTTGAAGTTGGTGAAAAAATTCGACCAGATATTACGGTTGTTATGGTTGCACCAAAATGTCCGGGAACTGAAGTTCGTGAAGAGTATAAACGCGGCTTTGGGGTACCAACTTTGATCGCCGTCCATCCTGAAAATGATCCGCAAGGTGAAGGATTAGCCATTGCTAAAGCATGGGCAGCTGCTACAGGGGGGCATAGAGCGGGCGTCTTACAATCTTCATTTGTTGCTGAAGTTAAATCGGATCTTATGGGTGAACAAACGATCTTATGTGGTATGTTACAGACAGGATCATTGCTCTGCTTTGATAAACTTGTTGCTGATGGTGTTGATCCTGCATATGCATGTAAATTATTACAATTCGGTTGGGAAACGATCACCGAAGCATTAAAACAAGGTGGTATTACCTTAATGATGGATCGTTTATCTAATCCAGCTAAATTACGTGCCAATGCCTTAGCGAAAGAATTAAAAGTGATCATGACAGATCTTTATCGTAAACATATGGACGATATCATTTCTGGTGAATTCTCATCAACCATGATGAAAGATTGGGCTAACGATGATGTTAACTTATTAAAATGGCGTAAAGAGACAGGTGAAACAGCCTTTGAAAAAGCGGCTGAATATCAAGGTAAGATCGACGAACAAGCTTATTTTGATCAAGGTGTTGTTATGGTTGCTATGGTTAAAGCTGGTGTGGAACTTGCGTTTGAAACCATGCTTGAATCTGGTATTCTACCTGAATCAGCTTATTATGAATCACTACATGAATTGCCACTTATCGCCAATACCATTGCCCGTAAACGTTTATATGAAATGAATGTAGTTATTTCTGACACAGCTGAATACGGTAACTATTTATTTGCTAACGCTGCAGTTCCGTTATTAAAAGAGAAATTTATGCCAATGTTACAAGCCGGTGATTTAGGTAAAGCTATTCCTGAAGGTAGCGTGGATAATGCTCAATTACGTGATGTAAATGAAGCTATTCGCCATCACCCAATTGAGATCGTAGGTCGTAAACTTCGTAGCTATATGACGGATATGAAACGAATTAATGTGGCGAGCTAATTAATTATTTAGTCGGAAAAAGGTGCCTATTGGCACCTTTTTTTATACTTAATATGGCTTGCGTTTGGTTATATTTTTCCGCGATCTTAGTTTTATTGAATTATTAAGGTTTATTGGCAATAATAATTGGGGAATCACTACTGCTTCACCATCTTTTAGTCCAGTTAAGCTCTTCATAATCATAATTCATAATCCCAATCCCAATCCCAATCCCAATCCCAATGGTTAAATAGACAATAATCATTCTGTTTAATTAATTGTTGTTGCAGATAAATATCATATCCAACTTAATCACCAGATATCGCAGTTCTAGCGGCGTTAAGATCATTTAGGTTATCGGCAAGCTAAGATTTGATCCAAGAAGATCGAAAATGATCCAACTTAGATCATTGGGATCATTTCTAAATTTTGATAAAACTTTTAAAAATTAAACAATTAAATTTTTGTTATTTTATTTTTTTATTTATTTTTTTTGTTTGCTATGTTATATTTGCTCAAATTTAATTCAATTAAGGTAAGGATAAAAATATCAATGAAAATGGCTTTTCGACCAACTGATAGCTGGCGTTGGTATTTTGACAATGAATATGATAGTTTAATGCTTGAAATTTCATCAGAAATATTATTTCGATGTAATTACGCAAGTAAAATTCTCATACCAGATGTTTTTGGCGAATTCCCTTTTTCTGTCGATGATGCAACAGCTTACTATCTATTTTATGATAGTTGCCAACCTTTACTCTTAAGCGATTCAAAAAAAATTGAATTATCAATTAATGCAGTGGTAGCCTCGAATTTTTTAAAACCACAAATGCCTAAAAGCTGGTATTTTTCTCAGCAACCTAGACTTTATAACCCTAAAGTTGCCGATATTGTCGAAGTGAACTTACAAGAAACCGGTCAAAAAGTTAATTTACTGGTCGTTGAAGCGGGTGAAAACGCCTCTTTGTGTGTTATTGCCGAAAGAACGTTCGTTGCTATGAACAAAACTTTCTATTTTTCCGAAGCGATTAAAGTGATGAATGATAGATTAGCGTTAGCGAAACAGTTCATAAAAAACGAAAATTCGGTGAGTTTAGATGATAACCATATAGAATTAAAAGCGATTTCTTAATTAATAGAGTTTTATTCTAAATGAGTAGCAAGTTCCTGCTCATTTATAAATCTATTCTTTTTAACTTAACTATTACATTTTATAAGATCATTCTACTTTCAATTTGCTATTATCCAGAAAAGTCTATATGGCTTTTTTGACGCTTCAAACGTAATATCATTTCAGCTGATAATTGACCTTGTTTAGCTGCTTTTTCAAGTAAATCAATTCCTATATCATACAATGTTTTATATTCAATAAACATAGAACCTATTTCGTACTGAGCCTGCTTATCACCATTATCTAATGCGCGTTGTAATTGAGGGTCTTGTCTTAATCTATTTAAAGCAGTACAACTTCCCCTTGTATATTCAACTTGTTCATCGAAGCAGTATCTTTGATGCCAGTAAATTGCTTTGTCATAATTTTTAGTTACATAATCGCCTTTTATATACATTTCGTATAATGTTTGTTTAGATGAAAAACTACCTGCATTTGCAGCTGCTTCTAACCAATAAATTTTTTGATCAAGATTTGAATCATAGTCATACTTAGAAGCAATCTTTTCCATGATTTTAGGGCTTTTAACATAATGAAAGAATAATTCAGGGTTATTATCAGCAGCATATGAATAGTAATAAATTGCAGCTAAATCCTTGTTATGTGAGTCATACCATTTACCAATAGCTATGGCGATTTCAGGATCAGGTGTATCTTTATCAAATTTTTCTAATAAAGGGTAAAGATCACTACTTCTTGAAAGATCGCGCCGCAGTTTATATATTTCACATGCACGTGAAGAAGATAATGAGCAAGCTTGATTAAAATACATCAAAGCTTGATTTAGCTTTGTTTCGTTTACATAATATTGGCTCAAATAAAGTATGGATGTTATATCGCCTCGTGAAGCATTCTCATGAATATCTTCAAGGATCTTTTTATCAATTACTTGGTTTTCATATTTATAATCGTCTTCACTAAAATTGTGTTTATCATCTAATAAAACCTCAATTAGCTCTTCAATCTTAGCATAAGCAATAAAATAGGATAAAGATGGATCATCAATATCTTTAGCATCAACAAATTGCTGTAATGCGCTAGTTGGATCAATAAGTGGATCGGTAAGATAGTCTTGCCCAATTAAAAACGATATATATGGATTAATATTTATCTTATTATCTGTTTTTAACCGTTTAATTAAATTAATGATATAACTGTTTGGTATTTTATCTGAATCTTTTAAATCTATTAATAATCGAACAGCGTTTAAATCACCATTCAGGATTGCTATTCGAATTAGTGATAATCCTTTATCGACTAATTTAGGTTTAATAAAATAATTAATGTCTGCAAAACCTACTTTTTTACATTTATATGCTAAGGATTCATTAAATTCTTTATCTTCATCATAATCGTTATAATAGATATTTTCGGTGAGAACAAAATTATCATACCAACTAGATACTAAGTCATTAATTTTATATAGTTTATAGCAATTTTTAGGATTAAAATTATGCGCTAATTCAATATAACTCATTCCTAAACTTGTAAGATAGGTTAGATGGGTTGAATTGCCTTCTGTTAATTCTTTAATAACTTTTCCTTCTTTGCCGCTCTTTATATCATCAAATACCATTTTATAATGATCCAATGGCAGTGCAGATGCAGAGAGTAAACCTAAAAATATAAATAATATTATTTTTCCAAACATCCATTGTAACCTAATATTAATCTTGTAATTTTAATAAATTAAATCAGTTATCTATTGATCATATCTAATTCTAGCTTTATTACTGTTTTTTCAGTTCTATCGTGATATCTCCTTTCGGGATACAACTACAGGTTAGAATACGGCTATCTTGATTAATCACTGATTGAGTTAATGATTTTACCTTGCCTTTCTTTAATAACACTGAGCAACGGCCACATACACCAGCCCGACAAGAATTAGGCAGTGAGATATGATGTTGTTCAAGTTGTTCTAAAATCGTCTGTTGATTATTGCCGGTAATTTTTTTATTTCCGAAAGTAATGATACAAGGTTGCGAGTCTTTTAATGTATCTTTAGGGAAGTTTTTTAAATAATTTTTAGCGGGTTGCCGTTCAAGAACCTCTATTTTATCACCAACAGATACCGTGCCATGATTTCGAGCTAGCATATTCATGCCAAAATCGAGTTTACCATCTGGATCAGCTCTAAAATAACTTAAAGTTCTTAAAGGTTCATTATTAGGTAATGCCATGGCGGAGTTAACATTAAATGTGGTTAATACACAACGAGTACAAGGTTTAACGATATCAAAAATAACGTCACCAATTTTGATGGTTTTCCATCCATCTTCAGCAAAAGGTAGTGCTCCTTCAATAATAATATTGCCACGAAATTGCCGAATGTCTAATTTTTCAGGACATTGCTGTTCAAGATAATTGTATGAAGCTAGATTCAATAACAAATATGGATAACCATCAGCAAAGCTAACAGGTACATCGGGATAGCGCTTAGTTCTTCGACTCAATTGTTTACCGGTCCACCGTAGTTGCACATCTTTTTGCAGAAATTGGCTAAAAAATTGATTAACTTTAATTGGCGCAATATGTGAGGTGAAGTGATTTCCCCAAACTTCAGTTGCTTCGTTACTCAATGAGAACTCATCAAAATTAATCATTATTGACTCATTAGTTGGTAACGAAACCTGAATTTGATTATCAATTATTGCGGTTTTCAGTTTTAAAAGGTCTGGATATTGCCTTGCTGTAATAAATCTTCCATCCGGTTCACTTATCATTAAAATACGGTCAAATTCAAAACCACCATCTATACTCTCGGCATGAGTTAACGCAATACCTTGCATTGATTTAATTGGATAGATAAAGAGTTGGTTAACGGTAATCATATAGTTAAGTATTCAATTAGTTCTCGAAAATTATATAGTTTAATTATTAGTAATTTATATATCTAAACACCAGACTGGACAAATGCTTCACTCAGCAATTTTATAATCGTCGTTCAATTATATTTTGTATAGGATGATATTCAGCTTTTATAAAAGAAATATTGTGCTCACAAGGCGTATCATCCTCAAGATAAGTGACTTCCTCAAGTTTTAATAATGCGGTATTTTTTGCCACATTTAATGCGTTCTCAATCATTTCATCATCGACATTTACTGCCATGATATTTTGAATGCGTTTTTTTACTTTTTTTCCAGTACTTTCTTCAATATAGCCAAATTTAGATATCTCTAATTGACTAAATTGAAACTGATCAAACAAATTTGTTGGTATTAGGGTAAATTCGAGAGACACTGGAATATTATCAAAAAACATTAATCTCTCAATTTTATAAACAAAATCGCTTCTTTTTAATTTGAGTAAATTGGCCAATTCTTCACTAGGAACAGGAACAATACTTGCTGAGAGTACTTTTCTCGATCCTTTATAACCCTGTTTTTTAGCTTGATAATCGAAATGTGAAATAACATTGAATTTACCGGTTAAATTAATATTTCGTTCAGATGAACCAACATGTAATCCTGACTTTCTAACACGATAAACCAAACCTTCTT
Source organism: Gilliamella apicola (assembly GCF_003202655.1). GTDB lineage: Bacteria > Pseudomonadota > Gammaproteobacteria > Enterobacterales > Orbaceae > Gilliamella > Gilliamella apicola_R. The sequence continues at coordinate 34,977 of NZ_QGLR01000013.1, read as the reverse complement.
CTAACAAATGTCTTGTCGCTTCTCTAACTGTGGTACGGGTTACATCTAAAATCTTGGCAATATTAACTTCAGTATCAATTTTTTCACCGGTAGATAAGTTTTTCTCTTCAATTAGGTTAGTAATGTAATTGATAACTTTTAATTGTTTAATTGTTATGTTACCACTCATTTTTATTCCTCATTTTCTCGATTAGTTACCATTTTCATTTAATTAACTACAAATAGCAATATTTCAACTATATAAAACAGTGATCAGATTATTAAGTTGTTATTGATGGTCAATGTGCTTTATGTCCTGCAAATAAATTTAACCTCCTATTAAATAGATCTGAAAATATGTCTATTCATAAAATTAATGGCTAAAATGTGATTTAGTTAACACTTTGAATAAAAATATATATACATATTTTGTTTATTAAATATTATTGACTCACTACTTATATGAGTAGTCATATTAAATATGAGTGTATGTTTTATTTTTTAAGGAATTTTACTATGGATAAGAAACTATCATTGAGAGCTAAAATTCAAAGTTTTGGTGGATTTCTCACGGCTATGGTTATACCAAATATTGGCGCTTTCATGGCTTGGGGATTTATTACCGCACTTTTTATTCCTGCAGGTTGGTTACCTAACGAACAACTAGGCAGTTTAGTTAGCCCTATGATTACTTATATGTTACCGATGCTGGTAGGTTATACCGGTGGTGACATGGTTGGAGGTAAACGCGGTGCAATAATTGGTACTGTCGGTACCATGGGGATTGTAGTTGGTTCAGATATACCTATGTTATTAGGTGCAATGGCGATGGGACCTTTAGGGGGCTATTGCAGTAAACAGCTGGATAAATTATTAGAAAATCGTTTACCTAATGGCTTTGAAAACATCATTCAAAATTTTGCATTAGGTTTCTTAGGAATGGGATTAGCAATTTTAGGTTATTATTTTATTGGCCCATTCATGCTATCTATCACCAATATCATTGCCGCCGCAATAGACGGATTATTGCAAACTGGCTATTTAGCTTCTCTTGCCTTACTAATTGAACCAACGAGAGTACTATTCCTCAATAATGCTATCGATCAGGCAATATTCTATCAGTTAGGGATGAAGGATGCTTTAGTTAACGGATCTTCGGTTTACTTCATGGTATTTGCCAGCCCAGGCCCTGGATTAGGACTACTATTAGCATTCTGCTTTTTCGGTAAAGGTATGAGTAAAAAATCGGCACCAGCAGCTACTATTATTCATTTCTTTGGTGGTATTCATGAAATGTATTTCCCATATGTTTATATGCGTCCTCTAATGATTTTCCCACTTATGTTAGGTTCGGCTGCGGGAATTATGGTTTTCTCACTTATGAATGCCGGATTAGTTGCCGGTGCAACACCAGGATCAATTTTTGCTTTCTTAGCACTTACTCCTCCAGGCAAGCATCTAGCAACAATATGTGGTATAGGTGCCGCTGCGGCAGTTTCATTTATTGGTTGTAGTTTGTTACTTAAAATCAGTCCAATCACTGAAAAAGATGAAGATTTCTCTAATTCAAAACAAGAGGTCATTAATACTAAAACGGAAGGAAGTAATAAAGCTTATTTAAAAGCCAAAGCTGACATTTCATTATCAAATCAATCTCATGAACAAGAACTTGATCTAAAAAACATTCAATTCATTGCTTTTGCTTGTGACGCCGGAGCGGGTTCAAGTGCGCTAGGTGCATCAAGATTTAAAAAACTCTTGAAGGAAAATGGTGTTGATAAAGAGATTATTGTGAAGCATTTTTCAATCGAAAATGTGCCGCAAGAAGCTGATCTGGTCGTCATTCAAGAACGTTTGGTTGAAAGAGCAAGCCATACAGTTAAACAACCAATTGTAAGTATTAAAAACTACATTGGAGATCCGAAATTAGATCAATTAATCAACGATATAAAACAAGCTCTCTCTTAATATGACCCTATTTAATTGAAAAAAGAATTTTATAACTTTTAATAAAGAGACAAAACATGAAAGCAGTGAAAATAACTGATATTAAAAAAACAGACATCATTGAGCTTCCTGAACCCTCACTCAATGATGGAAATGCAGTCGTTAAAATTGAATATGGTGGTATCTGTGGTTCAGATACCCACTTCTATCTGGGAATGCATCCCTCATTGAAGCCACCAACAAACTTTATTCAAGGCCATGAAGCGGTTGGAGTTATTACCAAAGTAAGTCCTAATACTAAAGGATTTTCAGTTGGTGATCACGTGGCAATCAATCCACTTGTTGGCTGTGGGGAATGTGTTAACTGTGTTAATGGACATCCTAATATTTGTCGTGTAAATCGCCGTGTAATGGGATTTAGATTAGATGGGACTTTAGCGCAATATATCACCATAGATCTTGATCATTTAGTCAAATTAGACAATAACATCGATCTTAAAATAGCCGCAACATTTGAACCTTTGGCGGTCGGTTACCATGCAGTTACGCTTCTAGAAAATATAGATTTAAATAATTATCCAATCATTATTACTGGTGGTGGCACTATCGGTGTAGTGACCGGCTTGGTTTTAAAACATCTTCATAATCTAAAACCAATTATCATTGAAACCAATCAAGCTCGAGTTAAATTACTTAATGAACTTGGTTTCACGGTGAAAAATAATATCTCTGAAGTCGATATTTTAAATTCAAAAATTAGACCAATCATTTTTGAATGCTCGGGGGTTAGAAAGGTATTTGATGAAATTATTGATTCTCAACGAAAACCTGAATATTTAGTGCTTATCGCCCAATATGCTAAAGGAAATAGCGTAAATCTTCATGAATTACAATCATCAGAAATAACCGTTATCTCCAGTCATATGTATACACCGGAAGATCTTATTAATACGGCTAAATTACTAAATCGAAAAGAAGTTCAAACCGACTTATCTCAAATTATTTATGAAAAAGTATTTTCATTAGAAGATGCCGATAAAGCCTTTCAACAAGCTATATCGGGAAATCTTGATGGCAAACTTAAAGTGCTTATTAAATGTTGAGCTTGATTATGGAACAGAACAAGTGAGGAAATAATGAATATTGAACAGTTAAAAATTTCAGCAAAACAAGCCAGACGTGATATTGTCACTATGATATATCGTTCAGGGGCAGGTCACCCTGGTGGGGCATTATCAATAACCGATATCATGACCTACCTTTATCACAATGAAATTAATTTCAACCAAAGTCCGCGAGCTCGGCTGGTGATGAGTAAAGGTCACGCGGTTGCTATTCAGTACGCATTACTTAAACAATTAGGTTTTATTAAAGATGAAGAAATGAGTACTTTTCGTAATTTAAATTCTCGTCTGCAAGGGCATCCTAATATCAAAACGGTCCCACAACTTGATGCAAATACAGGTTTATTAGGCCAAGGTTTGTCAATTGCATTGGGAATGGCTGCCGCCAAAAAACTCAATAATGATCCTAATAAAGTTTATGCCATCATTGGTGATGGTGAAATGCATGAAGGACAAATTTGGGAAGCGCTACAACAAGCCGCTCACATGCAAATGGATAATTTAGTTGCGGTTATTGATTACAACAAATTATCGTCTCATGACGAGGTAAATTCAGTATGTAGATTGGAGCCATTGGCTGACAAATTACGAGTTTTTGGTTGGCACGTAATTGAATTAACCGACGGTAATGATATGCAACAAGTTGTCGATGGTTTTGCTTTGGCGCGTCATTATAAAGGAAAACCGATAGCTATTTTAGCACACACCATTAAAGGGAAAGGGGTTAGTTTTATGGAAAATAATGGTGATTGGCATTCTAAAACACCAACTGATGTTGAATATAAACAAGCTATGGAGGATTTACAATGACAGAAATGAAAGCACCTCGAGATGCAATTGGTAAAGCGTTAATTCAATTAGCAGAAAACAATTTCCCAATTACTGTTATTGATTGTGATTTAGCTAGTTCAACTCGTGCAGATCAGTTTGCAAAAAATTACCCAGAACGTTTTTTTGAAATGGGTATTGCTGAAGCTTCATCATTAAGTTTTGCCGCGGGGCAATCATTCGAAGGATTAATTCCGTTCTTTATTGATTTTGCTATTTTTGCAACCGGAACAGTATGGACTCAGCTGCGTCAATCTTGTTATGCAAATGCCAACATTAAAATAGTTGGAACTCACCCAGGTGTTGATGGTGGATTTGATGGTGCCTCACATCATGCTCTAGAAGATATTGCGTTAACAAGAGTTTTACCTAATCTAACCGTTTTATCGCCTGCTGATGCCGATGAAGTTTACCAAGCTTTTGAACAAGCGGCTAAAATTAATGGTCCAGTTTACATTAGAGTTGCACGTGAACCAATGCCAGTTCGGGATAAAACAATCGTTCCTCGAGTCAATGACATTGATGCGGTTATTGATGAAGGAAATGATTTTGCCATCATCTTCGAAGGGGCAAGTTACGAACAAGCTAATGACGGTTATCAAAAATTATCCGCACTTGGTCATAAAGGTAAACTTATACATTTAGCCTGTATTAAACCATTTAATCAGGAAAAATTTAAATCCTTATGTCAACAGGTTAATGTCATTATAACTGTTGAAAACCATAGTATTAATGGCGGAGTAGGTGGATTAATTGCCGAGCAAAGTATGCAAAATGGTATTTTAAAACCACTAATAAGGATAGGCGTTTGTGATACGTTTACCGAATCAGGAAAAAGTAGTCAATTAAAAGATAAATATGGCATTAGTGGTCAAAATATTTGTGACCAATTTTTGCAGGTTTTATTTTAAAATAAATAATGGTTACAAGTGATAGCTTGTAACCATTTTAAAGTTAGAAATTAATAATAAGTAATACAAGAGTAAAGGTTAAAATATGTCTAAACAGTTACATCCTATTTTTGAGCAGCATTGGCAATTTAGTAAAGAAAATTTGGATTGGAAAAGTGCGATTCAAATAGTTGGAAATTCATTAATCGAAAACAATCACATCGAACAAAGATATATCACATCTATTATTGATAATGTTAATGAAATTGGTGCTTACTTTATTATTGCAGATGGCTTTGCCTTACCTCATGCTCGTTCTGAAAATGGTGTAATTTGTGATGATACAAAGTTTTCTTTATTAAAATGCACTCATCCAGTTATTTTTCCTGATGGTGAAAAAATATCTTTGCTTATTATGTTAGCTGCATCAGACAATAATAAGCATATCGATGCGATGTCTGATCTCATCGAATGGCTGGATGAAGACGATCGACTTGATAATTTAATCAAAGTTGATAACGTAGATGATTTTGAATGTTTATTATTTAAATAATCATAAAAAAACATCTAAACAAGTTCTTGGTAACTAATATCAATAATATAATAAAACGTTTTACCGTTTGGTGTGATAACTGATATTTCATCATCAATCTTATGACCAATCAAAGCTCTGGCAACAGGGCTATTGATGGATATCCAATTTCTCTTCGGATCGAATTCATCGGTACCGACGATTCTATAAATATGTAATTTTCCTGAATCATCTTCTAATTTTACCCAAGCGCCAAAAAAAACTTTACCTTCTTGACGGGGATCAGGATCGACAATTTTTAAGATCTCTAAGCGTTTAGTCAAGAATCGTACTCGTCTATCAATTTCTCTTAATCGTCTTTTTCCATAGATATATTCGGCATTCTCACTACGATCGCCAAGTGCGGCCGCATCAGATACCGCTTGGGTTACTCTTGGTCTTTCTTCTTTCCATAAATATTTCAGTTCACGATCGAGTGCCAAGTAGCCTTCTCTTGTTATATAATTAGCTTTTTGCATGATGAATTTAAATTCCGTTAATCGACAAGATATACAGAGATACCATGATAAATAATCAAATTAGCCATATTATAGCGGGTGAATTAACCGTAAAACCAGAACAAGTTTTAGCTGCCATACAATTATTAGATGATGGTAGTACCGTCCCCTTTATTGCTCGCTATCGTAAAGAGGTAACGGGAGGATTAGATGATACCCAGTTACGTACTTTAGATAGTCGTTTAAGTTATCTGCGAGAACTAGAGGATCGTAAACAGACGATTTTAAAATCAATTGAGGAGCAGGGTAAATTAACCTCTGAATTAAGTCAAAAAATTACCAATACCCTTAGTAAAACCGAATTAGAAGATCTCTATCTCCCTTATAAACCAAAACGTCGCACACGCGGACAAATAGCCATAGAAGCGGGTCTTGAGCCACTTGCTGATGATTTATGGCAATGCCCAGATCTCAATCCAGAAGCAGAAGCTGAAAAATATATTGATCCAGAAAAAGGCGTAGCTGATACTAAATCAGCATTAGATGGTGCACGTTATATTTTAATGGAGCGCTTTGCCGAAGACGCCGCTTTACTAGCTAAAGTTCGTCATTATCTTTGGAATAATGCCCACCTTGTTTCTCAAGTTATTACCGGTAAAGAGGAAGAAGGCGCTAAATTTAGAGATTATTTTGCCCAAAGTGAACTTATTTCCAAAGTACCATCACATCGAGCTTTAGCGATGTTCCGTGGTCGAAATGAAGGATTTTTACAACTATCATTAAATGCTGATCCACAATTTGACGAAGCACCTAAAGAGAGTTATTGCGAGCAGATTATTACTGAACATTTAGGTGTGCGCTTCAACGATCAGCCTGCCGATAAGTGGCGAAAAGCAGTGATCAACTGGACATGGCGCATTAAAATCCTAATGCACATGGAAACCGAACTAATGACCACATTACGAGAACGAGCCGAAGAAGAAGCTATTAATGTTTTCGCCGCTAATCTACACGATATGTTAATGGCGGCACCGGCGGGCATGAAAGTCACCATGGGGATGGATCCAGGTTTGCGAACTGGTGTTAAAATTGCCGTTGTTGATGCCACCGGAAAATTAGTTGCTACCGAAACTATCTATCCTCATACCGGTCAGGCGGATAAAGCCGCAATGGTTGTTGCAGCACTTTGTATAAAATATCAAGTTGAACTTGTGGCGATCGGTAATGGTACTGCCTCACGAGAAACAGAACGCTTTTATCTTGATGTGCAGAAAAAATATCCAGATGTGAAAGGTCAGAAAGTGATTGTTAGTGAAGCTGGGGCGTCTGTTTATTCGGCTTCAGAACTTGCAGCACAAGAGTTTCCTGATCTCGACGTATCAATCCGTGGTGCGGTTTCCATTGCGCGACGTTTGCAAGATCCATTAGCTGAATTAGTTAAAATTGATCCAAAATCGATAGGTGTTGGTCAATATCAACATGATGTAAGCCAAACTCAACTTGCGAAAAAACTTGATGCAGTAGTTGAAGATGGGGTAAATGCGGTAGGGGTTAACTTAAATACAGCCTCTATGATGTTACTTGCGCGTATTGCTGGCCTTAATAAAGTTATTGCTCAAAATATTGTCGATTGGCGTAACCAAAACGGTAAATTTGCCGATAGAAAACAATTATTAAAAGTGCCACGATTAGGGCCTAAAGCCTTTGAACAATGTGCCGGTTTTTTAAGAATTATGGAAGGTACTAACCCACTTGATGCATCGGCTGTTCATCCTGAAGCTTACCCTGTGGTTGAGCGAATTTTAGCTAAAAACCATAAATCTTTAAAAGATATTTTAGGTGATTCAAACTATCTAAAATCATTAAAAGCGGTTGATTATGTCGATGACCATTTTGGTGTACCGACGGTAACGGATATTATCAAAGAATTAGATAAACCTGGGCGCGATCCTCGGCCTGAATTTAAAACAGCGCAATTTGCCGATAACATTGAAACAATGGAGGATTTAAAAATTGGCATGATTATGGAAGGTGCGGTAACTAATGTAACTAATTTTGGCGCTTTTGTCGATATCGGTGTGCATCAAGACGGTCTGGTTCATATCTCGGCGTTGTCCGATAAATTTGTTGATGATCCGCGAACCATAGTTAAAGCAGGTGACATTGTAAAAGTAAAAGTGATAGAAGTTGATATTCCTCGAAAACGTATCGCTTTATCAATGCGTTTAGATGATACTCCCTCGGCAAAAGTGGATAATAAATCGCTAAATGTATCATCCAATAGTAAACATCGTCCCGCTACAACGGCAACTAATAGCGCAATGGGTAATGCCTTTGCCGCGGCATTTAAAAAAAATAAATAGATTTATAGCAATATTAAAGGGGGAGCCCCCCCTTATTTTATTAATGTAAACCAATATAACGTGTAAAATGAAATTTAATATTTTTAATTGTTGGTTCCTATTAATAATGTAAATAATAATATTTTTTAATTTCCCTCTTAAGGATAATTAATATATAATAGCTAGCACTATTGATTTTATATCAATTTATACTCGTATTAAATTTACTTTTAATCATATCTTTTTAGCTTTTCAAAATATTTATCTGATGTTCTTATTTTAAATTTTTTTAGAATTTAGGATGTTACGATTTAAGTCTCAAACAAAAGTAATTTTGTTCAAACTGTACCTTGGATGATTTTCAGCAAGCGGTTTTTTGTCGTCTTAGCACTGATATTAGCGGGTAGCAATTTTTTATCTTTCTATAAAAATTGTTAATTCAATAATTCTTCAAATCAATAATCTTATTCGGAACGGCGGAGAAGTTTATGTATAGAGGAGTAGCGATGAACAATTGTGTAGTTTTTTTTAGAAAATTGTTTTTAATACTATTATCAAAACCATTAAAACCGATGTTATTTTTATCGGTACTATCGATTTCTATAAATAATGCGTTAGCAATTTTGCCGTCATACGTGATCACGCAAATGTATATTATTGGTAATGCGCCGGAGATTTCAGAGTCAGGCGGCACAAAAGCGCTTAATGGTATTAAAGTAAAATTAAATGTACCAAACAGTGATCCTTTAGTTATAACCCCTGGTTCATCTAAGCAAATATCTGTTGCTTTTAATACTTCACCAAGTATGTATTCATTTGATGTTGATTTTTCGACTATGACTAATGATGATATTATTGATATTGATGGTGATTATTTGGGAAGTAGCAATAATTTTAAAGTGGAGAGTATAACAGCTGAATGGCGTGATAGTAATAATAATATAATTCCTTCTGATTCAACAGCTGCATTAGGTAGTAATATCTGTAATTCAGAGCCTTATAAAGGTGATTCAACACTAAAGCTTACTATTAATATTTCTGCTAGAACTCAGTATGGTGTTCCAACTGAATCTCAGCCTAAAGAAGTTTCAAAAACATTTACCGTAAAAGCTAACGATGGTATTTGTTATATAAGACCTGGCGTTTTAGCAGTTAACACCCTTTATCCAACTGGCTGGCCGGAAGGTGATAATAATGCATGGTGGGGGAGTAACGTTGTTAATCGAGCCGATCCTTATGATCCAAATCAATTTGTTAAAGGTACTGGTTTTATAGCCTCGGCTGTTGATGCTTCCGGTAATCATTTCCCAAGCACTGCATTTCCATATGCTCGCTTCAGAATTGTGCCAGTTAATTCGATATCACAATATACATACAAAATACTTAAAAATCCAAATTCATCCCTAAAAAATGTACCACGCAGTTCGGTTGCAGACTCAAAAAGTGAATTTATCTTTACTAATAATGTCCCTAGTAAAGGAGATAAATTTGTAATTCAACTTACCAACACGCAAACAAACGCAACGTTCATCTATCAATTCTCGATACAACATTGGTTTTATGTACATAAAGGCAATCTTGGCTTCATCTCTTTCTATAATGCGGAATCTTTATGCCGAAACAGTGGTGATCGCTTACCAACGCGAGCAGAACTGACTAATTCACCTCTTGCTTATGATAATAACACTAATACCCAATGGTATCTCCAAGGAAATGGATATAAACGTGCTATTGGCAATAGCTTAATGGGAGAGTGGGGTAAAATTTTCTATTATGCACCAATAAATGGTGACTTGCGCGATATGATGGCTGGTATCAGTGATTCTGATTACGAAAAATTATTTAATTATGATTTTTATTTCACCAATGAATTGACTTCTGTGGTTGACTCCGATGGATTTATCCATCGTTATAGTGTAGGAAATGCTGAGGGTAATGTCATTGTCGAACCAGATAGTGCCTATACCATGTGTACCAAATATTAATTAAAATTGATGACTTGCTGAAGTTGGTAAAAAAATATTGCCATCTTCCAGCAAGTTTATTTTGTCAGGGGTGATAATTATGCTTATCAGTCGTTTCGTATTGATTAAAGATAATTATTTTTGCATTTGCAATATGATTAGCATCACAATTACCGGTTAGCAAGTACCTGTAAATAATCCGACCTTATAATTAATGTGGCTATAAAGATATTATAAATAGATACTCGGCAAAGTAATATTTTGCAATCCATAATGTTTTAATTCAGCAGCAAAAGATTCGATTTGCTGTTGTGTTGCCGCTGGCCATGTTTTGGCTATGCCATGTACACCATGATTATGAAAAGCATTAATTCTGACTTTAATTTGTGGGTTGAGTATTATTAAAAAATCAGCAAGTTGTTTAGCACTGTTTTGCAAATCAGTATGCTCAGGAATCACTAAAAATCGGACTTCATGCAGTTTTCCTATTTGGGCTAGATATTCAATGGTTTGTTTGACGCGATCATTATCCCGACCAGTAAGTTTTTTATGCACTTGAGTATCCCAAGCTTTCAGATCGATCATCGCACCATCCATTACTCTTTCAACTTTTTGCCAGCCAGTTTTAGCTAAATAACCATTACTATCAATAAAACAAGTCAGGTGTTTTAAATCTTCTGCTTGTTTTATCGCTTGAAATAGCTTTTCAATAAAAGGTAACTGTAAGGTCGCTTCACCACCGCTAATTGTAATGCCATTTAGAAAAGGTAAGTATTTACGAATTTCGAGTAGAATATCTTCAATATTGTAGTTATAGGTCATTGGTGTGGATTGATAATTACAGGTATTAATACAGGTATCACATTGCTGGCAATTTGAAGATTGCCAAATCACTTTGTTATTGATAAATGTTAACGCTTGATGTGGACAGGTAGTAACGCAATCCCCACAATCCTTACACCGTGAAATGGTATAAGGATTGTGGCAATTTAAACATTTGAAATTACAGCCTTGTAAAAAGATGACTAACCGGTTTCCCGGTCCATCAACACAAGAAAAGGGTAACAGTTTATTAACGATTGCCCATGACTTGTTCATGACTGATTACCCGAGGTGTTCGGCATAAGTAGCTGTTATTTTCAGTATCTTCGGCCGCTTCACTACCTAAAAAGGTGGTATTAATTCGCGATCCCTCTTGTTTGTATTTTTTGATATCTGATAATCTCACCATATAGCCAGTTACACGTACCAGATCATTACCACTGATATTAGCGGTAAATTCACGGAAACCAAATTTAAAGGCTGCCTTACAAATCTGTACTAAGGCTAGAGGATTGTTTTTTATTGTTTCATCAACCGTTAAAATATCACTAATACCAGAGGTATAATATTTATGGTGTTTAAATAGTGCCATAATATGAGTAACTGGATCCGGTTCATGTCCATAAGGAATACGTAAACCTGGCGTAGCGCCTCTATCTGAACTGATGCCAGATTGAGCATGTAACATTGCTTTACCTTGCCATGCATGCTTAATTTTATGGTTATCAATAAAGTCGGCTAATTGTTGAGAAATAGTGGTGGCCAGTTGATTAGCATCTTCATCGACGCCATAACGCCCAGCTAAGTTGGATTTTTCTTGTAGAATATTGACTGCCTCAGCCATGGCATAAATACCGAACATTGGCGCGAATCGGTTTGCGTCAATTAATCCCTCTTTAACTAAAAAGTTATTTGCGAAGAAATTCGATTTCTCATAAAGAAATTCCGATCTTGCTTTGATTAAATTCAATTGCAATTGGCAATAATAAGGCAAGGTATTTTGTAAAAAATCGGTAATGTTGTTACTTTTTAATGCGACTTCTTTCAAATTGATTCTAGATAACGTGCTACCACCACCGGCAATAGGTAGTGAGTTATAACAGCTCACCACCCCATAACCTTTGTCATCAAAATCTTTTTTAATCATCATATTATTAGCAATATGTGGTTTGGCTGTGTGGCAAATGTTCTCAATTGCGGTGTTAAGTAAAGATTCTGGTGTGATATTTTCGTCATAAATAAAGGTTAAATTAGGTGCAACTTGTTTAAGTTCACGATCGACACGTAATATCACTCGGCAGATCACATTATCGGTTGGCCCAATGTTGGCATGCATAAAGGCATCAGGAAGATTACGATCTAACATAATCCAAAAACGTTTTAATCGCGGATAGAGCTCTTCTTCTGTTAAATTACCAACATAAGGAAGTAAGACTTGATCTAAACAGCCTAAATAAACCGGCATACCAGTGACAGAAGGAACGTGATGATAAGCAATGGTTAACATATTTAATGCATCATCAAAGTTTTTTGCTGGTTCAAGTTCTAAATATTCTGATCCTTGCTTAAGAAATTTTGCATAATCCGGTAATACATAACGAGGTTTATATGGGGCATGGCCTTCATACATGTCGCAAATTACTCGCTCATTAAGGGCATTTTGCGTTTCACTATCTAAATTAACATAGGGTAAATTATTTTCAGCGGCTAAAGCGAGAAGGTTAGCTTTTTGTTTTGGTGACAAATTAGGGTCGGTCACAATATCGTAACAATTTTTTTGAAATTCTGTCATGTTCATAAATACCTCTATATAATGCTGAAAGCAAAATTAAATCTTGATAGCTAATTATTAGCACTGAAAATCATTATCGTCAGTGCTATTTATGTTGTATATCTCTTAGTTAAAACCACTATTTTTCTAAAATAAACTTCGTCGGTTCATAATCGGCGGCATTGATTGGCGAATGCGCTTCAAAATATTGTCTTATCACATCGGCGTCACGGTAACCGGTATCCACATAAGTTGCTGAAGTGTTGGTAACAGGATAACCATCTCCGCCAGCTGCTAAATAATCTAATGTCGTAATGCGATAGGATTTTTGCATATCAATTGGCTCATTATTAATTTTAATATCACTAATCGTATCGCCAGTTTTAGTTAATGTGATATTTTTTAAGTGGGTATAGCCGCCCGAACCCTGTTTTTTACTTAAGGCAACTTTAAGATACTCCACCAACTCACGACCAGTTAAATCAAAATAGACAACACTATTACCAAAAGGTTCAACTTTTAAAATGTCACGATAAGTAATATTACCTTCGATAAGTGAATCTCGAATCATACCGCCAGCCATAACTCCAATATCAGCATTGGTTTTTTCAATCAAGGCACTGAGTAGTAACTGTCCCATGTTACTTTGTTGATATCTTACTACGTTACGTTCACCTTCTAAACGACCAATTAATTCACCGCTTTTTGTAAGTAACTGCTCTTTACCCTGATCTTGATAAGGTTTGAGTGTTGCTAACAATTTTTCATCTTGTTCGATCTCACTGGTGTAATACTCAAGACGTTTAGTATTGTTGCCATTATCCACTTCTTTTTTCAAATTGATGGGAATCAATTGATAATTTTTTAAGGTAATTTTTCCGTTTAAAAAGACAAAATCGGCACGACCAACATATTTGCCCCATTCATGAGCCTGAACAATCCAAGTACCATTTTGTTGATCTGGCGCACATGGCGTACCCGGAACATATTCATTAATACGTTTGTTAGGACTTGCCATACATACCGGATTTTGCGAGTGACCACCCACAATCATATTTAACTCGCCCGGTTTTAATCCTCGTGCTAATGTCACATCACCCGGCGCCATTGAACCATGTTCACCATTTTCATAATGTCCCATATGAGTAACCGCAATAATCATATCAGGATGTTCATTGCTTTTAATTTGGCTAATGACTTTTTCCGCTTCTGGCAAGGTTTTACGAAACTCGATACCTTCAGTATTTTTGGGTGAAGTAAGCAAAATAGTATCATCAGTAGTTAAACCAAATACCGCTACTTTAATGCCATTTAAATCAAACATCTTATAGGCATCAAAGACACGCTCATCGGTATTTTTGAAGTAAGTATTTGCTGATAAAAATGGAAAGTGAGCCCATTTTTGTTGTTCACGAATAACGGCTAAAGGATGATCAAATTCATGGTTACCAACCGCCATGGCATCATAACCAATATCGTTCATTCCGATAAAATCGGGTTTAGCTTGTAATACATCGGATTCAGGGACGCCTGTATTAATGTCACCACCTGAAAGTAGCAGTAATTTTCCGCCATTTTCTGCAACTTCTTTTCTGATTTGATCTACAACTGTTTTTTGCGCTGCTAAACCATACTCGCCAATATCATTTTGCCAAAAATGACCATGATGGTCGTTAGTATGCAAAATAGTAAACGAGTAGGGTTTGTTTTTCTCCCAAGTAACTGCGGTAGGCTGCTTGGTGGTATCTGCGGCAAATGAATTTGCTGAAAACAGAATGGAAATAACAAGTAGTGACAGTTTTTTATTCAAATTAAAACAATACATGGCGTCTTCTAACTCCTTATTTATTAAAACTATTCCGTAATTACTTTAAAGATTAATTGCGGTTGTTTAGCACTATCACTGATCTCAATATTGTCATACAATTTTTGTTTAATTGCATCAAGTTGATCACTACTTGCGTGAATCGTTAATAGCGCTTCGCCCTCTGCAACTTTATCACCCACTTTTTTATGTAAAACGATACCGACTGCAGGATCAATAATATCTTCTTTAGTTGCTCGTCCTGCTCCTAATTGCATCGCAGCAATACCAATTTGGTCGGCAATAATCCGTGAGACATAACCTGCTTTTTGTGCTGGTAGATCGATTTGATAACGTGCATTAGCCAATTTTTCAGGATGATCTACGACTGAACTATCGCCACCTTGAGCTTCAATTAGCGTTTTGAATTTCTCAATCGCTTTACCATTTTTAATCACTTCTTGCAGTTTTTCTCTTGCTTCATCTAATGTTTTAGCTTTATTGGCTAACACAACCATTTGACTACCAAGGGTTAAAACTAACTCAGTTAAATCAGCAGGGCCATGACCATTTAAAGTATCTATGGCTTCTTTAACTTCTAAGGCATTACCAATAGCAAAACCTAAAGGTTGTGACATGTCTGAGATGATCGCCATGGTTCGTCGGCCAATTTGGTTACCAATATTTACCATTTCATGCGCTAATTTTTCCGAATCTTCCATCGTTTTCATTAAGGCACCGTCACCTGTTTTAACATCTAATACAATAGCATCAGCGCCAGCAGCCAGTTTTTTACTCATAATTGAGCTAGCAATCAATGGAATAGAGTTAACCGTACCAGTTACATCACGCAATGAATAGAGCTTTTTATCAGCAGGGGTCAAGTTGCCGGATTGGCCAATAACGGCTACACCTTTTTGGTTAACTTGATCGATAAACTCTTGTTTACCTAATTCGATTTTAAAGCCGGGAATTGTTTCAAACTTATCAGTTGTGCCACCAGTGTGACCTAATCCACGACCTGACATCTTAGCAACCGGAATATCTAAAGCAGCGACTAATGGTGCTAACACTAAAGTGGTTGTATCACCCACGCCACCAGTTGAATGTTTATCGACTTTAATACCTTTAATTGATGAAAGATCAACGGTATCACCGGAATACATCATCGCACTGGTTAAATCAGCACACTCTTTTGAGGTCATACCTTGGTAATAAATTGCCATAAGTAACGCACTGACTTGATAGTCAGGAATCGTACCATTAGTATAATTAGTAATAAAAAATTGAATTTCTTCAGTGGTTAACGCATGGCCATCACGTTTTTTTTCAATAATATCTACAAATCTCATTACTCTTCTCTCTTAATATCAATAAATCAAATTAGGATTATATTCTTCTCATCCACGATTTGGATTGATAATAACGCTGATGTTAGCCAACTATATCATCAATCACTTTTATTATTTGCCTATTAGTTTTTCAATTTATTCTGTTAATTTATTTTCTAAATTGACTTCCTAAATATACTTTCTAATTAGTTAAAATACATTGCCCACCGATAAAACTAATCTAAATCACTTGGTGAAAATGAGAAAGGTAATAATTCACCGACAGTGGTTTCTTGAATTTTGCCGTGCATATTAGTTAAAATTACTGGCATATCTTTAGCACAAAATTCACTGATAACTTGACGACAAGCTCCACAAGGTGAAATAGGCCCCTCGGTATCACCAATCACCACTAATTTTTTGAATTTTGTTTTCCCTTCTGATACGGCTTTAAAAATCGCCGTTCGTTCAGCACAGTTAGCTAGTCCATAAGAGGCATTTTCAATATTGCATCCTAAAATAACTTCATCATCTTCGGTAATCAATACCGCACCGACTTGAAATTTAGAATAGGGCACATAAGCCTTTGAGCGAGCTGTTTTAGCGAGTTCGATTAGTTTATCAATTTTCATAATTATAATCCTTGTAGTCTTCAATCTCTTATTGGTTTTTAGGTTGCGATTTGCTTGCTGTTTGTAAATCAAGTTGATAGACACCAAAACCTAACTTATCTTTCTCAACAAATTTAGTCGGATACAATGAATGGTTTTCAATATACGCTTTGGCTTCCTCCGTTGGTGAAGATTCAAAGCGGATATCCAAATTAGTCTGGCTATGAATCGGTGCAATTCGCCAGTTATTGTCAACTGTTACCTTCACTTCACCTTGTTTCTTAGTGCGATTAGTAATGTAAGCTGAAAGAATGACTCTTAAGTCATCCGGCGAATTAAATTTAACATTTTTACCGCCGGTTCCCGGGAACGCACCGGTGTAAGCACGGTAGTTATTCGTGGCAATTAAAAAAGCTTGATTGGCATCAATCGGTTTTTGTTGATAAGTTAAGTTTACAATACGTTCTGAATCAGGGTTGATTAACTGACAATTACCATCGTAACGCGCTGGTTTAGTGATATCAATTTGATAACTCACTCCATCGATAGTATCAAAATTATAAGTTCTAAATTTATCCCAATTAATCAAATATTGTGGTTGTGGCGAATTGATATCAATTTGATTATAAACACCCGCAGAACATTCTAGCCACTCTTTAACCTCTTTTCCGGTAATCTTAACGGCTGATAAAATATTCGGATAAAGATAGATATCGGCTGCATTTCTAAAGGTTAAGTCACCTTTTTTCACATCTACATATGCAGTAGGATCATTTTTACGACCACCTGCTTTAAATGGAGCAATCGCTGACAAAATGGGTAAGCCATCTAGATCAGGATCACCTTGCACAAATTGTTTTACATAATCAATTTGCGCATCGCTAATAATCTGTAAAGCGGAGGTATCTTCCACTAAGGCTAAATAACTATTGATATCGGTTGATACCTTACCAATTGGCTTACCGACAAACTCTCGGGTACCTTCATGATCATCTTTTAACACTTTAACAATGTTTTGATCGGCATCAACCAACGCTTTTTTGTTTTTCACATCAAAGATTGGGCGGGCTTGTGATTTACCAGAAACGACTTTCCAATTAGCCTTATCACCTTCAATAACTAAATCGACCACGCCTAAATGGCTACCCCATTGCCCTGGCATCACCGCCGGTATATGGTTAATGTTTCCGGTATTAATATCGGTATTAGGCAACGATTTAAAATCTTCACTTGGGAATACGCCATGTGAATGGCCAAACATAATAGCATTAATCCCCTCAACTTGGCTTAAATAGTAAACCGAATTTTCCGCTAAAGCCTTATAAGGTTCAGCAGAAACGCCAGAATGGGGAATCGCTACAATAATATCTGCCCCTTGTTTTTTCATTTCAGGTACCAACTCTTTGGCGGTTTGGGTAATATCTTTAACTATTACTTTTCCTTCCAAATTAAGTTTATCCCATTGCATGATTTGTGGTGGAACAAAACCAATATAACCGATTTTAATAGTGTGTTGTTTACCGTCTCTATCAACAACCGGTTTATCTAGAATAATATATTTTCTGAAGAAAGGTTTATTCGTTTTGGCATCATAAACGTTGGCATTAACATAAGGAAAATTTGCCCCAGCCTGACTTTTTTGTAAAAAATCCAAACCAAAATTAAATTCATGATTACCGATATTACCAACTACATAATCCAGCGTATTAAGGGCTTTATAAACCGGATGGATATCACCTTTGTTTAGTCCCTTATTCAAGGCATAATCGGCCATAGGACTGCCTTGAATCAAATCACCATTATCAACTAATACGCTATTTTTAACCTCTTGTCGTGCTTGATGAATTAAATTAGCCGTTTTAGTTAAACCAAAGGTATCAATATTCTGATCTTTAAAATAATCGAAATTCATCATATTACCGTGCAGATCAGTGGTTTCCATAATTCTTAAATCTACAGTTGCAGCTTGCAGTGTTCCAGAAATTAATAGGGGTAGTAGACTTAACGTTAATCGGGTTTTATTCATTTTAATCTCCTATTTTTCTGCTTCAGTTAATCATTAACCTGTTGTGCTAATAAAATTTGGTAATGTTGTAATCGTTCAATAATAGCGGGGTGATACTGCTCATCGTTGATTGCTTGTTGTAAACACTGCTTATCATTGGTGGTAAAAAAAGCCAAAACTTCATTTAATAGACGTGATTTTTCTTTGGATTCAATAAATGCGGCATCAATTCCACAAAGTGTAATATCAAATAGTTCTAAGCGTGAAAAATGAAAAATTTGTTCGGCAAGCTGATACTCTTTTTCGATATCGGTACCAAAAATACCTGCATCATCAGTATTAAGGGTGATTCTTACCCCTTTATCATAAAGTTTTCGAATTGGGTGATTATGAATATCACCATGTAAATTATTGACTAAAATACGATTACTGGTGAGAGCTATTTCTAAAGTGATCTTGTTTTCCACCAATTGCTTAATCAATTTATCATCTTCAATCGCGGCAATACCGTGGCCGATTCGATTAGCGCCATGCTTAAGCGCTTGGATAATACTTTCTGCGCAATCGATTTCCCCAGCATGATAGGATTTTTTTAAGTTTAATTTAGACGCGAGTTGATGAGCTTTGGCGAAATCATCAAAATGCCCAGCTTTTTCATTGCCGGCAATATTAAATCCAGTAATGAATGGATGAGGATTATTCTCAATAAATTGTAATGTCTCGTATACTACATCGGCGCCAAGATGGCGTACGCCAATAACATGATATCGTACCGTTATATTATGCTCTTTTTGGACATCGACAATCGCTTTGTCCATTTGATTTAATGTTTGTTGAAATCTTGCTTGATCCCAAACAATTTTACCTTGGTTTTCTGTTGCACAAATATGATAAGGTGATAGAAATAATTCGCAATAAATTAAGCCTTGTTTAGCATTTCGGCTCAAAAAATCGTAGGTGATTAGGTAATAATCGTCAGGATGTTTCACAAAATTAGAGACAGTATCATAGGTTTGGATAAATGAAACAAAATCGGATTCATCATAGTTATATCGACCATTTTTATACTCGGCTTGATCATATTCGCCGGTTCGATAACATAATGACTCAGGGAAAGTTAAATGATTTTTATCGGCTAGTTTTTTCGCCATAAAGGGAGTAATACTGCCTTCTACATGCTCATGAAGTATAACTTTAGGGATTATTTGTTTATTCATCGAGTTCTAATCTGTTTAAGTATATGCTTATAGGCACTTGTAAATTATTCATCAATCAGTAAGACTAAATTGATACAATCATTACAAGCATTTTATTCTACCTTGATAAGACACTTATTTTCCAGATATTTTGTGTAACTTATCGGTTTTCTGTGAGACTGATAACATTTTAGCCAAGTTAATAATTAGACAACAATTTAACTGTTGCCTAATCGGTGATTTTGCCAAATGAATTAATTTGGTTTATCTATCTATTCTAAACTTGATTTAATAATTCAGGTCAAAAAACGCTTTGACCTGAATTTAATTTTAATTAGTTGCTAAGGGATGCGGTTTTTTGCTCAGTAGTATCATTTTTGAATATCAAGACAAAAATAATTGCAAGCACTAATGAATAACCAGCAAAGATAAGCCATACAGTATGCCAATCAGTACCTGCTTCAGATTTAAAGTAATCAACAACTAAACCACTACCCATTGAACCTAAATAAGCACCAATACCGTTAGTCATCGTCATAAATAAACCTTGAGCACTGTTACGGATGTTAGGTGATACTGTTTTTTCAACATACATTGATCCAGAAATATTATAGAAGTCAAACGCACAACCATAAACAATCATTGATAATAGTAACAGCACAAAACCGAATGGTGATGGATCGCCGTAAGCAAAAAGACCAAAGCGAGCAACCCATGCCAACATACTGATTAACATCACATATTTAATACCAAGTTTCTTCATAAAAAATGGTACAAATAAGATAAATACCACTTCTGAAATTTGCGAAATTGATAATAAAACTGATGGATATTTAACTACTAAGCTATCAGCGTATTCCGGTATTTTATCGAAGTCATGTAGAAACGGATTACCAAAAGTATTAGTAATTTGTAAAATCCCACCTAATAATACCGCAAATAAAAAGAAGATGGCCATTTTAGGTTGTTTTAATAATACAAATGCATCTAAACCTAATGCACTTATAATAGACTTTTCTTTGCCATCATTTTTTGTAACTTCAATTAAAGGTAAGGTTAATGAATAGAGACTTAATAAAACCGAACTACCAGCTGCAATATAAAGTTGCATATTACTGAGTTCTAACTGCATAAAGCTAACCATCCACATCGCTACAATAAAACCGATAGTGCCGAAGATTCGAATTGCCGGGAACTGTTCGATAACGTCTAGTCCTTGTGATTCTAAGCAAGAGTAAGAAATTGAATTAGAAATTGCAATGGTTGGCATAAACGCAAGACAATGGATAAGCATCACTAATACCATTAAACCTGGTGAAGTAATAGATGCCGCGATAAATAAGGTTACAGCGCCAATCAAATGGCATAGCACGTATAAACGGTTAGCAGGTATCCATCTATCAGCTACGATACCAAGCAGACTAGGCATAAATACTGAAGCAATCCCCATGGTGCCATATACGGCGCCGACTTCAATACCAGTAAAGTTTAAGATTTTCATCATATAGGAGCCTAAGGTAATTAACCAACTCCCCCAGATAAAAAATTGTAAGAATAAAATAACTTTCAGTTGTAGCTTGGTATTCATTTCGATTCCTTATTAAATGAGCTCTTTTCTAACCTATAAGATAAAAATTAATGAATAATTAAAATTTGTTATGACTATCAAAACGCTAGTTATAACGATAAATCCATTGACAGTTAACACTGTTTAATAACTGCCAATGAAAAATTTATATATTTTTTAAATAAAAAAAATGGCAGAAATTCTGCCATTAATTTAATTTGAATTAAGTAATACCGACTCTAAAGCAACAGTAATCATCTCTTTAAAACCAAGCTGACGCTGTTCGGAAGACATCGCTTCACCTTTTCGAATATGATCCGATACGGTACAAATTGCCAACGCTTTGGCGCCATATTCTGCTGCCACACCATAAATACCCGCCGCTTCCATTTCGACACCTAAAATATTGTATTTTTCCATAATATCGAAAAGATCAGGCTCGACGCTATAAAATAGATCAGCTGAAAAAATATTACCAACTTTAACATTCACATTTAATTGTTTCGCTGCATTAACTGCATTACAAACAAGACCAAAATCAGCAATGGCGGCAAAATCATGATTTTTAAAACGCAAACGATTTACTTTAGAATCCGTACAGGCGCCCATACCAATAACCACATCACCAAGATTGACATCAGGGCTAATTGCGCCACATGAACCGATACGAATGATGTTTTTAACACCATAAAACTTAATCAATTCAGTTGTATAGATAGAACAAGATGGAATACCCATACCATGCCCCATCACGGAAACTTGTTTACCTTTATAGTGACCAGTAAAACCAAGCATTCCTCTAACATTAGTTACTTCTTTCGCATTATCTAAAAAAGTTTCGGCAATAAACTTAGCTCGTAATGGATCGCCGGGCATCAAAACCGTTTGAGCAAAAGCATCATCGGCGGCGTTAATATGTGGGGTAGGCATTTAACTCTCCTGATTAATTACTAAAAAACGAACTCAACAAAACAAATCATTATTTGCTAATAAATGATTCGCCATAATCCATTGGTGATAAATCAAAATAATCGGCAACACTTTGCCCGATATCAGCAAATGTTTTACGATGACCAAGTGATCCCACCGGAACGCTATCACCGTAAACTAAAACTGGAATATGTTCACGAGTATGATCTGTACCAGACCAAGTTGGATCACAACCATGATCAGCACTAATAATTAAAAGATCACCAGGTTCAATAAGCGCTAACATCTCAGGCAAACGGCTATCAAAATATTCTAACGCCGCAGCGTAACCAGCAACATCACGTCGATGACCATAAGATGAGTCAAAATCAACAAAATTGGTAAAAACAATCGTGTTATCTTTCGCTTGTTTGATTTCTTCTAATGATGCATTGAATAACGCTTCAATACCTGTTGCTTTAACTTTTTTGGTAATCCCCACTTCGGCATAGATATCGGCAATTTTACCAATTGACACTACTGTACCTTGTTTTTCATCAACCAGTTTTTTAATCATTGTTGGTGCTGGTGGTTCGACAGCTAAATCATGACGATTGCCGGTACGAACAAATTCACCCGGCTTATTACCTAAAAATGGTCGAGCAATAACGCGGCCGATATTATAATCGCCTTTATTAAGCTCATCACGCGCAATTTCACAAACTTCATAAAGCTTATCTAGACCAAAAGTCTCTTCGTGGCAGGCAATTTGAAACACTGAATCAGCAGAGGTATAAAAAATAGGTTTCCCCGTAGCCATATGCTCAAGGCCAAGCTCATCAAGAATCACAGTCCCCGATGAATGGCAATCACCGAGATAGCCCGGCAAATTAGCACGTTTAACAATCTTATCTAATAATTCTTGAGGAAAGCTGTTAGTAGTATTAGTAAAATAACCCCAATCAAACAACACAGGAACGCCAGCGATCTCCCAATGACCAGATGGCGTATCTTTACCAGATGAAATTTCACTGGCATAACCATAAGCACCAATTACATCACCTTCGGTAGTCATTCCTTTAGGGTATGCACCTGTAGATTCATAAGCGGCCTCGATCAAACCTAATTTCCCTAAATTAGGTAATTTTAATGGGCCTTGTCGACCATGATCTGCTTTACCTAAAGCACAAGCTTCGGCAATATGACCTAAAGTATCCGAACCTTCATCGCCATACTTTTTGGCATCTTCTGCACCGCCGATCCCGAAGGAATCGAGGATCATAATAAAAACTCTTTTCATAATTTCCTCTAAATCTCAACTACCATAAAACAGAGCTACCATCTTGAAGCATAAATTCATTTAAAACCGTGATCGATAACTTATTTCTCGAATTTTATAAAATAATAATAACGTTTACCATAAGGCTGAGTAAAATAGATTATAACTAAATTTATAAAAAAGTTCGTTTGGTTAGCTATAATACATGATAAAAAAAAACAAAAAAGGGATTAGCTCATATTCATTGATTATTTGGCTAATCTTTTGACATTTTTATCAATAAATAAAAAGTCAAGATAAGTAAAAAAATAGTTTAATCCATAAAAGATCGTTTTGCATTGTGTTAAGATAGCAAATAAATAAGCTTTAATTGAATAAAGTGTTTTATCAAAAATTGATAACGCATTGATTGATTAATTCTAAATACTGAATGTCTATCAAAAGCGTCAAATAAAATTGGTTGAATCGAATTTAAAAGTATTTTTTATAAAAGGTAGTCATTAATGAACCAAAAAATTCCTAATACATTTGCTCTAGATGTTTATGCCAACCGGGTCGAAACAGTCACAACTGTTGAACAACTAATGCAAGTTTGGAAAAACAATCTCGATAATCAACCTTTTATAATTATTGGACAGGGCAGTAATACATTATTTACTGAAAATTTTGCTGGTACAATCATAGTTAATCGAATTAAAGGATTAACCATAACCGAAAGCGCGACTCACTGGCATTTAAAAGTGGGGGCCGGCGAATATTGGCATGATTTAGTTGCTAACACTATTAACCAGAACATCCCAGGCCTTGAAAACTTGGCTTTAATACCCGGTTGTGTTGGTTCTGCACCCATCCAAAATATTGGCGCATATGGGGTTGAATTTCAAAAAGTCGCGGATTATGTTGAATTACTTGAATTTTCAACCGGTAAAATTATAACTGTCACTGATGGTCAATATGGCTATCGTGAAAGCATCTTCAAACAAAAATATGCCAATGATTATGCCGTTGTCTATGTTGGTATCAAATTACCAAAACAGTGGAATCCAGTGCTAACTTATGGTGAATTAAGAAATTTTGATGCAAATAGCGTCACCCCTAAAATGATCTTTGATAAAGTGTGTGAAATCCGTCGAAGCAAATTGCCTGATCCTAATGTACTAGGTAATGGTGGAAGCTTCTTTAAAAATCCGATAGTCGATAAAAAACTTGCGGATAAACTACTTGAAAAATATCCAACAATGCCTATATATCCACAAACAGCAGATCAAATAAAATTAGCTGCCGGTTGGTTAATTGATCAGTGTGGTCTAAAGGGATACCAAATTGGTGGTGCAGCAGTGCATCAACAACAAGCTCTGGTATTAGTCAATAAAGATAATGCGACCGCGCAAGATGTTGTCGCATTAGCGCGTTATATCATCAATGCAGTATTGCAAAAGTTCTCGGTGCACCTATCGCCTGAAATTCGATTTATGGGAGCGACAGGTGAAATTGACGTGGATAAATTTTTATAAATACGTCCTAAAAACAACAAAATTACTTACAAACTTATGAAACATTCGTATTCATTTCCTATTTTATTAACGAGTCTACTATTTGTTACCATCGCTTTATCGGCACTCAATACCCAAGTGCCACTATGGCTTGTGCGTGAAGAATTTTCGCTAGGGCAGATAGGCTTAGTTGGCTCAAGCTATTTTACTGGTAACTTAGTAGGTACCATCATGGCAAATTGGTTTATTAGCCGATTTAATGCCAGATTTACTTACACCTACAGTTGTATCATCTTTGCAATTGCGACTATCGGTTTAAGCTTCTCAATGGATTTTTACAGCTGGGCTATCTGGCGATTTTTCATTGGGATCGCTTGTGCTGTCACTTGGGTGGTGATTGAAAGTTGTATTTTAGTCACTGGTACAGTACGCACTCGAGGAAAAATGCTTGCTGTATATTTGACTACTTACTACTTAGGTACCGTATTAGGACAAGCATTGCTGCAATATTTTCCGCAAGAGGTTCTCTATTTTGGTTTAGTGATTGCCGTATTAATGGGATTAGCCATCTTATTTATATTGTTAACCCATTACAAATTACCGAAGAAGAAAAAAAGCAGTTTCAACATTATGCCAATGATAATGTATAAACCTTCTCGCGTTGGCTTAATTGGTTGTGCCATTGCCGGTATGTTAATTGGTTCACTCTATTCGTTAATGCCTGCCTACTATTCACATCTGGGCTACAGTGATAACCAAGTCGCCAATTGGATGGTACTACTAATACTTTCTGGTGTGATTGCCCAAATGCCGGCTAACTGGTGTGCAGATAGGTTTGGTCGCCGTATTGTATTGTTAGTTGAATCAATTTTCATGATGATCGCCTGTGGCTTGCTGATATTCAACGTTTATGGTGTATTAGCCATTATTCTACTTGGTGCCACCATTTACACCATTTATCCAATCTCCATGGCGTGGGCTTGCTCATGTGTTCGCAAACAAGAAATTGTATCGATGAACCAAGCCATGCTATTAACCAATACGCTCGGAAGTCTAGTTGCTCCGGCTGTGATAGCTTTTATAATGGACACATTAAGCAATACTTACTTATTTATTAGTTTTGCTATAATTTCACTCTATTTTGTTGTTTTATTATTGCTCAAAAAGTGAGGATTGAATGCGCAGTAACCAAAATCCATTGAAATTAATCAATATATTAGCTGATGGACAGTTTCACTCAGGTGAGGAACTTGCCAACCAATTTGGCATTACCCGTGCTGGCATCAACAAATATATCAAAGTACTACGAGATTGGGGCATCACCTTATCATCCGTACAAGGTAAAGGTTACTGTTTAGCATCACCAATTGACTTACTCGATAAAGTCAAAATCGACGAAAATTATGGTGAGGATAGTCATGTAGAGGTGTTGCCGATCATCGACTCGACCAACCAATATCTATTAAATAATATTGAAAAATTACAAACAGGCGACAGTTGTGTAGCCGAGTTTCAATCTAAAGCTCGAGGTAGACGAGGGCGACAATGGTTCGCACCGTTTGGCAGTAATCTTTACTTTTCGATGTATTGGCGACTTGATCAAGGTATTGCAGCTGCTATGGGACTAAGTTTAGTGGTTGGTATTGTGATGGCTGATACATTACGGGAAATCTCTGGTCAAGATATCAAAGTTAAATGGCCTAATGATTTGTATCTTGATGATCAAAAACTTGCAGGCATATTAGTCGAACTTGCGGGTAAAACCGGTGATTGCGCGCATGTTGTTATTGGTGTGGGGGTCAACTTAATGATGACCAACCCCGATCCCAACATCGTCAACCAAAAATGGGCTAATTTAGGTAAAGTTGATCGCAATTTGCTGGTAGCAAAGGTAGCTAAAAACCTCAAAACCAAACTTCGTGACTTTGAACAACACGGTTTAACACCATTTCTTAATGATTGGCAACGACTTGACAATTTTGTTAATCGCCCAGTTAAATTATTAATTGGTGACAATGTGATCCGCGGTGTTGCTAAAGGTATCAATGAGCAGGGTGCATTACTTTTAGAACAAAATGGCGAAACCAAGGCGTTTATCGGTGGCGAAATTTCATTAAGGAGTGATGAATAAATAGTCAATAGTCGCTGTCACAAAATTGCCCCATTTAAACATAAATGGGGCATGATAAAATTATTACCTATTTTTTAATTCTCAATAACCGCAAAGCATTAGCGGTAACAATTGCCGTGGTGCCAGAATCAGCTAACACCGCTAACCAAAGCCCTGTCACGCCAAATAAACTAGTGATTAAAAATATCAACTTAATTCCCAAAGCAATGGTAATATTTTGCTTAATATTTCGATTAGCAAAGCGAGTTAAGCGAATCAACATTGGCAAACTTAACAAACTGTTTTTAGTCAACGCCGCATCCGCCGTTTCGAGTGCAACATCAGTCCCACTGCCCATGGCAATTCCGACTGTGGCGGCTTTCATTGCAGGGGAATCATTAATGCCATCACCAATCATCGCAATCGGAGTCTGCCGACCAATCTCTTCGATTTTGGCCAACTTATCTGCCGGCAATAGCTCAGCACGATACTCCATACCTAATTGACCGGCAATTGCTTTTGCGGCGCGTTGATTATCGCCAGTTAACATCAAGGTTTGCAAACCAAGTTGCTTAAGTTCAGTGATAGCCGGTAAAGCATCACTACGCAGTACATCTTGCAAAGCAATAATCCCTAGCAACTGTTGACTGGTGGTAACGACTACAACCGTCTTACCACCATCTTCAAGCTGAGTAATCGTATGAGCATCCTCGGCATTAAGCGCAGTTGACACTGTCTCGATCTTATTTGGCGACACAACAAAATAGGTTTGCTGATTTAATTCACCTTGTATCCCAACACCAGCAATTGCTTTACGATTATTTGCTTCAGCAAACTCGATCGGCTGTTGCTTAACATAATCGACTAATGCTTTAGCTAAAGGATGGTGTGAGCCGCTTTCAACCGCCGCAACAATCGCTAGCAGCTCCTCGTTAGAACAGTGTCGATTAATGACATCAGTCACTTGTGGTTTACCTTCGGTTAATGTTCCTGTCTTATCAAACGCCAACATTTTAATCGAACCAATATGCTCAAGTGCCGCACCGCCCTTAATTAATACCCCATATTTGGCCGCACTAGACAAGGCCGAGGTAATCACCGCTGGAGTTGATATTACTAACGCACAAGGACAACCAATTAACAACAACGTCAACCCTCGATATATCCAAGTATACCAATCAGCGCCGGTCAACAATGGTGGAATTAGGATCACTAAAAACGCAAATAATGTAATCGCCGGCGTATAATAACGGCTAAACTTATCGATAAACCGCTCTATTGGCGCTTTACGATCCTCGGCATCTTCAATCAGCTGTAAAATACGATCGACAGCATTTTGCCCCGATTCTGAAATCACCTTAAGTTGAATGGTATTATCGACCACTAACGACCCGGCTAAAATTTTATCGCCACTTAAATAATTAACCGGAATGGACTCACCGGTTAACGCACTTTCATCAATGCTGGCTTGTTCGCTAACCAAAATAACATCAGCTGGTAATCGACCGCCGGATGAAATTTCGATAATATCATCTGGTTTTAAGGTATGACTAGCAACTGTTTTCCTTTTACCATCAATAATAATCACCGTCTCATCAGGCATTAACTCCGCCAGTGATGAGATGCCTTTTTTTGCCTTACTGGTTGCAAAGCCTTCCAGCATCTCGCCTATCATAAACAGAAAGATTACCATGGTGGCTTCTTCGGCTGCACCAATAAACAGTGCACCCATTGCCGAAATACTCATTAGTGTTTCAATCGCAAACGGCGTACCACTACGGGTTAAAACAATGGCTTCCTTGAAAATTGGGATAATCCCAACTACAGCTGTCACAATAAACGCATATTCACCTGCGGTTTTATTCACCAACAAAATGAGATAACTAACCACAATCAATGCACCTAAAACCGCTAATGGAATAAATGCCTTTTTATCAAAACTATGTGAATGTTCATGGTGATGAGCAGGGCTCGACTCAAAAATCGGCGTATAGCCTAGTTCTGTAACCTTATCTTCAATCATCTTGATTACTGCACCATCATGCTTAGGAACAAAAACGATTAATTTTTCGGTTGAGAATATGATTTTGGTTTGATTAATATTAGGCAGTGTTTTAACACCGTTTTCGATTTTGCTGGCGCAATGAGCGCAATCCATACCTTGAATTTTCCAAGTTAACTTAACGCCTTGGCTACTCCGCTCTGGGTCTTCGGGGGGATCTTCAATATCACATTTTTGTGATGAGCTATGATCATGCCCATCACAGCATGCGGTGTGACTAGTTTCCTGAGAATGGTGAGAATCATGTGAATGATTATGAGCAATATTATGACAATCGCCATGACAATGATCGTGATTATCGTGGTGAGATTGCCCGGATTTGTTATTATATAACATAACGTTACCTCTTTTTGTGGATGATTTTGATTGTACACTCAAAAAAACAAAAAGAAATCTTTTTTAAACAAATTTTCCCAAAAGTTGAGGAAGTTTTTTTCAGCCAACATCATGCTATTGCCAACCTTTTTTTTGACTAAAAATAAAATTATTAAAAATCAATAAAATATAAATTTGTCAAAAAAAAGGGTTTTTGTAAGTAAAAATCCACTTTTACTTCTTGCAAACTATGTTTATATTATATCGTGTTCTAGATTACTGCCGAGTAGGTAGTTTAGAAATTGAATTCTAGTGATGCTGTGACAAGGTCATTGATTACTGCCGAGTAGGTAGTTTAGAAAAGTTCAAGATTTAACGTACGCAGTGAGACATTGATTACTGCCGAGTAGGTAGTTTAGAAAAAATGGGCATATCGGAATTTTTGAACGTCAACGATTACTGCCGTGTAGGTAGTTTAGAAACGATGTTGTGTGTAATTTATATGAACCAGCTAGATTACTGCCGTGTAGGTAGTTTAGAAATCAGCTGCATAATGCATTTTTATCGTAAACATGATTAATGCCGTGTAGGTAGTTTAGAAAATTGCCTGCTCTTCATTTTCTGCCATAAATTCAATTAATGCCGTGTAGGTAGTTTAGAAATCCATAGCCATTGCATTACCCATTTCGGTAAATGATTAATGCCGTGTAGGTAGTTTAGAAAATTCACTAGCTAAATGACTCTGACAGCCAGCCGATTAATGCCGTGTAGGTAGTTTAGAAATTGAGCGTTGGCACTTGCGACCGCATCGACCGATTAATGCCGTGTAGGCAGTCATTTTCCATAAAAAAGTTGAGGAACGATTCTCTAAGATTCAAAGCTATACTTTAAAATTTTAAATTAATAATAACATTTACAAAAGTTAACAAATTAAAATTTAAAAGCAGTTGCTTAGATTTTTTTTTGTCACTATACTTCCCGCTGATTTTAAATACAAAATCTGGTTTATATTTAGTCATTGCATCTTAAAAAATCATATAAAACATTAAGTTACTTGACAGGATTGTCATTATGAATTATAATTTTAAACACCAAACACCAAACACCAAACCTGCCTAACCCATCATTTAAATTCGATTAATTTTAGTAATAAACCAATCATTCTACTTTTATTGACGTTATGTATTTTAACGGTCAGTCAAAAAAGTCATGCACTTACAGCACATACCATAAATATCATTGTTGGTAGTAAACCGAAAGTTGTCGATATAACAGCAGCTGCCAAAAAACATGGCTTTATCTTAAATGGTGTTTTTTACAGTTCAAGCACTCATAATTTAAGTGATACAAATATCAATGAATTTGATGGTTTTACTAAATTAAGCGATTTTATTATCAAAAACTATACCGCCAATGATTTAGATAATTCATCTAATTATGATGATGCCGAAGGAGATAGTATAAGTCATAGCCAACCATTTGCCGTTGGACAGACGATTTACCAGTGGTTTGATAATAATGGGATAAGAATTGCTGATAGCGATAAACTGAACATAATTGGTTGTGGAAGTGGTTATGCGATGCCGTTAACGTTGACAATAACAACCTCAGTAAAAACTTATTCTGAATATGGTAACCCAAATGAAAGTGAGGCAGTAGCGATAACTAAATTATACAAAATCGCATCAAAATCTAAGTTATGCTATGCCAAACCTTATTCAACAGAATCCAAATCAGGCTATCAATGGGTCGGGATTAATTCTGCGGATGGTTATAATTGGAATGATCCTAATTTTTCCCAACCCAATCCAAATAATGGTGGAGGTTACTCTGTTGATTATGTACCTAATTGGGGATATAAAGCCAATCCGGCCGCATCATCAGGCAAAATATTTCCAACTACAGGTTTTTCTGGCGCCAAATTTCAATTAGTGATGACCGGTGCCCAAACGGATTATGAGTTTTCTATCCCCGTTAATCCTGGCGGTAATGTAAGTGTAGATGATCAAGGTTATATTACGCTAAATGATAAACCCACAGGTGCCGTTACAATAAATGCGAAACTAATTAGAGATAATAATATTGTCCATCAATATACCTTTGATGTAACCAGGATGTGGGTTGTTCCCCACAATGGTAAATATACTTATGATCAAGCAGTACAAATTTGTAATGGACAAGATAATATGTTAACTATGGCAGATCTTTCTAATTCACCACGATCCTATGACTATTATAATCTAACCAGTGCAGACCATATTAGTAATAGTTATACAAGAAAGATAGGTGATTCAGTATTTGGAGAATGGGGATGGGCGACTAAAAATAGTTATCCTGATTCAAATTGGCGAGAAGATCCTATTGATACAGCAACTTTTTCCGGTCGTTATTGGACTAAAGAAATCAATAAAACTGATTCTCAATGGGGATTCGTTGTTCATTGCCATGATGGTTATGTTGTTAGTTATTCTTTTAGGTTGATCGGTTCTATGTATAACTCTTCTTATGCAAATGTCGTTTGTAAAAAGTAAGTGATAGGTTTTGTATAACCAATATCACTTTACCAAGGAGAGGTGACCATAATAGGTAAATTTGAACAAGCAGTAAACAACAATGAAATTAGAGCCTATTTTAAAGGAGAAGGCGACTATTTTTCGCCGGAGGAAGGTAATATGGGATATTATAATGAGATACTTAATTTTATTGGAATGATGTGGAATGTCTACACTTTTTCATACAACAAAATTAAGGGGTAACTGTTTATTAAATGCCATCGGCGTCAAATAACCTAATGGTGAATGCCGCCGATTGTTGTTTTACCAATATGCATAAGCAGAAAAACGTTGTCGTAGTTCATTCGTATTGGTGAATATCTTATTTTTGATAAATTCAGTTTTTATTGTCTTAAATGTCGCTTCAGCAACGGTATTATCCTATAGGGTGACGTTTGATATCCTCAAACAGCTATATTTGCATTTATTGTTCAATATTCATGCGATGAATTAGCTTAAATTTTATTCGCTATTAGACCAATCATATAATTGCCTTATACTTTTAAAGCACCTATAATCAAGTCAATAACATTATCGATTATCGGTGTTGATTAAGAGGTCAAGATGACTAAGCTTGCACTATCAGACTGGCGTCAAATAACAGCCACGGCAAAGATGCCGCTTTACGCTGTGTTATCGAATGTCAGTGATGCGCAGTCAGTGAAAAACTATTATGTGACTGATGGCTCGCAAACTCCTCATGGGCTTTATACCGGTACGCCCTATACTAATTGGCATAGTGTGATGCCAATGATTGTCCAACTTGATGAAAATAGTCCGTTTTTAAATTGGGTTAGCCAAACTGAATATCAGAATTGGGGGTGGTTGGCACGTTCACATTTGCCCTTTGAATCGATTTGTGCTCATCTGCGCAGTTTAACCCAAGTGATTATGCCTGATGGTGAAACGGTCTTTTTTCGCTACTGGGATGGTACCTATTTGGCTGAACAAATCCGTTTTATGGCCGATAGTTGGGCTGAGGTATTACCGGCGTTTGCCTTTTACTGGATCAATGGTGAACCTTTTACTGTTTTTGTTCCACTACAGGTAGAGGCGCAAGTTTCCCCTTGGTGGCAAGTGCCGGCTGAACTTACCGATTATCTATTGCAAAAAAATAAGACACCTTTAATTGATAATATTATTCAATGTTTGCAGGAAGAGTATCCAACCTACTATTTTCAATTTGATGAGGAGATTATACATAAAAAGCTAGTACATCTATTATCGCATCTTGTTATTGAAAAGGGTGAAAACGGCGTAAGTAAAGCAGTTCAACAGCTAATTAAATACACATTATAAAAACTCAATACCTCACAGGGATGTAAAATATGGATAAAAAGAATCTAAAACAAGAAGTTTTACAGTCTGTCTTAGCGCGTTTCTCTCGTATTTTAGACGATATCGACTACTCTGCTCACTCTAAATATAAAAAGAAATTACAAGAAAGTGGTGTGGCAAGCAGCATTCAAATATTAGCATTAAATGATAAGCTCAGTAAAACCATGGAAGAAAGGGCGGAGGAAATAGGAAGGAGGCTTACCCCCTGGAGATATCCACAAGAAGAATATAAGGATAAAAATGGAGTAACCGCGCAGTGTCCTTTAAATAAACAGATTATTATTCAATATGGATTTGATATCTCAACCTCTGTATTTTCCGATGCCCCTGTAGATGCAGCCCAACAGCCTGACGGTAAACGATTTATTAAAGTCGGTAACTTGAAAGGGCAACTTATACCACAATTAGCCAAAATCGTTCCGAATAAATGGGGCGCAAATAACATGTCCCATATTGAATATTTTCCCGATGAAGAAAATGCAATCCCATTTGAATTGGATGATAACGGCCGGGCAGTTATTGATGGCTGTCAACCCGGCAAGCGTTATTATATTCGTATGGACCCCTTTACAAATCAACAACAAGTTGATGAGTGGCTAAATGGTTATAAACGTATTATTCAACATTTATCTGAATTTTTAGAATCCGAATGGGACAATGTCCATGAGCAACGGTGGCAAATCTTTGATAAAGCTATGGCTGAAGCCACTCAACGAATTTACGATAATCCCATATCAGAGGAAATCCCATTAGCAACGGCAGTCGGTGGTGATTTTTTTGAGGGGGTTGCGGATCGCGCGGTAGAAAAAACCGGTGAAAGTATAGAGTCCGTCATCGATGGATGGGATTTCATGATTGACCACGGGGCAATATATGCTTCACTACTTACCCCAACAAATCCATTTCTTGCGCAAGCTGCCGGTAAGAAATTATTGGAATCGTGTCAGTCATTATTCCAAACTCAAGAGCCATCAGAAACACCCAAAACAGAAAACGAAATAAAAGACGTCTATTTTTTTGTTCAAGATGAAGTATATCTGTATATTATCACGGCCGCCCTTGAGTATTGGTATGAAATACAGTCGCCAAAAGATAAAGCTTATTTATTGGGTAAAGATTTTTTTGATTTTGCCATTGATGTGGCGCAGTTTTTTGCCGAATGCTATGTAATGGGAAAAGCTATCCCTATTGCTGCAAGCGTTTTACGAACCTCTTCTTCAACAATCAGTCGAACCACCGCTAATTTACTGGAAAAAGGCAAGAGTTTTATATCAACCAAAACTTCGGTTGCAAAAGCAACTACTGCGGAAATAATTGGTTCGCTTCCTGAACGTTTTATCCAGTTTTTTAATAAAAAACAGCTAAAAGCTTCAGTGACAAAGGTAGGCGGTACAACAGCTGAAGCGACCGGATTAAAAACGGTTGTTAAAAATGAAAGTAAGAAATCAGTTAACGTAGTGACGAATGCTGGCAAAGATGAAAACATCCTTACATTAAACAACAATAAAAATATAAAAAATACCTCGCCAAAAACGCAAAATGGAAAAAAAAATACAAAAGGAAAAGAACATAGAAAAGACAACGATCCGGTATCAATGTTAACCGGTGAAGAGCTATTAACCTTAGTTGATGATACCCTATTTAGCCAGTTCCCTTTTGTTTGGCAGCGGCTTTACCGAACCAGTGCGGTGGAGTTCAATTGTGGTCTG